>JAQWLJ010000034.1 GCA_029247365.1 Acidimicrobiales bacterium | reverse complement strand
ATCCCGGTGATGAAGTCATCTGCGAGCGGTCCAGCCACATCATCAATTTCGAGACTGGAGGCCCCGCCGCGATCAGCTCCGTCATGATCAGTGCAATCGACGGCGACCACGGCAGGTTCGAGCCAGATCAGTTGAGAAAAGCTGTGCGGCCGGGTTCACGCCATGCCCCCACAAGCGCTCTCGTGTGCGTCGAACAGACCGCGAACATGGGTGGCGGCGCGGTCTGGGCGCCTGAGAAGCTTCGGGCGATAGCCGCCGAAGCGACCGCCGCCGGGCTCAAAGCGCACATGGACGGCGCCCGGCTTATGAATGCCGCCGTGAAGAGTGGGATTGCTGCCGAGACCCACACAGTGGGATTCGATTCAGTGTGGATCGATTTCACAAAAGGTCTTGGTGCACCGGTTGGCGCCGTTCTTGCCGGTTCAGAGGAGTTCATCACCAAGGCGTGGAGGGTCAAGCAGCGGCTTGGGGGCGCAATGCGACAATCGGGAATCGCTGCATCAATGTGCATCTATGCGTTGGACCACCACGTCGACCGGTTGGCAGAGGACCACGCGCTCGCAACAGACCTGGGTGCAAGGGTTAGCGACATGGCGCTTGTGGAGCGCGTGCTGCCGGTAGAGACCAACATCGTCATCTTCGATATTGCTCAGGCCGCGCCCTCGGCGGCGCAGCTGGTCCCCGACTTGCGGGAAGACGGTCTGGTGGTAGGCAAGTTCGGCGAACGTCGTCTGCGGATCGTCACCCATCTCGACGTGGATGCGATCGCAGGCGACCATCTCATCGATCGGCTTGCTCACTACCTCGACACCTGAAGACTCGGTGGTGGCCTCCTGGATTTCAGCCCGAAGAATTCTCGAGCACCGCTGGAGCGATTTGTCTGATATCGAACCCGTAACGAGCCCGCCCGCTGCCGGAAGTCCCCACGTAACCAGAATCAACCGCTGGCCTACCTAGAACCACGCGCCGACCCAACACTCACCGTCGTCAGATGACGCCGGCGGACCGCTGTGAAACGACCACGCCGAGACAAGCGGGCTCGGGATGTCCACGCCCCCCAGACTTCACCGCACTTCAGCGTGAGCGGGAACGGTCATCACTTTCCAGGCTTGCTTACAGGAGACCCAAGCGAAGCGCTGTCCATAGCGGAGATCTTCGACATGGCAAGTGCACCGACTTCCTGCACCTTCTTTGCGAGAAGTTCTGGCGTCGTAACGTCCATGCCGAACTGGTCACCAACTGCTGCGGCCGAAGCACATTCGTGGGGATCTCCTTCACCTTCGGGTTGTGGTACCCCGGGTTTGGAATAGTCCGTCTTCTTGATCCGATTAGAGATCTCGTCACCCAAGGCATACATCTTGATCACTAGGACGTCGCTGATCCCAGCGTTCCTGGCGGCGTCAGCAAGCCGAAAGAGGTATTTGCCGCATTTGAAGGCTGCTTCGCCAAGCGAACCGTTCTTTCCATGCCGATGGATCTCTTTCAGTGCATCCGCCATGTTCTCGGTGATCGCATCACCGCCCTGCGCTGCGTTCTGACGGATCGCATTTCCGATCTGGAGACCCTGAACCGCGTGGTTCACTGCGCCATCAGTCAGGTATGCCTCGTTGGCGAACAAGTTGCCTTCAGAAATCTTGTCCCGCAGCAAAGTGAGGTGGATCTCGACATTTCGCTCGGCATCAGCGATCTCGGTTCCGACCAAGCCTCTCCCAGCTATCTCGTGGCCCTCGAGTGCACCTTCCAGGTCCTTGCGGATCTGGGCGACTTCGGTCAGTTTCTGCTCGTAAATGCGGTTGGCGGAGGACAACATGAGCTGCTCCTCTTTCACATCTGCGTCTACCTGACCCGCGACCAATGCTGCAGCAACCTTTTCGAGACTGGCCTGCGGCGTGAGGATCTCGCTCGGTTCGTTCACCAACAGACGCGTGTCCGCACCGAGGCTGTCGATGTCCACCCCCGACAGGGCAGCCATCTTGTTGGTGACCTCGCGGTAGTAGGCAAGGTGACGGGCTTGGGCCATGGTGGAAAGGTCACGGGGCGTTCCTGAAGCATCAAGTTGCCCCTGCCATTCCGACAGGGTTGTGTACTGGCGAACCTTTACCAGCGCCCAAGAGCGCTGCTCCATGAGGTCAGCGCCCACCACATCGGCGTCAGCATTCATCGAAGACGCTACGCCCCCGGCTGTCGCCCCCTCTCGGACGCCCTCACCCACCGCTTGAAGCCCTTGGCCTCCTGCGTCGGTGGTCCCATGCATGAAATCAAGCGCATAGACGTTGATGTCGAACACCACACCCGACTCCATATCCCAACCCTCGACATCGCTGAAGATGCGGTTGAAGGTCGCCACGGCGTCTTCCGTGGATCTGCCCTTGAGATTGGCATCGATGTCGCTGGACAGAGTCTGCGAGCCAGCTGCCGAGGCAGACGTGAGCCCTCCCTCCTCGTCCTGCGTCGTTTCTATCTCCACCATTGTCTTGGCGAACACACGGTCATGAGAGCGCTGCCGAAAAACTAGAAGTTGCTCCATGACCTTCTCCGTTTCGGGGTCGCCAATAAGGGCATGCTTCGCTCTGACCCAACTCGATGCGAACGCCGTCTTATGAATGTTCTTGCAGATGTTGTCGTTGTTTTTCATCTGCTGCGCCGCTTGAAGCGGAAAAGCTTGGACCTGCCCAGCCGTTATGGGTTGGCTGAAGTCTGGCGCCGTGGCCGACTCAGGCCCCACCGTTTCATCACCGTCACGGCGAACTGTGCCTGTCATCGACCGTGCAACAACGCGCCGCTGAACACGCTCGGCCGGAGGAAAATCAACACCGACCGCCTCCACCCCTGACTCGTTCCGACGAATACGAGACACCACCTCAGCGGCAACATCATCCGCTTCTCGTTCGGCGGGATCATCAGTTCCGCCTATCGAGAGCTTCGCCTGCAAACCCAGCGCCGCCACCCTCACTGCGTCTGCGCGCCCCTGACGAAACTGGCCCTGATCTCGCTCCCTAGCCGATCGCTCACCAACCAAATCCGAGCTGGGAGAACCCAACCCAGCATGAAACGCCCCCAGCGTTGCGCCTGTCTCCTTTACAGCGACGGGAGGGTCCGGCAGCCACTCAGGCGCAGCCACATCAGTCGAGCCCGGCTCTTTTTTTTTGCGAATGACCCTTCGGTACACCTCTTCACCCTATGACCCTGGCCACACCGGCCGAAAATGCGTCCCGTTAAACGTCTTCATCAAACCAGCCCGAACCTCTGCCTGACCCACAGAGCGTGCCGCCAGCGAGGACCCCGCAGACATTGATCTAGTCTTCGCCCGTGCCAGAAGACCCAACGTTTTCCGACTTCGTGTGGTCGATCGGTGAAGAAGGGTCCGACCCGATTGTCATGCGCCAAGGCGAGCGGTACCGCCAGGATCAATTCGCAGCCTCCGGACACGACCAGCACGTGGCCGAGGACCTCACCTCAATCGCCGACCTCGGTGTCAAGGTTGTCCGATACGGAACGCCATGGCGGCTCGCAGAGCCGGAACCGGGTGTATACGACTGGTCCGGGTGGGATCGAGCGTTTGCGGCATGCGAAAACGCCGGGCTCGAGTCGATCGTCGAGCTCCTCCACTTCGGATTGCCTGATCACTGTGGCGGTTTTGTTGAACGCATGTGGGTCGACCGGTTCATCGAGTACGTCGCCGCCTTCCTGGAGCGGTACCGCTCACCCATGTGGTTCACGCCGGTCAACGAGCCCGGGATCACAGCTCGGCTCTCGGCCCGCTTTGGCGTCTGGAACGACATGGTCGCCACAGCCGAGGATCATGCCCAGGCGCTGGCCAACGTCGTACAGGCGAACCTCGAAGCCGTCGAACTCATTCGCGCCGATCGCAGCGGATGGTGGATCGGCTCCGAAGGATTCGACATCCCTGTTGCCGTGCAGAATTCACCCGAGGTCCAGGCTGAGACCCAACGCCAGCGTGCACTCGGATGGCTCGTGTGGGATCTCCACTTTGGTATCGAACCGGGTGTACCCGGCTACTTTGACCTCGTCGAACCGACCCAGCTCGCCCGCATCCAGGCACTCACCCCGACTGACCGACTCGTCGCTGGCCTGGATATCTACCCGATCTCGGTCACAGCAGTTGGGGGCGAACGGCCCGACTGGACTCGAACCGAGCTGATCGAGCTCGCCTCCGACGAGATCGAATGCTGGCACGATCGATACGGCCACCCGTTCTGGATCGCAGAGACCTCAAACCTGACCCTTCCACTCGAAGACCAGATTCCCTGGCTCAACGAGTTCGCACAGACTCTGGGACGACTTCGGGCGAAGGGGCGGCCCGCCCGCGGCTTGTGTTGGTACAGCCGAGGGGATCAGTTCGACTGGCAGACCGCGCTGATCGAACCGAGTGGCGCAGTCACCGAAGTTGGGCTCTTCGACACCGAACGGCGTGCCCGACCGGTTGCGGCACGATTCCGTGAGCTCGCCAACGACGGCCCGCCCCAGGCCGATTGAAACCGGCATCGGCACCACGCCGGGTGAAGCATCGCCACGGCCCTATTCCAACACCGCTTCGACGATCCGCTGCACCGACAGGGCCTCTGCGAACGACGCGACCGAGCTCGGGCGACCGGTGAGTAAGGCGGCGAGATCCCCGAAGAAGCGGGTGTTGTTCTCGCGACGCGGATCCGGCCCGAAGATCTCCTGAACATCCCAGCCGCCGCCCGATGCGATCGACACCTCCGCCCAGTTGTCGAGCTTGATCGACCGTTCCGAGCCCCAGATCACGAACTCGACGATGTCGGGGCCGACACCGAACGAGGTGCCGGTCAGCGAGACTGGGATGCCCGAGCAGTCGAGTTGCGCGGAGAAGTGCGTCTCGCACGAGGTGTTGTCGTCCGGATACGTGACCGACGACTCAACCAGTGCGGCCGAGCCGAACAGTTTCTCGGTGAGGAAAATGAAATGTGAACCCACCTCGCGCAGGAAGCCACCTTCGGCTCGCTCGCTGAGCCAGGTTGCGTCCTGCTGCCAGGCCCGGGGCCAGGGCACAAAATGTAGTCGCAGGTCGACACCGACAATGTCGCCGAGCGCGCCGCGTGCAAGTTGCGCCTCGATGAAGTCGACCGAGCGAGCGGCGCCGAACGGGAAGTTGACCGCGTTGACGAGGCCACGGCTCGCAACGAGATCGACCAGTTGCTCGGCCTCGGCTAGGTCAACGGCAAGTGGCTTCTCGCAGTAGATCGCCTTGCCGGCATCGGCCGCCATCACCGCGTACTCGACGTGGGCGGCCGGTGGACATGCGATGTAGACGACGTCGACGCCCGGCGTCGCAATCGCCGACGCTGCGTCTGATGCAATTTCCAGGTCAGGGAAGGCCGTTGCGGCTGCTGCGCGTGCTGCCTCGCTCGGATCCCAGGCAGCGATCGGGCTGAACGCGTCGCTTGCGGTGAGGCTGCCCAGCATCCGGGTGCCCATGATCCCAAGTCCAATGATCGCGACGCCTGTCTCCATCGGGCCACTTTGCCGCACCTGGCAAGCGCAGGGGAATTTGAGAGCGGCCAGCACGGCCGTCTACTGAGAGCGCGGAATCGCGCTCACCACGTGCAACCCATTGCCCTACGACACCTCCCGGCTCGCGACGCGCGCCAAGCGAGATCCCGGGCCCAACGTCTCCGTCCGGAATGTCAGGTCGATGCAAGCTCATTCATCGTCATTGCCAGGTCGAAGTCGAGATGACTGATGCCGCCCACGTCGTGCGTCTCCAACGCCACTCGCACCGTGTTGTAGAGGTTCGACCAGTCGGGATGGTGGTTGAGGCGTTCGGCGTGGATCGCTGCCCGGGTCAGGAAGCCGATCGCCTCCACGAAGTTCGGGAACACGAATTCGCGGCGCAACATGCCGTCTCGGTACTCCCAGCCGTCGAGCTGTTCGAGGCGCTCCTCAATCTCAGCCGTATCGAGGGATCGGAGATTCTCGGCCATCGGTTCTTCCTCCATAGTCACGATTTCGGCTTGGTGACGGTCCACCCGCGGCGGCGGACCTCGAGAACAAGCGACTTGGTCGATGCGGTCCGCACCGCTCGTTCCATCTCGGCGCGGGCCTCGTCCGACATGCCTGACCGAGCTGCCTCAGCTTGCACGTTCGTCTGCGCTTCAGATGTTGGCTCGGCGGGGACGGTGGTATCGGCGTGCTGTGCCGCTTGGTGCTCGACCTCTTGCAGCTGGTCGATCAGTTCGGCAGCCTCATCGGCGGTGAAGCGGCCCGCGGCTTGGCGCTGGTTGAAGCCCAGCGGTCCGCGAGCGTCCTTGAAGTCGGCATGCCCGGCGTTCTGAAGCAGCCCGAGGAGCTCCGCTACTTGGCGATGTGATGCCGCTGGTCCTGCGCTCTGCCCGAAAGCCATGATGCAGTCTGACCGATCCGGAGCTGTTCAGCCGTGGATCACGGCTGGTGGGTCGTCCGTGAACGCCTGACGGGTCGCGTCTGCGTCGGTGTACTCAGCATGGGTAGGCAAGATGACGAGCATGACCGCGCCACCAGCCTCGCGATGCGCCAGCAGCGTACGCAGTACCTCGATCTCCAAGACGTTCCCCACGCCAGAAGTGACGCGGCAGCCCCTCAGTAACCGATCTGACGACCATGAACACCGCCCGCGAATGACGGGCGACTTCGCTCCACTCGCAACAACCCGACAAACTCATCCGGTGAGCGAGCTTCCGATTCTCGACATGAGCGCCTTCCGGCGCGATCCAAAGGGTCCTGGGGCCGCCCGCTTCGTCGCCGACATGCTCGCTGCAGCACACGGCCCAGGCTTTGCCTACCTGACCGGGCACGGCGTCGACGGCGCACTTGACGACGAAATCTTCGCAGCCGCGCAAGCCTTCTTTTCGCTTCCGGCCAATGAGCGGGAGGCGATAGCGATCGAACGGTCCGCTGCCTTTCGGGGGTACACGCTGCTTGGATCCGAGATCACAAAGGGTCGAGCCGACTGGCGAGAACAGATCGACTTCGGGCCGGAGCAGGACGCTCCCCCCGCCGACGCGCGTCCCGCATGGCGTCGCCTGCGCGGCCCCAATCAGTGGCCGGCTTCGCTGCCTTCACTAAGAACAGCCGTGCTCTGCTGGATGGACGCGCTGACCGATGTCGGGCTGACCGCGCTGCGGGCGCTCGCCGCCGGACTCGGACTTGATCCCCACCACTGGGACGGCGACTTCGTACCCGACGCCGATGTGCACCTCAAGATCATCCGCTACCCGGCTCCCAAACCCGGCACCACAAACCAAGGAGTCGGCTTGCATACCGACAGCGGGCTGCTCACCTTCATCCTGCAAGACGACGTTGGTGGCCTGCAGGTGCAACTCGGCGACCGGTTGGTCGAAGCACCTCGTATCGACGGGGCGTATCTGATGAACCTCGGCGAAACTCTCGAGACCGCAACTAATGGGTACCTCAAAGCGACCCCGCATCGGGTCGTGGGTCCGCCAGTAGATCGCGACCGCATCTCCATTGCGTACTTCTTCAACCCGCGCTTCGATTCGCCATTCGAAACGGTCGACCTTCCACCAACTCTCGCCGCCGACGCCCCCGGCGCCGCACACGAAGGCGTCGGCTTGTCGGCGTACGGTGAGAACAACCTCAGGATCCGGCTTCGTAGTCACCCAGACGTCGCGCGATGCCACTACGCCGACGTTCTCTGAGCACAGTCGACACGCGCTCCACCCTTCGATAGAGAGTAGCGACACCGCAGGTGGCGACCGCGTAGGCCACAGTGGGGCCATGAAGATCGGTGTGCAGCTTCCGGAAGTCGAGTGGGAAGTCTCGTTTCCCGAATATCTCGAAATGGCTCGGGCCGCTGAGGCGGCCGGGTTTGACTCGATCTGGGTCGGTGACCATCTGCTCTACGACTTGCCGAGAGGGGCTCGAGGGCCTTGGGAAGCGTGGACAACGCTGGCAGCCATCGCCGCTGTTACCGACCAAGTCGAGATCGGCCCGCTCGTCGCGAGCACAAGCTTTCACGCGCCCCCGATGCTCGCCAAGCAGGCCGCGACGGTGGACGCAATCTCGGAGGGCCGACTCATCCTGGGGCTGGGCGCGGGGTGGAACCGGCGAGAGTACGACGCCTTCGGGTTCCCGTATGACCGCCGAGTCAGCCGATTCGAGGAGGCATTCACGATCGTCCGCACGCTCCTTCGCGATGGCGAGATCGATTTCCACGGCGACTACTACGACGTCGACCGGTGTGTCCTCCATCCCCGATCACCTCGCCCCGACGGCCCGCCGCTGATGGTCGGTTCGATCGGACCTCGGATGCTCGGCATCACGCTCCCTCATGTCGATGCCTGGAACGTCTGGTGGTCCGACTACGGCAACGAGGCCGATGCGTTCGCCGCCCAGAAAACGACGGTCGACGAGATCGCCGAGTCGGTCGGGCGCGATCCAGGCACCGTTGACGCGACCTGTGCCGTGTTGGTGCAGCTCGAAGGAGGTGGTCGGCGCCAGATGGGCAACTACGGCGCCGAGTCGAACGTCGAACCAGTCACTGGCTCACCGGCCGAGATCACCGACCAATTGGCTGCGTTCGGCGCGGCGGGAGCAAGCCATGTTCAGCTCGTCGTCGACCCGATCACCCGAGACTCGATCGAGTGGCTCGCTCAGGTGACGGAGCTGCTCGGCAAAGGCTGAGGGTTCGGCGCCAGACTCGATCCGCAGACATCTTTAACGCCACGGCGCGTCGTACTCGGGGTCGTGGGCGGCGAGGATCTCTGCGGCAATCGAGTTGAGGTCGATCGCCCATGGATACCCGGCATCGAACGTCGCCAGGTCGACGCCGTAGATCGCCTGCAGCCAGACCAGGCTGGCCAGGTCCTCGAGGATCAGGTCAGCATGACCGAAATCGTCGCGGAACACGCCACTGCCATGGGAGCCCACGAGCTCACTCACGTCGGTCAATGTGCCATCGTCCCAACGGTTGTAGAGCTCCACCGCAGCGAACCCGTATGGGATGGCGAAGAAGGTCGTGTCGGGGTACTCGGCCCGCAGCGGATCAATGACCGCCGATCCGATCCCCGGGTAAGCGGCGGTGTAGCCGGCGTCATAGGTGGCAGCGCTGACATCGACCGGGTTGGGCGCCCATGGCACAGCGATGAACACGATCACGTTCGGGTTATCGACGAGCGCATAGTTGAGCCAGTTCCGGTATCCCTCCAGTGTCGGGTGGTTCGGGTGGTACGTCATGCCAAACAGCTCGACGTTTCCGGTGTCGAGCACCGCTTGGATCTCGCTCCGCTTGCCGTCTTGGATCCAAAGACCCTGCGGCGCGCCGGTCGCACCTCCGGAGAACACGACGGTCTGGGTGTGGCCGGCGAAGCCGGCCGGGAGCGCAAGCGCCTCCATTTCTTGAGCCATCGGCTTGAAGAAGCTGTGGCCGATGAACAACGAGTCGAAGCCGTCACCAGGGTTAGGTACCCCGCATGCGGGCGAGGCCGGGTCAATCGCGATGACGGGCGAACCTTCTGCCCGGTGCAGGAAGGTCGCGACCTGGGCGCGGGTGACTGGCTGGTTCGGCGAGAACGTAGTGTTGCTCGTGCCCACCGTGATGCCCTCGGCGAACAGCCACGACACCGGAGACTGCTGCCAGTCCTTCATAACGTCGTCGAACGGATGCGGCGTTGCATTTGGCTCCCCGTTCATACGCCACAGCAGCGCTGCGACCTCCCCGCGGGTGAGCGTGTCCTCCGGCGAGAAGGTCGTGTCGCTCGTGCCCACCGTGATGCCCTCGGCGAACAGCCACGACACCGGAGACTGCTGCCAGTCCTTCATAACGTCGTCGAACGGATGCGGCGTTGCATTTGGCTCGCCGTTCATACGCCACAGGAACGCAGCGGCCATGCCCCGTGTCACGGGTAGATCCGGAGAGAAGCAGGTGTCGCTTGTGCCGTTGGTGATGCCCTCGGCGACCATCCATTGCACCGGAGCGGTGAAGTACCGATCGCCGTCGACGTCACCGAAACCGGCGACTCCGCCCGCCGGGGTGGACCATGCCAGCAAGCCGGCGAGGACAAGAGCGATCAACAGTGGACGAGGTGAACGCATCCGGTCATCATCGGCTATTCGACCGCCGAGATAAAGCCGATTGGGTAAGCCCTAACGCATCCATCACATCCCCGGGTCAAGTCACTTCTGCTGGACCCCTGCCTTCCAGACGTGCGTCACGCAGTCGGGGTTGCCCCACACCGATCGATCATCCAACGGGTTGGTGGCGAGCGCGATCACGTCGGCGTCGAAGCCCTTGACCAGTTGGCCACTAGCGGGAGCTTGCGGACCGAGCGTCTCGGCCTTCGGTGATCGCCTGGGCGAGTCGGATGCCAATACCCCCGACCTCACGCACGCTCGTGACCCCGGCGTTGACGCACTGTTGGGCGTCGTCGACGGCGCGGGCCGACGCTGCGACAATGTCGGCAGACCCCATCGCTTCAAGATTGGTCATTGGAAGACCAACGAAATGGGCGTGGCAATCCCACAGCCCCGGCATAACGGTGTCGACCTCGACCAAGTCCTCATCACCCACCGCCGGTGGGGCATCGGTGGTCGGGCCAACGTAGGAGATCTCACCGAACTCCATGATCACCGTGCCATCGTCAACCGGAGTGCCTCGGCCCGGGATGAGAGTGTCAGCGACAATTCGAGTGCTCATGGGACGAGTCTTGTGGCATCGGTGAGTCGTCGCCACTTACCCTCGCTATCCGGCCACACCCCAGCCAACACCACCTGGCGTCTGCAGCTCAATGCGGTCGCCGGCTCGCTATCTCATTGTCACTGAATTGGGCCGGTACGCGCGTCAGCCGGCTCAGTGGAACGGTCGGTCACCGGCGATTGTGACTCGGCGGAGCACACGGCGGTGCGGGAAATAGTCGCTCGCTGCATAGTGCTGAACGGCGCGATTGTCCCAGAAGGCGATCGAGCCCTCGGCCCATGAGAACCGACAGCCGTACTCGGGACGGGCGTGTTGGGCGAGCAGCCCCCTGGTGATTCGCGCCGACTCCTGTTCGCCGATCGGCTCACCGGTTCGGCGATCGATCAGCCGGTCCTGATGCATGAACCCACCATGAAGGTAGAGCGCCTGCTTGCCAGTCTCGGGATGGGTCCGTACCAGCGGATGCGTGACACCGAATGGAATGTCGTCCTTCAGCAAATCGACGACTTCATCGGGGAACGGCTCGCCGCCTCGGCCAAGCAGGAAGACCCGGTAGTCGTTGACCGTGTCGAGATGCTCGACCTGATCGCGGACATCCGCGGGCAGGCCTAGCAGCGCTGCATGACTGTCGGCGAACAGGGTGTCGCCTCCGTAGGGCGGCGCCGTGATGATCTGCGCAATCGAGCCGAGCGAGGGCCGTTCCATCCACGTGACGTCGGTGTGCCAGCCGTTCTCGGTACCGGGACTGCGGTCGCCGTGGATGATCTCGAGGATGAACGGGTCATCGCCAGGCTTGCCAAACGGAAAAGCATCGAGGTCACCGAAGCACCGGCCAAACGCTGTTTGCTGTTGTTGGCTGAGATGCTGATCGCGAAAGAAGATCACCTTGCGCTCAAGCAGCGCCGCCCGGATAACCGCCACGAGTTCAGGACCAGGGGTGGTCCGAAGGTCGATGCCGTGAAGCACGGAGCCAAGCGTGAGGCCGAGATGCTCGAACGTGACGCCGTGCGCAGCGGCACTCGCTTCGAGCTCGACGGTGACCGGCCGGCCACCCATCACTTCGTACTCGCGAGCGACACCGAGGGCGGTGCGATCGAACGCCGGCAACATCTCCTCGAGCGGCGGTGCACCGCCGGTCGGAGGTGCATAGTCATACATGCGCCGTTCGAAAAGCGCGGCTGCGTGCGCAATGGCGGCTTCGTTGTAGCGAATCTGCGACTCCGTCGTGCCGAGTGTCATGGGGCAAATCATCGCGCTATCCGCCGTCGGGGAACAGCTCCGCGCGTCACGCCTCGCCGGTCGGCGACGGCGCTTCGAGAGCCGGCTAAGTGATTCCGAACTTGGGGTTGTTCGGCAGCCGCTCAGATACCCGAGCCCACCTCGCCGTGTTGCTCCACATCACCATATTGAGTATGCGTGGCATCACAGCTTCGCGGTGGTGGAACTGCCACGCAAGCTAACGCTGATAACCGCGGGTGGCGAGGCCGGCCGCGAGAAACCACAGCACCGCAGCAATCGCAAGCACGAGCCGAATCGAGGTCGCCTGCGCGAGTGCACCGAGCGCCATACCGCCGACGAGTTCGCCCATGGCGGTGACCTGACCCATCAGCGAATGGACCGTCGCTCGGACCTCACTGGGGGCATCGCGGTTGGCCCAACCTTCCAACACCGGCCACAACGCTTCGCGAGTGCTGTCCTGCAGCATCAATCCGACGCCGATGAACACCAGCATCGAGGTCGAAATCGTGATCATGGCACCGATGGCCGCAACGAGGAGGAGGACCGAGGCGAGGCGGGCGACACCAGATCCGGTCTCGAGCGCACGGGCGGCCAACGCGTTGACAGCCAGGCCCGCAACCGCCAGCACCAGGAAGAGTGCGCCAAGCCCGATTAGCGAGTCGTCCTCCCATCCACCGTTGTCGAGGAAGAACTTGTGGCCGAGCCGATCGAACACCTCGGAGCCCATGTCGACGACGATGATCACCCCGACCAGCACCCGCAAGCGGGGGCGGGTCACAACGATGTTCAGCCCGGCGCGAAGCGTCTCGACAAACCTGCGCTCCTGCTCGCGTCCAGGGGTGAAGTGATCCTCTCGCATGACGAGGTGCAGGTACCCGCCCACCGCGATCATGACCAGGCCGAGGATGACAGCCACAGCGCGCACCGACGTGAGTGAGCCGACCAGCATCGTGGCCGATAACGACACCAGCGCGACGAGGATACCGAAGCGGTGTTTTCGGACGAGGAGCTTCTCGATCTCGTCGTCCTCGCCACGGCCCAACCCCTTGAGCTCATCGGTAACCCAGGCGGTGTCGGCGCCGCTACGGAACGTCCACCCGATACCGAACAAGGCTTGCGCAGGAAGGATGAGCCAGTAATTGAAACTCGCAACGGCCCAGATGTACGCGAGACCCATCAACACCTGCGAAATAAGGATCGATCGTCGACGACTGACGAGGTCGGCGACCACGCCGGTCGGTGTCTCCGAAACCAGGACCGATACCTCCAGCACTGCACCCATGGCGACGAGTTGCAGTGGGCTGAGATCGAGAATGACGATCCACCACACCGACGCCGCCAGCCAGAAGCCCCACTCGAGGCCCTCGACGGTGCCCATGACCCGGACATAGACGAGCGCGGGGTCGTAAGCGCGCCGAGTCATTCCAGCACGCTAACCCTGACAGCCCTAGCTCATGGCAGGATTCGCACATGGCTCGGATCCTCATCACTGGCAGCAATAGCGGCTTTGGCAAACTCGCTGCGCTCACCCTTGCGCGCGATGGCCACGATGTCATCGCCACAATGCGCAACCCCGCTCACGCCGACGCGCTGCTCGCCGAGGCCGAAGGCTTCTCGCTGCAGGTCCGCACCCTCGACGTCTGCGATTCCGAATCGGTCGATGCTGCCCTGCACGACGCCATAACGATCGACGTTGTCGTCAACAACGCCGGCTATGAGGTTCAGTCGGCGGTCGAGCAACTTACCGATGAGATCCTCCTGCGCCAGCTCGACACCAACGTCGTCGGACCGATGCGCTGCATCAGAGCCGTGATGCCCGAGTGGCGCGAACGCGGTAGCGGAGTGATCGTTAACGTGTCGAGTATCGCCGGCCGGGTCGGGTCGCCCTACGCAGGAGCCTACTCGGCGTCGAAGTTCGGGCTCGAAGGCATGACCGAGTCGCTCCACTTCGAGGTCTCGACCGCCGGTATACGCGTCCACCTGATCGAGCCCGGCTCCTTTGCCACCGGGTTCCAGGACAAGATCGTTCGGCCCGACTCGTGGAGCGGCTCGATCTTCGAAGAGCGTGCGCATCAGTTCCGCGATGCTCGCGGTGCCCTTCACGACCCGAGCGCTCCTGCGCCCGACCCCCAGGACGTCGCCGACGCGATCGTTCGCGCTGCGACCGACCCCTCAATGCCGTTCCGTACGCTTGTCGGCAGCGACGCCCAACTCATCGACAGTGTGAAGTCGTCGATGTTGTTCGAAGACTTTGAGACCGCCATGCGCACCACACTCGACTGGCACGACTGATGCTCCAATGACCGAGACCACTCCCATCACTATGGCCGCGGTCTACCTGACCGGCTACGGCGACCTCGATCGGCTCGAGTACCGGACCGACGTACTCGTGCCGACGCCGGGACCAAACGACGTCCTCATTCGCGTCTCGGCCGCTGGGGTCAACAACACCGACATCAACACTCGCACCGGCTGGTATTCCCGAGATGTCACTCAAAGTTCGGGTGCCGCCGCCGACACCGGCGTCGATGCCGACAGCACGAGTGGATGGTCCGGTGATCTGCAGTTTCCGCGCATCCAAGGTGCCGACGTATGCGGTCACATTGTCGCCGTCGGAGGCAAAGTCAGCGATGACCGCATCGGTGAGCGCGTGCTTGTTTCCACGATGCAAACCGCCCACAGCGCTGGCGAGCCGTTCATCGCAACGGTCTTTGGGTCGGAGCACGACGGCGGGTTCGCGCAGTTCACGCTCGCCCACACCGACGAGACCCATGCGGTCAACTGCGGCTGGTCCGACGTGGAGCTCGCATCGATCCCATGCGCCTATTCGACCGCCGAAAACATGCTCCATCGAATCGAACTCGGCGCCGAGCATGTCCTGATCACCGGCGCATCCGGAGGAGTGGGTTCCGCCGCCGTGCAGCTAGCCAAGCGGCGGGGTGCCCACGTCACCGCAGTCGCTGGTGCCACCAAGGCCGATGCAGTTCGCGAACTTGGCGCCGACCTCGTCGTCCACCGCAACACCGACCTGGTTGCGACGTTTGGGGAGAACAGCTTCGACGTCGTTGTCGACGTCGTTGCTGGACCCGTGTGGGAGCACGTCACCCGCCTGCTGCGCATCGGCGGCCGCTACATCAGCGCTGGTGCGATCGCCGGGCCCGTCGTCGACCTCGACGTGCGAGACCTGTACCTCAAGGATCTGACGTTGAAGGGTTCGACATACCAAGACCCCGAGGTCTTCCCGAACCTCATCGGCTATATCGAGCGTGGCGAGATCCGTCCGATGATCGCAGCGACCTACCCCCTCGACCAGATCGCCACAGCGCAGACCGCGTTCCTCGCCAAGGACTTCGTCGGCAAGATCGTGCTCGAGATCCCCGAGTGATACTCGCCGACGTCACGCTCAACGACCTCACACTTGACCCCCACACCGCGCTCGCCGCGGCTCGCGCCGTCGGCCCAATCGCATGGCTTCCCGCCCTCAACGGATGGGTCGTCACAAGCCGCAGCGCCGCAGTCCACGTGATGCGAGATGCCAAAAGATTCACCGTCGATGACCCACGTTTCACCACAGGACAGATCCTCGGCCCCTCGATGTTGTCGACCGATGGGCCGGCTCACACGCGGCACAGGGCGCCGTTCAACGGCTGGTTCTCGGACCGAGCTGAGCTCCAACGACTCACCGATTGGATGACCGACCGCGCCCGCGGCATCGTCGCCGAACTCGAACCCCACAGTCGAGCCGAACTCCGATCTGCCTTCGCGGCACCCCTTGCAGCCGAGACGGTTGCCCACGCGCTCCGACTCGATCCGCCGGGGGCCGATGCGTTGCTTGAGTGGTACGGGGCCATCGTCGACAGCGTCCAGCGGCTGACCGCCGGGCTCGACGCCAGGGATGCCGCAATGCTCGCCTACCGAGATCTCGCTGCGGCCATCGAAGCCACTGCTCGGTCCGACCCGCCAGCGCCTCTGGTTACGGCGTTCGCGGCGCTGTCCACCGCTGAAGTCGTGGCCAACGCTGCTGTCATCTTGTTTGGGGGCATCGAGACCTCTGAAGGGGCAACAGCCAACGCAATCTGGCATCTGCTCACCAACCCCGACGTACTTGCCGCCGTGCGCGCCAACCGATCGCTCGTCGCTGCTGCAGCCGAGGAAAGCCTGCGCCTCGAGCCCGCCGCCGCCACCATCGACCGCTATGCCACCACCGACGTTGAGCTCTCGGGTGTACCGATTCGGGCCGGCGACTACGTCGTCGTATCGCTGGCCGGAGCGAACCGTGATCCCACCGTCTTCGCCGACCCCGACCGCTTCGACATCGCGCGCCCTAACGTCCGGACCCACACGACGTTCGCGCTTGGGCCCCACGCATGCCTCGGCATCCACCTGGCCCGGGCGCAGACGATTGCAGCAATCGAGGCCGTACTCGATGGATTTGATCGCATTGAGCTCGGCATCGACGCCGATGGACCACTCGGTCTCGTGTTTCGCAAACCAGCCTGCCTCGACGCAACCTGGACCCCCCGATGACCGCGCCGTTCTCGATGCTGCCGATGTACGACTGGCCTGAGACCCAAGCGAGCGTCAACCGTCTCTGGACAGCCATCCGCGAAGCGCTCATCGGCGAAGGTGTTGGCGCACCCACCGACCTGCGCCGGCCCGACGACCTCTACGCTGCGTGGGCCAACGAAGCGCTGCTCATTGGGCAGACCTGCGGGATGCCTCTGGTGCAGACGCTCGCCACCGTCGAGGTCGTCGGTACGTTCGACCACCGTCTCCCCGCTACCCCACCCGGCTGGTATCACTCGGCGATCGTGGTGGCGGCCGACCGTGACGTCTCCGAGATCAGCGAACTGCGCGGCGCAACGGTCGCTGTGAATGGCGCCGACTCGCAATCGGGTCATGCGGTCTGGCGCCACGAGCTCGGATGGCGCGGCCTAACGGGATCCTTCTTCGGCGACGTAGTGCTGAGTGGTGGCCATCGCCACTCGATCGAGGCCGTCGCCAACGGCCTCGCCGACGTCGCCGCAATCGATGCCGTGTCCATGCTGCTCGCCGAGCGTCACGAACCGGCGGCCGCCGGTGTCCGAATCCTCACTCGGAGTCATCCCACGCCAGGCCTGCCCCTCATCACCGCCAACGTAAATGCCGGCCTCGTTACCGCCATCCGGCGGGCACTGCACACTGCGGTCGAGTCACTCACCGATACCGAGCGTGAAACTCAGTGCATCTATGGGTTCGTTCCGCTTGACCGTCGCGACTACGACCTGATCACTGAACGCTGGCGTCGCGCGGACGCGGTTCCAGCTCTCGCCTAGATTCGGGGCTATGACCAACCAGATCTGGGAAGAGCCCCGTCGTAGCGTTGGCGGTATGAACCCCCGTCCGATCATTGCTGCACTCGTGACCGCCATCGTGCTGCTCGCCGTGGCCTTGTTCATGCTGACCCGCGGCGGCGAGGGGGACATGGCAGTCGATGCCGATGCGACGACCACAAGTTCGTCCAGCTCGACGTCGTCCACGACGTCTTCCTCCACCACAACGACCACGATGACCCCGACCACAACGATTCCCACCGAGTGCAGCGTCAACGGCGCCGGCGCCACCAACGCCACGACCGAGGCCTCCGAAGGTGACCAGCCATCCCCCACCGTTCCTGGCGGCTCTGCGCTCGACGAGTCCTCCACGATCAGCACGGTCGGACTCGACGAGGTCACCTTCGGCCTGACCGTCGTCCAGGCCGAAACAGCGGCCAACACTGCGATGATCGCATGCGCCCCCGTAAGCGAGTGCTATCGCATCACCCCGTTCGAGGCCCCC
>JAQWLJ010000031.1 GCA_029247365.1 Acidimicrobiales bacterium | reverse complement strand
GATGGTCGATCAGTCTCGATTGGCCGATCAGCCGGCCACTCGGGTGGTCAAATCGACGAGCCGGTTGCTGTACCCCCACTCGTTGTCGTACCAACCGGCGATCTTGATGGTGTCGCCCATCACCATGGTGAGGTCGGCGTCGAAGACGCAAGAGGCGGGCAAACCGACGATGTCGGACGACACGAGCGGAGCCTCGCGGTACTCGAGGACAGACGCGAGCGGACGCGACTCAGCTGCGGCTCGGAACGCCTCGTTGACAGCTGCGACGCTGACACTCGAGCCGACCTTGGCAACGAGATCGGTGACCGAGCCACTCGGAACCGGAACTCGCATTGCGAGACCCTCGAGCTTGCCTGCAAGGTGCGGCAGGACGAGGCCAATCGCTCGGGCAGCACCCGTGGTCGTCGGCACGACATTGACGGCAGCGGCGCGGGCTCGACGCAGATCGCTGTGGGGGCCGTCGACGAGCGCCTGATCGCCGGTGTAGGCGTGAACCGTCGTGATCATCCCCTGCTCGAAGCCGAACGCGTCGTCGAGGACCTTCACCATGGGAGCGAGGCAGTTGGTGGTGCAGGACGCGTTCGACACCACATGGTGAGTCGCCGGGTCGAACATGTCGTCGATCACCCCGATGACAAACGTGGCATCGGCCCCCGGTGCCGGAGCAGACACGATCACTCGACGAGCACCGGCGTCGAGGTGAAGCGCTGCGTCCTCGCGGGCGGTAAACACACCGGTCGATTCGATGACCAGGTCAACACCAAGCTCGTCCCACGGCAGGTCACCTGGGTTTCGCTCTGCGAGTACTGACACCTTGCGACCATCGATATTGAGCAGGTCCTCGTGGACGCCGACGGGCCAGTCCACAGCCCCATGCACGGAGTCATGGCGAAGGAGATGAGCGAGTGTCTCGACGTTGCCGAGATCGTTCACGGCGACGAGTTCGATCGAGGCGTCAAGGGCGCCAACGCCCTGGCGCTCGACAAAGGATCTGACAAAGTTACGGCCGATGCGACCGAAGCCGTTGACGGCGATACGCACTGGCATGAGGGGCTTTCACAAAATTGACAACGTTGTCAGCTAATGTATCGAGAGCTGACAACGTTGTCTATTCTCACTACACTGCGCAGTATGGCGAGTCGGCCGACACTCAAAGACGTCGCTGAGCAGGCGGGGGTCAGCTTCAAGACCGTTTCTCGCGTCGTCAACGACGAGCCGGGTGTCGCTCCTGCGATGGCCGAGCGGGTCCGCAAAGCGGTCGGCGAGCTCGGCTACCGCCGGAATCACTCGGCCCAGGTCCTACGCCGCTCCGATGCCCGGCTCCAAACAGTGGCCGTCGTCCACGCTGACGGAACCAACCCATTCGCTGCGGCTGTCCACGCTGCGTTCGAGCAACACCTCCGAACCGAGGCCGACACCCTTGTCGTGAGCGCATCCTCACGTGAGGACGCCGGCGAACACGACCGACTGGTCGACCTTTTCACCGAACGCCAGGTCGACGGCATTGCGGTCATACCAGTTGGTGATGCCCCGGGCCCGGCACTGAGCCGGGAACTCGATCGTGGCACTCCCATCGTCTTCATTGACCGCGAACCCGGTGTCGACGCGGACGTGGTCGCAAGTGACCATCGCGGCGGCGCGCGTGCAGCAACCCGGCATCTGCTTGCTCACGGACATCGGCGGGTCGCATTTCTCGGATCGCGTGAGCAGAGCGAGTCAATCCGACAACGCCACGCTGGGTTCATCGACGCAATCAGGGAGGCCGGCGCCGACCCCACCGCTCGGTTCGGTCTCACAACCCCCGAACTCGCAGACGCGGCAGTCACCGAACTGCTCGCCGGCAGCGACGCGCCCACGGCCTTGTTCGCAGCACAGAACCTGGCAGCCGTCGGCGCTGTGCGCTCCCTGCACCGGCTCGGCCGCCAACACGAGATTGCACTCGTGGCTTTCGATCACCTCGAGATCGCCGACCTCGTCGAGCCGGCGATCACCACTGCCCCGCAGAACGCAAATGCGCTCGGCCGCACCGCGGCCGAACTTCTCCTGCGTCGAATCGACGGCGAAACGAGCGAGCCGACCCGCATCGTGGTACCAGTCGAACTCATCCCCCGCGGCAGCGGCGAGTTGACCCCCCCCTAGTCGGCCCTAAGCCTTGAAGAAAGCGGGGCTGGTGGCGCCCTTGGGAATGCCGTCGAGCGGTACCTTCACCTCATCGAACGTTGGGCCGTGTTCAGCCGCCAGTGGCGCCAGCGCGTCGAGGTCGAACGAGTAGACCTCAGCAGCATTCTCGCTCAGGACCTGCTTCATCTCGATTTCGTCCCAGTCGTGGAAGGCCCGGCGCAACGACTCCGTGCTGTACGGGTAGGTACCTTCGTGGTGCGGGTAGTCCGAACCCCACATGGTCTTGTGGGTGCCGAGTACCTTCATCGCCTCGGCCTCGCCCGGCGATGGGAACGACGCCCCAATCCAGACGTTGCGATCGAAGTACTCGCTCGGCTTAAGCGGCAGAACGACGTCGGCGGAGAAGCCGAGTTCGCCGACGCGACCATGTTTCATCTGCGCGTGATAGGCGTCCATCCGGCGCAACTCCTCGATCGCCCAAGCGACACCTTGCTCGGTCATGACGTACTTGAGGTTCGGGAACCGCTCAAACACGCCACTCATGGTGAGGTGGGCGAGGTTGCGGTGGGCGAAAAACGGCACCTCCATAAGGAAGATCACACCTGAAGCCGGATCCTTGCCATAGTCCGGCGTGCCGTTGCCACCGTGCTGGGTGACGACGAGGTCGAGGTCCTGTACCGCCGCCCACAGGCGATCCCACTGCGGTGACCAGAGACCCGGGAGGTCAACGTCAGGGGCGACGTGGGGCATCAGGAAGCTTTTGAAGCCCTCGTTGGCAGCCCAGGTAAGGGTCTTGATGGCGTCGTCGACGCCCTCGAGAAAGATCTGCGGGAGACCGCGACGCTGCGCCGGATACTCGCCGCACCAGTCGGCGAGCCATCGGTTGTGGCACTCGAGGCCGGCCTTGCGGCGGCGAACGTCCTCGCTGTCCTTCGGCGAGCGAGCCAGGAGGGCACCGGTTGGATAGAACGGAGGAACGGTGTTGGGAAATGTGATCTCGGCAACCACACCGTCGGCGTACTGCTCGCTGATACGGCGCTCGTTGTCCCAGTTGCGGTTTCGACCATCATCCTGCAGGTCGCGGTACGGGTTCTTGTAGCCACCCCGCCACTCGTCGTACGCATCGCGCCATTCGGCTGGGAGGTACTCCTCGTAGGCCGCCATGTTGCCGCCAGCGTGAGAGTCAGCCGAGATGATCGTGTATCGCTCGCTCATGGAACTCCTCTTTCAAGTCTGCCTAAGCATCTTAGACATTGATCTATCTGGGTTCAAGACCTACGATCGTCTCATGGCCCGTAAGCGAGGACTCGACCACGAGGCGGTCATCGTTGCGGGATTCTCAATCCTCGACCGCAACGGTGTTGACGGCGTGACCCTCCGCGCCGTGGCCGACCTGCTCGACGTCCAATCGCCGTCGCTGTACAGTCACGTCGCCGGCCTCCAGGGCCTGCTCGATGATCTGGCTATCGCAGCGACCCAAGTGTTCGGCACAACCCTTCGCGACTCTGCGGTCGGCGTGGCCGGCGATGACGCTGTCCGCTCGTTCGCGTCGTCGTATCGCCGGTGGGCGACAGCCCACCCGGCTCGCTACGAGCTCACACTTCGCTCCGTCGACCGTCCCCAACGGCGCCGGGCAGGGATCGGCGCGGTCGAAACAATGGACGCAATCCTCGCTCACTACGGCCTCGACACCCGCGAGGCGCACCGCGTCGGCCGGTCGCTTCGAGCATCGCTCCACGGCTTCGTGTCGCTTCAGGCCGCCGACGCACTCGGCCGAGGCGACCACGACGCCAGCTTTGAAGCCCTCGTCGATCTCTTCCTCGACGGCCTTCGTGGCCGACTCGTGGCACGATCTGGGCCGTGACCTCTCTCCACACCCCCGTCTGCGAACGCTTTGGCATCGAGCAACCGATCTTCGGCTTTGCCCACGACATCCCCACCGTCGCCGCGATCTGCCTGGCCGGCGGTCTGGGCGTTTACGGCGCGACCCGCCGCTTTCCCCACGAGATCCGCGATGAACTCGCTGAGATCCGACGCCTCGTGGGTGACCGCCCCTTCGGGGTCGACCTTGTGCTTCCGCCAGGCATGCCCGAACACAACAGTCGCGAGGCGATCGAAGCCCATATCCCCGACGAACACCGGCGGTTCGTTCAGTCGATCAAGGAAAAGTACGACGTCCCGGACCCGAGTGGTCCGGGCATGCGGACCCGCTTCATCCGGTCGAGCGAGATTGAGCAGGAACAACTCGAGGCGGTGTTCGAATCCGACGTCGACCTCTTCGCGTGTGGGATCGGCGCGCCCCGGGCCGCCGTCGACAAAGCCCACGAGCTGGGCAAGCTCACCGCCGCCCTTATCGGAAGTCCCCGCCACGTACCTCGAGCTCTCGACGCGGGCGTCGACCTGATCGTCGCTCAGGGTTACGACGCCGGCGCCCACACCGGGCCGATCGGCACCTTCACGCTCGTTCCCCAGATCGTCGATCTGGCCGGCGACATCCCCGTCCTCGCTGCCGGTGGGGTCGCTACGGGGCGACACCTCGCTGCCTCGCTGGCGCTCGGTGCACAAGGAGTATGGACCGGCACGATCTGGCTGACGTCCACCGAAAATGCTGAGCATATGCAACCTGCGCTGGTCGAGAAGCTCCTCGCGGCGACGTCCGCCGACACCGTGGTGACCCGCAGCGAGAGCGGGAAGACGTTCCGGCAGATCCGCAGCTCCTGGAGTGACGAATGGGATACCGCCGACGCGCCGCCACCACTGAAGATGCCGTATCAGGATGTGTTGGTCGGCGATCTCCTCGGTGCGATCCAGGAACACGCCGTCGAGCCACTGCTGCACTCCGGTGCCGGACAGGGGATCGGGTACGCCACCGAACTGCGCCCCACTGCCGAGATCATGGCGTCACTCGTCGCCGAAGCCGAGACTGCACTCGCGCGCTAGCGCACGCGTCTGGCCATGCATGCGAAAGTACCGGGTATGAGTCTTCCGTCGCTTCAACGATTTCCCGGCAGTGCCGACATCGCCGACATGCTGCTCGCCTTCGAAACCGATGGCGGTCTGATCGTGGAAGCCATGTTCGACACCGACACGATCGAAGCGATGCGAGAGGCGGCCGATGCCCGCGCCGCCGCGGTGGCACCCGGCTCGGCGACCCAAGGCCTCGGCGATGACGGCGCTGCATTCGTCGGCGCAAACACGATCCGATTCTCGTCGCTTGGCCGTCTGAGTCCCTCCTACTTCGACATGCTCGACAACCCGGTGTTTGCCGCGCTGGCCGATGCCGTGCTGTTGCCCGCGTGCGGCTCATACTGGGTCAACACCGGCCAGGTGATGTACATCGGACCAGGCGAGCCCGCCCAATCGCTGCACCGCGACGCCAACAACTGGTGGGAGTTCGTGAGCCGCACATGGCCAGACTCTCCAGAGGTCACCCTCAGCGCCATGATCGGGCTCGAGCACGTGACCGAGGAGCTTGGCGCCACCCGGGTGGTCCCCGGCAGCCACAAGAACGCCGAAATCCAACGCTTCGGAGACGCTGACTCCGTGCCGGCTGAACTCGGCCCGGGCGACGCCCTCATCTATTCGGGGTACGTATTCCACGGTGGCGGAGCCAACCGGACCGACCGCTGGCGCCGGGCTATGCACCTCAGCTTCGTCGCCGGCTGGCTCACACCCGAGGAGAGCAGCCCGCTCGACTACACCACCGACGAACTCGCCGACCGCTCACCGCGGGTTCGGCGGCTCCTCGGTCATCACAGCTACGATCCCCGCCCGCACCCCGGCGGCGGACTCTGGCTCAAGGACGTCAAGGCGCTCGAAGACGCCTGAACCAACGGAGGCCCCGTGCCCGACATCATCATCACCCGCGACCACTTGGGCATCGCGCACGTCACTGCGCCGAACGAAACAGCTGCGTTCACTGCCCAGGGCTACTGCGCGGCCGCCGACCGTTTCTGGCAGATGGAGTACGACCGGCTCAAGGCCGCCGGTCGCTGGTCGGAGGTCGTCGGCGTGGCCGGCGTACGCGAAGACACGTTCTTCCGCCGGATCGGTATCCAAGCGGCCGCCCAACGCGACTGGGAAGGTCTCTCCTCGGAAGCCAAGGCCATGACCGAAGCGTACGCCGAGGGCGTCAACCGGTGGCTTGATGACAACGCAGCCTCGTTGCCGGCCGAGTTCGACCACCACCCGTTCGCCCCCGCCCGCTGGGAGGCATGGCACTGCAATGCCGTCTACAAGGTCCGGCATGTCTTCATGGGCACCTTCATGCGCAAGCTGTGGCGCGGTGCAGTGCTCCGTGCCGCCGGACCGGAGGTCACGGCGGCGATGAAGGGCGACCCGGGGACGATCACGCCAATGATTCCACCGACCGGACCCCCGATCGACTTGCTCGAAGGCGCGGCGGCGGCTCTTGCTGCGGGGGTCGACGACATCGCTGGAATCCCCGACATCGACGGCGCCTCCAACAGTTGGGCGGTGCATGGCAGCCGCACCGCATCCGGGCTCCCCCTGTTGGCCGGCGACCCGCACCGCGGCATCGAGTTCCCGAACGTGTATCTGCAATTCCACATGGCGTGCGACGCGTTCGACGTCATCGGCTTGTCGTTTCCGGGCGTGCCTGGATTTGCTCACTTCGGCCACAACGCCGACGTTGCGTGGTGCATCACCCACGCCATGTGTGACGACACCGACGTGTTCATGGAATCGCCCAGCGATATCACTGAACGGTCGACCGAGACCATCTCGGTTCGCAACGCTGACCCGGTGAAGATCACCATCGGCCGCTCGCCACGCGGCCCGTTCGTTCTCGGCGATATCGACGGCAATGGCACTGTGCTGTGCACAAACTGGACCGGGCTCGCCGACGACACGACCTTCGAGTGCCTCCAGCCGATGCTGATCGCAACAGACTGTGACGACTTCGAGGAGGCGGTCCGGCACTGGGTCATCCCCGCCAACAATCTGCTCACCGCCGACACCAGCGGCAATATCTCGTTCAAGATCCGTGGCCGCATCATCGAGCGACCGCCAGCGAACCGCTGGATCCCGGTGCCTGGCAACGCGGCCCACGCATGGGACGGCCTCACCGAGGTTCCCCACGACGACCTCCAACACTGGCGAAACCCCGACCGTGGGTTTCTCGTGACGGCCAATAACCGGGTGAGTGACGATGGGCCCTACATCTCACTCGACTTCGCAGGCCCGTCCCGCCACAACCGCATCGTTGAGCTGCTCAGTGACCTCCATCGGGCAACAGCGGTCGACATGACCCGCATTCACGCCGACGTGCGCTCGCTCGCCGCTCCCCCGATCTGTGAGATCATCGCCGATCTCTCCCCCACCACCGACCTCGGTCGAGCCGCTCGTGATCTCGTCGCGAGCTGGGATCACGAGGTAACCGCTGACAGCGCCGCAGCGGTGGTCTACGCCTCGTTCCGTCAGGCCTGGGCGACCGACGTCGAAGCACGGCTTGGAATCCACAACGCCTCGCTCGCAGCACCCGGCTGGCCGCGGAGCCTCGACTCATCACGCATGAATTTCGATGCAGGAACAACCCTGCTGCTGCGCGGTGGATGGCGCCTGCTGCCCGGGCTCGACGACGAATCAGCCCTCCATGCCACGCTCAGCGACCTCCTCGACACGGTGACGGCAAACCTCGCGGCCGAGCGCGGTCACGACCCGACTGCCTGGCGCTGGGACGATCAACACCTCATGTTCAGTCCGCATCCGCTCGCGCTCGGTATCGACGCGGCTGCAGAGCTGCATCCACCGGTGATCGGCGTCGCCGGCGATGGTGAGACCGTGCGGGCCGGTGGCATTGCACCGATGCTCGGACTGCAGTGCTACCTGAGTTCGTGCGCCCGTTACGTCTTCGACGTCGCCGATTGGGACAACTCGGGTTGGGTCGTCCCGCATGGCGTCAGCGGCGTGCGGGGCAGCGGCCACGATCTTGATCAACGCGACGCCTGGGCGACCTGCGAGGTCTTGCCGATGGCCTACTCGCCGACTGCGGTGATCGACGTGGCGGCATCGACTACCACGCTCAGCATCTAGCCCGACAGGCGTCCCACGACTGCGAACTGACCAGTGGCGCGCCATGCGCTGACCTAAGGTCCGTGCATGAGTTCGGCTGCCACTCGGATAGGGATCCGAGCGTTTACTGCGTCGGTCACGCTGAACGCCACCCTCGGAATCCTGGTACTGCTCGGCGATCTCGATGACCTCGGAGCTCGGGTGCTCATCACCAGCTTCCTCGTCTCGGCATCGATGCTGAGCGTGCTAATCAACGCCCCGGCGCTCCGCCGCCGACCGCTACCGCCAACTCCGGTGGCCGGCGCAGTTGGCGGCGCAGCGGGCTTTGCCCTCCTGATCATGATGGTTTGGGTCGAATCACCAAGCGACGAGCTGGCCAAGCTCGCAGTCAGCAGTCTGATCGTCGGCGGGGCCGCCACGCTCGCCGCAGCGCTGCGCCTTGTAGGCGATCTCCCCACCGTCAAATGGCTTCAGCTTGCGACTTCCACGGCCGTCGCTGCGTTGGCGGGCGTTTCCTTGGTGGTGCTGTGGACCGGTTGGGGCGGTGACGGCGTCGCTCGGCTCATCGGGATCCTCAGCATCCTCGTCGCAACAGGGACCCTTCTGATTCCCGTGATCGCTCGATTCGGCGGGTCGACCCCGACCCGGCCCGGCCCACAGACGATCTCATGTCCCCACTGCGGTGAGACGATCGAACGTGACTGAGCCGCAATCTGCTCGTCAGAGAAGCCCTCGACACGCGCAGCTGCTGGTCACCGACACGTCGGTGGCGCGACGTGCCGTGTCGAGCTTCAGCCGCAATACTGCGGCCTCCTCGGCAACGGAGGCCCGCCCTTCGAGGCACTCGACGAGCCCATGTAATGCCCACACATTGTCAGGATGCACGTTCCCCCGGGGGATGCCGGGAGCGAGCCCGAGGTCCTCCCGGTAGACCTGCTCGGCTTCATCGACTTGCCCCTGTTCCAGCAACAGGGCGCCGAGGGCATGGCGGGGCGGGTGCATCCAGGCCCACGGCTCGGTGTAGTGGAGCTCATCACCACGACGCACCGCCTTGCGAAGGTGTTCGAGCCCCTCCCGGTGCGCTCCTCGGTGGTACTCGAACTCACCCAGAAGCATTGCCCGGGCGACGTCGATCACGGCAGTTGCATCATTGTTGAACAGGAATCGGTCCGGGCCAATGGCTGAGCACGCGCCCTCGAACCGATCGGAGGCGGCGGCCGCCGCCTGGTGGTCGCCGAGCGACGCGTGCGCGATCGCCGTGGCGTAGTGATGCATCACCGAGGTGATGGGATAGCACTCAGGGTCCGCCGGCGGCGGTTGGGCGATGATCTCGTTCCACCTTCCGAAGCGGACAAACACGTGCATGCGCATCGATACGTAGCCCTCGAGCTTCATTGCGAACACGGGAGTCGATGCATCGAGAACCCCGGGCGTAACGAGCGCCCAAATCCGATCGGCGGCGTCGATCGCCGGCTGCCACCGGCCCATGAGCATTGCGGCATACATCAGCAGGTGATTGTTGTGGCAGATGTCGGCGCTGTACTGGCCGTACGGGCCGACCTCTGCGAGATAGCGCAGGTCGGTGGCGACCGCCAGCTCGTTAGCCGTAACGGCTTGCGCGTAGCGGCCGAGCAAGACGTCGATGTGGCTCGGCATGTGCTGAAGATGCCCGGCGTCGGGGACCAGGTTTCGCAGCGCATCAGCGGCTGGCAGTCCCCGCTCAGGTGTCGGTGACATCTCCACGGTGTGGATCGCCATGTGCAGCAAGCCCGGGTGCAGCCGTCGGTCGGCGGGATTTAACCCGCCGGTGGCCTGAAGCACCCGGACCATCTCATCGGTGCTGGCCCCAGCCCCGACCTCACCCGAGGTGAGGTCCCAGAGGCGCCATGGCGTCCGCATCATCATCGACTCAACGAACACCGAGGCCACGTCCCCATCGTCGGGATTCGTATGGTGCGCATCGCGCATGGCGTCCGCAAACGCGTCGTGCCAGCTGACCATCGTTGCGAGGTCAGGCGGGTCTGGCTGCGGATAGCGGGCGAGAAGCGCCAACGCGAGGGCGTGCTCGACCGGATCTCCATCCGTACTCAGCGCAATCGCTCGCTGCGCGCTCTCGTGCATAAGCGGCAGGCACACCACCAGCTCTTCGTCAGCGTAGAAGTGCCAGTCCTTGTTGACGTGAGGCCCGTGGGCATACCCCAGCCCCCAATGGGCCATGGCGCAATCGGGGTCTGCCCCGGTCGCCCTCTCGAAGCAGCGCTTTGCTTCGTCGTGGTTAAAGCCAAAGATCCAGTTGAGGCCCCGGTCGAACCAGGTCTGGGCGTCGGCCGTGGCGCAGGCGACGGGCCGAGAGTGGGCCCCAAGGTCGTAGTACCCGCCTGTCACCCGAGCCGCATGCGCTGGTCTCTGAGCGTTCGGCCGGCGCCCCAGTCGTTGGCCTCGAGCGCCTTCAAAATGGCTGCGACATTGGTGTCACGGATTCGCTCGAGATCCCGGAGGTCGTGGTGACCCGATTGGGCGTCGGACTGGTTAGCGATCGTCTGCACGAGCTCCTCGGTGAGTTCAGGAACGTCCGTCAGCTTGGTCCACGGCCATTCGAGGCACGGCCCAAACTGGCGGATGAAATGCGCCATACCACCCTCACCACCAGCGATGCGGTATGTCTCGAAGAGGCCCATCTGGGCCCAACGCAGGCCAAACCCGTAGCGAATGACGTCGTCGATCTCCTCGGTGGTAGCGACGCCGTCATTGACAAGCCACAACGCCTCTCGCCACACGGCCTCGAGCAGCCGGTCACCGATGAACGCATCGATCTCGACGCGGACGTGGACCGGTTTCATCGAGATCTCGGCGTACGTCGCCATCGCCCGATAGATCGCAGCATCGTGGGTCAGCCCACCTCCAACGACCTCGACCAACGGAAGCAAGTAGACCGGGTTATATGGATGGCCGACCACGACGCGGCCAGGGTTGGCAATCGAGGGCTGGAGATCAGATGGCTTGATCCCCGACGTCGAGGAGGCAATCACCGTGTCAGCGGGGCACGCAGCAGCGATCGCTTCGAGGATCGGGATCTTGACCGCCGGATTCTCGGGTGCGCTCTCCTGGACGTGACCTGCTCCCACGGCAGCTTCCTCGATCGACTCGACGACGGAGATGGTGCCTTCATCGGCGAGTGGAAGCTCGAGATCTGCCCACGCGGCTCGGGCGTTTCCAAGCACTTCATCGATGATGCGGATTGCGTCCGGGTTCGGGTCGCTCACCTTGACGTCGATGCCGTGTAGGGCAAAGCGTGCCGCCCACGCTGACCCGATGACACCGGCCCCGATGACGGCGGCATGGCTCTCCACGACGGCTCCAGTTCAGCCGTGCTTGGTGAGGTTCAGCTGGTCACGGACCTCGTCGGGCCCCATCACCGTGAAGTTCATCCCCTCGAGGATGACCATGGCCCGCTCGACGAGGTCGGCATTAGTGGCGAGTACGCCCTTGGAAAGGTACAGG
The DNA here is from genome assembly GCA_029247365.1 of Acidimicrobiales bacterium. Lineage (GTDB taxonomy): Bacteria > Actinomycetota > Acidimicrobiia > Acidimicrobiales > Aldehydirespiratoraceae > UBA11606. The sequence goes on along the minus strand of JAQWLJ010000031.1, from coordinate 18,163 downwards.
TTGTCCTCAAGCCCGACCCGAATATTGCCGCCGACGACCGCCGCGGCAGCGACGTACTCGAGCTGGCGCCGACCAATCGAGAAGGCCGAATAGTTCCAGTGCGACGGCACGTTGTTGACCATCGCCATCAAGGTGTTCATGTCGTCGGGAGCACCCCACGGCACACCCATGCAGAGCTGGGCGTTCATCGTCTTGCCCTCGTAGAGACCACGCGCTTCCTGGTTCTTGGCGTACCAGAGGTGGCCGGTATCGAAGCATTCAAGCTCGGGTTGCACGTCGATCGCCTGAAACTGGCGGGCGATCTCGTCGAGCTGAGAGGTGCTGTTGGTCATGATGTAGTCGCCCTCCCCGAAGTTCATCGTGCCCATGTCGATGGTGGCGATCTCAGGCCGACACTCGACGATGTGGGCCATACGCTCTGTGGCCCCTGCCATGTCGGTGCCCTCTTCACTCAGCGGCAAAGGGTTCTCGACCCCACCAAGGGTGATGTCGGCACCGGTACCGCCGGTGAGGTTCACGATCACATCGGTGTTCGACGAACGGATGCGGTCGGTCAACTCCTTATAGAGGTCACGATCGCGACTCTGGGCCCCGGTCTCGAGATCGCGAACGTGGCAGTGAACCACCGCTGCGCCGGCCTTCGCCGCTTCGATCGCCGACTCGGCGATCTGTTCGGGAGTAATCGGCACGTGGGGCGACTTGTGAACGGTGTTGCCCCCGCCCGTGACGGCGCAGGTGATGAAGACGCTAGGCATGGAAGATGTCCTATTCAGTGAGACGTCCTGCTTGGTAGGATGCAGCGTATGGCTGACGCCGTCAAACCGTCAACAACCTCCGGCCCCGTCGGACGAGCGTTCCTGGTGCTTCAGCACGTCGCCGCAGCTGATCTCCCCGTCGGGGTTCGTGAACTCGGGCGTCGAACCGGTCTCCCTCGCTCCACCGCCAGCCGACTGGCCTCGCAACTGGTCGATCTCGGCATGCTCTCCCGCAACGCCGATGGCGAACTGACCATCGGCCCAGCCATCGCCACACTTCAGGGGCGCGATGCTGTCCCCCCTGCCATGGAAGATCAACTCCGCCCGCTTTTGCTCGATCTCGTTGAGCGGTTCGGCGAGAGCGCAGCACTCACCGTCGACACCCCGGGCGGCGCTCATTACCTCGCACAGATCCCCGGCCCGTCGGCAGTCCAGGTTCCCGACTCAACCGGCGCAAGCCTGCCGTTTCATCACGTCGCACCGGGACTTGTGCTGATGGCCGCCTGGCCAACGAGCCGGCTCGACGATTACTTGGCGAATGCACTCGAGCCGGCGACTCCCCATACGCCGACCAGCACGGCGGACATCCGAACCCGCCTGGCCGAGGTCGCCGACTACGGATGGGCATGGGCATTGCAGGCCCTCGACTTGGAAGTCAATGGGCTAGCGGTCCCCGTGCGAGATGAGGATGGCGCTATCGTCGCCGCGGTGAGCCTCTACGGACCTGCGTACCGCCTCAACCCCGACACGGCGCCGGCGCTTGCTGCCGAACTCGCCGACGCAGTGTCGACCGGCGCGGCCCTCGCTCTCGGCTAGCGGCCGTCGTGGTAATACTGCCGGCCCCAGACGGCCAAACGGTTTTCACCCTGCAGCGGCATTCGCCACGTGGTGATCTGGGCTGAAGTGAGGACTAGCCGGTAAAGGCTGCGAGGTTCGGCGATCGTGTCGTCGATGTACGCGTCGGCGAACGACTCAGGTGTGTAGCGACACGCCATGCGCCGATACTGATCTCGCCAGATGTTGTCGGCGCCCAGGTCGTGCACCAACTCAGCGCGTCCCCGCGCCACGACCTTTCGCATCGAGCCTTCAGACTCATCGATCGTGCAGCAAACCGACGGGTCGGCCCGGAGATCGTCGAGCCAGGCAGACTTGGCTCTCGGCGTGAACCACAGTGCACCCTCTTCGTGGATGAACCAGATCGGCACAACCCGGGGCAAGCCATCGGTGCCGTTCGTACCAAGCCGAAGCAGGTGGCCTGGCTCATCGAGGAAGGTGGCGCACTGATCCGGCGTGAGGCCGGGCATCAGATCAAGTCGGCGAGGTTGAGTTGGTCGACAGCTCGAGCAAAACGCAAGTTCATATTGTCGATCAGCTCGTATTGCCGCTCGTCGGAGAGGTCCATACCCCTCGACGCCACGATCGGGTACACGAGGCAGAAGTAGGCGGCTTCGCGGTAGCGGTCCCACAACCCGACGGTTTCGGCTTCTGACACGCCTGCGGCGATGAGACCGTCGCGCCAACGGTTGAACAATTCCGTTTCATGAGTTGCGGCGAGGTCAGGTTCGAGTGACTGGGTGATGAAGTACGCCAGGTCATAGCTCGCCGACCCCCTTCCCGTGAGCTGGAAGTCGAGCAGCACGACCGAGCCGTCGTCAGCAAACAAGATGTTGTCCGCGCGGTAGTCGCCGTGCGTCATGGTGTTGGGTGCCCCAGAGAGCGAGCCGAGCATCCATTCAAGCTTGTCTGTCCATGCCGGCCCCACCGCAAGGATCTCCGGAGCGATGGTCATCTCGCTGTTGACCTTTGCCCAGCCCTCGGCAAACACCATGGGCAACACGGCCGGATACACAGGGTCGCTCAGGCAGACGGAGTCTCCACGGTCGACGATCGGGTCAGCCTTCCCCCACCATCTGGCGTGCCACAGCGCGAGCTCGTCAACCGCCTGACGCGAGTCATCAATGTTCATGCCTTCGTTCTGATCGACAATGCGCAGCGATCCCATATCCTCCATCAGCTGCACGAAGTGGCTCGTCTCTTCATCGACCACCCCGAAGTAGCCGTTGGGAACCCGAATCGGCGAGTCCTGCGCGAGGTTCTGAAAGAAGCGGACCTCGCGGATGTACATGCGGAGTACCGAGGACGTGAAAACAGCCTCCTCTGCCAGCGCCGGGAGCTTCGTGATCAGGGTCGGCGTGTCGAAGCCACTGAGGCTTGTGCGATACACCGCGCTCGAAACGCCGATACCGACACCGATTTGCTCGTGGCTCACGTCGGTGACCGAACGCCCCAATACCTCGCTCATCCATGTGGCGTCGACCTGCTCGATGCTGGTCGGAATCTGCGTCATGGCGACCCCCTCAGGTGTGGGGCGAGAGTGTGACACGCGCCACACTCGTTCCTCAAAAGGAACCCGTCAGTCGGTGAGCCGGTGAATGAGCGTCGACGTATCGCAGCGACCCAGACCTTCGCCCTGGAGTTCTGCGTAGTAGCTATCCACGATCTCAGTGACGGGGAGTTTGGCACCGTTGGCGCCGGCCTCCTCGAAGCAAATCCGCAGGTCTTTGCGCATCCAGTCGAGGGCGAAGCCGTAATCAAAGGTCCCGGCCGACATGGTGTGAGCCCGATTTTCCATCTGCCACGAGCCTGCGGCGCCCTTGGAGATCGTCTCGACGACGGCGTCGACGTCGAGACCCGCCCGCATCGCGAAGTTGATTCCTTCGGACAACCCTTGAACGAGGCCCGCGATACAGATCTGGTTGACCATCTTGGTCAGCTGGCCGCTGCCGGGTCCGCCGAGGAGGTTGCAGGCCCGGCTGTACGCATCGATCACCGGTGCCGCTCGGGAAAAGTCGGGCTGGTCCCCGCCGCACATCACGGTCAGCACGCCGTTCTCGGCACCCGCCTGGCCGCCCGAGATCGGGGCATCGAGAAATCCGACACCCTTCGCGGCTGCCGCCGTATGCACCTCGCGGGCGACCGCAGCGGATGCGGTCGTGTGGTCGATCAGCACGGCGCCCTCCCCCATCGTTTCGAGCACCCCACCGGCGCCGGTAGTCACCGCCCGCACGTCAGGGTCATCGCCGACGCAAAGGAACACGAACTCGGCGCCCGCTGCGGCACTGGCCGGTGTTGCGGCAGCAACAGCACCGTGTTCGGCGACCCATGCTTCAGCGCGGGTGGCGGTTCGGTTGTAGACGGTAACGGTGTGGCCGGCGGCGACGAGGTGACCGGCCATCGGGTACCCCATTACGCCCAGCCCGATGAAGGCACAGGTCGACATGCCGTGAGCCTGCCACAGCTGACTACCATCGTGGCGATGTCAGCTGCGAAGACCGCCGATCTCGCCGTCGTCGGCCTTGGCGCGTTCGGCGCCGCTGTCGCCTACCAGGCCACCGCGCTCGGCCTCGATGTTGTCGGGTTCGATAGCTATCACCCGCCCCACGATTTCGGCTCGTCGCACGCCGAGACGAGGGTGACTCGGCTGGCCGTCGGCGAGGGCGCCCATTACGTGCCGTTCGCGCAACGTTCGCACGAGATCTGGCGCGAGGTTGGGGCGGCAACCGGTTCGGTGCTGCTTCACGACTACGGCGGGCTGATCATCGCCCCCACCGGGGCATCTAGCGACGAACGCTGGGGAAGCTTCGTCGACGACACTGCTACCGTCGCCGCTGCGGCTGACCTCGACTTCGAGCAACTCAGTGCCGCCGAGTCCCGGGTCCGCTTCCCGAACTTGCTCGTGGGCGATGACGAGGTCGTCGGCCGCGAGCCAACGGCCGGGACCGTTATGGCCGACGAGGCCATCGCCGCCCAACTTCACCTCGCCAACGATGGTGGCGCCGACCTCCGCTTCGGTTCGACAGTCACCGGCCTTGGCCGGTCCGAGGGGCGCCCGATCGTGCGCACCTCTGACGGCGATATCGCTGCCCGTCACGTCGTGGTTGCGGCAGGGGCATGGGCACCAAGCTTCCACGATAGCGAGCGGCTCCGCGTCACCCGGCAGGTCGTGTTCTGGTTCGAGGCTGAGAACCTCGAGACCTGGCGGCCGGACCATGTGTCGTTCGCGATTTGGGCCCGAGAATCAATCGATGAGTACCTCGGCGTCTTCGGCGCACCTTGGGGAGGCATTCCGGGGGTCAAGGTGCTGGGTGAACAGTTCGTCGACACCACCTCGCCCGAGGCGGTCGACCGGACAGTGTCCCCCACTGAGATCGCCACGTTCTACGAGCGCATGGTCGAACCCAGGCTCTCAGGCCTGACCCCACACTGTGTCAAGACCGCAGTGTGCCTCTATACGAACACCGACGACGATCACTTCCTGATCGATGCCCACCCTCAGCACCCCGACGTTACGGTCGTCTCGGCGTGCAGCGGCCATGGGTTTAAGCACAGCGCCGCTATTGGCGAGGCGCTTGCTCGCCGCGCGGCCGGCCACGATCACCTGGACCTAACGCCCTTCCATCGCGACCGTTTCTGACCACACAACATCATCCAAGCGGCGCCATCGGCTTCCACGACCTACGCTCAAACTCATGACTGCTGTATCGACCGATCCCGTCAAGGTCACCGTCTGGTCCGACTTTCTCTGACCGTGGTGCTACGTCGGCGCGGTTCGCGTCGAGCAGCTCGAAGCACACTTCGGCAATCAGATCGATGTCGAGTGGAAGTCGTATCTGCTTCGCCCGGGCAACGAGGGTGGCGACCCAGCCAAGCACGACAAGTTCGTCGAGTACACCAGAAGCTGGCAGCGCCCCCAGGAGGCAGAACCGAGCCTCACGTTCCAACAGTGGGCTACCGGCAATCCGCAACCGTCGGGCAGCGTCCCTGCCCAAATCGCGGCCAAGGCGATCGCCGAGTTCGCCCCCGACATCGAGCCTGCGTATCACCGACGCCTCATGGACGCGTACTTCGCAGAGAACCGCACCATCTCCGATCCGAACGTTCTTGCAGAGATCGCAGCGCAGTGCGGTGCCGATCCGGGATCGTTCATCTCCTACGTGGTCAAGCACCAAGAGCGTCTGGCACAAGACGTCATTGACGATCACAACGCATCGATCGAACACGGTGTCACCGGCGTGCCAACAATCCTGCTCGACGAGATCCTTCCGGTGCAGGGTGCCCAGGATCTTGACGTCTACGTCCAGTACATCCAGCGCCTCATCGATCGCCGACACGCCTAGGGCGGTCGCCGGCCGCCTCCCGCAACCCGACGTGGCCAGATTCGACGGTCAGCGACGACGAGTTCGAGCGACCGCAACCCCCACGACCGACGCGGCCCCGGCGGCCAAAAGAAGATCGCCGACGTGACGCAGCGTTGTGCCAGTGAGCACAACGTCGTCAAACAGCACCACATCCACTCCCCTACATGAGCCGGCGATCTCGTAGCCGCCGGCTTTTGCGACTACGGGCCTGTCTGTTGGCGCAAGATCACGCAGACGGACGGTGGCGTTGCGCCGCTCGAGTATCGGTCGGGCTCGGGCTCCGGCGATCGCACCGAGCATCCCGGAGGACCGATTGGGGCTTGCCGGCATCGGTACAACTACCGCGTCGACCGACGCGATGGTGTCGAGGAACTGCGCAAACCGGTCGGCGAGCACCGCCACTGCGGCCTGGTCGGAGAGATCCTTGGCGCGATGAACGAGCTCTCCCAGCTCCGAACGCTCGTCATGGTCGGACGCCCAGTAGTCGCCCATGGTGTGGATTTCTATTGTCATCCGCCCTCCAACGTGACGCTTGCCATAGCAAGCAATCTGCGTTCTAGGAGTTGCATATTGCGCGTACGCTAACTATTGTAAGCACCTCGTCGCACAGAACCCTGCGGCTCCCCCAGTCCACTTTCTCTCCCAGGAGCATCCCATGCCCACCGTCATCGAACAGGCCAAAAACGCCGCCTACACCTCCGTAGGCATCAACCTCCTCGTCACCGACGCTCTGGTCGGCCGTGAAGTCTCTGCCCCCAATCAGCTCGCCGAGCACGCTGCCGCAGCCCGCTCGCAGGCAGCCGCAACGCTTACCGACTTCCGGGGGCGGACCGAGCCGCTCGCCACCAAGGTTGCCGAGCGACTGCCCGAGCAGGTCGCCGACGCGATGCAGACCGGCCGCAATGCCGCCTGGAGCTTCATCGGCATCGACGCCCCGAAGCCAGCGAAGGCGACCACTGCCAAGAAGACCACCAAGAAGGCCGCCAAAAAGACCAACGCCGAACAGGCTGGCTGAGCCATCAAGAACGCGCTGGTGGGGCATCCCCCCCCAACCCCACCGGCGTCCAATCCCCCCTTCCATGCGGTCGGGCTGCGAGCATGCAGTCCGGCCGCAACACGTTTTCGGAGACGACCTTGCCAGGAGTGACCGATGGCTGATCCCCGCGAAGCCCTCGGGGCCTACATCCGTGAGCAACGCCGTCAAGCCGAGCTGTCGATGCGTAAGCTCGCCGACCTGGCTGGTGTGTCCAATCCGTACCTGAGCCAGATCGAACGGGGTCTCAAACGCCCAAGCGCAGAGATCCTGCAGCAGTTGGCCAAAGCACTCGAGGTGTCAGCCGAACAGCTCTACGTGCGCGCCGGCATCCTCGACGAGGCTCCCGAATCTGACCTGCTCGCTGCGATTCGCGCCCAAGACGACCTGTCGTCGGATCAGAAGCAAGTTCTCATCCGCGTCTACAAGAGCTTCCTCGCCGAAAACACCGAAGACTGACCCTCGCCCCGCGGCGGAGAATCAGTTAACCGACCGCTCTCGGCCCTCCCAGTACGGCTTGCGTAGCTCAGTCTTGAGGATCTTGCCCGATGGATTGCGGGGAATCTCGGCGATCCGTTCGACGCTGGCAGGCAGCTTGAAGCGAGCCAGTCGTTCCGCGCAATGATCGATGATCTCCTGCTCGCTCGGATCGGCGTCCGGCGCCGGAATGAGCAGAGCAAGCGGCGACTCCCCCCAGCGATCGCTCGGGATACCGATCACCGCAACGTCGGCAACTCCAGGGTGCGACATGATGGCGTTCTCGATTTCAGCTGGATAGATGTTCTCGCCGCCAGAGACGATCATGTCCTTGACCCGGTCGTGGATGAAGACGAAGCCGTCCTTCACGTAGCCAGCGTCACCGGTCGAGAACCAGCCGAGGCCATCCTCGTCGCGTCCTTCCGGGAATGCGGCAGCCGTGGCCTCTGGATTCTTCCAGTAGCCCTTGAGATTTTGATGCGACCGTGACCAGATCTCGCCAACCTCACCCTCAGCAACGTCGGTTCCGTCCTCATCGACGATCCGAACCTCGGTGCCGAGCACCGGTGTACCAGCCGAGCGCAGCAAGCCCGCACGGTCGCCACCCGGATCGTGATCTTCAGGCTGCAGGAAGGTGACCGCACCCGTAGTCTCGGTTAGGCCGTACACCTGCGCGTGATCGCACTTCAGAAGCGCCATCGAGCCAACGAGCGCTTCCTCAGTGATCGGCGAAGCGCCGTAGAGGATCGTGCGAAGCGAGGAGAAATCGACGTCAGACGCGCCGGGGATGATTGGCAGGACCTGCAACAACGCCGGCACCATGAAGGCTGTCGTGACACCGTGGCCCGGAATATCGGCGAAGATTCGGCCAGGATCGACGTCGCGATGCACGATGCTGGTGCAGCCCTCAAAGACCGCAGCGTGAGCCACACCGCTACCACCGATGTGGAACATTGGCAGCACGTGGAGCACAACGTCGTCGACCTGGATCCCTGTCACTTGGGTAAGCGGTGGAACCGATGCCTCGAGGTTGCGATTGCTGATCTCAGCGCCCTTCGGCAGCCCCGTGGTACCCGACGTGTACAACTGCACTGCCGTGTCATTCGGTTCGGCTTTGACAACAACGTCGTCGCTCGAGACTCCGGCAATCCACTCCGCGTACTGCTCGTGATCAGAGACACCACCAATCGCCACGATCTTTGGAGATCGTTCGAGCTGCATTGAGTCGAGATGGCCCAGGAATTCTCCTTCGACCGCAACGACATTCGCCTCAGCGTGGCCGAGGATGTAGTCCATCTCGGGTGCAGCGAGGCGCCAGTTGACGGCAACCACCACTGCATTCAGCTTCGCAGCGCCGTAGGTGAGCGTGAAGTACTCGGGGATGTTCTTTCCGATAAAGCCAACGCGATCCTGATTCCCGACTCCCGCTGCGGCAAGGGCGTTCGCAACGCGCGAGGCCTCAGCATCGAACTCGGCGAACGTGAGCGTGCGGTCGTCGCAGACGAGCGCCGTCTTGTCGGGCAGGTTCGCCGCCTGACGGCGGAGATTCTCAGCAAGGTTGAACATGGACGACTCCTTCGATGGGGGTACACCAGGCAAACTAATGCTAACTCCCGGGCTCTCAGGTGTGGAGTGCGATCTCCTCGACCTCGCCAGCCACGATGCGAAACGCTCGAACGGAAGCCGCCACCGGGCTCACAACGACGTGAAGCCACATGCCCAGCGGGTCGAAACGCTCAGCATCGGTCACGTCGACTGCACTGGGGCTGTTATCGCCGGCGGTGTGTGAGTGAGCGATACCTATGACGGTTTCGCCCGCAGCGTCGATTGCTCGCTCGGCCACAAGCTGCTCATGAGGGTCAAGAGTGAAGTGGGTCGGTGATGCAGCGGCGTTGGTCAGCGGGACGAAGCGCATGATGTGCTCCTCCGTGCCGATCAGCAAGCCGCACGCCTCATTCGGCAGCACAGCGCGGCTGTGAGCGACGAGTTGCTCGCGAGCTGCTGGTTCGAGACAAATCACGTCGGCACGGTACTCGGTCCCGGTACCGTGGCTCGATGGCCAAGTCGCAGAAGAAGCGCGACATCCCAGCGGGAGCGGTGGCAGTCGCCACCAATCGCGTCGCGCGCCGTGATTACGACATCCTCGACGAACTCGAGTGCGGCATCGTGCTCAAAGGCAGCGAGGTCAAGTCGCTGCGTGAGAGCAAGGTCCAGCTTGCTGACACCTACGCGATCTTCTTTCAGAACGAATTGTGGTTCGTCGGACTCAACATCTCCTCGTACTCGCACTCGAGCGCGGCGTTCGCCCACCAAACCGATCGCCGGCGGAAGCTATTGGCCCGTCGCTCCCAGCTTGACGAGTGGTCGAGCCGCGCCGACCGTGAGGGACTCGCCATGATCCCGCTTGCGCTGTACTTCAAAGATGGCCGGGCCAAGCTCCACCTGGCCCTGGCTCGCGGCAAGAAGCAACACGACCGCCGTCAGGAGATCGCCAAGCGTGACGCCGACCGCGAAGCCGCCCGAGCGATCGCACGCGCCCGCCGGGGCTGATCGGCAAAACAGCCCGGGCACCGGCGGCGAAAACGCAAATCGGGCGGAGCCCGAAGGCCCCGCCCGATTTCAGTTATTCAGTCGAAGACTGGATCAGCCAGCGGCGGCGAGGCCGACAGCAACCCACTCGTCTGCAAGGTCACGGTTATCCGCGATCCAGGCAGCCGCAATCTCTTCAACCGCAGCCTGCGAACCGTCCGAGGCGTTGAGGTCGACACCAGCAATAGCCATGTCGATCAGCGGCGGGTTGAAGACCTCCGAGAGTGCGATAACGCCCGGGTTCGCGTCAGCGAACACGTCGTTCATCGTCACGAGGATGTCAGCAGCTTCCCAACCGGTGTTGCAGCCGCTCGCAGGAGCAAGGCAAACGTCGGCACTGAGGCCGGAGTAACCCACACCCTGGTCGTAGCTTGCGCCACCTTCCTTACCGAGGGGGTTCGAGTCATCAAGGATGGTCTCGATGGTGAGCCACATCGTGGTTTCGCCCGGGATGGCCTGGGCAAGGTAAGAGGTGGGGGTCCAGGTGTAAATGATGGCGGGGTCGCCAGCCTGGGCCTTGGTCAGGAACTCGGCGAACATGGCGTCGTAGCCAGCCTGGGTCTGCTCAAGGTTGTCCCAGCCAGCGAACGCGATCTGTGAGGCCATGATGTCGTCACAGGTCCAGTCCTCGGGGCAGCCGTAGAACTCACCCTTGCCGTTGCCGTCAGAGTCGAGCTGGCTCCAGAGAGCCTCGTCGCCGTTGATCTGGTCGAGTGAGACGACGCCGTTCGCGTCAGCCCAGCTCTTGGTGACCAACATGCCCTGGAGACCACCGCCAGGCATGACGGATCCCTCAACAACGAGCAAGTTGTCGCCGATGCGGGTGCCGTTGGGCAGGTCGCCCTCGTGCCAGCTGTAGTGACCCGGGTACCACGAGTTGGCCCAGAGGTCCATCTCGCCGGAAGCCATGGTCTGGTAGCCGAGGTCAGGAGCGAACTCAAGACCGTCGGGCGAGGAAACCTCGTAGCCCATCTCTTCGATCAGATCGTGAAGGATCTGCGAGTGGACGTAGCCGGAGCTCCAGTTGGCACGGCCCATGTTGACCGAGACACCTTCGCCCGGAAGGGCAGCAGCTGCGTCGTCGCCAGCGTCGTCGCCAGCATCGTCGCCAGCGTCGTCTTCAGCCATGTCGTCGCCATCGTCGTCGGCAGCATCGTCGTCGGCAGCATCGGCGGCGTCATCGCCTGCGTCAGCGGTGGTGTCATCATCGTCGCCGCACGCCGCAGCCAGCAGTGAAAACACAGCTAGCAGAGCGAGAAGCAGCTTGAACTTGCTCTTCATATACCCCTCCCAGGGTTTGTTTGCAGGGCGCAGGGGCACCCGGGTGACTCACGTCACAACAGTTCGGCAGTATAGCCCTTAGCCCACACTAGTCGTGGCGGGCTCTCAGGGAATCTCTTGGCGGCCTCTGCGGGCCGGGGTTCAGCTGCTCGCTTCAGCCAGCTCGGCTTCCTGGGCGGATCCGGCACCAATGACCGTCTCGACCAGGCCCTCGCCCTGGTACTCCGCATAGATCTTCGTTCGACGGAATTCGGCGACGACCGAGCGCCCGCTGGCGAAGATGACAAACCCGCAGATGAACGTCACGAACGCACCGATACCACCAAGCACGTCACCGCCACTCGTATCGACTCGCACGATACCGAGGATGAAGGAGAGTGGGATCAGCGAAATGCCCAAGCCCAGACCGGCAAAGACCGTCGTTGCACGCCATTGCAGCGTCTCGCCTCCACCGAGTGCACCCGAGGCAGCGACAGCGACCACGATCGCCATGAACGACAAGACGATGGCCAGATAGCCAAGGCCTGGACCGTCTTCGTCAACGCCGGTATAGGCGACACCGCCACCGGCCTGAAGCGAGTTGATCGTGTTCGTGATCTCTTGACCTGCCGCAAGTTGCTTGCCGATGTCGTCGCCAGCTTCTTCTTCGATGGCGTCGAACTCGGCCTGGATCTCGGGGGTGATCAGCGAGTCGATACGACCGTCGAAGTACCAGCCGTACTGCGTCTTGGTCTCGACCGTGCCAACACCGAACGCCGAGGCGATGATGAGGCCCGTCGCCACAACTGCTGCGCCGACCTGACCCATGGTTACGCCGGACAATATGCCGCCGACAACAGTGATGAACGCAAGCTCGGCAAGCAGGAACTCATTGGTTCCGGCAAAGACGTTGTCGGTGATGACCAGAGCAACAGCAAAAGCGACCAGCACGGCCAAGCCGCCAAGCAGCACGCCCATACCGACCTGGTCGACCGTGTCATCATCGTCGCCGGAAATACGACGAGCAACGCCCCGGCTCAGTGCCGTGACACCACCGACCACGACTAGTGCAGTGAGGATGCCGCCGACCCAGTTGGCCTGGGCGTCGCTAAGCGTGCCGTCGAGCGCGTCCTGCAACCGGTCGCCCGCAACCAGCCAGTTGAAGACGATGGCCAGTGCGGTGGCGAGCAGCGCCACAACGGCACCAAAAGCCACCAGGCTCGACTTGGCTGCGGCAAGGGTCTTCGCAAGCGGCAGCGGATGCCGAGGCGAGTAAGGCGCTGACATGGCGGCGATGCCCGTCGCAAGCGACATGACGGCAGCGCCGATCAGGGTGAGCATTGCTCCCGAACCAACGGAGTATTCCGTGACGAACACCGACTGATCGAGCATGACGAAGCCGAGGACAACGATGAACGCGGCAAGGCTTGCAATGAACGCGCCGTCGGCGCCCAGGCGAGGACTGCCCTCGGTGAACCTCTCGACGAGCAGCAGCACGACACAGATCCCGATAAGCAACAGTCCGAGTTCAGGAAGCAGACCGAATTTGCCATCATTGCCGTTACCGAGCCACACCGAATCGAGGATGCCGAGCGTCGGGATGTCGAAGAAGAACTGTTCATCGTTGAACATATTGAGCAGCCAGATGACTCCAACCAGACCCGCGACTCCGGCCAGGCAATAGCCCTGCCACTGCTGGAGCCTCAACACGAGAGCCGAGTTGTCGCCCAGCAATGGGCGGATGCAGGCAAGGAACGCAAGGCCGGCAAGGATCACTATGAAAAGGCCGAAGTAACTGCCGCCCGCGGCATCGAGGCCGCCGAACGACTGGCCGAGGAGATCCTCGTCCTCTCGACGACCCCACGACGACACCGCACCGGCATCGCTGGCCCAGTTCAGGAACACGGTGGTGGCGATCGTCGCAAGGCTTGCGACCGCGCCGACCTTCAGGCCCACGCGCTCACGGCCCTCGACAGGCGAGGGACGCTCGGCTGGTTCATGGCCGGAGACCTCTTCCTTGCCCTCGTCGGCGGTGGTCGTGGCCTCCATGAAGGCTTCACCGTCGGCCCGGTAGCGCCAGGCCAGACCGATCTTCTTAAAGAGGTTGAGTCCGTCTTGCTCTTCGCTCTGAGTGATGCGGTCGAACATGACCGCCACAAGGAAGAAGGCCAGACCAGCCGAAGCAGCAAGACCGAGGTTGAGGTTGTTGATCGCACGGAAGAGCAGGCGGCCGAGGCCTCCGGCGCCCATGAGTGCGGCAATGCCGAGCATCGAAATGGCGAGCAGAAGCGTCTGGTTGAGACCGGTGAGGATGGCCGGCCGAGCAAGGGGAAGCTGGACGTCGAAGAGCACACGTGCCTCCGTTGCACCGAACGCTCGTGATGCCTCGACGACATCTTCGGGAACTTGTCTGATGCCCAGGTTCGTCAGTCGCACGATCGGAGGCAGCGCGAACACCATCGTCACCATCGTCGCCGACACCTCACCGATGCCGAAGAAGAAGATGAACGGCAGCATGAACACGAACGAGTGGACGACCTGCATGGCGTCGAGCGTCGGCCGCACGACGTTCCAGACTGCATCGACGCGGCCGGAGACCACACCGACCGGAATGCCGACGATCGCGCACAAGGTCACCGACACGAGGATCATGCCGATCGTGCGCGACGTCTCGGTCCAGTAGCCGGCGCCGAGGAAGCCACAAATCGCCAACATGCTGGCAGAGGCCAGACCAACTCGCGTGTTACGGGTAAACGAGCCGATCATGAACACGCCGATGACAACCCAGATCCACGGGATCGACTCGATCGAATCGCGACCAACCCTGTCAGAGAGGATGAGATCGAAGAACCGGTCGAACGGCCACTCGACCATGTCGCCCATCTTCGCGGTGATCGGGTTGTTGACCGCCCAGAAGACAAGCTGCTTGATCCACTCGCCAAACGGGAAGTTGAACGTGTTCAACCAGTCGTTGTCGGTCCAACTCGGGTTGGCTTCGGTTTCCTGTGCAAGTGACCACATCACATGAACACCTCTCGCTCGAAGTCATCAATGAGGTTCTCGACACGGCCCATCTCTTCCATGATCTGGCGGGGGTCGAGGTTGCCGACGAGCTTGCCGTCGTCGTCGCAGACCGCAATCGGGAGCCCCCGGCCGGCGGCCGAGTAGATCTCGTTAAGTGTGGTCTCAGGGCCGCAGGAGTTGAAGTCCTCCCGCACGCCCGCCTGGAGCTCGGTACTGCCCATTCCGGCGGCACGGATGCCGTCCGCTGAGGTAAGCACCGATTTCGGCTTGCCATCATCGCCAAGGATGAAGGCTCCAGCTCTGTCACCGAGGCCTTGGAGCGCCTCCTGCAGCGACACGCCGTGAGCGACCGGTTGGGGCTCTTGCATGATCTCATGGACCTGGATGACACGACCCTGGTCGACGTCTTGCACGAACTCGGCGACGTAGCCAGTGGCGGGACGAGTGAGGATCTCTTCCGGGGTGCCGATCTGCACAACCGCCCCGTCCTTCATGATGCAGACCTTGTCGCCGATGCGCAGGGCCTCATTGAGGTCGTGGGTAATGAAGAGAATGGTCTTCTTGAGCTCGGCGTTGATAGCCATCATCTCATCCTGCATCTGCCGGCGGATGAGGGGGTCGAGCGCCGAGAACGCCTCGTCCATGAGCAACACGTCGGGGTCGGCAGCGAGGGCCCGGGCCAAGCCCACACGCTGCTGCATGCCGCCGGAAAGCTCTCTGGGCATTGACTTGGCGAATGAACCGAGGCCCACGAGGTTGAGGGCTCGCATCGATGCTTCGTCGCGAACACCCTTCTCGACGCCCTGCACCTTCAAGCCGTAGCCGGTGTTGTCGATCACGGATCGGTGCGGGAAAAGGGCAAAGTGCTGGAACACCATGCCCATCTTCTCGCGCCGGAATTGCTGCAGCGGTGGCCCGTGCAGCGCCTGCACATCAACGCCGTCGACCCAGACGTGACCATCGGTGATGTCGTGCAACTTGTTGACCGTACGGATCGCGGTGGACTTGCCCGAACCGGACAAGCCCATGATCACGAAGGTCTGGCCCCGGTTTACCTGGAACGACACGTTGGTCATACCGACGACATGCTCGGTCTGGGCCTGCACGTCGTTCTTCTTCATGCCGCTCTTCGCGAGCTGCAGGGCTCGACCGCGGGGCTGTGGACCGAAGATCTTGAAGACCTTGTCCAGCTCGATGATCACATCGTCTTGTGCTGCCATCTCACTCTCGACTGGGTTGTGGAGAGGAGGTGGCGCGTCAGCGACCAGGAGCCGCCACTCAGCACGCGTCCCCCCCGGGTTGTGTCGGGGCCGACCATAGCAGCGGCCGGAAGGTTGCGATCAAGCCTTGGGCCGCAGAAATTTGGCCAGGCTTGACTGATCATTTGACCAGCAGCCGGCCGCCACCACGCGCCAAATCAGCGAGGCCGACCGGGTTCGAACGAGAACGGCATCACACGTGGACCGCGCACCTGACCACCCGCCCACTTCATCGGCTCGCGACCGCTCAGCTCGAAATGCGGGATCCGTTCGAGGAACACCCGCACCGCAGTGGTCATCTCCAGCCGGGCCAGGTTCGAACCTGCACACCGATGGATACCAGCACCGAACGCAATGTGACGGTTGCGTGCCCGGTCAACGATGAAGTCGTCGGGGTTTTCAAAGTGCTCGGGGTCGTGGCAGGCCGCCGGGAAATTCATCAAGATCTTATCGCCGTTCTCGATGTGAACGCCGTTGAACTCGACGTCGGTCTCGGCGATACGGGCCATGGTGACGGGCGCGTAATACCGGAGGAACTCCTCGATCGCGATCGGTAAGAGCTCGGGCTCATCAAGCAGGCGCTGACGATCGCCCGGGTTCTGACTGAGATGCCACAACGCCGACCCGATCGAGCTCCAGGTCGTGTCAATACCGGCCACAATCAACAGGTTCGTGACCCCGACGACCACCTCAGGAGTGATGTTGGCCTCCGGATGATCGAGTTCCATAAAGATCAGCTCGGTCAGCAGATCCTCCTGGGGGTCCGTGACCCGCAGCTGCACCTCCTGACCGATGAAGCCGAGCAACTCGTCGCGAGCCTTCAGCCGCGCCGCAGGGTCGGTCATTGCCTCCCCGAGCACGGCATTGACCCAAATCACGAACCGGTCGGCCATCCCCGGATCGACCCCGATCATGTGGGCAATGACACGCGGCGGGATCTGTTGGCTGTAGTCCACCGCAGCGTCACACCGGCCGGACTCAATGAAGCCATCAATCAACTGATGGCACAACTCTTCGGTGTAGCCCTGCCAGCGCGTCACCGCCTTCGGCGCAAACGCCGGCAGCAACATGCGCCGCGTCCACGTATGGATCGGCGGATCAGCCGTGATCGGTGCTGCGGCGATCATCTGCTCGTAGCGCGACTGCTCGGGCGCGTGCGGCGGAGGCGGCATCACCAGCGGCTGCCGCGACGACAACTCGTCGGTCATTCGCGCCATCTCCCGAATATCATCGAACCGGGTCGGATTCCACGAACCACCCAGCCGGTCGGTATGGGCGACCGGGCACCGTTCCCGCATTTCGGCCCACATCGGCACCGGATCCTCGATGTATCCCTCGTCACGGATGTCGTAATCGGTCGTCCAGTCTTCGACCGGGCCGCCTGGCTGCCAGATCTCGTCACGGGTTGCCAGTTTCATCTTGACGTGCATGTCGCCATCGAGGTCCGTCATGGGGACCGACAGTACCTCCTGGCTGTAGAACTCACAGGCTGACTGTCACGACATGGCGGTATAATGAACACGTAGCCGCGAGGCGACATGCCACTTGACAAGAGACGGCACCACGGGGCTGATCGGTTTCGACGTTGGGACCAGGATGCGTTGGTGTGCGACCGGAGTTGCTCAGACTCCCAAAACGGGGCAACAACAGAGACGCCGATACGGACGATCTCACTCTCGCCGCCTGACGCTTCGTTAGGTAGTAGAGAGTCATCGCGAGCAGCAATGCCACGCGGGGCCTGACCACTGCAGCCTGTCAACAGAAGCAGTGGTGGACGGTAGGGAAAGACCACTGACAGCAGGCAAAGACCGCTGACACCAGAGAAAGATCCGGTGGCCGAGCTTGCTCGTTCGACCCGGCGAACCAACAGCCACAAGTTGGAAACACGGGAATGGTCGTAGCAAATCACGTGACCACCTGACGGACGAGGGTTCGATTCCCTCCAGCTCCACCATGGGGGACTCGTAGAATTCGGCGGATTCTCTCGTAGAAATCGGCCCGGGTTCTGCGGGTCCGGGTGCCGTTTGTGCCAGCCTTGTTTGAGCGAGCCGTCTGGTTTGCGGGATGGGGTTTGTTGTGTGGCGTCGTTTGAGGCTGGTTGTGGCCGTTGTTGGTTTGGTTGGTTTGGGTGCGTCGGTGGCGTTCGCGTCGAACACGTTTACTGATGTTGACGAAGGCCGCTACTACACCGACGCGGTCGGGTGGGCTGCCGACAACGGGGTCACGACCGGCACGTCAGCAACAACGTTTTCGCCAGAAAACGCTGTGACACGCGCTCAGAACGTGACGTTCGCGTACCGCTACGACCAAAACGTGGTCCAACCCGCACTCAACAACATCACGACCGACATCGCCGCAAACAACACTGACATCGCCGCAAACGCCGTTGACATTGCCGCGTTGGAGACGTTGGATGAGCTGTCGTGTGCGCAGCTCAGGTTGTGATCAACGACAGTGGGTGGCGGTGCGCTGACCCGGTCCTGAAGCCAAGCTTCAGAGCAGCCATCAACCAAACGCTCGAAACGGACGGCGTCGTCGGCTACTACACGTCGGTTGCGATCGGGGCTG
>JAQWLJ010000007.1 GCA_029247365.1 Acidimicrobiales bacterium | reverse complement strand
GGCGCACGTGAAGGAAGCGTTCGGTCGCGACTCCGGTGATGCTGCGTACCCACTCGCCACGATGGGGCTCGGTGTGGCTGTCATGTCGTTCTATGTCATGAAGAAGGGAAGCCTGCCCAACAAGGGTGGCTGGTTCATGTGCGCCATGATGCTCGGCGGCACCGTGGTGGCGTTGATGGGCCTCACTACCGCGCTGTGGCAGTTAGTGATCCTCGGTTTCTTCATGGGCTTGGGTGGTGGTATCTACATGAACATGAGCCAAGGGCTCTTCCAGACCCACACCCCGCAGGAGTTGATGGGCCGCATGATGGCGCTCTTCTCGTTGACGATGGGCGGCGTGATGCCGGTGTGCGCCCTGATCTATGGCTTCGTTGCCGAAGAGGTGGGGACCGGTCCGACGACGTTCTTCGGCGGTCTCGCCTGCTTGATGATCGCGCTCCTCGCCTTCTTCACCGATCGCAGCGGGCTCAAGACGCTGACCTAGCGCATCGCCGGACCATCCGCGCCAGCATCGCCTGCATGAAGGCGGTGATTCTCCGGGCAGGCGAGATGGTGGTCGAGAAGTTGCCTGATCTCCGACCAGGCCCGGGACAGGTACTCACCGACCCGGAGGGTCACATCAAGGTCCTGGTTCGGCCGGACCTCTCACTCGGGCTGCGAGAGCGCCGAGCGATAGGGCGGATTGATGTTCGCGTCGATCCAGTCGTCGGCATCAGCGCGGGGGAGCGACTCACTGATCGGGCCCTTGCAGCTGATGCGGTAGAGGAGGCGAGCATCGGCTGCGTCATTGACAGGCCGCTTTGTCGGTGGTGCGACGTGAAGGGTCGAGAAGTTCGACCAGATCGTCACGTCACCAGGCGTATGGGGGTGGTCGTACCGAAACTCAGCGGCCAGGCAGTGCTCCTCAAGACGGTCGAAGAACCAGCGCGCTTCGTCGGGGCTGCATCCGTCGATTGACGCAGGCGCAACCCGCTTACCGCGAGAGGCCCATATCGGACTGTGGAGCGAGCGCCGGCCGGTGTGAGGGTTTACGTGGACCAGCGGTACGAGAACGCCTTCATCGTCTGTACGATGCCGCCGCCGGACCCGGACCTGGTCGAGCTCACTTCGCTCGCCAGCTGGCAGTGCCTCGTAAGCGGCAGCCGTATCGGCGTAGGCGGTTTCACCGTTCAGTGGGAGTACTTCTCGGCGAGCAGCTGAGGCGAAGCCGGGTGGTAGAAGCCTGGCTCCCGCGACGGGTTGTGTACCCAGGCACCTCCCTCGCCCCTCCGACTGGGCGAGTGCTGTACGAGGAACATCGAGGTCGATATCGGAACGCGCTCGAACTCGATGTCGGTATGCCAGTGCTGACCGCCGCCGACCGCAGGGACGGCGTCGGGGCCGCTGCCGTGGAGGTTGGTAACCAGGTAGACAGTGGGACTGTCGGCGCCTGGTAGGCACGAGATGGCGTCGGGGAATGCTGCGTTGACTGCAGTTGACGGTCGATCCTTGACCGCCTTGATTTTGATCGAGCCACCACCCACGTAGTCGTCAAGGTTGCTTGGGTGTGGGATCGGCGCTCCGAAGTGGTTGGCCAACCGCTCGAGATCGAGCACTGTCATGCCGTTCCGGTCTTGGTTGGGGAACGACACGATCTGCCACTCGTCGAGCGCAGCAACGAGCGCGCTTGCCTGCGCCTCAGTGAGCGCCAGCGAGAGGTTGACGCCGTGGATGCGTCGTCCCATTCGCGACGCATCCGTGAGTGGTTCGACACCGACCTCGGTGCTGAACGCGTTACGGAGTGCAGTCGCAGTGTCCACGCCGGTCTTCAGCGCAGAACCTGCCTTGTCGGGGACCTCGTCACCTGAGCACCTTGTTGGCGATCTCGCCGAGCAAGTGGATGCGCTCGAGCTTGTGACCGTTGCCGGGGAGGTTGATGGTCAAGCCGTCGAGACCGGTGTCGACGAGTGTCTGCAGCTTTTCACCGACAGTGTCGGGGTCGCCGTAGATGAGGATCATCTTGGCAAAGTCCATCGTTGCCTCGTCCCAACCCTTGATTTCAGCAATCTCGCGCAGGTCAGCTTCGGCTTCTTCCATCGTCGGCGCAACGAAACACATCGTGAGCTTGGTGACCCTGATCTCTGAGCGATCACGACCCAGGCGACCACAGTGCTCCTCAAGTGCTTCGAGCTTGCGTGGAATCTCGTCGGCGCCGCCGCTGGAGAGGTTCGACTCGTCGGCGTACTGGGCCACCATGCGCAGTGTCTTTTTCTCGCCAGAACCTCCGATCATGATCGGAATTTTCGTGATCGGCGGTGTGGAGTTGACCGCATCGGTCACTTGATAGTGCTTGCCCGCGAGGGTGACCTTCTCGCCGCTGAGCATCGGCTTGATGATCTGCAGTGACTCCTCGAGCTTCTCGAAGCGGTCGGTAAAGGTGCCGAACTCGTAGCCGAGCGAGTCGTGCTCGAGTTCGAACCAGCCAGCTCCGATGCCGAGTGTGGCACGACCGCCCGATACGTGATCGAGGGCGGTGATCGTCTTGGCGAGCAGGGTGGGGTGGCGGTAAGTGTTGCCGGTCACGAGTGCGGAGAGGCGCACCTTCTTGGTGTGTTGGGCCAGTGCCGAAAGCATCGTGTAGCACTCGAACATCGGCTCGTCGTGGGTACCGATGCCGGGCAGTTGGTAGAAGTGATCCATGACGAAGACGCGATCGAAGCCAGCGTCCTCGGCTGCCTTGGCTTGGGCGACGACACTGCCGAAAATGTCTTTCTCGGACGCGTCTGAATAGGTGAAGTTTGGAATCTGATAGCCGAGGCGGGTCACGGGGCACTCCTTGAACGAGGGTCGGCCTGACATTTTACGTGCGATGTGTCAGAGGGGGAACCTGACACATCGATATGGATGTGTCAATGTCGCGAGGTGATCGGTCACGCCGCCGCCAAGGTTGTGCCCTCTCGAGCTGATGAGCGCCGAGCGACGATTCGTCGCGCCGCGGTGCAGGAGTTTCTGACTCATGGTCATGCTGCAACCTCCATGGCCAAGATCGCAGCGTCGGCAGGGGTCTCGCGGCCCGCTCTCTACCAGTACTTCTCGGACAAGGATGACGTGTTTGCCTCGGCGTTCGCGTCGGTTTTTGAGGTGCGGACGAGTGAGGCACTCGCCGCTCTGCGGTCGGCCGGCACCGTCCCCGACGCGCTCGATGCTCTGCTTCAACGCTACGAAGGTGACCTGTGGAAGCTGGTTGCACGGTCCAAACACTTCGACGAGATCGTGGCTGCGAAGAGTTCGCGGGTGACAGCGGCAGTTGCGATCGAAGTTGACCGTTTCTGGGGGGAGGTGGCGCGCTGGCTGGCGACGATCTACCCGGGTGGGAGCCTGATCCAGGTCAGGCGACGTGACGACTGGCTCAGCGTGCTGCGATGGGCCCCCCAGGGCCTGCGGGTCGACCGCCCGTCGGTGAGCGACTACCGACGGCGGCTGGCGACGCTTGCTCGCGGGGTCGCCGCTGACGTGGAGTCAGTGGGCTGACTGGCGCATGGCCGGGTCGGTTGCCGGGTACGACTGTGCGTGATGTGCAAGCGCCCACAGGTCGAAGGGTGCCGACGGCCGACCAGCGTCGGGTTCACCAGGGCGACCCGGGACGAGTCAGCCCAGATCAAGCCCACACTCGTTGGCCAATGCGAACATCTTGAACAAGATCTCCAGCCCGGCTTCATCGTCGGGCTCTTGTTCGGTGGAGGCCATCGCCATCAGTGAGCGAAGTTCGTCCTCGCCGAATCCCTCGGCGACACAACGAGCCTGGTCTTCGGGGGTTCCGTCTTCCATCATCGACTGCACCATCAACTCTTCGATGTCGGCGCAATCGAAGATTCCGTCGATGACCACGAGAGCCATTTCGTCGTCGGCAACCTCAGCGAGGTCGGTGTCGGGGTTGGCAAGCATCTGGTCAAGGGTGGTGCCATCGAGCCCGTCGACGATTCGCTGGGCCGCACAGTTGGCCTTTTCGTCGGACATGGCGAAGTTTGGGTCGTCTTGGAGGGCTTCGGCGATGTCGAGTACGACCGGGTCGGCAGACATCTCGCCATTCGAGCCGGATTTACCTACGCACGCAACCGAGACCAGGGTGCGGACTGCAACCATCACACGAAATTTCTGCATACCTGAAGCATGTCGTGCGAGCCCCGTCGGCGATAGGTGAGACGGAACCTCGGATGCCTGATTGCGGCGTGTTACGTCCCGCCGCTCGCATGGTGCCCACACCTCGGTATACGGCAGACTGGGATGCATGTCGCCATCGATCGTCGTTGAGGTCACCCGTGGTCACGTGGTTGAGAGCCGCCACGACGTCGACGTCGCCGTCGTTGGCGCTGACGGCCATCGGTCGGGTTTCGGTCAGCCTGGGCGCAAGGTGTTGGCCCGCTCGGCGATCAAGCCGATTCAGGCGTTTCCGCTCCTTGCCACCGGTGCAGCCGATGCCTTCGACTTGTCACAGCCTCGGCTAGCGCTGTCGTGTGCGAGCCACAATGGTGAAGTCGGCCACGTTGATGAGGTCGTCGCATGGTTGGCTGACATCGGCCTCGATCCGTCAGTTCTCGAGTGCGGGGCGCATCCACCGATCAACGGAGCGGCCGCTGATGCCCTCGTCCAAGCGGGGGTTACCCCGGGTGCCCAACACAACAACTGCTCCGGCAAACACAGTGGGTTCCTCACTACCTGTGTGCATCTCGGGACCGATCCGTCCGGTTATATCCGGCCCGAGCACCCGGTGCAGCAACACCATGTCACCAAGGCGATCGAAGCCGCGTGCGAAGTGTCGCTCGATGGTGAAGCCCCGCTCATCGACGGCTGCGGCATCCCGGTGTGGGAGCTGACCCTCGATGCGCTTGCTGGTGGATGGGCTCGTATTGCGGGTACCGACGAAGGGCGTCGGCTCTTTGCAGCAATGGCTGCCGAGCCGTTTTACGTTGCCGGTACCGACCGGATGAGCACCCGGGTCATGGAGGCCACCGCTGGACCAATCGCAGTGAAGGGTGGTGCCGAAGGGGTGTTCTGTGGCGTCCACATCGAGTCTGGGCTCGCCTGGGCGGTAAAGGCCCGCGATGGTGCTGGCCGTGCGGCCGAAGCGGCGCTGCTTTGGGTGATGCGCGATCTCGGATTCGATCCCGGTGTCGAGCTCGATCCGCTTACGAATGCGGCGGGAACGCTGGTTGGCGAGCTCCGCGCTCGCGCCTGAACGCCTGCCTTCGGCGGTAACCGGTCGGGCTATTCGACGGCCGGTCGGTTGACGAACCGGCTGGCGCGCTCGCTCCAGACCCATCCGCTGCCTGCGAGCGAGCCGCCATCAACAGGGATGTTGTGACCACTGACGAATGAGCTCAGATCCGATGCCAGAAAGAGCACCGCTCGCGCCGTCTCGGTCGGCCAGCCGACCCGCCCGACCGGTGCCCAATCCCTCCACGAAGTCGGGTCTCGATCTTCGGGACGGCGGAGATAGTCGACCTGAGGCGTCTGGGTAAGGTCGGGCCCAATGCCGTTGACCCGCACGCCGTGGCGGCCGACACCGGCCGCGAGCGACGTCGTGAAGTGCGCAGCGGCTGCCTTCATGGCCGCGTAGACCGGTTCGCCCGGGTAACCCCGCATTCCCTCGACCGAGTGGAGATTGACGATGCTGCCCCTGCCGGTGTCGATCATGCGCGGCAAAAACGCGTGTGTGACGGTGAAGAGGTGGAGCAGGTTGATCTCATACATCGCCTGCCACGACTCGGGCCCACTCTCGGCGAAGCGGACCGATGGCCGATAGTCGCCAACATTGTTGACAAGTACCTCAGGCGTGGGCGTTGCGTGAGCGAACGTAGCCACTTGGGCTGGTTCGCGTACGTCAATCGACTGGGCCGTCACCCGGTCCATCATGTTGAGATCTGACACGAGTGCGGCATCGATCTCCGCAACGTGGACATTGGCACCGTGGGCAACGAACAATTCGACAATCGCGCGCCCGATGCCTGCACCACCGCCAGTGACGACCGCGGTTCGTCCGTTGAGGAGGCGGTTCCAGTTGTCGATCGAAGGGACGTCGGTAGGGGAGAGGCTGGGCACATACCGACCGTAGGGGATCTGCGGGTGGTGCAGCGAGTGTCAGGCTTGGGCACTGTCACACCACGTCTGCATGATGGGACCATGTCGTTGTCAAGCCGTGCCGCCGGTAGCATCCGTGGGTCCCTTTCAAGGGGCTTCCCGCCCGCGAGGGCGAGAGTTCGACAATCCAACCAACCCCTGCCCCGGGAAGGGGCCCCGGCAACCACCGGGTCCAGAGGAGGTGAGTGCCTGTGATCACACGGGCTTACGAATTGATGATCATCATCGATAGTGATGTCGCCGACATCGACGTCATGAAGGTGATGCAGCGTGTCGAGGGTCTCGTCACCGATGAAGGTGGCCGACTTGCGTCGACCAACAATTGGGGTCGCCGTAAATTCGCGTACGAGATCAACCACAAGTCAGAGGGGACCTACGCGGTCTGGGAGATCGTCACCGAATCGGCAGGTTTGCCGAACGCGGAGCGTCAACTACGACTAGCGGACGACATTGTCCGCCACAAGCTGTTCCGTCTTCCCGAGAAGGAAGCCACGAAACGTGGTCTCCTGGGTGACGCGGCGCCGGCTGAAGCCGGCTGACCAGGAGGTAATCAGAAATGGCATTCGACAACACCGTCACTGTCGTGGGGAACGTCACCCGCGATCCGGAACTTCGGTTCACACAGGGAGGGATGGCTGTCGCCAACTTCGGCGTCGCGTGGAACAAGCGCAAACAAGACGGTGAGGAGGAGGTCAGCTTCTTCGACGTCAGCTGCTTCCGGCAGTTGGCCGAGAACGTCGCTGAATCTCTCACCAAGGGTTCACGCGTTGTCATCTACGGCACGCTGCAGCAGCGCAGCTGGGACACGCCCGACGGTGATCGCCGCTCAAAGGTCGAGATCGTCGCCGACGACGTCGCTCCGAGCCTCAAGTGGGCATCGGCCGATATCCGCAAGAACGAGTTCCGTGGCGACAGTGGTGGCCAGGCTGGCGGAGGTGGAGGTGGCCAGCAGAGCCGCACGGCCCCCAACCAGGCACCCCCTGCTTACGACATGGACGAGGAGCCCTTCTAGGGCTCCGAGAACCGACAAGAACGCGAGGAGCCCTACCGACCCGAGTCGGTGCGGGCTCGCAAACAGACGAGGAGAGTTAGAAGAACATGGCCAAGGTCAAAAAACGCGGCAAGATTAGCAAGAACGACAACCGTCGCGGCAAGAAGAAGACATCCGTCCTTGTGACGGAGAAGATCGAGTACGTCGACTGGAAGGACGTGAACCTGCTTCGCCGGTTCGTTTCCGAGCGGTCGAAGATTCGTGCTCGTCGTGTGTCAGGCAACAATGCGCAGCAGCAGAAGATGGTTGCCGACGCGATCAAAGTCGCCCGTGAGATGGCACTCATTCCGTACGCCACCCGCGTCACCTCCCAGCGCGGCGGTCGTGGTGACCGTGGTGACCGTGGTGACCGTGGTGACCGTGGTGACCGTGGTGGTCGCGCCGACGGGGCTCCGCCTCGCCCCCAGGGCCCGCCCCCAGGTGCTGAGGACGAAGCCGGCGAAGAGATCATCTCCAACGAGGAGGCCGTTGCTGAGGTTGAGGGTGTCACCATGAACGCGGCCGACGAGGGGAGCGAGTGATGAAGGTTGTTCTTCGCTCTGACGTCGAGGGTCTCGGTCGCAAGGGCGAGATCACGGAGGTGGCCGATGGATACTTCCGCAACTTCCTCGCTCCAAGGGGGCTGGCTCTCAAGGCCACTGCCGGGGTTGAGCAACAGGCCGAGGCGATGCGTCGTACGGCCGCTCTCCGCGATGCCGCCTCCAAGGCGGATGCGGAGGAGATTGCCACCAAGCTGGTTCCCCAGACGGTCACCATTGCGGCAAAGGCTGGCGATGGTGGCCGATTGTTCGGCTCGGTTGGCGTCCAAGAGATCGTCGACGCAGTCGACGCCCAGGCTGGCGTGACCATCGATCGTGGCACGCTCGACCTCGAGGCTCCGATCAAGGACCTCGGCGAGCACGCGATCATGTGCAACCTTCATCCGGAGGTCGCCTTCCCGATAACCGTTTCGGTCATCGAAGAGTGAGTTCCGTGCGGATCGCTGTGGACAACCTTGGTGGTTGTCCACAGCGAATCCCACGGCTATCCCCGGGTATCCACCGCGTTTCAACTGGTGTCCCACAGGGGTTCGAGGGCAGGCTCATACGATGGCTATGAGTGACTTCGAAGCGGGGTCTGCAGCCCGCGTTCCTCCGCACAATCTTGAAGCAGAGGAGTCCCTCGTGGGCGCCATGCTGCTCTCGCGTGACGCCATTGCTGACGCGGTGGAGCACACTGAGACTGAGCATTTTTATCGGCCAGCGAACGCCCACGTCTTCGATGCAATCTCGGGCCTCTACGCGTCGGGTGATCCGGCCGACCCGGTCACCGTTGCCGCCGAACTCGAACGCATGGGTGTGCTTGAGATGGTTGGTGGACTCGATGGCCTGATCAGCCTGCAGGTCAACACACCGGCGACATCTAATGCGTCGAAGTACGCCCAGATTGTCGCCGAACGGTTCTTGCTGCGCCGACTGATCGAGACAGCCAATCAGATCTCCGATATCGGCTACTCACGGCCCGATGACGTTGCCCGAGCGGTCGACGAGGCCGAGAACATGATGTTCCAGGTGGCGCAGGGTCGAGTAGCGGACTCGATGGGCGAGATCCGAGACCTTCTCGACGCCACCCTCGACCGTCTTGAGCACCTCTATGAACTGGGCGATGGGATCACCGGCACTCCGACTGGCTTCATCGATCTCGATGAACTCCTGTCGGGGCTCCAGCCCAATGCCCTGATTATTGTTGGCGCCCGACCTGCGATGGGCAAGACGGCGTTCGCGCTCAACGTTGCATCGCACGCCGCTGTGCGCGAGGGCAAGCCGGTGCTGATCTTCAGCATGGAGATGGGCCACCTTGAGCTCACCCAGCGCATGCTGTGCAGCGAAGCCAACGTCGATGCGAAGAACATGCGCGACGGCAAACTTAGTGATGACGACTGGGAGCGCATCTCCAACGGGATCGGCCGCATGGCGGAAGCCCCGATGTGGATCGATGACAATCCGAACCTCACGATCATGGAGATCCGGGCCAAGGCTCGACGCCTCAAGAGCCGCGCCGGTGACCTCGGACTCGTTGTCGTCGACTATCTCCAACTGATGACAGGCAGGTCGAGCGCAGAGAGCCGCCAGGTCGAGGTCGCCGAGATTTCTCGCGGTCTCAAGATCCTCGCCCGCGAACTGGAGTGCCCAGTCCTCGGGTTGTCACAGCTGTCCCGAAACCTCGAGATGCGTCAGGACAAGCGGCCGATGCTCGCCGACTTGCGCGAGTCCGGTTCGATCGAGCAGGACGCCGACGTTGTGATGTTTCTGTACCGCGACGAGGTCTACAACCCGGGTGGCGACTCCGAAGGCATGGCCGAGGTCATCGTCGCCAAGCACAGAAACGGGCCCACTGGCATCATCCAACTCGGGTTCGTCCCGCGTTTCACCTCGTTCCGCAATCTCACTCGGCGCGACGCGGTCTAAGGCCATGGCACCGCTGGCGGACAGCGCTGTCGAGCAGCGGCCGACGGGTCTGCCGGCAGTGTCGCTGGTTGACTACGGTCGAAGCTATAGACCGGGCGCTGATGGCAATCCGGGGCTTTGTCATTGCCGCAGTGGCGCTACTGGCGGTGGCCGCCGTGGTCTTGACGGTGACCGGCGAGAACTCCGATCGACCCGAGGCGATCTTCATCGTTGAACGGAACGTAATTGAGGGAGTGTCCTTCCCTGCGATCGATCATGGTCCTGCTGCAGCTGCTGAGCTGGTTGCCGCGTGGGAGCGGTGGCGCAGGGCCTCGTTTGTGAGTACCGGTGCGTGGACGCAAACAGCCGACGGGACCACTGGTCGGCTGATCGGCGATGTGTACACCGCACAGGACCCGCCGCGCCGCCTTGTTATCCGGCTTGGCGCGGTCGCAGAGAGCATCGACGGGTCGACCGCGGCGTGTTCTCCGGTTGAGAACGATGATGCCGTCGAGCCCACCTGTCTCCGCGGTCAGGGCATCGGCTACGACGAGCGGGTCACCGATGAACTGGCGCGCTTCCAGCAGTACGTGGGGGGATCGAATCGGCTCTACGACGTGGCTACCGACAGCGTGTGTTACCGGCCGAGTTAATCGGGCCCGCCGTGGGGTCGCTGGGCCGAGTTCTGTTTTGACGAAGAGAGCGGCGCTTTACGGTTGGCCCGCATCAGGCGGCCGAGCGCCATCGATGTGGAGTCCATCAACACGATCCGAACTGAGGTGTCCCGGGCCGACTTCGAGGGCACTGGCTGAGGAGACATCGCGGGGATCTCGGTCGTTGGTCTGATCGATTGCAAGGAGAGGGGCGGAAGCGGAACGTGTGCGGCAGCACCCTGGAAAAGTGCCGGCGACGTTGTGTTGGAACGAGTTGCCCCGCTCCCGCCTACCTCTTGGCGTGAACGGTGACGAAACCGTTCACGTGTCGGATCTATCGACGACGCAGAGCGGGGGTTTAGCGTTCTTGCAGGAAAGGGACCTTTTGGCCCGGGTTGTCTGGGCGCAGGGTCAGGGCGCATCATGGGCGGGTGTTTCTTGGGGAAGACCTGCTCGCCTGGCTGGTATTGGCGGTCGGGGCCGCAATGGCCGCCGGCAATGGGTTGGCCTTGTTCCGGCCGCCCGAGCAGCGAAGCAACGACGACGATCTAGCCCAGGCGCCGGTAGGGCGGGCCGTGGTCTACATCGTGATTGGTGTCGTCGCCGCGATCTGGGGCCTCGCGACCCTCATCGCCTGACCGGTGTGAAACCGCGACCGTCTGCCCAAAGGCAGGATTCTGCCGTTGGAAGTGAGGGGGGTGGGAGCTGAACGAGTGCGCCAGCACCCTGGAAAAGCGCCGGCTGCGATGTGTTGGAGTTGTCCAATCCCCACCCACCCTCTGTGCCTGATGGGGGCGAATCCATCAGACGTCACTTGTAACGACTGGGTTGGGCGTCGTCTTGAGGTGAAATTTCAGCCGTTGGCTGACTTTTTCCACGTGGGCGGGCGTTTCTCGACAAAGGCGGCTGTCGCTTCCCGATAGTCGGGTTCGGTCATCATCTGCTCGAGCCTGGTTTGGGCGTCTCGGACCGAGCGGCCCGGGTCGTCATGAGTGGCGTCCGTGGTGAGTTGGCGCTTGGTAGCGCGAAGGGCATGGGGGCTGACCGGGCCGACGAGGGTTCGGGCGAGTTCGAGTGCCGCACCTGCAGTGTCGTCATCGACAAGCTGGTTTACGAGGCCGATGTCGAACGCCTCGTTACTCGTGAATCGGCGACTGGTCAGGAGCAGGTCGGCGGCCCGGCCGTGTCCGATGATGCGAGGCAGTATCCACGACAGCCCGTATTCGGCAGGCAGGTTGAGTTTGCCGTGAGCCGTGGTCCAGGTGACGCCGCTTACCGCGACTCGCAGATCGCACCAGCAGGCGAGGGCGAGGCCCACTCCAGCCGCAGCCCCGTTGACTGCTGCGATCGTGATGGTGTCCATGCCCCAGAGGTAGGCGAAGTCGGCATCGAACTCCTCGGCAGTGCCGTATCCCGGTGTGGCGATGTCGGAAGGGGTTCCGGCGTCGTAGCCACCCCGCTCAACATGGCCTTCGAGTGCCTGGGCATCGGCGCCGGGGCAGAACGCTCGGCCTTCGATGTCGGCTGTGATAACCACGACGCGGATCGAGGAATCGCCTTCGGCCCGCTGAAGTAGGTGCCGCATTTCGGTGTGCATCCGGCCGGTCCACGCGTTGTGGCGGTGGGGTCGGCTCAAGGTGATGGTCGCAATCGAGGCGTCGTCGCCGGCGCCGATGTTCCAGCGGGTGGTCTTGAGGTCCAATGGCTACTCCAGGGTTGCGTACGACGTCGAACGATCGTTGGCCGTCTCGCCGAGGGTTTCCGCCACTGAATCGGCCAGGTCGGCAAGGAATTGATCGGCGACGGGTGCGTTGCCGTTGCTGATCGTTCCGTGCAACGAGTCAGGACGGTGTTGACGGTCCAAGTACCAGCCCCGCTTTCTGAGCGCGTCACCGATGGCGAAGATGTCGAGGCGATCGTGCCAGCCGTCATCGATCGTAATGGCCATCAGTTGGGTGACTGGTTTGCCGACAATGGTCAACCCGTCGATGGCATTCACGCCAGCTCGGATCTTGCGGGAGGTGTCGATGGTGATGCGGGTCAGACGTTCATAGCCGTCAAGACCAAGACGCTGCATGACGGCCCACGCAGCAGCCATTGGTAGCCCGGATCGGGTGCCCTGCATGCTTGGCGAGGCGTAGAACCCTCCTAGCCAGTCGTCGAAGGTGTAGGTCTGATAGCGGCGGAGACTCTTGTTGCGGTGAAGGATGATCGAAGCGCCTTTCGGGGCGTAGCCGAGCTTGTGTACGTCGAGTGAGATCGACGTGACGCCCGGAACTCGAAAGTCCCACAGCGGGATCTCTTCGCCAATGCGTTCCATGAAGGGCAGAATGAAGCCGCCCATGCAGGCGTCGACATGCATATTGGCATCGGCCTCGGTTGCGAGCGCGGCGAGATCTTTGATCGGGTCGATCACACCATGGGGGTACTGCGGGGCGGACCCCACGACGAGGACGGTGCGGTCGGTGAGAGCGGCGGACATCGCATCGACGTCACACCGGTAGTCGGCGCCAACCGGCACGACGACTTTGTCGAGCCCGAAGTAGTGAGCGCCCTTGTGAAATGCTGCGTGAGCACTGTCGGCGAGAACAATCTCACCTCGATCGATGCCACGTTCTTGGCGAGCTCGTTCGCGAGCCGACTTGACCGCCATCAGGATCGATTCCGTGCCGCCGGAGGTCATGAAGCCAGCGGCTTCATCGCCGTGAAGCAGTTCGGCCATGGAGCCGACAACCTGGCGCTGGATCTCACCAAGCGAGGGCATCGCAAGGGTGTTCAGCGCGTTCTCATGGAGGTACATCGACGCCGCTGCTTCGGCGATGGCGTGCACTTCGGGGCCGCCGTCGTATACGAGTCCGAAGGTACGGCCGTCGCGCCATTTGGCGTCGTTGGCTCGCAGGGTCTCGAGTTGTCCGAGGATTTCGTCGTGCTCGCGGCCGCGCTCGGGGAGGCTCATGGGGGCACGGTAGCCTCGCCTGGTGGTCCGCTTCCTCCTGACGAGCCTGCTCGTGCTCGCGACCACCGGCCCGGCGCTGGCCCAAGAAGTCGACGCCGGACCCGTCGAGGACCTCCTTGGTGATGCGATGACAACCGTTATGGTCGTGCCGGGTGACAGTGCGATTGTCGTCACCCACGAGTACCGGTTCACCAACGGAACCACCGACGCAGTGTTCACTGGCTTCTTTGAGACCTTACCTCGGGATGCGGTGGACGTCGTTGCTACGTCCGGTGGGGAAGAGCTCATCGCGGTTGGCATCCCGGCTCTCGATGGTTTCTGGGAGTGGTTGGTCCGCTTCCCGGATCCGCTCACACCCACCGAGGAGCGCGACGTGGTGCTCACCTGGCGCCGAGATGGGCTGACGTCTGATCCGAATGATCTTGCTCATGTGAGCTCGAATCTTGTTGCAATTGCGCCCTACGGGGTTGAGCACCGAGCGACTTCGCGGCTTCGCATCGAGATCCCTGGCCGATTCGACGTTGTGGAGTCGAGTGGCCTTGCTGTCCGGCAAGAAGAAGATTTGCTCATATTGGAGACCGATGAAACGGGCGTTGCGGAGGGTTATGTCGCCGTGCCGGTTGTCATTGAGGCGCCGGATCGCTTCTCGCGCTCGCCGATTTTAGGATTTGTGGGCGAGATCACCGTTGCGACTGCCGACCCACGCTCGGCGTGGCTGGTCGAGGGCTTCGAGGTGGTGCTTAATGGATTGAGCGCAGCAATCCCGCTCGACCCGCCCAGCCCGGTCGAATTCCGACAGGGGTATACCGGAGGTGCCGCATCGCGGAGCGCGAATGACGGTGTGATCGTGTTGCCGTTCGATGCGGACGCAGTTGACGCAGCGCGAGCGTATGCGGCTACCTGGTTGACGACGATCGACTTCGTCGACGACGAACTCCGGCTTGCGCTCTCGGGTGCACTCGCCGATCGGATTGGGGTCGGCGTAAATCTGCCGGTCTCATCCCGCTCTGGTGGGTGGACGTCGGCTGTCGACGCGCTGATTTCGGTGAGTGACGAAAGCACGATTAGTACGGTCGTCGCAGCGCTTGACGCGGGTTTCCCGGTGTATGCCGGCGTCGACGATGAGTTCTCCGATGTCCCGGTCGACTGGCGGCGCCTTACCGATGTGTTTCAACACGTCGGTGGTGTGCAGGCAGCCCCCGCTGCGATGCGGCTTTCGGCCACAGGCGACCAGTTGACCGAACTGGCTCGTCGTGATTCGGCGTTGGTCGACTATGAGGCGCTCGCCGAACGGGCTGCACCGTGGGCGATGCCGCCGCTGTTGCGCACTGCCATGGCGACCTGGGACTTCGACGAGATGGCCGCGCGGCAGGGGTCTGTTTCCGATCTGGTCATCGCCCGCGATGAGATGATTGCCGCCGCCGAATCGGTTGATCTCGAGATCGGCCCGTACGTGCAGGCTGAGTTCGAGCGGGCCTCGTTACATACTGATGATGCGTGGGCACTGCTTGCCGAACAGCGTGAGGCGCTCGATGTGGTTGCAGGGGCGCTCCGCCTCGATGTTGGCGATCGCGGCTTACTCTCGTCGCTCGGTATGTGGGGGCTCGACGCCGACGTCACCCTCAGCCGAATCATTGCCGACTGGAACGCCGGTGACTTTGATGCGGCAACCCGCGACGCTGAGGAACTTCTCGAGGACTATGAGGCGTCGGTCGGTCGAGGAACACTGCGCCTTGTGGCTCCGCTGGCGGCCCTCTCCGTTGTCGCGTTGGCGGTGCAGACCTTGCTGCGCCGGCGGCACGAGCGTCAGGAACGGGCTCAGCCGTAGCGCTGCCGGAGCTGGTTCTTCTGCACCTTGCCCATTGCATTGCGGGGGAGTTCATCGACGTACTCGTAGCGGCGCGGATGCTTGAACCGGGCAAGCGAGGTGTCGAGCGCGGGCTGGATCGTCTCGGCGCTGACCGACTCACCCGAACAGACAAGCACGGCCAGGACTCGTTCACCGAAATCGGGGTCAGGCACGCCAATCACCACCGATTCGATGATGCCGGGGAGTTCATCAAGGACGAGTTCGATCTCTCTCGGGTACACGTTCTCGCCGCCGCTGATGATCATGTCGCTGGCGCGGCCTTGCAGGGTTATGCGGCCGTCGATGGCCATTGCGCCCACGTCGCCAGTGATGAACCAGCCGTCGGTGGTGTACGCCTTTTCGGTAGCTTCGGGTCGACCCCAGTACTCGCGCATGACTTGCCGGCTTCGGATTGCGACGACCCCGACGGTGCCGGTTTCGACAGCGTGTCCGTCGCGGTCGATGATGCGGGCCTCTACGCCGGGAAGGGCGAAGCCGATGCTCCCGGCGATACGTTCACCGTCATAGGGGTTTGAGACGGTGATGCCGGTCTCAGACATGCCGTAGCGCTCACAGATTCGATGGCCGCTGCGAGCGGTGAAGTCGTCGAACGCAGCTTCGCTCAGGGGAGCCGAGCCACAGGTGAAGAGGCGTATGGACGCGCACGCTTCCGGGGTGAGTCGTTCGTTGGCGCAGAGGCGTCCGTAATGGGTGGGTACGCCCATGAAGACGGTGGCGTCGGCGAGGTCATCGATCACCGCGTCGGCGTCGAAGCGTCGGTGGAATCGGACCGGAATCGCCGAGAGCATCGCACAGTGCAGGGCAACGAAAAGTCCGTGCACATGGAAGATTGGCAGTCCATGCACCAGCCGGTCGTCGGCCGAGAAGTGCCATGCACCGTGCAGTGACCAGGCGTTCGCCCTCAGGCCTTCATGGGTAAGGGCAGCTCCTTTGGGCCGACCGGTCGTGCCCGAGGTGTAAAGGATTGCGGCGAGGTCGCTGTCGGCGCGGTCGACAGGATGTGCGAGCGGTTCGACCTCTGCCATTTGGTTGGTTACCGAGCCTTTCCCGTCGGCGGCGAGCGTTAACCAAGACGGTTCGGCGGCCTGCGTCGGGTCGACGACGACTACCGATGGCCTGGCGTCGTCGATGAAGTAGGCCCGTTCGTCGGGGGTGAAGGTTGGGTTGAGCGGGACGTGGGCGGTTCCAGCCCAGAGGCACGCAACGTAGAGCGCGACCGCGTTGGGTGACTTCTCAACCTGGACGACAACCCGGTCGCCAGGGGCCGCGCCTGCGGCGACCAGGACACCTGCGTAGCGACGGACCTGATCGAAAAACGCTCCATAGGTGAGGGTGCTGCCGTCATCGTCGGTCAGAAAGGTGCCCGCCATTCGCGCCGCGGCTGCGTTGAGCAATTCCGCTGCGAAGTTGCGGTCGCCCGCGGTGTGCACGTCAGCCCTGGAAGAGAATCATCGACGTGTAGATCAATGACGGCTTTGCGCTGTCCTTCACGTGGATCGCCGATTCGAAGGTCAGCAGGGTGCCGATCTTGTGCTTTTCGGCACCGACCACCCGGGAGTGGGCGTGAAGCGTGGCGCCGGCCGGAACAGGTCGACGGAATTGCAGACCACCAGAGCCGAAGTTGATGACGTTGTTCATCCCGGTGAGTTCGACCGGCATTGAGATGAGGCTCGGCATCAGACTGAGGGTGAGGAAGCCATGGGCGATCGGCCCGCCGAATGGGCTTTCCTTCCCGCAGCGCTCGACGTCGACATGGATCCACTGGTGATCGCCGGTGAGGTCGGCGAATTGGTTGATCATCTCCTGGGTGACGACGAGTTCGTTGCCCCACTCGCCGAACTCTTCAGAGGCCTGGGCGTTGATGGCATCGATGTCGTCGAAAGCGATGGAGGTCATGCTTGGCATGGTAGGCGGCGATCGCCGCTCGACCTCAGCCAACGTTCTTGCTGTAGTCGACCGTGTACCAGCGCTCGGGGCGAAGCCGGTAGAGCGCGCTGCCGCCGGTGGTGGCACTCGCCTCGGCGTACTGGGCGCCGAGTTTTGGGCCGAGATAGCGGGTCGCCATATTGAGCAAGGCGTCATGACTCGAGTCCTCCACGACCGAGACCGAACCCGCCACCGTGACGTATTTGTAGGGCAGGTCTTCGCTCTGCGCGCACAGCGAGAACCGGCCGGTGGTGTCAAGCGCTTTGCCCTTGATCGACTCTCGGTTGGTGATCACCCACACGTCGCCGCCCGGTTCGTAGGCGTACCAGATGGGTACGGCAAGCGGCACCTTGCCATGGCTGACGCCGAGGATCCCGACGTGAAGATCGGCCAGGAACGCTTCGCGTTCTTGCTGGGTCATTGCGAGAGACATGAGAGAAGTCTTCCTCAGATCTCGTCGAGCAGCGGGTAACTCGGGCTTGGGAGGCAGTCGACCAGTGTGTCGACAACCAACAGCCGGTTTCGAGACCGCAGCCCAGGTCTGAGTGGCGGAGGGAGGGGGATTCGAACCCCCGGGACCCGCGAAGGCCCGCTGGTTTTCAAGACCAGTGCAATCGTCCGCTCTGCCATCCCTCCGGACACGAGGCTAGGGCGCGAGCCGCCGGTTCACAGGACAAAACGCCATGAACTCGATGCGGTTACCTGGCAGTGGTCACTTGGCGGCGGCGACCCCAATGCAGTCCTGATACCAATCCTGCACAGTTGCTAGGGCGACGTTGGCACGATCGATGATGGCTCCCAGGTCGAACGCGTGTGCCGGGTAGCACGCAACCCCAGCCCAGACCGTGAGTGTCGGATGGTCCTGAGTCAGGCAGCGGCGCAGGCGTTCCCGGGTCCAAATCGCGCCGTTCTCAGGGGTGTCATCGAGGACTACACCGAAGCGGTCGTCGCTGAGACGGGTCGCCGAGTCGGACTCCCGAAGGGTTTCACGCAACGCATCGGAAACGAGGATGGGGTCGGCCAACGGCCGGTCGACGCCCATGCGGCCTGGACGAGCGCAACGGCGACGGGGCGGAGATGGCGGCGAGCTGCGGCGATGTGCAAGTCGAGTGTGACGAGGAAGTGCTCGTGGTTGAACAAGCCGGTGAGCGGATCGGTCAGCCCTGCATCGTCAGCGCCGGCTTCGGAGATGATGATCGGAGCGGAGACGTCGCCCGTCCGCTTCTCACTTGCGCTCAGTTGCTCGGAAAGGCTCTTGACCGCCACTTCGGCGGTCGAGCGACTCTGGACCTCAGAGCAGCGACCGCATTCTCGAACTGACGGATCTGCGCGGTCATGGTCGTGGTTCGGGCGTCGAGATCATCGGCGTCGCGCTGCGCTCGAAAGGCAAGCGCATTGGTCGCTCCAGTGCCAGCTGCAGCGATGAACGGGAGCTTTCGTCGACTCGTTGCAGCCGCAACGAGGCCGGTCGCTGCCGTTGAGGCCCCCATGGCAGCGGCGGGGTCGAAGCGCGAACTACTCATCTGGACTCCATCGGCGCGTCTATGTCCGAATTCAAGCTACGGGTGACCTGACCGTAGGGTCTCTGCGGCGCAAGAAGGTGCTGTCTGGGGATTCGAGGACTTCGCTCAAACGTTGGAGGTACTGCTCGCGCGAGATACTAACGACGCCAAGCGTTGCGAGGTGGTCGGTTCGCCACTGCACGTCGATGATCCGCGGGTGGTCGTCGACCAGCCCCGCAGCGAGTGCGGCGACCGCGGCCTTGGAGGCATCGGTCATCGTGTGAAACTTCGACTCGGCCGCAAACAAGCCACCGACCGCGATCCCGTAGAGTCCGCCAACGAGATGATTATCGCTCCATGTCTCGACGCTGTGAGCCCATCCGAGCAGATGGAGGCGACGATACGCCACGCGAATGCGGTCATCGATCCATCCGAACGGCCGGGCCGGATCAGCGCACCTATCGATGACGTCGTCGAATGCGGTGTCGACCCGGATCTCGAAGCGGCGCATCGAGCGGCGCAACGACCGACTCACGTGCATCGCGCGCGGCTCGAGAACGCCGCGAGGGTCTGGCGACCACCATCCGAACGGGCCACCAGTCTCGATTGGCATCGGGAAGAACCCGTGCCGGTACGCCCCGAGGAGTGTTCCCGGCTCCAGATCGGCACCGATCGCGACCAGACCAGACTCGTCAACCTCGGCGTCGGTTGGGAAGACCCACGGCGTCGGCGGCGGCTCGATCGGCATGTGAAGAGCGTAGGTTGCAGGGGATGGCGATTGAGATCCCGGCCGAGTTGTCTGCTGCGCTGGCGGTACGTCGCACCGCCCTGCTCGAGCGCGCCATGGGCCGCGTCCTCAACGTCGGTGAGGTCGGCCTCGCTGGCACCGAAGGCCACTACGACACGATCTACTCGTTCATTCACACGCCAGGCGAGGCCAATCTCAACGCCTATGTCAATCGAATCCGGGAACTTCTAGCTCCCGACGCGATGGTGTACTTCCTCGAACCCACGATCCGTACCGGCCCGCTCGGCCGTGCACTCGGCCTCGGGGGTCAGGTGATGCGTCCAATGACGGGCCTCTATCTCGACCGCGATGTTCCGCAGACAATCCGGCGCGCCGGGTTGTTCATCACCGACCTTCACCGGTTCGAGATAGCGTCGGTCGCAGCACCACTTCGACCGTTTGTCGAGGTGTGGGCCCGGTTCCCTACGCGGTCTCGATCCGAACTGAGTTGACCGTCACGGTCCGCGAGGGTGCCCCGCCGAACGGACCGCCCGGTTCGTGGAGACCCAATACGGCCTGCAACACCGTAAGCCCAACATCGTCCGTCTGGCCGAACACCACGTAGGTGCCCTGTCCGTTGAGCAGCGCCGTGTTGGCACCGGCGCTGAAGAAGTACTGCGCGCTCGAGGAATTTCGGCCTCGAGCCCGAGCCATCACGAGCTGCCCCGGCTCATATCGGTAGGGACCAATCAGCTGCCCGTCGACCTCGTCGAACGCGGGCTCGTCGGGAATCGTGTAGCCCGGCCCGGGGTCGGCCGGCGATTCGGTGTTGGGTGCGCCACCCTGGATGATGTCGATACTCGGATCGGTGCGGAACCAGGTGGTGCCGTCGTAGTAACCCCAGCGCGCCAAGGCGATGAAGTTGTTTGCGGTGATCGGCGTGTTTGTGGTGTCGAGTGCGACTCGGACCTCGCCCTCGCTGGTGTCGAACACGGCGATGAACGTCTGGCTCGGATCAATGCACATCAGGGGTGCGACGGCGAACGTCAAGGTGCGCGGCGACGTGTGGCCGGGTTCGGGACAGCTGCCTTCGATGACCTCGCCAGAGTCGGTAGCCCCGGCGACCTCGTCGGAGTCGGTAGCCCCGGCGACCTCGTCGGAGTCGGTACCTTCTACGATCTCGTCGGGTTCGGCGCTGGTATCGGCCGCGTCATTACTGCAGGCCGTCAGCGCGAGAGCGGCGATGAGGAGAATGGCAGCGGACCGGCGGAGGAGGGTGAGTCGGATCACAGGTGAAACGGTAGCGAGGATCAGCCGCCAGCGGAGACCGTGGCCGCTTGTACCCGGTAGGTGATCTGATCGTTGTCGGCCTGAAGGCCGCGCAGAACGTCGATTGACTCGAGGCCGGTGGTCAGCGACCCAATGATCGGGTCTTGGTTGGCAGCTTCGAGCGCCGCCGAACCGGTCTCCTCGGTGACGATCATTACCTGGCCCTCCATCGCCCCGTCGATGTCGGTGAGCATCACGACCGATCCGATCGGGTAGCGGCCATCGGCCGGTGGTTCAGCGCGATCGACTCGGAACCCAGCATCGCCCAGCCCACCCACTGCGATGAGTCCCGGGAACGGGTAGATCGGTGCGCCTTCGTACACGCCGAAGCGGGCAAGGGTGACGAAGAGATTGGCGCCCTCGAGGGACAGGCCGGCGTCGACGGTGAATCGGACCACCCCACCGGGCGTGTCGAACTCGACTTCGAATGTTTCTGCGGCGTCGATACAGATCGGCGGCGGCTCAGAGAATTCGGTGGCTCGCTGCTCGGTGCCGTCGGTGGCCGGGCAGGGGGTGGGACCGACGATGGCTGCTCCCTCGAAGCCCGGGTCGACAAGCCCGGTCGGTACGGTCGTGGTGGTCGGGATGTCGACGACGGTGGATTCGACTTCTTGGGTGTCGGTGCCGGTGATCACGGCAATGAGACCGGCTGCCATCGGCAGGATGAGCATGAGCGCCAGGAACGCAACCCCGACTGTGATCATTCGCTTCCGACGACGATCGTTCGGGCCAGAGACCTCCCGCTGGTGCGTCTCGGCCCGCTTGGCTCGAACGCGCCGCTTGTTCAGCTCGGCCTTGGACACCACACTCCGACGATATCGGCGCCCATTCCTCAACCCGGTGGGTTATTGCGCCGACTGGCGAAGAGAACATGTTCATCCCCAACCAAGTGTCCGAGCCGTCGCAGTCGTCCGAGGCGCGGCTGAGCGCTGTTATCGATCGCACGATGACTTACCTACGTGGTCGCTCTCGTCCTGGCGCTGACACTGCTCGGCGTGGAGACCGCGATCCTTTCGGCCGTGGTCGGCGCGACAGCGTGCGATGCCGCTGCAACCTTCGCTCTACTCGTCGGCCTCGGCGGCTGGGAGATGGGTGGCAAGACTGCGGTGGGTCCAAGCCTGTGGCGATTGATTTCGATCGGCGACGACATCTAGGTCGACGGGGTGGCTGGTGTCTTGGTCGCCTTGCACCCGACGCCGGTCGAGTTGCTCGCCACCGATGGTTCGTCGGTGCACCTTGCGAATACTCGCCTGACGCGAGGTGAGCTGCGAGTCGGTCAGCCGGGTTCGAACCCGGGTGGGAGTCCGTCGACGTAGGTTGCGCATTCGACGACAATCGTGCCGGTCCCGGCGTTGGTGGCGTCCCCGTTGGTGAGATCGAGGCCGGTCACCAGGGGCAGGTCATCGACCCGGAACACGTCGTTTTGCTGGACGACCTCGAACGGGATCGCAAGGTCGGGTTCGTGGAGAACGGTGTCGCCGTTGGTAGTGATGGAGATAGCTACGTAGGGCGCGCCGAGAAATGCCTGCACGTAGAGCTCGACCCGCGGCTCGATCAGGCCCGGGGTGAACGCAATGATGATGATCTCGCCGACGCCGGCCGCATGGCATTCGGCGTCGAGGGCGTACGCCGTAGTGCCGATCTCGACAAACGCTGCCGAGGCAGTGCTCGGCTTGCGGTCGGCCGGGTCGGCGATGATGGTGGAGGTTGGTGTCGGCGCTGCTGTCGATGAGGTAGGTGTGGCTGCGTTGCGCGGCGAGTCCTCGATGGAGCACGCAAGCGCGAATGATGCGAACCAAACGACGGTGAAAGCGACGCGATGCATACCACCAGGGTGCCAGACCGTAGAACGCAGAACGGGCCGGTCGTGTCGATCGGACCGTTCTCTTTCTTACTGTCGATCGGGAGTCCAAACCGATCTCGTACCTGCCCCTCGGTAGGGGTCGCGACTTGTGCCTACGCCTGGCGACGCTGTACCTACTCAACGAGCGAGATGGCTGCGAGTCCCATGATTTCTTGGATTCCCTCGAAATTGGGTCATTCAGTCTGAGCTGTTCAGCCCAGGGGCATCTGTGATCAGGCGGGGCAGGGGTCGAGATCAAGCACTATCGGAACCCGCCCGGAGCGGTAGGTCTCGACGACGCCGTCGCGGATCGTGAAAATCACCCGAAACTGATCGTCGCCCTCGTCTTGGGGCACGAAGACGAGGTCGACGCTGCTGTCGGCGTTGACCTGGGTCTCGATGCGATCACCGAAGAGCTCCATGATCCGTTCCTGGGTGGTTCCGATGCCGACACCAGAACGGGTAGTGATCGGCCCGCTGACGATGTCGACACGCTCAATCGTGCCAGCAGTGACCACGAAACTGATTCCTTCGGGGGCCTCGAACGGGGTGATGCGATAGCACTCGCTTACGGGGGCGCATGCGATCATCGCAGTGTTGGCCGCTGTTTCGGCCTGGACGACGGTCAGGCCGAAGGTGACCTCGTCGAGTCCGACCGTGCTGATCGTGGAGGA
>JAQWLJ010000061.1 GCA_029247365.1 Acidimicrobiales bacterium | reverse complement strand
CCAACCCATCGAGTGATAGCGCGACAGCTACTCCCACGACCATCAAGGCCAAGCACTTCATGCTGACCCACAGCATCGTTGCCCGATGATCAACCCAGGCTCGCAGTTCAGATGATTCCATCGTTCCTCCTACTCAGTTTGCGTCGCCACAACCCTAGACCACGGCCCCGAACGACTGCCCGGATCCGGGTGTTTGCGGTCTGTCGGTGATGTTGGTCTGAGGGTCAGTCGCAGTAAGTCCCACCGGAGAATCTCGGGGTCGAGTCGAAGCAGCCGCCGCCACTGTCCCCGTAGATCATCCCGAAGGCGACGATCACATCTACAAAGACGAGCATAAAAAACGCGACCGACCAGAATTCCTTCTGCCGCCTCTGTCGTTGGTGCTCCAACCTCTCCTCGAACTCGGCCGCCTTCTTTCCGGCTTCAGCCTCACGGGCCTCACGGCCCGCTTCCCGCTCGGCCTCTTTCTGCTGCCGTTCAGCGTTTATCT
Organism: Acidimicrobiales bacterium; assembly: GCA_029247365.1. Lineage (GTDB taxonomy): Bacteria > Actinomycetota > Acidimicrobiia > Acidimicrobiales > Aldehydirespiratoraceae > UBA11606. The sequence goes on along the minus strand of JAQWLJ010000061.1, from coordinate 13,237 downwards.
TCCCCCAGTGGCTCATGCCCGCCGTCATGGCGACGACCTCAGATCACAGCCCCGTATGACTGCCCGGGTCCGAATTACATAGCGACCACTCCGCTGATCCTCTCCAGGCCACGAGCACGACCGCATGTCTGGTCGTGCGGCATCGGTTCTGGGTTCGAATGTTGGTTTAGGTGTGGGTCTGATGGCGGTGATTCGTCTCTCTGAACCCCGTGCTCTGAGTAGATCTTGATGCACACTTGGTGCACATATCTCGATGTGGGATCCTGGAAAGCCCTCGTTTTGTGAGTGGTGGCGGGGAGTCGACCTGTAAGCGGGGTTCTGTCCGGGACCGGCAAGCCGATCCGTGGATGACCATCCATCTGTGCGGTCGACCCGGGAGTGTCTGCGGACGGACCGCCCTCTCCCTGCGTGACCTTGCTCCGGGTGGGGTTTGCCGAGCCACCCCTGTCGCCAGGGGTGCTGGTGCGCTCTTACCGCACCGTTTCACCCTTACCGGCCGAAACCGGCGGTCTGTTCTCTGTGGCACTTTCCTGCGAGTCACCTCGACTGGCGCAAGCCAGCACCCTGTCCTGCGGAGCCCCGACTTTCCTCAACCCCGAAAGGCCGCGGTCATCCAGTCGGCTCCCCGCCACCGTCAGCCAGTGTGCCACGCATACTGGCGAAGCCCGCCCCGACGACGCCAATGCTGGCGGCCAGGAGCGAGTTGAAGATCGCAGCGACAAGGCTGATGCCGTCGCCGGAGACGATCCAGGCGATGGCCTGAACGACCACGAACGCCACCCCGGGTGCAATCCCCCCGTTGAAGAGCGGTCCCTCGGCCGCACGGTGAGCGGCTACCCAGCCACCGACGAGGTAGGCCAGCACGACGAGCACGAACGCTAGATAGACCCAGTTGCTCTGGTCGGTGCCGTCGTCGGTGTCACCCAACGCCCCGATGATCAGCACAGCCGGCGTGGCGATCACGAGGGTCACGAGTGCGCCCCGGAGGACGGCGGGGGCGTTGAGGGCGGCGTTCACAGGCGCTCTAGAGTACCGCCGATGAACGAACCGACCGGTACCGACGCCATGGACGCCCTACGGGCAGGGATTCGCCACATCAGCGCGTCGGTGACCCGCACCGAGTACTTGGCCGAACAGGCTGACGTTGACGGCGAGCCCCAGCTTGCTGGCCTGCTGCGGTCGATGACCGAACGCAATCGGGGCCTGGCCCAAGGCCTGTACGCCCTGCTAGCGGAAGAGACCGACACCGCCGATGCCCGGCCTGGTGTCGACGACCTGCTTGACCGGTTGCCGACTCACGCGGCCCATCATGCGTCGCTGGCTGAGGAGCTTCGTGTCGGAGGTCGAGGCGATCTGGCATCGTGGATGGACAAGCTTGCGACGGCCCAGCACGATCACCTGGTGAGCCTGACGGAGGCTCGCCACTGGACCGAGGAGAACCTGGAATGACCACCACGATCGCTGACCTCGGCGGTTGGTCGGCCATCCTGGGCCAGCTTGCATCTGGCAACGACCTCAGTGGTGACCACTGCACCGCAGTCCTTACGGAGATCCTTGCCGGCCAGGCGACGGATGCCCAGATCGCTGCCTTCATCGTGGGCCTGCGGCTCAAGGGCGAGACCGTCGACGAACTCATCGGTTTTCAGCACGCCATGATTAACGCCGCCACACCTCTCGACCTTCCTGAGGACACGATCGACATCGTCGGTGTCGGTGGCGTACCAGCGCGTCGGGTCCACGCACTCAACGTCTCGACCATGGCATCGTTTGTCGCTGCGGGGGCGGGCGCGTCTGTCTGCAAGCACGGTAATCGCAAGGCGTCGTCGACGTCGGGAAGTTTTGACTTCCTTGAGGCATGCGGCGTCGACCTCGATGCCACTCCTCAACAACTCGAGGCGCAGGTCACCGAGCACGGCGTTGGCTTCGCGTTTGCTCGCGCTTTCCACCCCGCGATGCGTCACGTCGGCGCGGTGCGTTCCGAGCTCGGGATCCCGACAGTCTTCAACATCCTCGGCCCGCTCTCACATCCAGGTCGGCTCCGGCGGCAGGTGATCGGTGCGTCCGACTGGACACTTGCCCACCGAATGGCCGAGACCCTCGGGGCCACCGGCTCGGTTCGGTCGTTGATCGTGCACGGCGACGGCGGACTCGACGAACTCACCACCACCGGTCCTTCCCGGATGATTTCGCTCGACCACGGCGAGATCACCGAGGTCGAGATCGACGCAGTCGACTTTGGCTTGGCTCGGGTTACGCCTGGCGATCTCGCAGGCGGCGACGCGGAAGCCAATGCGGCGATCGTTCATCGGATCTTCGCTGGTGAGCGTATGCCCGCCCGAGACATCGTGGTGCTCAATGCCGGTGCGGGTCTCGTGGCGTCGGGAGTCGTCGATAATCTCGCCGCCGGGGTCGAAGCCGCTGCCGCTGCGATCGACGACGGTTCCTCGGCGGCGAAACTCGCAGCGCTCACCGGCTAGCGCTTCGGGGGCAGAAAAGTCGGCAACCGAGGGAGCGGCTCGGCCAGCTCACCCGTAGTCAGCTCGAGCGAGATGCGGTGTGCGTTTTCGTCGAGCCAGCGGGCGATGCACAGCAGTTCGTCTGCCTCGCTTCGGCTCGGGGGGCCATCGATCGCAGGAGCGGGTTCGGCGTCGTGAAGGTCGAGAAGTGACGGCGGATCGTCGATGCCACCGCAGCGCCGCAACAGGCCATTGTCGAGCTCGGCCCAGGCGTTGCCTATTTGGAACCGGACCCGGCCCGCGCGGCGAAGCAGATCGAAGCGTCGCTGCCGACGCAGCGCAGCCGACAGGGCTGCGCCCCGATCGCGAACGTCGGCCGCCTCTTCGTAACGCTCATCGGCGGCGAGTTCGGCGATCTGCTCATCGAGCGGGTCGAGGAGACGCCTGGGCTCGCGGGTGAGGCCGGCGACGAGATCCACGACAACCTGGCGGTACTCCTCATCGGAGGTCTGGCCCGAGCAAGGACACGAAGCAACACCGATCTGGGCGGCCGTGCAGATCGGCTTGGTGGTTCGGCTGGTGGACTTCGCCGTGCAGCGCCGGATGGGGGAGGAGGTCTGGATCGCTTCGATGAGCCGATGGGCGGCCTTCGACGATGCGACCGGGCCGAGGTACAACGCCCCGTCGTCTTGGAGCTTGCGAACGACCGACAGGCGGGGAAACCGTTCCTCAAGCGTGAGCTTGACGTACGGGTACGCGGCGCTACGGGTCCCCTGGCGGTTGAACCGGGGAAGGTGTTTATGAATGAGTCGCAGTTCGAGCACTGCGGCTTCGAGTCCGTTTCGACAGACCTGATGGTCGATTCGCTGGGTTTCGCGGAGTAGCTGGCCGATCTTGCGACGCTCGTCGGTGGAGAAGTAGCTGCGGACGCGCGAGCGCAAGTTGGCGGCCTTACCGACGTAGAGCACATCGCCGGTGCGCCCTCGGAAGAGATAGACGCCCGGGGAGCGGGGTAGCTGGTCGGTGAGTTTGAGCTTCTGGGCCTGTGCGTTGCCGGCCATCTTCGGCAACACGAGAAGGTCGTCGAGTCCGGTGACACCGATCGCGCCCGCCCGCTCGAGTAAGACGTGGAGAAGGTCGCCGGTGGCAAGGGCATCGTCGAGGGCACGATGGCTTGGCTGGTGGGGAAGGCGGAGCCGGTTGGCGAGCGTGCCGAGGCGGAAATTGGGTACCTCGTCGCGCAAGAGACGGCGGGCCAAGGGCAACGTGTCGACCGAACGATGGGTGAACTTGTCGCGGCCGCTGCGTTCCATCGCTGCAGCCATAAACGAGAGGTCGTAGCGGACGTTGTGGCCGACCAGCACCGAGTCGGTGCCGACGAAGTCAATGAAGGACGGCAGCACGGCGTCAATCGGCGGAGCTCGCACCACCATCGACTCCGTGATTCCTGTGAGCACCGTGATCTCGGGCGGGATCGCCCGGCTGGGGTTCACCAGTGTCTGGTAGGCGCCGAGGCACTCGCCGCCCCGCAGCTTGACCGCGCCGATCTCGGTGATCTGGCCATCCTTCGCAGCGCCGCCGGTGGTTTCGACGTCGAAGACGACGAACGTGACCTCGTGCAGCGACGCGCCGAGATCGTCAAGGGATCGCTGCTGAGGAGGAAAGGGGGAAGCAGCGGGGGTCGGCTGCGGATCCGCGAACAGGCGTCCGGTCATGGACTCTCGACAATGCACGAACAGGTGTTCGACTGTCAAGCTGCAAGGTGGGGACTGGGCTCGTTGGTAGGGCTTCACCCCGTGGTGCATTTGGCCGGCTGCCCGAGCGAGCTCTTCGATGTGGTGGTGCCGAGACCGGTGCGATGTCCGGCCAGTCCCGGTGGAGCGATCTGACGGCGGGGTAGCTTCTGGAAATCGCTGTCATACCCCCTTCGTAGGGTTCGAACCATGACCCGCACCCACGCCGCTCACCTTCGTCTCGTGCCGGCTCTGCCCCCCGATCCCGGCCTCACCATTGACTGCGACGAGTGCGTCGCTCAGTTCACCGATGCGTGCGACGACTGCCTCGTCTCCTATCTCGTCGGGCATGAGGTCGGGACCCCCGTCGTGCTCGACGAAGACGAACAGCAGGCGGTTGATCTACTGGTTGATGGCGGCCTCGTACCACCGTCGCGCTTCGCGTCCCGCAACGGGGTTGCGTAGCTGGCACGATGGTTCCATGACCCCGACGATTGGCGAGCTTCGCACCCTCGGGCTTGCCGCCGGGTTGTGCGCGGTCGGGGCGACCAATGCGGCTCCCTTTGACGAGGTGCGAACCGAAATCGAACGCCGTCGAAACGAGGGGCTTCATGGCGGGATGCAGTTCACGTTCCGGAATCCAGCCCGCTCCACCGATCCCGGTCGTGCGTTGCCCGGGGCCGCGTCGCTGGTCGTCGGGGCCTACGACTATCAGCGCGAGGCACCGACTCCACCAGGTGGACTTGCGGTCGGTCGAGTCGCGGCGTACTCGTGGGAAGACCATTACGCAAAGCTTCGCGAGGCGCTCGAAGCGCTCGCAGCACCGCTTCGGGCCTCGGGGTTCCGGGCGATTGTGGTCGCGGATCAGAATCATCTCGTCGACCGGGCCGCAGCCCACCGTGCTGGAATTGGGTGGTGGGGAAAGTCGAGCAACATCCTCGTTCCTGGCGCTGGGAGCCTCGTCGTCCTCGGTGCAGTCGTCACCGATGCCAGAGTCGCTCCCGATCACACTGCGCCGGTTGCCGATGGCTGCAGCACGTGCACGCAATGCCTTGTGGGGTGCCCGACCGGAGCGATTATTGAGCCTGGTGTGATCGATGCCCGTCGCTGCCTCGCCTGGTTGGTGCAGACCGATGGCATGTTCCCAGCCGAGTTTCGCGAAGCCCTCGGCGACCGCATGTACGGCTGTGATGACTGCCAAGACGTCTGCCCGCCCAACCGGGTTCGGATGCGGCGGCCATCGGCAGCCGGCGCCGATCAGGCGTGGATCGACCTTCTCGACGTGCTGGCGGCCGACGACAAGTCGCTGATGGAGCGGCTCGGCCGGTGGTACATCCCCTACCGCGACCCTGACTACCTCCGTCGCAACGCACTCCTCGTCTTGGCCAACGTCGCCGATGGCGCCGACCCAGCGGTGCGGGCCACCGTCGACCGTTACCTCGACTCGCCGAACCCGATGCTTCGTGCCCATGCGGTTTGGACTGCTCGCCGACTTGACGTCCCGTTGCCAGAACGGGTGACAACCGACCCCGATGTGCTCGTCGCCATCGAGGTCGCTCGGTCGTAGGGTCAGGCGGTGGTCCGACATCTGCTGGTCACCAACGACTACCCGCCCAAGATCGGTGGTATCCAGAACTACCTCTGGGAGTTGTGGCGACGCCTACCTGCCGACGATGTCGTCGTCCACACGACGCCCTACGAAGGCTCTGAAGCCTTCGACGCCGCCCAAGACCACCCCATCATCCGCAGCACTGAGTCGTGGTTGCTGCCGCAGCCGGTGTTGACCAAGCGTGTGAACCGATTGATTGCCGAACATGAGGCTGAGGTGGTGATCCTCGATCCCGCCGTGCCCGTGGGCCTGATCGGGCCCCATCTCGATGTCCCCTACGGGGTCGTACTGCACGGCGCCGAGGTCACCATTCCCGGACGAATCCCTGGCAGTCGTCACCTGCTCAATCGGGTGCTGGCCGGCGCAAGCGGCATCATCGCTGCGGGTGGGTATCCGGCGGCCGAGGGCGAGCGCAGTCTTGGACGTGCCCTGCCGCCGTGCACGATCGTGCCACCTGGCGTCGACGCGGAACGGTTCGTCCCGCTCGACAACGGGGCCCGCACGGCGGTTCGAGCCCGGTACGACATCGCTCCCGATCAACCGATGGTCACGTCAGTGTCACGCCTTGTGCCTCGCAAAGGGATGGACACGCTGATCGCAGCCAGCACCATTCTCGCAAGGGAGTTCCCCAACCTTGCCGTTGTCGTCGCCGGCCGAGGGCGCGACACCGGTCGCCTCCAAGGCCTGATCGACGAGGCCGGCGCACCGGTGCAGCTGGTCGGCCGGCTACCCGAGGAAGAACTCATCGAGCTCTACGGGGCTGGTGACGTGTTCTCCATGCTGTGCCGTTCGCGATGGGGTGGGCTCGAGCAGGAAGGTTTCGGGATCGTGTTTGTTGAGGCTGCGGCCGCCGGTGTCCCCCAGGTTGCAGGGCGAAGTGGTGGTGCGCACGAAGCGGTAGCGCACGGCGAGACCGGACTCGTGGTCGACGACCCAACCGATCCTGGGGCAGCCGCCGAGGCGATCGCCACGCTGCTGCGCGACCCTGCGCGGCGATCGACGATGGCATCGATATCTCGGGCGCGAGCCCTGAACGAATTCGACTATGGCGTGCTTGCAGCGCGGCTTGGTGTTGCGATCGATGCGATGGCGGAAACGTCGTGAGCATCCTTGCCTTGCCGAGCCCTGGCGCCAGCCTCATCCGCTTGTCGTGGTGGGGGAGCGTGATATTCGCCGTTACCGCGTTTGCTGCTGCGGTTGGCCCCGACTGGTTGCGGTGGCCTGCGGTCGTCGTCGCGCTCGTCCTTTTCGCGGTAGGCATCATCACGATGCTGTGGGCCTTCGCGGTTGCGGTCGAACGCAGTCGCGTCGATGCGATCGGTGTGGGCGGTTTGTACTTCGGTATGGGGAGTTCGCCGCGGCTGGTGCGCCAGCATCTCCTGGGCGCGCTTACCGTCCAAGTCGCAGCCGGCATCGGCTCCGCATCGATTCAACCCTTCACCTCGCTTGCGTTCGGGACGCTCGTCCCAATCTTCGGAATCGGCCTGATGGGCCTCTGGTCGGCGCGTCACGGCGACTTTGAGCCCACCGATCCTCCAAGTAGCACCGATACTGGCAGCTAGTTGTTAGGGTCCAGCCATGGTTGATCAGGCCACCGTTCGAACCACGATTGCAGCCTCTCCGGAGGCCTGTTTCGCGGCCGCCATCGACTTTGAGCGTTACCCCGACTGGGCTTCCGATGTGAAAATGGCCCGCATCCTGTCGCGTGACGATCAGGGCCGTGCCGTCGACGTCGAGTTTCGGGCCGCCGCCATGGGTCGATCGACCACCTACACACTTCGCTATTTCTATGGGTCCAACCCGAGCCGGTTGGCGTGGCGGCTTCAGAGCGGCGATATCGCCCGCCGTCTCGACGGTGAGTACGAGTTCCTTCCGGTGCCATCGGACCCGTCCTCGACCGAGGTCGTCTACCACCTCGCCGTCGATCTTTCGGTGCCATTGCCAGGCTTCGTGAAACGTCGGGCTGAGGCCCGCATCGTGCGCACTGCGGTCAACGACTTCACGGCGCACGCGGAGTCGAACGCCACATGACCGATGGGTCGCCGCCTCCGGACGACCCGATCGATGCGCTCCATGATCTCGGTGATGCGCTCGCCGACCTCGTGGTCGCGGTTCGCCGTGTTGCCCAAGCCGGCTCAGTGGTCTTCTAGAACCCCGAGGCCCGTGATGCGATCGCCGGCATGCTCACGATGGTGGTCGACGCGGTCACCGCAGCCGCCGCTGGTACCGCAGCAGAACCGGAAAACTAGGGAAGCCTCTTCAACCATGGCCCCGACATGCCGGTGGGGCAGTGATGCGCTTGCTTGAACTCCGCGCCGAAGAGGTGATTCAACCTGTCAAGCTTCACCCTCGCCTGACGCTCGTGCGTGGTCTCGATCCACCGGAGTACATCGCCCTAGTGGGGTTTTTGCACTCGGTTGCGAGTGGAGACACCTTCGAGTGGGAGGGCACTGTTGAGGTTCCTGGGGCTGAGACGGCGCTGGCCAACGCGCTCGACTTCGCTGGCCACACGGCCGACGCCGCTCAGATCATCGAGGCATCGACGCTGATCGATGGGGCTCGTGCGATGGACGCGAGCGAAACCGGTGCTCCCGCAGAACGCCTCGCCGTGTGCGAACAGCTCGAGACCGAGGTGACTGCCCTCCACGAAGAGCTTTCCGCTGTGGGCGAGCTGCGATCGGAGATGGAGGGTCGGCTCACGAGCGCCATTGCCAGGCTTGATCGCAGCACTGGGTGCTATCTCGACCGGGCCGATGGTGAACTCGACCGAGCTGCTCTGCTGCTCGATCGTGCTGACCGGCGGACAGGCATGGCTGAGCCTGAGGCACGAGTGGCCTTGCTCGAGTCGAGCATCATGGCCCTCGACGCACAGCTTTTGGAGCTGCCATCGGGTGACCGAGCTGTGCTGGCCGCTGCTGTTGGAACTGCCCGCGTCGCGATCAGGGTCGGCGAGGTGCCGTGCCCCTCGTCGAGTGCCTGGCCGAGGCGTGGCTATCGCTTCACCAACGTCTCGAGGGGCTTGAGTCTCGTATCGAAGCCTCTGGCCACGGTGCCAAAGCGGGTGCGGTGCGTCTTGACGCGGCCCAAGCGGCGGCTCGCTTGGCTGCGGATGAAGCCATGTCGCGCTCGGTGACGGCCTCCGAGGTAGACCGGCTTGAAGAGCTCCACGACCGTTTTCTCACGATGGGGGCGAAGGCGGGTCGCTCGATTCGCCGGGGGGCGGCCCGGAAGGGTTTCGACGAGGCGCAGCGGGTGTTGAGCAAAGCCCTCAACGAGATCAGCTATTCGACGTGGGTTGCGTTCCGTATGGGGAACGGGCTAACGACGATCAGCCCGGCAAAGCTCGACGAGTGCGCTCGCGTGCTTGGGGATCTGGACCGCGCCGAGACCAAACGCGCCGAATTGATGGGCGGAGTTGAGCAGGCAACTGACCTGCAGAGCGTGCTCAGCGCGATCGACACCGCTCTCGACCACGCCGTTGCGCTCCTCGGATTTGATCCGTATGCCGAGGTGGTTGATGGCGAACCCAACCTGCTCACCGACGCACTGCGGTCGCAGACGATTGATGCTGATTCATTCTGCATCGACCGCGACGATGCCTTGAGTCATCTTCGGCAAGTACTCGAGGAGGCCGGCTGTTGTGGGCACATCGAAGTGAACAGTGAGCCCGGACTCGTTGCCCTGGCGAAGAGCTGACTTGCTGTCCTCGAGTCGGCCGATGTCGCCGCCGTGCGAATCCTTCGAGACCGCGAGCGCTCAGCCACCGAACTCAAAGGGCTGTCCCATCCGGCTACCGGCCCGCACGGCGGTTGTCTCGATCACGAACGCGTCAGTGGTCGGTTCACCAGTGACCATTTCGATGACATCGCCGGAGACCAGGGTGGCATCGGTGCGGTGGCCGCCGCCGTTCGCTGGGGACTGGCCAGCCTGATCCCGCTCATCGTCTTGACGGGTGATGCTCCGCTGGCTGCGCTCGAAAACGTGCTGGAGCTGCCCGAAGATGTTCAGATCCTGGTGCTGGGTGACACCGAAGGTATGGCCGAGTGGACCGCCGCGTTCCCGCAGCAAGTCGCGCATTGCGCCGAGATTGGCGCCGTCGTCTGAGTAGCCTTGCGGGATGGAATTCCGCCGGATCTCCGGGCTCCCTCCCTACGTTTTCACCATTATTGACACGCTGAAGGTCGAGGCGCGGCGCTCCGGTGCGGACGTCATCGATCTTGGCTTCGGCAACCCTGATCTGCCATCTCCCGATATCGCCGTCGAGAAGCTCGTCGAGGCTGCTCGCAACCCCCGCAATCATCGCTACTCCTCGAGTAAGGGACTCCCGAAGCTCCGAAAAGCGTTCGCCGACCTCTACAAGCGCCGCTTTGATGTCGATCTCGACCCCGACTCCGAGGTCATTACGACGATCGGCGCCAAGGAGGGCCTATCGCATCTGATGTGGGTGTTGTGCCAGAGCGGTGACAGCGTCCTCGTACCGGCGCCCTCGTACCCGATCCACATCTTCGCTCCGATCTTTGCCGGCGCGAACATCCGAGAGATCGCCCTCAGCGAGGACCAAGACACCTTCTTCGAAGCGATGAAGGATTGATTCACCTACTCGTGGCCGCGCCCTCGAGTGATCCTGCTGTCATTCCCGCATAACCCCACGACGACGTGTGTCGATGCTGATTTCATGCAGCGGGTGGTCGACTTCGCCCGTGAGCAGGAGGTCGTGGTTGTGCATGACCTCGCCTATGCCGACCTTGGCTTCGACGGCTATTCGCCCCCGTCGATCCTGCAGGCCGATGGCGCGAAGGAGGTCGCAGTCGAGCTCTACTCGATGACCAAGTCGTTCTCGATGGCCGGTTGGCGTGTCGCCTTCATGGCCGGTAATGCCGAGATTGTGGCCGCGCTCACGAAGATGAAGTCTTACCTTGACTACGGCACGTTCCAGCCGATTCAGATCGCGGCGACTGTCACCATGAACGAAGCGCCGGACTATCCAGCGGAGGCGTGTGCCGTGTACGAGGGGCGACGCAACGCTCTGATCGACGGACTCGCTCGCATTGGTTGGCACATCGAGCCACCGAGGGGGACGATGTTCACGTGGGCGCCGATCCCACCTGAATACGGCCACATGGATTCTGTCGAGTTCGCCTCGATGCTTGTCAAGGACGCAAACGTCGCTTTGTCGCCCGGGGTCGGCTTTGGTCCGGGCGGTGAGGGCAACGTCCGCTTTGCGCTTATCGAGAACGAGCAGCGCATTGCTCAGGCGATCCGCAACCTTCGCGAAGCGCTGCCGCTACTCGAGAGCTAATCCAAGTCCCAGTTCCGCGATCGTTCGACCGCTCGCTGCCAGTTGGCGTAGTCAGCATCGGGGCCGCTGCGTTCGAGTGAGGGCGCAAACTCGCCGTCGGCTGCCCAGTTGGCGGTGACGTCAGCAGGGGAGTCCCAAACGCCTTCGGCGAGGCCGGCGAGATACGCGGCGCCAAGGGCAGTGGTCTCTGCGACCTTCGATCGAATCACCGGCACGCCGAGTTGATCAGCCTGGAACTGCAACAGGAAATCCATCACCGACGCGCCGCCATCGACTCGGAGGTCGCGCACGCCCGTGCCGCTGGCTGCGGCCATGGTGTCGACCACGTCGCGGGTCTGGTATGCCATCGACTCAACCGTCGCCCGAACGAGTTCGGCCCGGCCGGTGCCCCGGGTGAGACCAATAATGGTGCCCCGGGCCCGAGGATCCCAGTAAGGCGAGCCAAGTCCAGCCAGTGCCGGAACGAAGACGACGCCACCGGTGTCGGCGATGGATGCCGCGAGGGGTCCAGTCTCAGCGGCGTCATCGATAATGCCCAACCCGTCCCGGAGCCACTGGATCGCAGCTCCGGTCACGAAGATTGCGCCCTCGTAGGCGTAGCTCGTCTTCCACTCGCCGCTGGCGTCAAGCGTCCACGCAATCGTGGTCAGAAGGCCTTCGACCGGATCCGGACAGACCTGTCCGACGTTCATGAGGACAAACGAGCCTGTGCCGTAGGTGTTCTTGGCCTGGCCCGGCTCGAAGCAGGCCTGCCCGAAAAGTGCCGCCTGCTGGTCGCCGGCGATGCCCGAGATTGGGGTTCCGCTCGGGACGGGGAGGCCATCGGTCGTGACGCCATAGCGTTCCGAGGACGGCCGTACCTCGGGCAGAATCGACTCAGGGACGCCGAGTAGGTCGCACATCTCGTCGCTCCAACGAAGGTTGCCGATGTCGTAGAGCAGTGTCCGGCTTGCGTTGGTGGTGTCGGTGATATGGACGCCGTCGGTCAGCTTCCAGACGAGCCAGGAATCGACCGTGCCAAACGCCAAGTTGTCATCGACCTCCACGCCGCCCTCGGTGAGAAGCCACTCGACCTTGGTGCCCGAAAAGTATGGATCGAGGACGAGGCCCGTCGTGCTGCGGACCATATCGAGGTGGCCTGCGTTGTGAAGCTCCTCGCAACGAGTAGCGGTGCGGCGGTCCTGCCAGACGATCGCGTTATGGCGCGGTTCGCCGGAGCGCCGGTCCCACATCACGACCGTCTCTCGCTGGTCGGTGATGCCGATGGCGGCAACCGGTTCGGTGACGGTCGCGATGAGCTCGGCGAGCGTTGCGACAACGGCCTGCCAGATCTCCTCGGCATCGTGTTCGACCCAACCAGGGCGCGGAAAGTGCTGGGTGAACTCGCGATACGCGAAGCCCAGCGGCGTACCCGAGTCGTCCACGGCGAAGGAGCGGACACCGGTGGTGCCGGCATCGATAGCGATCACGATTGCCATGGCGGGCGACCCTAGCCGCATGGCTTCTTGCAGCGCCGGTAGGTTCGTCCGCGTGTCTCTTTCCCCCAAGATCAAGACGATCGGTGTACTGACCAGCGGCGGGGACTGTCCGGGTCTTAACGCCGTGATCCGTGGCGTTGTCCGCAAGGCCGAGTGGCAGTACGGCTGGCGAACATTCGGTGTTCACGAAGGGTTCAAGGGCCTGCTCGACGACTCGATGGAGGAGTTGACGGTCGAGGGTTGCCGCGGCATCCTGCCGCGGGGCGGCACCATCATCGGCACCAGTCGCCACACCCCTTTCATGTTCGAGGACGGCATGGAGCGGGTTCACGAGACCATGGCCCGGCGAAAGATCGACGCCCTCGTTGTGGTGGGCGGTGAAGGAAGCCTTGCGTGTGCGCAGAAGATGTCTGTCCTCGGCGTTCCGCTCGTGGGCGTACCGAAGACGATCGATAACGACGTCGGACTGACCGAGCGCACGTTCGGGTTCGACACCGCAGTGCAGATTGCCACCGACGCGATCGACCGACTCCACACCACGGCTGAATCCCACAACCGGGTGATGGTCGTTGAGGTGATGGGTCGCCACGTTGGCCACATCGCGACATGGGCTGGCATGGCGGGTGGTGCCACACTGACTCTGGTTCCCGAAGAGCCGCTCG
>JAQWLJ010000038.1 GCA_029247365.1 Acidimicrobiales bacterium | reverse complement strand
GTAATGTACTCTACGGAAAGAATACGCAGAAAAGCCGGTAAAGCAGCAGCCGGTAAAGGATAATAATATGAAAACATCTGATCGAGAAAGACTACGGTTACAAAGAAAAAGAAGGATTAAGCTTAAGCTACATAAGCAATTAAGTCGGCATAGGCTAACTGTGTTCCGAAGTAGTAAGCATATATATGCGCAAATTGTTGATGATGGTATAGGCAAAACACTTGTCGCTATGTCGTCACTTTCTCCTGGCTTCAAAAAGCGGATGAAGGAAGGCGGAAACCTAAAGGCGGCGGCGCTAGTTGGGTCTCTCGTCGGTGAGGCGGCAGCAGAAAAGGGAATAAAGGAAGTTTATTATGACCGTAACGGATTTCTTTATACTGGACGTATAAAGGCTTTAGCTGATGCGGTTCGTGAAAAGGGAATAAAATTTTAATTCATAACGCAGGAGGATGTGTTGCGACAACGGGACCAAGATAAACCCACAGATTTTGTTGATAAGGTTGTCAAAATCAATCGTGTGGCTAAGGTTGTAAAGGGTGGCCGCCGGTTCAGCTTTAGTGCTTTGGTAGTGGTTGGCAATCGAGAAGGCAAGGTGGGATGGGGATTGGGAAAAGCTAATGAGGTTCCGGAGGCGATACGAAAAGGAGTGGAAAAAGCAAAGAGAACCTTGGTGGCAGTTAGTCTCGAGGGTTCTTCCATCCCCCATGACGTCGTTGGTTCATATGGTGCTGGTCGGGTCTTGATGAAACCAGCATCGAGAGGAACTGGTTTAATTGCGGGGGGTGCTGTCCGGGCGGTATTGGAGGCAGTTGGTGTCCGAGACATTTTGACCAAATGTCTAAATACCAATAACCCGCATAATGTTGTCAAGGCGACCATAGAGGGGTTGACCGGATTACGAACAGCAAAAGAATGTGCCCGCTTACGTGGCAAATAATAGGCTCTGAATATTATTGAAGATAAAGAATGTTGCATTTGTCAAGTTTAAAGGGACCAGAAAGAAAAAATAGAAAAAGAATTGGCCGGGGTATTGGCTCTGGTACTGGAAAAACATCTGGTAAAGGTCAAAAAGGTCAGAAATGTAGATCTGGTGGAAGTCCTCATCCATGGTTTGAGGGAGGACAGATGCCTATTTATCGAAGATTGCCCAAACGAGGTTTTACCAATATCTTTAAAAAACAATTTGAGATCGTGAATATTGGTGACTTGGCTTGTTGCCTTGAAGTCGATCCTATAACTCCTGAAGTATTAAAGGAGAAAGGGCTGATTAAAAAAATTGGATTAGTTAAGGTTCTCGGTTGCGGAGATCTAGCGAAACCTATAAATGTTCATGCTCATAAATTCAGTGGCTCGGCTCAGGCTAAAATTGAGAAATCCGGGGGAAAGGTTGTTAAGCTATAGATGAGTGGCGCTGATAGTTTTGGCAATATTTTTCGCGTACCTGAGCTGAAGAAGCGTATTCTTTTTACGCTTGCGCTTTTGGTTGTTTATCGCATCGGGGCGCATATTCCGACCCCGGGAATTAACTCAATAGCATTAGCAGAGTTGTTTGCTCGAGCCCAGGGGACTATCTTGGGATTTTTCGACATGTTTTCAGGCGGTGCGCTAAGTAGGTTAACGATATTTGCGCTAGGTATAATGCCATATATCAGTTCGTCTATCATTATTCAGTTAATGACGATCGTTTCTCCCTACCTTGCAAGGTTAAAAAAAGAAGGGGAACAGGGACAAAAGAAAATAACACAATACACTCGGTATGGAACCGTAGTGTTGAGTACGATTCAGGGCTCTGGAATAGCAGTAGGACTTGAAGCTATGAAGAGTCCAAGTGGGGGCCTCATTGTTCCGGAACCGGGTTGGTCGTTCAGAATGATGACTGTTTTAACGCTAACTGCGGGAACTTGTTTTTTGATGTGGCTTGGTGAGCAGATCACTGAGCGGGGAATAGGAAATGGAATATCGCTAATTATTTTTTCCGGGATTGTAGCTGGAACTCCCGCCGCAATATTTCAGTCAATGGATTTGATGGGTACGGGCGAAATGTCTGTGCTAGTTATGCTTTTTCTGCTAGTTTTAATGATCGTAGTGGTTGGGGTCATTGTTTTTACCGAAGGAGGTCAGCGCAGGATTCCAATCCAATATGCTAAGCGAGTAGTAGGTAGGAAAATGATGGGTGGGCAGTCAACACACTTGCCTTTAAAAGTAAATACTTCAGGAGTTATCCCTCCGATTTTTGCTTCATCCATTATTATGTTTCCAGCCACCATTGCTCAATTTATTAGTCACCCGTGGATGCAGTCAGTTTCTGCTATGTTAACTCCCGGAACTATTGTGTATAGTCTGGTTTTTGTCGGTGCGGTCTTTTTCTTTTGTTATTTCTATACCGCAGTCATATTCAACCCTGTTGATGTGGCAGATAATATGAAGAAACATGGAGGGTATGTGCCGGGAATTAGACCTGGGGCTAAGACTTCAGAGTATATAGATACGATTCTTTCTAGAATTACGTTTTATGGGGCCATGTATCTTTCTTTAATCTGTATTTTGCCGGATTATTTGATAAAGTATTTCAATATCCCATTTTACTTCGGTGGAACAAGTTTATTGATTGTTGTGGGTGTTTCTTTGGATACTATGCAACAGATTGAATCCCACTTGGTAATGAGGAACTATGATGGTTTTGTAAAAAAGGGGCGATTGAAAAGCCGAAGAGGCTAATTAATGAGATTGATTCTTTTGGGCCCACCTGGAGCCGGAAAAGGCACTCAGGCAAAAAAGCTGAAAGATAAATTTTTTATCCCGCAGATATCCACTGGTGATATTTTAAGGCGAGCGGTTAAAGATAATTCTGAGCTGGGCATACAGGCTAGGTCTTTTATGGATATAGGCCAGTTGGTTCCTGATGACTTGGTGATAAGTTTAATAAAAGAGCGTATTAAGAAAGCCGATTGTGAAGAAGGCTTTATTTTAGATGGATTTCCCCGAACAATTATACAGGCTGAAAAACTTTTAGAAACATTGAATGAAATGGGCTTGGTGATTGATACGGTTGTAGATTTGGTAGTTGATGCAAAAGAGGTTATCAGTAGATTAGCAGGGCGTAGCACCTGTCAGGATTGTGGCGGAATGTTTCACGTGCAGTCTTGTCCTCCAAAAGTCGAGGGAGTCTGTGATAATTGTGGTGGTAACTTGGCTCAAAGACAGGATGATAATTCAGAAACAATTCTGAAACGTTTAGATGTATATCAAGAGTCGACTGCGCCATTAAAGCAGTTTTATATGAGACAAGGAAACCTAAAAACTGTAACGGCAAGAGGGTCTGTGGAAGAAATATTTTCACGCGTTTTAGAAATGGTAAAGTGACGAATGTCTAAAGAAGAATCTATAGAAGTAGAGGGAACTATACTTGAGCCATTGCCAAACGCAATGTTTCGAGTAGAGCTGGAAAATGGTCATAAGGTGCTAGCTCATATATCGGGGAAAATGCGTATGCATTTTATCCGCATACTATCCGGTGATAAGGTGAAAGTTCAACTTTCTCCTTATGATTTGACCCGCGGACGCATCACTTATCGTTATAAATAAGAGGATAGAGCCATGAAAGTCAGGGCATCGGTCCCGCAAATTTGTATGAAATGTAAAGTAATACGTCGTCAAGGAAAAGCGCTTCAACTGATCGGTGGGCTCGACAGCGAGTCGAGCCACGCATCGGCCTCAGCGTGTGAACCGAAACACCCCATGTTGGCGAGGCCTCACGCGCCTGTCTGCTTGGGTTCTGGAGTCTTATCTCTCCACCGGAGATCGAAGCCGATGATGGTGTTCCACGCCCCCAAAGCGTCTCACCCCCAGGTCGTAGCCCGACACCCACGACCGTCGAAGCTGACTCCGTTCCGACGCGGCGACCGTCAGCGGTCCATCGATCGAAATCGTCGCGGCGGCCCTCTAGACCGTAACGTCAAGCGGTGCCCAGCCCCGCCCGCGAACTCCTCGCTGATCGCGACTTTCGCGGCTTCTGGTTAGCGCAAACCTGCCTCGCCGGCATTGGTGGAACCATGCGGTTCACCTTCGTCTGGCTGGTGGTGACACTTACCGACTGGACTGCAGCCGAGGGTATTGTCGCGGGTCTGCTCGGACTGCCTGCGATGTTGTTCTCCGCGGCGGCGGGGGCGTGGTCCGACCGGGTCGACCGCAAACGGCTGTTCACCACCTGGACGACTGTCACGGTCGTGCTGCTCACCGCGTTCACGATCATGATTTCGCTCGGAGAGGTCACACCACTCGTTACCAGCATCGCTGCGTTGTTGATCGGTACTGCCGTGATGGTCAACCCTCCGAACGTCAACGCAATGGTGCCGCTGCTCGTTGGCCCAACACGGCTGATCAACGCCATTGCACTGCAGAACGGCGCGATGAACGCAGCGAACTTCGTCGCAGTGATCTTTGCTGGCGTCGCAATCGAGTTCTTCGGTGACTTTGGCGGCTTCGCTCTGTTGACTGTGCTCGCTGTGCTGTCGTTGGTGTTTATGCGTCCGGTCGTCATCCCAGCGCCGGACATTGGGGTGCCGACCGAGAGCTTCATGCGTTCGCTTCGAACCGGGCTTCGCTACACGTGGTCGACCGAACCGGTTCGTACGATGGTGTTGCTCTCCCTGGTACTTGGGAGTTCGTTCTCGGTAATGCAGATCAACATGCCGCGCGTTGTCGAGAGTGACTTCGGTCGAGAAGCTGCGAGCGCAGGTGCCGTGATGGGCGCCTTCGGGGTCGGCATGATGATCAGTTCGCTTCTCGTTGCGAATCGGCCCTTGGCCCGCCACGGGCTGAACGTGGCAATCTTCATCGGCGTCGGCCTCGGCGGAGGCCAGTTCGCGCTGAGCCTGGCGCGGAGCTGGCGGGTCGCAATCGTCGTAATGCTGCTCTGGGGCGTTAATGCCGGTCTCGCGATGGCGAGTCACCGCACCATTCTTCAGCAGGCCACTGCTCCTGAGATGATGGGCCGGGTCATGGGCCTGATGATGACTGGCTTCATGGGTGGGCTGCCGATCGGGGCTGCGGTCTCGAGCGTGCTGTCGGTGTGGTTCGGTCCGGCCGACACAATGACCGCTGTTGGCTTGTGCACCATTGCGATCGCCGTGGCGCTCAGCTGGCGGCCATCGATCGTGCGGCTGATCTGAGCGTCAACGCTTGGCGCCGCGCTTCTTCCGGCCGTCCCAGCACCCCCGATGCCAGTGCCGCCGGAGGTCGGGCGCATCGACGGGGACCACCGCATAGTGCCCGGTTCCGGGCTGTATGTCGCGGTTGCAGTTGGGGCAGAGGTACGTCTTCGTGGCCTGATATGGCTGCAAGAAACGGACTTCTACCTCGCCGAGCTTCTCGGGATCGAGCATCACGCGCTCCCGAACAGGACCCAGAACAACAGAACGAATGCCGCAATGCAGCCAGCCGCGACGTAGAGGTAGTCGGTTGGCCGTTTGCGGTGCGGCCGAGTCGGGTCCATTCCCATTCGCTCAGTATCGTGTGGTTCGTGCGAGCACCCACCTCCCGCCGATCGTTCCTCGCCGCGCTGCTGGTCGTAGTGGTGCTCGCGGGCGCATGTGCGGGCCAAGCGCCAGAGGTGCCGCTCGGCCCCGATGGCTCGCCCGACGCCGAACTCGTTGTCGGCCGAGAGGTCTACCAGCGGAGGTGTGCGAACTGCCACGGAGCCGACGGCGGTGGCGGTACCGGCCCGAAGCTGGCTGATGGCGCAGTTGTGGTGCAGTATCCCGACCCCGCCGAGCATCGAGCGGTCATCGCCGAAGGGCGTAACGCGATGCCGTCGTTCAGTGGCAGCTTGTCGACCGACGAGATCGACGCCGTGGTGCGTTATACCCGCGAGGTCCTCGGCTGATCGTCGAGGTTCTAACACCCTGCCCGTAGCGTCTTCGACATGGCTTGCGATCTGTCCTGACAGTTGCGTCTCGCCGGCTCGTGTAGAGGTTGCATCATGTTTGCCGCCACCTCGTCAGGGACCCTTGCGGGGGTTGAGGGCCGTCCAGTGTCTGTTGAGGTTCAGGTGGCCGACGGACTTCCCAGTTTCTCCATCGTTGCTCTGCCCGACGCCTCGTGTCCCGAGGCACGCGAACGCGTCGGTGCCGTCATCATCGCGTCTCATCGCACGTGGCTGCTCTGACGCATCACCGTGAACCTCGCACCGGCTGGCTCGCTGCTCACCGTTGACGAGGCGATCCGACGCGATCGCCAGGTGATGGCAGCACCTGGTTCGTTGCGCAACCCCGCAGTGGACGGCACGAACATCCTGCCCGCCGATGGGTGTGCTGCAGGTCTCGCCGTCTGCGAGGTTCTCACGGCGCTAGGGCTGAGTCGGATCGAGTGTGGGGAACGGCGCGATCCAATTGAGGCTCCGATCGCGGGGGTCCACCTCGGCGACAAGTGTGCTGTCGTCGAGCGATGACGGCCCAGCGTCGATCGATGAACTGGCATCTCGCAGTGGCCTTGCCGTCGTCGAGGCGCTGGCGCGGTCAGCGAGCTCCTTGTGGCAGGTGCGCTTGTCGAGGACGGTGCGTGGCTGTGGTGGAGATGACGGAGCCTGGTGTGTCACGTGGCCGTCTGACCGCATGTGATGGTGCGGGCTAAGATGAACCCATGGCCGATGGGCACACGGTGGCCACCGATGCGGGGTGGCAGATCGACGACTGGCTCGGCCACCTCATGCGCATCGCCGACTCGACCCGAGCCGTCTATTCGCGCGATATCTCAGCGCTTGTCGGCTGGCTCGTTGAGCGCGATGTCGACGGCCCGCACTCGGTCGACCGGCGAACTCTTCGCCGTTATCTGGCCGATCTTGACCGGCACGGCTACGCCAAACGCACTATTTCTCGCAAGGCGTCGGTCATACGGCGCTACTTCGACTGGTGTCGTCGCGTCGGCATCGTCGATACCGATCCGAGCGCCGCGCTCAGTGCGCCGCGCGGCACATCGACGTTGCCGCGGGTACTCACGGCCTCCGAACTCGACGGTCTTGTCGCCGGTAATGCGAAGGCTGCAAGCGACCCGGCCGAGGTCCAGCTCCGCGACCAAGCCGTTGTCGAGCTGTTGTACGGCAGCGGCATGCGCGTCTCTGAGCTCTGTGGGCTCACGACCAACAGCTTCGTAAGCACGTCTGACACCGTCGCTGTTTGGGGCAAGGGGGCGAAGGAACGACTCGTGCCGGTTTCCGAGGCGGCGCGCGCAGCGGTGAATCGCTGGTTGCGGACGGGACGATACGTACTTGCGGCCGGTCCCGATGCTGGCGACGCGCTGTTCGTCAACCGTGCTGGAAACGCACTTTCGCCGCGCGATGTGCGGCGGATCATTGACCGTCGCGCCGTAGCGCCCACGCATCCCCACGCACTTCGGCACACATTCGCAACTCATCTTTTGGACGGAGGTGCCGATTTGCGTTCTGTGCAGGAAATGCTCGGCCACGCCGATCTCGCCACGACCCAGATCTACACCCGTGTGAGCCGCGAGCGCATGCGCGATGTCCACCGATCAACCCACCCCCGAGCGTAGGACCAACCGCGCCCGAGCGAGATGTGCGACTCGCACTGAGAGCTGCCCGCTGGCATGCAAGGGGACCGCTAAAGCCGTGCTTGACCTCTCGGTGCCCGAGTCGGTTGCTTTCGTCGAAAACGAGTTCGCCGCAGAAGAGCTTGTGAGCGACCTTCTCCCGTCTTGATCCTGGTTAGGCCCGATATAATCGCGGCGTTCTGTTCGCAGTCCCCACGCGTCGCCACACGGGCGTCGGTGGACCATTCGGTACTCGGGCCACACCCGGTCGCTTCGTGCGTCCGGCTCGAGTTCACAACCGGGAAAGTCATCACCATGGCAGTCATCTCTATGAAGCAGCTGCTGGAGGCCGGCGTTCACTTCGGTCATCAGACCCGCCGTTGGAACCCCAAGATGAAGCGGTTCATCCACGGCGAGCGCTCTGGTATCCACATCGTGGATCTCCACCAGACACTGAACCATCTTGAGACCTCTTACGTCTTCGTTCGCGATCTCGTTGCGAACGGTGGCACTGTGCTTTTCATCGGTACCAAGAAGCAGGCTCAAGACTCGATCCAGTCCTACGCCGAGCGTTGCAACATGCCGTATATCAACGAGCGTTGGCTCGGTGGCATGCTCACCAACTTTCAAACCATCTCCAAGCGCGTTGCCAAGATGCAGGAGTACCGCCGCATGCGCGACTCCGGTGAGTTTGAAGCCATGCCGAAGAAGGAAGCGCTTCTTATCGGCCGTGAGCTCACCAAGCTCGAGCGCAACCTTGGCGGAATTCGTGACATGCAGAAGCTGCCCGATGTCATCTTCGTGCTCGACACGAAGAAGGAACACATCGCGGTAACCGAGGCGCGCAAGATTGGTATCCCGATCGTTGCGGTCGTTGACACCAACTGCGACCCGGATCTCGTCGACTACGCCATTCCTGGCAACGACGATGCCATTCGCGCCGGTGAACTCATGAGTCGCGTCATTTCCGACGCCGTGCTCGAGGGTCGCTTCATTCGCTCGAAGAAGGCTGAAGCCAAGGGTGACACCCCGGTGGAGCGCAACGCATTGCAGGAGGCTGAGGTCGCTGAGCAGCAGGCCGAGGCTCGCGCCGCAGCCGCGGCAGAGGCGGCTGAGCGCGATGCTCGCGTCGTCGCCGCTACGACTGAAGAGGCCGCTCCGGCTGAGGCCTCCGCTGAAGAGGTTGCCGACGAGTCTGCCGAGGATGTCATGCCCTCCGCTGGCGACGAGGCCACGCCCGAAGCCTGATCGCAACCACCCCCCACTTAATCTCAAGGAACACCGATATGAGCTTCACCGCCAAGGATGTGAAGGCCCTTCGAGACGCCACCGGTGCCGGAATGATGGACGCCAAAAAAGCGCTCGAGGCCGCCGACGGAGACATGGAGGCCGCTACCCAGGCCCTTCGCGAGAAGGGGTTGGCGAAGGCCGCCGCCCGCTCCGACCGTGACAACGACGAGGGCGCGGTGGCGATCGCTGCTGACGGGACCACGTCGGCCATCGTGCAGATCAGGACGGAGACCGACTTCTCGGCCAAGAACGACGCGGTCACCTCGCTCGTGCAGGCCATCGCCGACGCCGTCCTCGCTGGCGGCGCAGGGGCGGCCGACGCGCACGCCACCGCGATCGACGACCTCAAGGTCACGATCAAGGAGAACATCGAGTTGGGGGCGGTCGAACACGTCACCGCAGCCGATGGCAACATCCTCGATACGTACCTACACCGCCAGGACGGCCGCGGCGTGAATGCCGTGGTCGTCGAGGGAAATGGCGTGAGTCAAGACGACCTCCACCAAGTCGCGCTGCATATAGCGTTCGCCAAGCCGGAGTACCTGTCGGCCGATCAGGTCCCCGCCGAAGACATCGAAAAAGAGCGCGCGTCGCTCCTCGAGATCACCAAGGCTGAAGGCAAGCCTGAGCAAGCGTGGGACAAGATTGTCGACGGTCGCATCCGCGGCTGGCTGGGCGAGCGAGTGCTGCTTGAGCAGGGCCTGAACGGCGACAAGACCGCCGTGAAGGACAGCCTCGGCGGTGGTTCGATTGCGCGATTCGTTCAGGTTGTGATCGGATCGTGACTCAATGAGCGACGGCGAACCCATCCGAGGTACCCAGAAGGCTCGCTGGCAGCGGGTGCTGTTGAAGCTCTCGGGTGAGGCGTTCGCTGGTCCGCTCGAGTTCGGTATCCACGGACCCACCGTCCGCAAAATCGCGGAAGACATCGTCACGGCCTACCGGTCGTTTGACGTCGAGATCGCCGTTGTCGTCGGTGGCGGCAACATCTGGCGCGGTATCGAAGGCGCAGACGAAGGCATGGACCGTGCGCAGGCCGACTACATGGGCATGCTCGCAACGGTGATGAATGCCCTGGCGCTGCAAGACACGCTCGAGCAGCTTGGGCAACCCACTCGAGTTCAGTCTGCGATCGAAATGCACCAAGTGGCCGAGCCGTACATCCGCCGGCGAGCCACTCGTCATCTCGAGAAGGGCCGCGTTGTGATCTTTGGTGGCGGCAACGGCAACCCGTTCTTCACCACAGACACCACCGCAGCGCTGCGAGGCGTCGAGATCGAGGCGGAGGTGGTGCTCAAGGGTACGCACGGCGGTGTCGATGGCATCTACAGCGACGATCCGCGTACCAACCCCAGCGCAGTGAAGCTCGACCATGTCTCGTACATGCGAGTGCTCAACGAAGGCCTGAAGGTGATGGACAGCACCGCCATCACGTTGTGCATGGACAACGACCTGCCCATCGTTGTGTTCGATCTCATGGGCGATGACAACTTCCAATCACTGCTCCGCGGCGACACGGTCGGTACGCTCGTCGACGACGAGAACTGATGTGAGCGACGAAGAGATCGAACTGGTCCTGCTCGACGCAGGGGAAAAGATGGAGGCAACCGTGGCTCACGCGCGCCGCGAGTTCTCCACGGTCCGAACCGGCCGTGCCTCATCTGCGCTGTTCGAGCGTCTTACCGTCGACGCCTACGGCGTCGAGATGAAGCTGCAGGAGCTTGCGAGCTTCTCGGTTCCGGAGGCTCGACAACTCATCGTCACGCCGCACGACATTGGCAATCTCGCAGCGATCGAGAAGGCCATCATCAACTCGAATATGGGACTGAGCCCGTCGAACGACGGCCGCATCATTCGTCTCAGCTTTCCCATGCTCACCGAAGAACGACGCCGCGAATTGGCCAGGGTCGTCGGCGGCATGGCGGAAGACGCAAAGCAGCGCGTCAACGCGGTGCGGCGTCAAGCTCGCAAGGAACTCGACGACCTCGACGGCGTCTCTGAAGACGATGTTCGAGGGGCCGAAATAGGGCTTGACTCACTGAAGGACGATTTCATTGGCATGATTGATACAACGCAGGCCCAAAAAGAAGAGGAACTGCTCGAGGTCTAGGCCGAGAGCAGTGTCGGAAGGGCGACACCGATGAGTAACGATTCAAATGAGTTCGAAGGCTTCAGCGTCGTCGACGGCGGTGGGTTGGCCGACGACGACTTCGCCGCGCCAGGGCGGTCGGTCTTCGATGACGACGTGTCCTTCGAAGAGGACGACGACGCCATCCCGCACTGGAGCGAACCACCCACCGGCGCGGTGCCTCAGGTGGGAGGGCCGACGGCGAGCAGCGTGACCTTCGAGCCGGCTACCGAGCCGACGCTGCAGGAAGCTGATCCCGACGAATTGGCCGCGTGGGCCGAGGTCTCGTCCACGCCGCGCTGGGCGGATGAAGAGCCTGGTGCCGAGCCAACGCCGCCTGTTCAGGCCGGCGACGTTTCAGCTGAGGCCGCCGATGACTTCTTCTCATTCGAGGACCAGCCTGCTCGCCCGTCGCGGCTCGGCCCCACATCCGATCCGCTTACCGCGCCCGATGAGCCCAAGATCGCTGCTCAACTCGGGGGTGGAACGGGTGTTCCGGCCGGCGAGCGCGACATGCCCATGGCGGTTGTCGTGGGTGTTGCTCTGGCTGCCACGATCCTCGCCGCCATGTGGGTCGGTCCAGCCGTTGCGCTGATCGTCGTCACCATTGCGCTCGGGCTCGGTGCCGTCGAGTTCTTCAACGCGGCGCGCGTTGCCGGCTATCAACCGGCGGTGCTGCTCGGCCTCACGTCGATTGTGGCGCTGCCTCCAGCCGTCTACTGGCGAGGCGAAGCCGCAATTGGACTCGTGCTCGTACTGGTCCTGATCTTCGGTTCGCTCTGGTACCTGATGGGCGTCAGCGCCGATGGTGCCATGCGGGGTCTGGGAGCCACGTTCCTCGGCATCGTCCACCTCGGCGTGCTGGGGTCGTTCGCGGCGCTGATGCTGTCGATCGACACCTATGGCACCGGCCTGCTCACCGCAGCCATTCTTCTGACTGTCGCCTACGACGTTGGCGGCCTCGCCATCGGCAAAGTGATGGGGCGAACGCCACTCTCGCCGGCCAGCCCGAACAAGACCAAGGAAGGTCTGTTCGGCGGCATGATCGTCACCCTCGGTGCGGCGCTCGTTATGGGTGTGCTCGGGATGCCTGCGCCCATCGCCGGGTCTGCCATTGAAGGCGGTGGCATGGCGGCCGCACTGATCCTTGGCATCGCAGTCGCCATTGCAGCGCCGATTGGTGATCTCGCCGAATCACAGCTCAAGCGCGACATCGGCATCAAGGACATGGGCACAATCCTCCCGGGTCATGGTGGCCTGTTCGATCGATTCGACGGTCTGCTGTTCGCGTTGCCCACCACGTACTACGTGGCCAACGCGCTGCTCTTCACCTGAGTCGGCGATGACCACGCCGGTTGCGGTCCTCGGGTCGTCCGGCTCGATCGGAACCCAGACGCTCGAGATTGTCCGGGCCGACCCTGAGCGCTACCGCGTCACCGCGCTTGGTGTCGGCCGATCCGACCTCGTCGTCGGCCAGGCCGAGGAGTTCCGCCCCGATGTCGTGGCCGTTGCCGATGCGGACGCGGCAGCTGAGATCGGTCCTCGCCTTCCCCCTGGCACCGAGTTGCTCGTCGGCGAGCATTCGATGGCCGATGCAGCTCGAACCGCTGACACGGTTATTAACGGTGTGGTTGGGTTCGCTGGTCTGCCGGTCACCTTGGCCACACTCGAAGCAGGGAAGCGGCTCGGCCTTGCCAACAAGGAATCGTTGATCGCCGCTGGTCCTGTTGTGCAGCGGGCGTGGCAGACGCCCGGTGCCGAGCTTGTCCCAGTCGACAGTGAACACTGCGCTGTTCATCAGTGCCTTCGGGCCAATGAGATCACCGGCAAGGTCGGTGCCGACGACCGGGTTGAGACGATCGTGCTCACTGCCAGCGGAGGACCCTTCCGAGGCCGCACGCGGGCCGACCTCAAGTCGGTGACAGTCAAGGACGCACTAGCCCATCCCACCTGGTCGATGGGGCCGAAGATCACGATCGACTCCTCAACGCTCATGAACAAGGGCCTCGAGGTCATCGAGGCGCACGAGCTGTTCGGTGTGTCATTTGACGACATCGATGTCGTCGTGCATCCCCAGTCGGTGATCCACTCGATGGTCACCTACACCGACGGAGCCACGATCGCGCAGCTCTCACTGCCCGACATGCGACTGTGCATTGGCTACGCATTGGCATATCCCGACCGTTTGGACGTGCCGTACGGCGCGATCGATTGGACCGAGATGAGTCGCCTCGACTTCCAGCCCCCCGACCGTGAGGCCTTCCCGTGCCTGGGCCTGGCCTACGAGGCGGGCCGAGCGGGTGAGACCGCACCGGCGTGGCTGAGCGCTGCGAACGAGGTTGCGGTCGAGGCATTCCTCACGGGGTTGATCGATTGGGTCGACATAGCGGACGTCGTGGACCAGTCGCTGCAGCGCTGGCCAGGTATCGCAGCGGAGAACATCGATGTCGTCTTGTGGGCCGATCAGCAGGCGCGCGATGCCGCCAACGCTGTCATCGCGGAGAGAATGAGCTGATGCAGACCGAGACCCCCACTGCGGCCGCCCCAGGGGCGCCCGCAGAACCTCGCAACGATTTCGCCGGGCTCTTCGTGTTGATCGGCGCAATCTTCGCGCTCGGCTTCTTCGCCGGTTGGGGTTGGGCGTTCGTGGTTACCGCGATCATTTTCATGATCTTCATGCACGAACTGGGCCACTACCTCACGGCCCGCTGGACGGGCATGAAGGTCACTGAGTTCTTCATCGGCTTCGGCCCGCGGTTGTGGTCGATTCGCAAGGGCGCAACCGAGTACGGCGTGAAGGGCATCCCGGCGGGCGCCTATGTTCGCATTATTGGGATGAACAATCTCGACCCCGTCGAACCGGGTGACGAGGACCGCTCCTATCGTGTGAAGTCCTTCCCGCGAAAGCTCCTCGTAGTGAGCGCTGGTTCGATCATGCACTTCCTGATGGCGCTTGTCTTGCTGTTCGCCCTCTTGGTGGCCTACGGCGTTAACGCCGACGACGGGAGCTGGGAGATCGGGTCGGTCTCTGATGCCAGCTCTGCCCTGGCGCTCGACCTGGAAGTCGGCGACCGGGTCCTCACGCTCGACGGTGAAGAGGTCACCGACTTCGAGGTGTTCGGTGATCTCGTCGAAGTTCGGGGCGGTCAGCGTGTTGAGGTCAAGTGGGAACGCGACGGCGAAGTCCTGTCGGACGTGGTCACCCTTGGTGCCCGGCTATCCGAGGTGGGCGCTGCCGGGTTCGGTGGCCTCCTTCCGCTCGATCGGATTCTCACCATCGACGACGTCGACGTCTTCTCGTGGGACGACGTCATCGCGGCGACCGACGGTCGACAGGGTGAGAGAGTGGACATGATCGTCGACCCGGTTGGCGAACGGTTCCCTCGTGTCATGTTCGACGTGACGATCGGCGAGGTCCCCACCGACCCGACCGAGGCAACCTACGGCTTCTTCGGTGTCAGTCAGAACCCGGTCCGCGAAAGGCTGGGCCCGATCGACGCTACGCAGCGGGCTGGCTCGGAGTTCGTCGATCTGCTCAGCCTGTCGGTCGAGGGGCTCCTTCGCTTCTTCACCCCTAGCACCCTCGGCAACTTCGTGAGTGACACGCTCGGTGGGGGCGACGACGCCCCGACTATTGAGGTCTCCAGCGCCGAAGAGCGCGAGATCGCAAGCCGGGCGCTCGACACTCGCAACCCTGATGAAGATCGCATTCTTTCGATCTACGGGGCTGCTCGAGTCGGGGCCAACATCGACTTCGAACGTCAACTCGGGCTGCTTGTGATGCTCAATATCTTTGTCGGCGTCTTCAACATGTTGCCGCTTCCACCGCTCGATGGTGGCCACGTCGCTGTCGCCACCTACGAGCGCGTCCGCTCGATTGGCGGCCGCCGCTATGAGGTCGACTATGCCCGGGTCGTGCCGCTCACCTACGCAGTGTTCGGTCTGCTGGTCACCATCGGCCTGCTCGCCCTCTTCCGCGACATCATCGACCCCATCGATCTCGGCTAGGTCTCGGTGACGGGCTTGCGGTGCCAACCGAGTCGCTCCGATCGCTCAACACCGCGTCACTTCGCCTGGCATAGCTGAGGCGAAGCGATTGCTGCACGACGTTCGGTTCGTCACGAGCGGTAGATTCGCACCGTGGAGTTCACGCAGAGCTTTCCCCGTCGAAAGACCCACCAGATCATGGTTGGTGACGTCCCGGTGGGCGGGGGAGCACCGATAACCATCCAGTCGATGACGATCACCAAGACGGCTGATCATGAAGCGACCCTTCAGCAGATCTACGCTCTTGCGGCCGCCGGCTGCGACATCGTGCGGGCGACCTGCAACGAACCCGAGGCGGCGGAGGGGTTGGCCCGGATCGTGCCGCGCTCGCCTGTGCCGATCGTTGCCGATATTCACCATCAGTACCGTCGGGCGCTCGAGGCGCTCGAGGCCGGCGTCCATTGCCTGCGCCTCAATCCGGGCAATATCCGCAAGCCCGAGCACATCAAGGCCGTCGCAAAGGAGGCCAAGGATCGAAATGTGCCGATCCGCATCGGTGTCAACGGCGGTTCGCTCGACCCCAAGCTCTACGACAAGTACGGCGGAAAGGTCACCCCGGAGGCGATGGTCGAGTCGGCGCTGCAGGAGATCGCATACTTCGAGGAGGTCGACTTCGACCTGATCAAGATCTCGGTCAAGGCCTCGTCGGTCCCGCTCATGATCGAGGCCTACCGCCAGCTGAGCGAAGTCACCGACCATCCCCTGCACCTCGGTGTAACCGAAGCTGGGCCGCCACCGGTCGGCACGCTCAAAGCGACGGCTGGTATCGCCACGCTCTTGGCCGAGGGCATTGGCGACACGATCCGTTACTCACTCACCGCCGATCCCGTCGAGGAGGCCAAGGCCGGCCGTCAGCTGCTGGAGGCGATGGGGCTTCGCAAACGCAAGAACGTCGATCTGATCGCCTGTCCATCCTGTGGTCGAGCCGAGGTCGACGTGTTCACCGTCGCCCAGGACGCAATGGAGGCGTTCGGCCAACGCGAGATTCCTCTGCAGGTCGCCGTGATGGGTTGTGTTGTTAACGGGCCAGGCGAAGCCCGCGACGCCGACCTCGGCATTGCGGCGGGCAACAAGCGTGGCCATCTGTTCGTCAAGGGTCAGAATGTCATGGTCGTGCCCGAGGACGAGATGGTGGAGACCCTCGTCGAGTGGGCCGAGTTCATCCACGAACACGGTGCGGACGCTGCGCTTGAAAAGGCGAAGGCCACGAAGGACCAAGCGAAGCGGGCCGCAGAAGAAGACCGGGCCCGCAACCTCGATGAGCGCGGCGACGATGCCAACGAGTCAGAGGCGGTTATCGCTGAGATTCGTCGAAGCAGCGGTTGAGCGGTGACTGAGGCCGTCATCAGCGTTGCGTCGGCACGTGAGCGCTTGCTTCCTGCCCTGTCGGTCAAAAGCGGCGAGCCCGCCGATGGCTACGCGCCGGTGACGGTTGCGAACCGCAAGATCTTCCTACCGCTCACCCAACCCGAGTTCGACAGAGTTACCGGCCTTCAGCGTCGAAATCGGCGGACGGCGTGGAGCGGCGTTGCGTGCCTTGCGTTCGGCGCGGCGATGGCCCGGTTCCCCGTGATGTTGCCACTTGCGATCGCTATTGCACTGCTGTCCGCCCTTCAGTGGGGGCTGACCTGGGTCCTCCTGAGGGCTTACCTGCCGTCGATGACTGTCGATGGCGGTCGGATCCGGCTCGTTCGGGTTCATGAGCAGTTTGCGGCCGCCGTGCGGGGCGATTCCTGATACCCTTCGCTTGACGTTCTTTACCGGTTTCGGATGAGGCGTGGCCACCGGCCACGCTTTTCTTGTTTCTGGCGTAATTCGAGAGTTGGAAAGGGAGTGCTATGGCTGTCGTCGACCGAGTCCGCGAGCTCGTGGCCCCCGTCGTGGCCGACGCAGGCGCCGACCTCTACGACATCGAGTTCAGTGGCGGCATCCTCCGGATCCTTGTCGACGCCGAAGGCGGCATCGACATTGCGGCGATCAAGACGATCTCACGGAGTTCGAGCCGCATCCTCGACGATGTCGATCCGATCCCAGGCCGCTACACCCTCGAAGTGTCAAGCCCTGGCCTCGAGCGTCCGCTGCGTTCGCGCTCGCATTACGAAGGTGCCGTGGGTGAGGTCGTGAAGTTCAAGACCCACGCTGATGTCGACGGGCGCCGCCGGTTCCAGGGGACCTTGGTCCGGGCTGACGATGAAAGCTTTCGGGTCGATGTCGATGGCACCGAGCAGGTCTTCGGCTACGACGACGTCACCAAGACCAAGGTTGTCTTCGAATGGAAGCCCACGCCCAAACCGGGTTCGGGCTCAAAGACTCCCGCCGCCGGCGGTTCCAACCCAGATCGCTCCAACCAGGAGGCCAACTGATGAACCAGGACATGATGGAAGCGCTCCAGGCGCTCGCCGTAGAACGAGGCATCTCGGTCGATGCCCTGTTCGGCGCCCTCGCCGATGCCCTCGAGCACGCGTACAAGCGCATGCCGGGGGCCTTCGAGTACGCCTGGGTGACGATCAACCCCGAGACTCTCGAGTTTCAGGTCTTCGCGCAGGAACTCGATGAGGACGGTGAGCCGATCGGCGACGAGTTCGAGGTCACCCCCGACGACTTCGGCCGTATTGCCGCTCAGACTGCTCGCCAGGTCATGACGCAGCGCATTCGCGAGGCTGAGCGCGAGCTCAAGTACGAGGAGTACGCCGGCCGCGAAGGTGACATCGTCACCGGCATGATCCAGCAGACCGATGCGCGTTACACGCTGCTCGATCTTGGCCGGGTCGAGGCGTTGCTGCCCCAGGCTGAACAGGTCCCGTTCGAGCGCCCCGACGGCAATACCCGGATCAAGGCCTACATCGTCGAGGTTCGCAAGACTGCAAAGGGCCCGCAGATCGTGGTGAGCCGCACCCACCCGGGTCTAGTGAAGCGCCTGTTCGAGCTTGAGGTCCCCGAGATTGCCGACGGCGTTGTCGAGATCAGGGCTTGTGCTCGCGAAGCGGGTCACCGAACCAAGATCGCTGTTTGGTCCAATGACGCAAACGTCGACCCGGTCGGTGCCTGCGTCGGCGCTCGCGGCGCTCGTGTCCGCCAGGTCGTCAACGAGCTGCGGGGCGAGAAGATCGACATCGTGCCGTTCCACGACGACCTCCAGGAGTTCGTCACCCGGGCGTTGAGCCCGGCCAAGGTCACCGAAGTTCGGCCCGACGAGATCACTGGCGACTGTGACGTGATCGTGCCCGATCACCAACTGAGCCTTGCAATCGGCAAGGAGGGCCAAAACGCCCGTCTTGCCTCGCGGCTTACCGGCTGGGGCATCAACATCAAGTCCGAGACCGACTTCGCCGCCGAGCAAGAGTTCGGCCCGGTCGAGTGGGCCGATGGCGAATGGATCCGCAATTCGGAGACCGGCGAGAACATGTGGCAACCCGCTGACGGCAGCGACCCGATCTCTGAAGCCGACTACTACGCTCAGGCCGAGGCCGAGGCTGCAGCCGAGGAGGCCGAAGCGGCCGATGTCGATCGCACCGATGACGACGCGGAGGACGCCGCCGATGACGCCGTGGGTGCTCGGGACGAAGAGGAGTAGTGCCGGTCCGCACCTGCGTTGCCTGCCGACAGCGGTTTGAGCAGGCGAAGCTGGTACGTGTCCGCGCGTCTGCTGAAGGACTTGTCACGGGTTCCGGTCCAGGGCGAGGCGCTCACGTCGGCCCTTCGCCAGCGTGTTTGGCCCTCGCGATTGAGCAAAAGGCCGTTGGTCGAGCTCTAAGAGCCGAGGTGAACGCTCCCGAAATGGCTAGGCTTTCACGCTCGTGGCCAGTTGAGCCTTCCGCGTGCCCGCACGGGGGCGGCTGACACCACGGGTGGCGCTTCGGGCGCTGCCGGACAGTTGATTCAGAAAGACGAAACCAACACGTGCCATCCAATATCCGCGTCTACGAACTCGCACGAGAGTTGGGCATGACCAATGCCGAGACTCTCGGTCTCGCCGAGTCCTTGGGGATCGGTGTCAAGAGCCATTCTTCGAGCATCGTCGACGCGCAGGCGGACCGAGTCCGCCGAAAGGCCGAACGCGAAGGTCTGACCCGCGACGAGCAACCTGAAGAGCCGAAGCCGGCCAAGAAGGCTGCAAAGCCGGCCAAGAAGGCTGCAAAAAAGGCCGCGGCGAAGAAGGCTGCTGCCAAGAAAGCGACCAAGAAGGCTTCGGCGACCACCGAGGTTGACGAGCCCGAAGCTGAGGCCCCGGTTGTCGAGACCGAACTCGTCGAGGTTCCCGAGTTTGAGGCTGTGGCGCCTGAAGCCGAACCGGTTGAGGCCCCTGCGGCGCCGGCGGCCCCGGCCCGTGTCATCTCCTCGAGCGGCAGCGCTGCCCCGCCGAAGCGCACGACCGAGGAAATTGCCCCACCGGCTCCAGCTGCGGCTCCAGCCAAGAAGGTCGTCAAGAAGGTCGTCAAAAAGGTCGTCAAAAAGGTCGTCAAAAAGGCGCCGACCTCTGGGTCTGGCAAGCCGATTCCGCCTCCGCCTCGCTCCACCTCCGGCCGTGCGATCCCGCCACCTCCTGGTGGACGATCCCGCCCCGCTGGTGGCCCTGGTGGTCCATCGCGCGGTCCGACGCCGGGCGGCGGTGGCGGTCGTCGCCCTGTGGGCCCGCGAGATTCCGTGCCGGGAGCCGGCGCACCGGGCCGTGGTGGCCCTGGTGGTGGTCCAGGCGGTCGCGGGGGTCCTGGTGGCGGCCGTGGCGGTCCTGGCGGCCAGCGTCCGCCCCGTCGCAAGGGTCGTCGTCGTCGCAACCGCGAAGAGCTCCAGCCGATGGACGCTCCGAGTTACACGCCCGATGACGCACCGGTGCCCGAGGGTGAAATCGTTGTCGAGCGCGCCTCGACCGCGCTCGACCTCGGTCCGAGGGTCAACCGCACCGCGGCCGATGTCATCCGCTTCCTCATGCAGGCTGGCGAGATGGTCACAGCCACGCAGTCGTTGTCCGACGACATGATTGAGCTCTTCGCGGCCGAGGTCGGCGCCGAGATCCGTCTCGTTGACCCGGGCGAGGAGCAGGAGGTCGAACTTCAGAAGCTGCTTGACTTCGGTGATGGCGAGTCCGATGACGACACACCGATCCGGCCCCCAGTCATCACGGTCATGGGTCACGTCGACCACGGCAAGACCTTGTTGCTCGATCGCATCCGCAACGCGAACGTCGCTGATAGCGAGGCCGGTGGCATCACCCAGCACATCGGCGCCTACCAGGTCGATCACAATGGTCAGAAGGTCACTTTCATCGATACGCCGGGTCACGCTGCCTTCACGCAGATGCGCGCCCGCGGTGCTGAATCCACCGACGTCGTGATCCTCATGGTGGCGGCCGACGATGGTGTCATGCCGCAGACGATCGAGGCAATCAACCACGCCAAGGCAGCCGAAGTACCGATCATCGTTGCAGTCAACAAAATCGACCGCGAGAACGCCGATGTGGACAAAGCCATCGCAGGTGTCGCCGAACACAACCTCGTTCCCGAGGCGTGGGGTGGTGACACGATCTTCCAGCAGGTCTCGGCGTTGCAGAACGTCGGTATCGATGCACTTCTCGACCAGATCCTCCTGCTCGCCGAGGTTGAAGACCTCCGAGCTTCGCCCGAGGGTCGTGCCCAAGGCGTCGTGCTTGAGTCGAACCTCGACATCGGTCGTGGCCCTGTCGCCACGGTGCTGGTGCAGAGCGGCACCCTTCGAGTCGGCGACCCGATGGTCGCCGGAGCAGCATGGGGCCGCGTGCGCGCCCTGATCAATGATCACGGCGAACAGGTCAAGGAAGCGGGCCCGTCCACGCCGGTGCAGGTCCTCGGTCTGTCCGAGGTGGCCGATGCCGGCCGCGAGTTCGTGGTGGCCCCAAACGAGAAGGTTGCCAGTCGCGTAGCCGACACCCGCGAGCACTGGCAGCGTCAGTCGTCGCTCGGCCGTGAGGCTCATGCCCTCGCCGGCGGCGCCAAGCTTGAGGATATTTTTGATCAGATCCAAAGCGGCGAAGCCGCGATGCTCAACCTGATCGTGAAAGCCGATGTCAACGGCTCGCTGGAGGCGGTCACCGAAAGCCTCCGCAAGCTTGAGCGCAACGAGGTCAAGATCGGCTTTGTGCACCGAGGCGTAGGTGGCATCACCGAGAACGACATCCAGCTTGCAGCAACGTCGAACGCCACCATCATCGGCTACGGGGTGCGCCCCGACCGCAAGGCTCGTGACCTCGCCGATGCCGAGAAGGTCGAGGTCCGAACCTACGAGATCATCTACCACCTCCTCGAAGACATCGAGTCTGCGATGGTCGGTCTCTTGGCCCCGGAGTTCGAAGAGGTCGTCACCGGCGACGCCGAGGTTCGCGAGATCTTCAGCGTTCCCCGGATCGGCAAGATCGCCGGTTGCTACGTCCTCAACGGCGTCATCACCCGTAACTCGAAGGTTCGCTTCATCCGGGAGGGCACGATCCTCTGGAAGGGCACCGTGCAGTCGCTCAAGCGCTTCAAGGACGACGCGCGTGAAGTCGCTGCCGGCTACGAATGCGGTATTGGCCTCTCCGACTTCCAGGATCTCCGCAACGGCGACATCATTGAGACCTACGAGGAGCGCGAGATCGAGCGGACCCTCGAAGATCTCAGCTGATGGCGCGACGAGGGTCTCGACATAACAGCCGAGGACAAGTCGGAGCGCGCACTGCGAAAGCTGGTGAGTTGATTCGTCGCATCATCGCGAGCGAACTGGAACTGATCGAAGATGAGCGACTCCACCTCGTGTCGCTTACCGGGGTGGAAGTCGACCGTGACCTCCACACGGCGGTGGTGTACTTCACCACCTTCGACCGCGACGACGATCCTGAGATTGACGAAGCGTTCGACGAATACCGCGGCTCGCTGCGTCACGCAGTGAGCCAGCAGACGTCGCTGCGGCGAGCGCCGGAACTCGAGTTTCGACCCGACATCACCTTGCGGTCAGCCGAGCGGATCGAACAGCTGCTCACGCAGGAAGCCGATCGGCCGCCCGTTCCCGACCTCGAGAACGACAACGATGGGGAAGCAGCCGAGTAACGCCGGTCCGCATGGCGTTGTCGTGATCGACAAGCCGGCGGGCTGGACCAGTCACGATGTCGTCGCGAAGTCGCGCGGGGTGCTCGGCACGCGCAAGGTTGGTCATTCCGGCACACTTGATCCTGATGCCACTGGCGTACTCGTGCTGGGCGTGGGCCGCGCCACCCGACTGTTGCGCTTCCTGACCGAGCTTCCGAAGAGCTACGACGGCGAGATCGTGCTTGGGGTTCAGACGTCGACGCTCGATGCCGCTGGCGACATCACGGCCACCCATGACATGACGTCAGTCACGGCCGGGCAGGTGGCGGCCGTTGCGGGCGAGTTGACTGGCAACCTGATGCAGATCCCACCGATGGTGTCGGCGATCAAGATCGACGGGAAGCGGCTCCATGAGTTAGCTCGCGAGGGCAAGGAGATCGAACGTCCGCCCCGGCCGGTGCACGTCAGCCGCTTCGACATCGAGCCCGTCGAGGGTGAACCTCTGGTGTATGCGTGCCAAGTCGACTGTTCGTCGGGTACCTACATCCGGTCGCTCGCTGCTGATCTAGGCACAATGCTCGGTGGTGGCGCCCATCTGCGTTCCCTGCGACGGACATCAGTCGGAGGCTTCGGCCTCGATCAGGCGGGCGCCATCGAAACCCCGACGCTGCTGCCCATCGGTGCAGCAGTCGGGCACCTCGAGGCGACGATCGTCGCAGACGACAAGGCTGTCGCCGTTGGGCACGGTCGCGTGCTTCCGCTTACGGAGTTGGGGATCTCCGGCCGCGGTCCGTGGGCCGTGTTTGACGACTGGGGTGAGCTCTTGGCGGTCTACGAACCACACAAGCACGGAGCCAAGCCGACCGTGGTGATTTCCCGGTAGCGTTTTAAGGACATGGAACTCCTTCGCGACCGTCAAGACTGCCTCCCCGACGATGTTTCAGTTGCGTCGACGATCGGGGTCTTCGACGGTGTCCATCTCGGTCATCAGGAGGTCTTCCGTCAAGTCTGCTCCGTCGCCGACCGCCTCGGTGTCGCGTCCGCGGCCGTTACCTTTAATGGCCACCCAGCTCACGTTGTGCGGCCCGAGTCGGCGCCCCTGCTGCTCACCACGCTCGATCAGAAGCTCGAACTCCTAGAGGCCCAGGGCCTCGACTACGCCTACGTCATCTCGTTCGACGAGGGGCGAGCCGCAACATCACCAGAAATGTTCATGCAGGAAGTCTTCGTTGATTCATTGCACGCCAAGGCAATCGTGGTGGGAGAAGACTTCCACTTTGGCGCCGGACGCAGCGGCAACGTCGACGGTCTCACGGCATTCGGCGAAGATGCCGGTTTCGAGGTCCACGCACTTGAGTTGATCCGCCATTCCGACGAAGCCCGTGAACCCGTGTCGTCCACCAAGATTCGTCGAGCCCTGGCCGGAGGCGACGTCGGTCGCGCGGCTGCGATGCTGGGCCGCCCTTTCGAGGTGCGCGGTGTGGTTGAGGTCGGCGATAGGCGCGGGACGCAGATTGGCTTCCCTACGGCCAATATCCCGGTCCCGAAGGTAATGGCCTGGCCTGCTGATGCGGTCTACGCCGGCTGGTGTCGGCGTGAGAACGGCGAGGTGTATCCCTGTGCGATCAACATCGGCCGTCGTCCGACCTTCTATGAGCACGCCGAGCAGTCGCTGCTCGAGGCGCATCTGATCGGTTTTGAGGGTGATCTCTACGGGGAGCAGGTTGGCGTATCGTTTGTCGGGTTCCTGCGAAGTGAGCGCAAGTTCAACGGCATTGATCAGTTGATTAAGCAGCTCAAGGCCGACGTCGACGAAGCTCGCAAGTTAGTAACCGGATCTGAGTGGAAGCCCGCCAGTTGATCCGAGCGTCAAAGTACTGGAACATGTTCTAGAAATTGAGGAGCTGCCATGTT
Source organism: Acidimicrobiales bacterium (assembly GCA_029247365.1). GTDB lineage: Bacteria > Actinomycetota > Acidimicrobiia > Acidimicrobiales > Aldehydirespiratoraceae > UBA11606. The sequence goes on along the minus strand of JAQWLJ010000038.1, from coordinate 65,913 downwards.
CACTGGCCTGGTCGAAGAAGTTGGCACCGTTCGTTCCGTGACGCCGGTTGGGGAGGGTGCCCGAGTTGAAATCGGGGCTTCCGTCGTGCTGGGCGATGTCGAAATGGGCGCGTCAATCGCCGTCAATGGCTGTTGTCTGACCGTGGTTAAGTGGGGCGACGACTGGTGGGCAGCGGATGCGGTGCCTGAGACACTCGACCGCACGAACCTTGGTGCGCTCGGCCCCGGTGATCCGGTCAACCTCGAACGGCCGCTCGCCGCCAACGGTCGCTATGGCGGCCACGTGGTGCAGGGCCACGTGGACGGCACCGGTGAACTCCAAAAAATTGAGGAACTTGACGACGGCTCGTATCTCTATACGTTCTCGCTTCCGTCGGAACTCCTCGTTTATGTCGTTGAGAAGGGGTCGATCGCCATCGACGGCGTCAGCCTGACCGTCGCCCACATCACTCCGACAACCTTCTCGATTGCGATCATCCCCCACACCCACGCCTTGACGGCGATGGGTCAGCGCCAGGTGGGCGATACCGTCAACCTGGAAGCCGATGTGCTGGCCAAGTACGTCGAGCGACTCGTCCGCCCGTCCCTCTAGCGAGCTATCCCGCCGGCCGACAGGGACCAGAGAGGTTCTCGTGAGCGATTCCCCCTTCACTGACATCGAGACCGCCACCGAGGCGCTTGCCGCAGGCGATTATGTTGTGCTCGTCGACGACGATTCGCCGGGTGCTACCGGTGCCCTGGCCGGTGCGGCCGAGACGATGACCACCGAACGACTCGTGTGGCTCAACCGCCGAACGACCGGTCTCGTCGGTGTGCCGATGACCGTCGAACGAGCAACTGTGCTCGGCCTCGAACTGATGGTCGACGAAGAGGAAGCCACTGGACGCGGCGCCTTCACGGTGTCGATCGATCTGATTGAGGGCAACTCGACCGGTTCCTCCCCGGCCGACCAGGCCCGCACGATCGCAGCGCTCGCCCGTCCCAATGTTCGGCCAGAGGAGTTTGCCCGGCCCGGACACGTGTTTCCCCTTCGCTCCCGGCTGGGCGGGGTGTTGAAGCGAGCCGGCCACGCAGAAGCGGTCGTCGACCTGTGCAGCGTCGCTGGCGTCGCTCGGGTCGGGGTGGTCGCCGATCTTGCCACTGACGCCGGCGAGATGATGGACCTCGCCGCCTCGCAGGCCTTCGCCTGCGAGCATGGCCTCAAGCTTGTCTCGATCGCCGACCTGGTGCGCCATCGCCGTCAGAAGGAGATCCTTGTCGAGCACTTTGCGGCCGCCCGACTCCCGACGACCTTTGGCGAGTTCATGGCCCACGCTTACCGCTCGGTGGTCGATGGCGAGGAACACGTTGCGTACGTCATGGGCGACGTCGAGGGTGGTGAGCCACCGCTTGTGCGCGTTCACAGTGAGTGCCTCACCGGCGACGTTCTTCATTCGACCCGCTGTGACTGTGGCCCGCAGCTCCAGACTGCGCTGCAAAAGATCGCCGAAGAGGGCCGTGGCGTGCTGATCTATCTTCGCGGCCACGAGGGCCGCGGCATTGGCATCGGCCACAAGATGCGGGCGTACGCACTCCAGGACGAGGGGCTCGACACTGTCGATGCCAACGCGGTGCAAGGCCTCCCTGTCGACAGCCGCGAGTACGGCGTCGGCGCCAATATGCTCGCCGACCTCGGCGTGACCCAGATGCGGATCATGACCAACAATCCGGCAAAGCTCACCGGTCTCGACGGTTACGGTCTCGAGATTGTCGAACGCGTTCCGATCGAGATTCCGCCGAATCCCGAGAACCTCCGCTACCTCCAGACTAAGCGGAACCGGATGTCGCACCAGATCGACGCCGAGCCCAACGCCGGCTGACCGTCAACTCGAACTGACGATCTGATCCGCCGCAGCCCCTGGGACGTACGAGCGCGTCCACTCATGGTTGCGGCAGCGGTCGTCGATGCGACCCGGTGACCAGCGGCCCCAGATACCGCCCACCACCGCATGCGTGCGATCGTTCCACGCAACACATGTTGGTTCGGCCACGCGGCGCACCACCTGGCGGACCCCCGAAGCGTGGATCGTGTAGCCGGCCCACACACCCGGATAGTCCTTGGTCGCTGAGACTTCAGTGATCAGGCCGGTTGCGTGCTGACGGGCCCGGTTGCGATGCGTGTGTCCACTTGAGATCACCAGGTTGGGGTTGGTCTGGAACAACGACCGAAGCAGATCGGCGGCGTCATACTTCTGGACCCCAAGGGGCCAGAAGTATGGGTAGGTCCTGGTTTCGAGGTGGTGGTGGGTGAAGAGGAGCGCTGGCTGGTTGTACTTAACTGCATCGACGAGTTGCTCAATCCATCTTCCAAGCCGGCCGAAGCCGTGGCCGGGGACGGTTGAGTCGGCCATCACGATGGTCACTCCGCTGACCTCAATCGTGTGGACCGGCTCGGGGAACAGACCGCGACGCTGGAGCTCTTCGGTGGCGTCGAGCGAGCCGGGCTTGGCGAACGTGTCGTGGTTCCCGGGTACCGCAGCAATCGGGATGTGGATGTCGGCCAGGAGCTTGTCGAAGAGTTCCCACTCGGCAGGCATGCCAAGTTCCGTAATGTCGCCCTTGATGACGAGGAGTTCAGCCCCCCACGCCTGCGCCTCGCGCACCGCCGCCTTGGCACAGCGCAGCGCGTAGGGTTCGATGCTCTTCGGCTCGCGAAGTCGGCGGATGAGCCCAAACCCTTCCTCGCCGAGGTGGAGGTCGCTGATTGTTGCGATCTTGGTGGTCGGCGGTCCGTCAAGCGCAGGCAGGGTGGTGACCACACAACGAGCGATAGGTCTCCCGTCGACGTCGACATCGACGTTCGTGGCGGTGCCCGCCGCGAAACCGTCGACATCGGCGGCTCCGGGGGTGTCGGCCTCGCCGAGCTCAATCATCTGGGTTCCGCGCGTGTGGTGCACCGCAAGTCGCAGCGCACCATCGGGCAGTCCGCGCCACGTGAACTGCGCGACCGTGTCCTCTACGGCGAACACGTCGACTGGTGAAAGACCGGTGAACGGAAGGGTCGGGGTCACGTCTGCTCCATCGGCGTGAGCCCGACTGGTGCCATGGCCTCGACGTTACGACATACGGAGGAACGAAAAGAGTCAGGCGTCAGCTGTGGAGCGAACGGCTGAACCGCTGGTGCTCCCGGCTTCGGAGGCGAGCATTGATCGCTTGACGCTCGAGGTGCTGTTCGACCTGCTTGCCAGCCTGTGGAGTTGGATGGTCGGCGAGGAAGTCCGCCACCTCATCGACCAGGTCGGGTTCGTCGAGTGCAGTGATGCCCGAGAGCATCCTTGGGATCGAGTTGCTCGGGAAACGGTTGTCGAGGTCGTCCCAGTTGTCGCGGACATAGGCCCAGACGTAGCGGTCGACGAATCGGTTGTGCATGGCCCGGGCGAGCACGTATGGAGCGTCCTGGGTGCGGACCGACCCGTCGCTGATCTCGGCGAGAAGCTGATCAATCAACTTAACGGACGGAAAGTTTGTGAGCGCACGCAGGTTACGGACCTCGCTCTGGGGGTCGTCCGCTCGCTGCCACCGGTCGTGGACCGTGTCGTACTCGTTCTCGCTGCCGTTGTGACTCACGACGGCGAGAGCTGCTGCGGCGAGTGAGGCATCGTCGTGATCGAGTGTCTCGGCGGCCGCCGCTATCACGCTGTGGGAGCCACCCACGGTGCCCAGCACGCGCACGAGCGTGGCACGGAGTTCTCGTGTTCGATCATCGTCGTTGGCACCGGGTTCATTGCCGACCGCAGCGAGCGCGGGCTCAGCGAGCTGTCGCACGGCCGCTTGGAGTGAGGGGCGGGCGTCATTGTCGACAAGCCGATCGAGCCCGTGGAGCCCCGTACTCATCGCCTGCCAGACGTTGAGGTCCTCTTCTCCGGCAAAGTGGCGGCACAGGGTCAGAAACTCAGCGGCGGTGAGCGAACCCGCCACGCACGCCGCCCAGCCGTCGTCGATCACGCTGTGCCGCTCGGCAGGGCTGAGGTCGGCCGGGTCGGGAAGCGCATGTGTGGTAATCGCGGTGCGGAGGAAGCCGCTTGCACCCTCGCTGACAGTGATCGGGGCGCCCTGAATGCCGGTGAGCAGCATCGATCGCTGGTCCATGAGCACCGACGTGGTGCCGCCGACGTGTCGGATCACCAGCGGGATCGACCAGGTGCGGTCGTCAGCGACCGATGGGTCGAGCGTGAAGTGGTGTTGCTCGAGCCGAAGACCATGTGGGCTTGGCGTGGCGGTCACGACGGGGTGGCCACCCTGGAAGATCCATGCGTTCATGAGAGCCTGCACCGGCTGACCGGAGACGAGTTCCAGTGAATCCCACAGATCGGTCGTCTCGGTGTTCTTGTAGGCGTGGGTCGCGATGTAGTGCCGCACACCGTCTCGGAATATGTCTTCGCCGAGGTACTGCTCAAGCATGCGGACGACAGCAGCGCCCTTCTCATAGGTGAGGAGGTCGAACATGCCTTCTGCGTCTTCGGCGGTGAGGACGGGGTACTCGATCGGTCGAGTCGAGGCGAGTGCGTCAACGTCGAAGGCCCGAGCCCGGGAGCGGGCGAAACTGTCCCAGACCCGCCAGTCGGGCCGGTACGCATTGCTGCAGCTGATCTCCATGAATGTGGCGAAGGCCTCGTTGAGCCAGATGCCTTCCCACCACTGCATCGTGACGAGGTCGCCGAACCACATGTGGGCGAGCTCGTGGTTGATGACGTCGGCGACGACCTGGAGTTCGGGTTGGCTCACCTCGTCGGGGTCGACGAGCAGGAGGACCTCACGGAAGGTCACGCAACCGAGGTTCTCCATCGCCCCAAACGCAAAGTCGGGTATCGCGATCAGGTCGACCTTGTCGGACGGATACGGGAGTGCGAAATAGTCGGATAACCAATGCAATGCGTGTTTGGCGACATCGAGCGCGAAGAGCGTGAGATGGGTCTGGCCCGGACGGTGGATCACTCGGACGGGAACGCCGTCGGCATCGATTGGCTCGGTCGCTTCCAGCGGGCCAACCACGAACGCCACGAGGTAGGTGCTCATGACCATGGTGGGTGCGTAGCGAACCCGCATCCGGCCGTTGGGCTCGGGTGTGCGCTCAATCTCTGCGGTATTTGACACAGCCAGATGGTCGGCGTCGACGATCAGGGTGGTTTCGAACGTCGCCTTGTACTCGGGTTCGTCCCAGCACGGGAAGCAGCGGCGAGCGTCGGTCGACTGGAACTGTGTGGTAGCGATGACATGCTCAGCTCCGGTTTCGTCGGTGTAGCTCGACCGGTAGAAGCCGCGGAGTTGGTCGTTGAGGATGCCGTCGAATGTGATGGCAATCGTGGCCGGACCGGCGGACAACTCGGAACTGGCGCTGAGCGTCAGCCGCTCGGTCTCCATGTCAAGATCAATGCCGGCTGTATGCGTTTTGCCGCCAGCAGTGATCGTCGCCGTATGGATCGTGAGCTCGGTTGCGTTCACTACGAGATGGTCGGTGGGGGCAACGATCTCGACGTCGATCTCAACCGACCCGGTGAACGTGAACATGTCCAGATCAGGGACGAGTTCGAGGCGGTACGCGGACGGTACGGCGAGGCGTGGGAGGCGAGGATCGGCCGAGTTGCTCATACCGCGAAGAGTACTGCCGACCCAACCGACACGGGACCGTAAAGGAAACGAGATGAGTGCGTCGTGGAGGTGTGGTTGAACCAGTGCGGGTCGAAAGAGCCGTGCGCCTCCCACCAAGCAAGGCGGCTGTTATGAGTGACGAGCGAGATCGAACGGACTACGACGACTTGGCTGAGTGGCCTGAGTCGGAGGTCGACGTCGACGATGAGGGGTTTTAGGCGGCGATCGCAAAGGTACGAGAGCTCGAAGAGGTGGCCTGACGCTCACCCTCGGCGCCCCACTCGGCGCTAGGGTGCCCGGGTTCCGCTCTCGGCCCGGAGGCCCCTGTGCGCGCCAACCCTGATCTGCCCCTCGACGTCGTCGGCGTCGGCAACGCCATCGTCGACGTGATCGCGAACGTCTCAGAGGAGTTCCTCACGGAGCAGGACGTGGTCAAGGGTGCAATGACCCTCATCGATACCGAGCGGGCCTCGTCGCTCTACGCAGCCATGCCGCCTGGTATCGAAACCTCCGGTGGCTCGGCTGCCAACACGATGGCCGGGATCGCAAGCCTCGGCGGTCACGCGTCGTACATCGGAAAGGTCCGCGACGATCAGCTCGGCGATGTATTCCGCCACGACACCCAGTCTGGCGGTGTCGCCTTCGATGCCCCAGCTGCGACCACCGGTGAGCCCACTGCTCGGTCACTCATCCAGGTGACCCCCGATGGCGAGCGTTCGATGAACACGTTCCTCGGCATTTCCGCCTACCTGAGCCCCTCCGACATCGACGACACGCTCGTTGAGTCAGCAGCCATCACCTACTGCGAGGGCTACCTCTGGGATCGACCCGAGGCCAAGGACGCAATTCGCCACGCCATGAACGTCGCGTCCGCTGCCGGCCGAATTGTGTCGCTCACCCTGAGCGATTCGTTTTGCGTCGATCGTCACCGCGACGAGTGGCTCGGTCTGGTCGCCGATCGTGTCGATCTCGTATTCGCCAACGAGGCGGAGGTCTGCTCGATGTTCGAGACCGATGACTTTGACTCGGCCGCTCTCCAGATAGCCGAGCTGGTCGAGGTTGCGGCGCTCACCCGTTCCGCCAAGGGTTCGGTGGTGATGGCCGGCGGCAACCGTCTCGACATCGGTGTCACCCCGGTCGAGCGGGTTGTCGATGCTACCGGCGCCGGTGATCTGTACGCAGCGGGGTTCATGTACGGCCTCTCGATCGGCGCCGATATGGCTGGGTGTGCCGAGCTTGGATCGATCGCTGCGGGTGAGGTCATCTCACACGTGGGTGCGCGCCCCCACGTCGAGCTGACGACGCTGATCTGAGCGCTCAGCCGAACAAGGCGACGACGCCGACGCCAACGGCGAGCATCGCGGCGCTGTCGAAGTTCCGGCGCTGATGGAGACGATCGGCTGAGGGGCCGAACGAATCGCCCGCAGCGCTGGCTGCGATTGCCAGCGCTTCATCGATGAGTAGGGCCATTGTTGCGAAGATCGCCAAAAGGTCAGCGCTGGGTGCGCTTGACGCGCGGATAATGGTCGTTATCATCGGTGCATGGTCCAGCCGCTAGGTCCTCGTGCCAGAAGCGACGAACTCACCGATCGTCTGCTCCAGGCCGCGATCGAGGTCTTCACCGACCGCGGCATCGAGAAGGCCGGTGTTGCTGCGATCGCCCGCCGGGCGGGTGTAACCACCGGCGCTATCTACAGCCGTTGGGAGGGGAAGCAGGAGCTCCTGCTAGATGCCCTTGATGTCGTGCTTGTTCAGCAGGTGGCCGACCTCTTGGCAGCCGGGCCCCAAGCCAGTGCCGCTGACGTTCTCGAATCCCTCGGCGCTCATTTGCTCGACCGCGAGGCCGCCTCTGATGCACTGTTGCTTGAGGCGATGGTTACTGCGCGTCGCGACCCGGACTTCCGCGAGCTCTTCAATGCCAGAGTTCGTGACGAAGAAGGACATCTCGCCCTCCTCATTGATAACGGCAAGGAGGCTGGGATCGTCGACCCAGCGCTGTCGACCGCTGCCATCGTGACCCTTTGTCAGGCGATCTCGTTCGGCTTCGTCGTCATGGGCGCAATCGACAAGTCCACAGCGCCAGCCGATGAGTGGAACGCGGTCATCCACCGTCTCATCAGTGCCGCGCTTCCTGCCCCTGCCCCTAAACCGGCCGCTGTCCGCGGCTGATCGGAGTTCAACCCATGGCCATTACCGATAACCCGCATTCCGGTGCCGCCGACGGTCCTGCTCTCACGGGCTACGCCGATCCCAACAACGTCGACCGGATCATGGAGATCGCGCAGGCGAACCAGAACAAGGATGAGCTGATCCACCTCGTCGAAGACAACGCCGAGGCGATCTTCACATGGAACTACGACAAGGGAGAGCGCCCCAAGCTCGACAAGCTCTATGAGAAGTCGAAGACGAGCCAGTGGAACGCCACCACCGATCTGGACTGGTCGATTGAGGTCGATCCGTACGAGGCGCTCAACCTGCAGGCTGAACTTCAGATGGACCCGTCGCATGTGGAAGACCCCTCCTCGCCGCTCTACAAGTGGGGCGACAAGGAGTGGCGCGAGTTTGGTCTTCAGTCGGCCAAGTGGCGCCTCAGCCAGTTCCTTCACGGCGAGCAGGGCGCGCTGCTCTGCACCGCCAAGATTGTTGAAACGGTGCCGTGGATCGACGCGAAGTATTACGCCGCCCAACAGGTCGTCGATGAGGCTCGCCATGTTGAGGTCTTCGCTCGTTACCTCGACGAGAAGCTCGACGGCGGCTATCAGATCAACGCCCACCTCGGCCTGCTACTCGACGACATCATCAACGACTCCGAGTGGGATATGACCTATCTCGGGATGCAGATCATGGTCGAGGGCCTGGCACTGGCGGCCTTTGGCTTCATGCACGACCTCACCGAGGAGCCGTTGCTCAAGAAGCTCCTGCGCTATGTGATGAGCGACGAAGCCCGCCATGTGGCCTTCGGGGTTCTCAGCTTGCAAGAGGTCTATCAGGACATGACTACCGCCGAGATCCAGCACCGCCAGGAGTTCGCCTTCGAGGCAGCGCTGCGGATGCGCGATCGATTCCTCCAGCAAGAGGTGTGGGAGCACATGGGTGTTGACAGCCGGATCATGACCGAACGACTGCTCAATGCCCCCGAGGAAGCCATGGTCTTCCAGCGCATGCTCTTCTCTAAGATCGTTCCAAACTGCAAGAAGCTCGGCCTGCTTGACGCCGGCGAGGGTTGGCTGCGCGAGCGGTTTACCGAGATCGGCGTCATCGAGTTTGAACATCTGCCTGACACTGGAGCCGAGTTCATCGACTACGACCTCGAAGCAGAGAACTTCGATGATCGGGCTCAGGAAATGCACGAAACCGCCGCAGCAGCGATGGGGACCAACGGGGACTGATCCCGTACCCTTCGGCGTCATGGGCTACACCTGTTTCGAGATCGAGGAGACGGAGGGCGTTGCCCACTTGATCCTTTCGCGCCCCGACGAACTCAACTCGATGATCCCGGCCTTCTGGACGGAGCTTCCTGAGATCGTCGACGAGCTCAGCGACTCTGGCGGCACCCGGGTCCTGGTCATCTCGTCGACGGGCAAGCACTTTTGTGCCGGCATGGACCTTTCGGTCTTCACTGCCGGCTCAAACATCGGCAATAACGACGGTCCTGCCACGGGGAACACCAGCAAGGAGGTCGGCCGCCAGCGGGCCGTGCTCCGGAAAAATGTGCGTCATCTCCAGCGAACGTTCTCCTGCCTGGAAGAGGCCCGGATGCCCGTGTTGGCGGCCATTCAGGGTGGCGCCGTCGGCGGGGCGGTCGACTTCGTGACTGCGGCTGACTGTCGCTACGCGACCGACGACGCCTGGTTCTGTATTCAGGAGATCAACATCGGTATGACCGCCGATGTCGGCACCCTCCAACGGCTCCCAAAGCTGATCCCCGAGGGTGTGGTTCGCGAACTCGCCTATACCGGTGCTCGGATGCCTGCGGCAAGGGCGAAGGAAGTTGGGCTAGTCAACGAGATCTACGCCAATCAAGAGACGATGCTGTCAGCGGTGCACGAGATCGCAGCCGAGATTGCGAGCAAATCGCCCCTCGCCATCCAGGGGACCAAGGAGTCGATCATCTACTCCCGCGATCACTCGGTGGCCGAGAGTCTCGACTTCATCTCGCTATGGCAGACCGGCATGTTTCAACCGGCCGACATGATGGAGGCTTTCAACGCGCAGGCTGAGAAGCGCGACGCTGCCTTCGACGACCTCAACGAGCAGCGTCGGGGCCTGTAGGCGAGATCAGCGTAGCGGGCGCTTGGTCGGTGGGTTGCCAAACTGGGGCGCCCGCTTCTCTAGGAAGGCCTTTCGAGCTTCCTGGGCGTCCAACGTCGCTCGCAGCAGCGACTGGGTACGGGCTTCGAGTGCCAGTGCCTGGTCGAGGTTCGATGCGTGGAGGTTTGCCCACATGACTTCCTTGGTCATCGAGACAGCAGCCGGCGCGTTCTCGGCCAGGGCAGAAACGAGCTCGTTCGCCGCACCGTCGACGTCATCGGTCACGCTGCTGACGAGCCCAATCGCCAGTGCCTCGTCGGCACGGACCCGCCGGCCGGTAAGCATCAGCTCATGAGCCACTGCGGGCCCGACGATCCGCGGAAGGAAATACGACAGGCCCAGCTCGCAGCCGGAGATACCGCGCTTCACGAAACCATCGGCGAACGTTGCGCTTGGCCCAGCGACCCGAAGATCGCACGCCGCCGCGATGGCGAAGCCGAGGCCGATCGCGTGCCCGTTGACGGCAGCGATGACCGGGATCGGTAGCGAGTGGATCGTGCGGATCACTGCGCTGAGCCGATGATGGAGGTTCTCGAAGCCAGCGAGGAGGGGGTCGATACCGCCGGCCCTGGTGCCTGCGTCGCGGACCGCGACCTCCTTGACATCGATCCCGACGCAAAAGCCCCTGCCAACGGCGGTGAGCATGATCGCACGACACGACCGGCGAGCTGCAGCGTCGCGCAGCGCAACGTCGAGTTCGGCCACCATCGGGGGCGTGAGTGCGTTCATCGCGTCTTCGCGGCAAAGGGTCAGCACCGTGTGGGAGTCGTGGACCTCGACGTTGAGCCAGGGGAGTTCGGTCATCGATCGTCTCTCACCGCTCGGCCAGAGCGACGTCACCAACCTGGACCAGGGTGGACGCAATCCATCCACCGAGGCCGCCGAAGTCGTCATCGAGACTCGCGCCGTCCTCGAGTCGGGCCTCGTTGAGTTCGTACGAACCCTCGTAGCCGACCTCAATCGCGTACTCGGGATCGCTCAGGTCATCGCCATAGATCGACTCGACCGTGGGTCCCGATCGGGTGAGCGCTTCGCGGCCGATTGCAGGGGAGTCAAGCGGAAGCGCGTCGAGGACGACCTTCGGGTCGGGCGCCGCAGAAAGCCGCTGGCGCCGGAACACAATCTCGATCTCGATACGCGGGGGTTCGGTGAAGTCCTCGTCGACGTACCAGCTCCGGTAGGCCGTCTGACTCCACGTCGGCCAGGTGCAGGCGATATCGGCCTGCACGCGCGGTGGCAGGCCTTCGCCGGGGAGCCCATACGAGGTCTGCCAGCTGACATCGCCGAGGAGGACGTCGGACTGGAAGCGTTCTTCGAACGCCTGTCGTTCCAGCCGGGCCAACTCGAACGCGTCACGCAGGGCGCCGATGGCATCGGTGAAGACGTGGTCGAGCATGGCGTGAGGCTAGTAGCCGAGGTCGACGTTGACGGGCCCGAGGAGATCGTCGCCGGCGATCCAGCGAGCGACGTTGTCTCGAACACGCCCGGCGATGAGCGGGAGCCCCATCTCGGCCGTGTTCCCTACATGCGGCGTGATCACACAGTTGTCAAGGTGCCACAGGGGGTGACCGTCGGGGAGCGGCTCGGGATCGGTCACGTCGAGTACTGCGCCCTGGATCACGCCATTGCGCAACGCATCGACGAGGTCTGCGGTGACGACATGGCCACCACGACCAACATTGAGCAGGAAGGCATCGGATCGCATCGCCGCGAGCGCCGCCGCGTCGATGATCCCGGTCGTCTCTTCGGTGAGTGACAGCGCAATGATCACCGCATCGGCATCGCTGATTGCCTGGTGCAGATGGTCGGTGGTCATCGTGCGCGAGGCCCCCGGGTATGGCGTGTCTCGTCGGCGCACCACGGTGACATCGCACTCGAACGCAGCGGTGAGTTCCATGAAGGCATCGGTGATGCCGCCGCCGCCGAGAATCGCAAGTTTGGCCCCGCGTAGATCTCGACCTTCCTGGCTCTGCCAGCTCGTCGCACGCACGTAGCGAGGTATCGCGCGAAATGATGCGAGCACCGCGGTCAGGATCCACTCGGCGACGGGAGCTGCGTACACGCCCTTGCCACACGTCCAGATGCGGTCGGTGTCGAGGTTGTGCGAGAACGTCTCGATGCCAGCGTAGGGCAGCTGGACCCACTCGACGTTGGGAGCGGGATCAAGAATGCCGCGGAAGGCGTTGGCCGCCATCGGATCCGCAAACATCAAGGCGCTGGCCTGTTCGATCGGCACAACGGTTCCGCCCGCCTCCTCGACGGCAGCGACCATGATTTCGTGCATCGCAGGGCGGGTAGCGGGTTCGACGGCGATGAGATGTCGGTCCACCGTCAGTCGACTCCGTACTGCCGGTCGCCGGCGTCACCGAGGCCGGGAACTATGAAACCGATGTCATTCAGGTGTGAGTCGATCGAAGCAGTAACCACCCGATCAACCACTCCGGCGTCACGCACCGCATCGATGCCCTCGGGCGCCGCAAGCAGGACCACGAGCGTGACCTCGCCCGACCCTCGCTCCAACGCCTGCGTCGCGGCGTAGTTGGCTGAACCGCCGGTTGCGAGCATCGGATCGAGGAGGAACGCTGATCGTCCGTCGAGCGGTGGAATCGTGTTCATGTACACCTCAGGCCGCAGCGTCGCCTCGTCTCGCTTGAGGCCGAGGAAGCCGGTCTCGGCGTGCGGTAGCGCTTCGAGCGCAGCATCAAGCATGCCGAGTCCGGAGCGCAGGATCGGGACGAGTACCGGCTGCTGGACGAGTTCGACTCCCGTGGCGGAGCCCATCGGCGTCTCGATGGTGATCGACTCGAGAGGGATCGCGCGGGCTGCTTCGTACACGAGGGTTCGTGAGATGCGGTGGAGTAAATCCCGAAAACGAGGACGTTCGGTCACCGCCGCTCGCATTTCGGTCAGTTGGGCGGCAACCACGGAGTGGTCGATGACGTCGATACGCACGGCCGTGAGCATGCCACGCCGGTCGCCGGCGACGATGATCCGCCGCCAGGAGCGCTGTACCTCGATGTAGGCGTCGTAGTCGAACACTCGGCGTACGAAGTCGCGAACTGTCGTGGCGGTGACACCCTCGAGTAAGCGATATCGGTTGTCGTCGGAGAGTTCCTGGGGAGATTTCGATGAGCATGCTGCTGCGAGGATCGCTGCGGCAAGGATGGTAGCGAGCGCCGCGAGCCGTGGTCCTGCGAAGTGAAGTACGGCCGAAGCCTAGAGTGGCGGCTCGACCTGCCAGGCCTCCAGCGGGGCGTAGCGCGGCTTGATGATGTTCTCGATGATCTGCAGCCGTTCCCGGAACGGCAGGAAGCTCAACTTCATTGCGTTGACGGTAAGCCACCAGAGTCGATCCCAGCTGTACCCGAATGCATCGACGAGGGCTGCTATCTCCGACGACCTCGTCACCCCCGACATCAGTCGGCTGTCGGTGTTGACGGTGACCCGGAAACGCAGCTGTACCAACAAGTGAATCGGCTGTTCTTCGATCGAGTTGATAAGGCCGGTGTTGACATTGCTGGTCGGGCAGACCTCGAGCGGAATACGGGCGTCGCGAAGGAAATGGCTGAGCCGTCCCAACTGGATGTCACCGTCGTCGTCGTGCCACCAGTCTTCGACGACCCGAATACCGTGACCGAGTCGCTCGGCACCGCAGAACTGGACTGCCTTCCAGATCGGGGGGGGGGCGTACGACTCGCCAGCATGGATCGTCACATGGAAGTTCTCGTGCTTGCAGTATTGGAACGCAATGAGATGGTCGTCGGGCGGGAACCCGTCCTCGGGTCCGGCGATGTCGAAGCCAACCACGCCGTGATTGCGGTGGCGGACTGCGGCGCGGGCAACCTCAAGTCCGTTATCGAGATGGCGCATAGCCGAGCAGATCACCCGGATGGTGAGGTCGGTTCCCGCAGAACCGGCGGCGAAGCCAACGAGCACGGATTCGAGGACCTCGTCAAGGCTGAGACCCTGCTCGGTGTGGAGTTCGGGCGCGAACCGGATCTCGGCATAGACGAACGCCGTCGGCGGCGAGGTCTTCGGCGAACTCACGGGCAACCCGCGCGATCGACGCTGCGGTCTGCATCACCGTGACGGTGTGCGCGTATGTCTCGAGGTACAGCGTGAGATCCTTCCGGTTCGCCCCTCGCAGCATCCAGGCCGCCAACGCATCGGCATCGGTTATGGGGAGGCTGGCGCACCCGATCTCGTCGGCGAGTTCGATGATCGTTGTGGGACGCAGGCCACCATCGAGGTGGTCGTGGAGCACGACCTTGGGGGCGCGACGGATGCGCTCGAGGGTAGGGGGCCCGCGTCGGGGCCTGGGGGAGTGCTCTCCACGCCAAACTCTAACCCGTTCGGTTCGTGGGCTAGGAGGGTGCCGTTAGGGTCCTATGATGTCGATTCGGCGGGGGCCGCTCTCCATCGTCTTGGTCACAGCGATGATTGGGTCGGCGTTCTCGATCTTCGCCCTCGCGGTGCTCGCGTCGGCGATTATCGATGATCTCGGGGTGAGTCGGACGATGATTGGCGTGATCGGTTCGGTCAACACCGGCGTCGGTGCCCTTAGCGCGCCCTACTCGGGCAGGCTGACCGACCGCATCGGACCCCGAAACGCCGTGCTTGTTTTGATGGTGATCTCCTCGTTCACGCTGTTGTTGATGGGGGTCTCCTCGAGCGCCTGGATGCTGATCGTGGCCGGCGTCATCGGCGGCATCCCGCAGGGTTGGGGCAACCCGGCGACCAACGCACTGATCGCCGCCACCGTTGAACCGGGTACCCGCGGCGTCATGACCGGCATCAAGCAAAGTGGGGTGACGTTCGCGGTGTTTCTGGCCGGAGCGACCCTGCCCGGTCTCGAACAGTTGGGATCATGGCAGACCGGCTGTCTTGTGTTCGCTGCGGTGTTTGCACTGTTCGCTGTCGGGGCATATTTTATCCTCCCGCCTGCGGATGCTGTCGGCGTCACGTCCTGTGGCCCGGTGGAGGATTCGACCGACCCGTTGCCGGCGGTCATCCGGCGGTTGGCTGTCTACGCCTTGCTGATGGGAGTGGCGTCAGGGTCGATTGGGCGTTTCCTGGCGCTGTTTGCCGAGGAGTCCCTCGGCTACACATCGACGATCGCCGGCCTTGCGGTCGCGCTTTCGGGCCTGCTCGGTATGGGGTTCCGGATCTGGGCGGCGCGGCGTGCCGAGCACCGTGTGCGACCCTCGACGTTGCTGATGCAGCTCTCGTTGATCGCAGCCGTGTCATCGAGCCTTCTAGCGGTGTCTCCGAGCGTGGGTCGGTCAATGCTGTGGCCTGCCGTGGTGCTGTATGCCCTTGGCCACACAGCCTGGAACGCGGTGATCAATCTTGCGGTCATCGTGAACGTGCCTACGAGTCAGGCTGGCCGCGCTTCGGGAATCATCATGCTGGGCTTCTTCATGGGACTGACGATCGCCGGTCCTGTCGCTGGTCTGATCGTCGATGAGCGAGGCTCGTACGAGCTTGTGTGGTGGCTCTCGGTGGCCTTGGCGGCAGTTTCCTTCATCGTCATGAAGCGGTCCACAAGAGCCGAAGTTCCCTAGGTCCGCGCACACGGCGTGTTGTCCTCTACCCGGTGATTGGCTTCTCCGGTTTGCCGGTTGTGCGCGGGATTGCCCGAAGCTGAAGGTTGGTGTTTCTGGTGCGGGTGGTCGAGAACGTTGTGGCGTGCTGGGGGTTCAGCAGCGACGGGCTCGCTCAGGTGAATCCCCGCAACGGTAGCTCGGGTCGGCGCTGCAGCCAGTTGTCTGCTGGATAATCGGCCTCGCTATTGATCACGTGCAGCGTGTAGGCGTGCCTGCTGATGGGTGATGTGTTCGGGCCGCTCCAATGGGGGAGTGTGCCGTGCAGCACGACTAGCGTTCCCGCCTCGGCCTCGATCGGCACAAGGTTCTCGGTCGGGTATGGCTCATCATCGAAGACGTCGTTGGTCGTGCCACCCTCGCCGTCAAGGCGAAAGCGGCTCTTCACCGGTATGCGATGACCGCCCGGAAGGGCCCAGAGGCAGCCGTTCTCGACGGTGGCGTCCTCGATTGCGACCCAGAATCCGATAACGGATTGCGGTTCGGTCCACAGGAAGGTGTGGTCGGTGTGGCAGGTCACCTCACCGCCAATCCCAGGCTGCTTGAAAATGTACATCGACTGCAGTAGCTGTGGCTCAGCGATCCCAACGTCGGATGCCAGCGCCGCCATGTCGGTTGTGCGGGAGAAGTCGCTGAACACTGGATCGAGATCGTGCATGGCGTGCCCGATCTTGTTGACCGCAAGCGGCAACGGGCGGGTCAGTTGACCATCGACGATCGCCCCATCCTCAAAAAACCACCGAACCGTGTCCCCTGACCCCAGGAACCATTCGTCCTGGGCATGGCTTTGCTCGGTAGTGGAGAAGACACTGATTGCGCCCTCGTTGTCGGGGTCGATATCGGCCAACAGCCCCTCGACATGCGCTTTGAGTTCGGCACACCGCTGCTTGGAAACGAAGCCGGGGAGCACGACAAAGCCATCGCGGTCCCAGGTTTCGAGCTGTTCGGAGTTGAGCACGTGCTATCCACCCTTGCGGTATGGCTGCCCGTTGGCGGCCGGCATCCGGAGTCGCTGGCTGAAGAAGACGAGTACCAGCAGCACGATCACGTATGGAAGCGTGTTTGACCACCAGCTGGGCACTGTGTCTGCGACGAGCCACCAGCAGAGCGCGCCGACGCCGAGAGCACTGGCAAGCACCGTGTCTGCAACCCGGCGGCGAGAGAACGCCCATGCCGCAACACCGGCGAGCGCGATGGCGTTGACAAGCAACATGGCATGTGAGGCGGTGCCGTCGAGGTCCTTGAGGTCGAGACCGAACACGTAGCCAAACAAGAGGGCACCGAGCAGCACGCCACCGGGGCGCCAGTTGCCGAAGATGAGCGCGGCGAGACCAATGAAGCCACGACCTGCGGAGTTACCGCCCTGGAACAGGCCCGAGAGCTCCGTCGATATGAACGCGCCACCTAACCCGGCCAGCCCGCCCGAGATGATCACGGCGATGTACTTGTAGCGGATGATATTGATGCCCTGCGCCTCTCCTGCCGCAGGCTTCTCACCGCAGATCCGAAGACGCAAGCCGAATCGGGTGCGCCATACCAGCCACACGGTGAACGGCACCAGGAGTAGGGCGATGATCGACACCCAGCTGGTGCTGCGGAGTAGGCCCCTTGACAGTTGCGCAACATCGGAGAGATACCAGATCTCCCACTTCGACGCAGTGAGCAGCCAGTCAGGTGACTCCCAGCCGAAGATTGTGCCGCCGGCGAGGAACGGGACGTCCCACGTGCCGACCTCGGCGGTCTGCGGCGAGGTGGTTGGGGAGTCCCACACCTCCTCGGACAGATACCGGGTTATGGCTGGTGCCAGAATATTGATGGCGACGCCGGAGATGATGTGGTCGACCTGGAACGTGACTGTGGCAACCGCATGGAGCAGGCCACCGATCATGCCGCCAACAATGCCGATCAGGAGACCCCACCAGGCGCCGTACTCGATCGACCCCCAGGCCCCAAACCACATGCCGAGGATCAACATGCCCTCGAGGCCGATGTTCACGACCCCGGCTCGTTCAGAGAACAGGCCCCCGAGACCGGCAAGAAAGATCGGGACGGCCCAACGCAGCATCTCGCGTGAGGTCGAGATCTGGGTCAGGCGGTCGGTGTCGCTGATGCTCTGGACGATGGTCAGAAGCAGTACGCCGGACGCGGCGTAGATCATCCAGCGAGCCCAGGCAGGCATGGAACTGAGACGGGAGGTCATGCCGGCACCACCTCTCGCTCGGCGAGCAACGCCTCTGCGGCCTCGCTGGCCTCATCTCGCTCTCGCAGGCGGTTGGCGACGCCGTAGGCGACCACTGCAGTGAGGAGGACAACACCTTGCATGATCACGGCGATCTCACGCGACGCCGCGCCAGTGGAGTCGAGCACACCCGAGGAGACATCGAGAAACGCGAACAACAGAGCGGCGAAGGCCATGCCGCCGGGGTTGTTACGCCCCAGCAGCGCTACGGCGATGCCTTGGAAACCGAGGCCCTGGATCGGATCGGGCGGAAACTTGCCTCGATCGGCGAGTTCGACCACGCCGATCAGGCCGGCGACTGCTCCCGACAACATCATGGCGGCGAGCACCATGCGCTTGGGTGGGATGCCGCCAGCACGGGCGGCGAAGGGGTTGATGCCACTGGCGCGCAAGTCAAAGCCAAACCGAGTTCGGTTCAGCAACAGGTTGTACAGGACACCGACGAGGATCGCGATCAGGAGCATGCCGGTGAGTTGCTTGCCCTGCCCGATGTCTCTTGTGAAGATCTCGAGCAGCCCGTTGATTGTCGGGAATAAGCCCGACTCGTCGATCGGGTTGGTGCCGAGGGTGGTCGACGTGAAGGCCTCGCCTTGCTCGGCCTGCCACTCCTGTTGGAGCCAGGCGAGCAGACCTCCGACAGCAATCGAATTGAGCATGATCGTTGAGATCACCTCGTTCACACCTCGGGCTGTCTTGAGGATGCCGGCGAGTCCTGCGTACAGCGAGCCGACGGCCATAGCTACCAGCATGATCACAAGGATGTGCAGCACCTGCGGCAGGCTGATGAGGCCGCCGATCTGAGCGGCGAAGAGAAACGCCACGAGGTACTGGCCCTCAACGCCGATGTTGAACAGGTTCATCCGGAACCCGATCGCTGCGGCGACAGCCGACAGGTAGAAGGGCGTGGCCCGGTTGAGGATGTCAACCTGTGTCTCGAGCTTGGAGGCGTGGCTCAACATGTCGCCGTACGCCTCCACCGGGTTCGATCCAAAGGCAAGAAGCGCGAGGGTCGACACGATCACCGTCAACACGAAGGCGCCAACCGGGGCGGCGAGCGAGAGTGCGTACGTGCGCATTAGGCGACCCCTCCGTTCTGCAGGGCGGCACCGGTCATATAGGCACCGAGATCTCGAGGGGTTACCTCGTCTGGGGACAGGGTGGCGACGAACTCGCCCCGTAAAATCACGACGATGGTGTCTGACAATCCGATCAGTTCGTCGAGGTCGGCGGAGATCAGGAGCGTCGCTAAACCGTTGCGACGCGCCGCTCGAATGTCGTCCCACACAGCGGCCTGGGCACCGACGTCGATGCCTCGCGTTGGGTGTGCTGCGATGAGCACATCGGGGTTGGAGGTCAGCTCACGGCCGATGATGAGTTTCTGTTGATTGCCGCCTGAGAGAGCGTGGGCGGCGACGTCGATGTTGGGGGTGCGAACGTCAAACTGTTGGCGGATGGCTTCGGTCTGGCGTCGGGCGCCGTCGCGGTTAAGCCACCAGTTCGAGCCGAACGGTGCCTGGGTTTGATGGCCGAGCGCCGCGTTCTCCCACAGCGGGGACGAGAGGAGCAGTCCCTCGTGTTGACGGTCCTCTGGAACATAGGCGACACCTGCCTCACGGCGCTTGCGAACCGATTCGTAGGTGATGTCGTTGCCGAGAAGCTCGATCGTGCCTGATGAGATCTGCGTGGTTCCAATGATCGCATCGACTAAGTCGCCCTGGCCGTTGCCCTCGACGCCAGCGATACCGACGATCTCGCCCTTGCGAATTGCGAGGTTGATATTGCTAGCGACTGGTCGATTGGCCTCGTTGAGCACCGTCACACCCGAAAGGCGCAGAGCTACCTCATCGGTAACCGTGGAGCTGGTGGTGGCCGGGGTCGGCAACTCGCTACCCACCATCAACTCGGCCAATTCGTGTGCAGTGACTCCCTCGTTCTTCAGGCTGGCGACCGTTTTGCCGTGGCGGAGAACTGTGATGCTGTCGGAAATCTTGAGGACTTCATCGAGCTTGTGGTCGATGAAGAGGATCGTGGTGCCGCTCGCTTTCAACTCCCGCATGTTCTCGAAAAGTGCTTCGACTTCTTGCGGAACGAGGACGGCCGTCGGCTCGTCGAGGATCAGGATCTCAGCGCCGCGGTAGAGGACCTTGATGATCTCTACTCGCTGCCGTTCGCCGACCTCGAGCGTCTCAATCATCTGGTGTACGTCGACGGTAAGGCCATACTCGTCGGCAACCTCGCGCAGGTGTGTCTCTGCCTTCTTGAAGTCGAGTCGGCCACCCGTGAGGGTGGGCTCGGCGCCGAGAATGACGTTCTCGAGTACGGTGAGCTGATCGGCGAGCATGAAGTGTTGGTGCACCATGCCGATCCCGCAATCGATGGCGTCAGTTGGCGATGTGAAGTCAACGACTTCACCGTTGATCTTCATGGTCCCTTCGTCAGCACCTTGCATGCCGTAGAGGATCTTCATCAACGTCGACTTGCCAGCTCCATTTTCACCGCAGATTGCGTGGATCTCGCCTTGCTCGACGGTGAGATTGACGTCGTCGTTCGCAACGACCCCGGGAAATCGTTTGGTGATCCCGGTGAGTTCGATGGCCGCACTCATGCCGTCACTTCTGTCCTCTGCCCCACGTGTCCTCCCCTAAACGTGAAACGAGCAAGACCGGACCCTAACCGAAGGCCTTCGGTCGAAACGGACCGGAGGCTCCGGAGGTTCCGGCCTCGCTCGTTCACAAGTACCCAGCTGAGGCGACTAGGCCGCCTCAGCTGCTATCAGCCGTTGGTGACCTCAGTCGGGTCAGTCGGGACCACAACATCGCCAGCGATGATGGCAGCCTTGGCAGACTCGAGGTCGTCGGCAATGTCGTCGACGTAACCGCCGGTGCTGGAGTAGCCGACACCGTCGACCGACAGGTCGTACACGGTCGGGCCAGCTACGAAGGAGCCCTCGGCCTGACTCTTTAGGATCTCGAAGACGGCGGTGTCAACGCGCTTCAGCATCGAAGTGAGCACGTATTCTTGGAGACTCGCGTCTACCGCACCGATCGTGTTGTACTGGTCAGAGTCGACGCCAATACCCCACACCTTGGTGCCGTTATCTTCGGAGTAGTCCTTGGCTGCCTGGAACATGCCGTTACCGGCACCGCCGGCGGCGTGGTAAATGATGTCGGCGCCGTCTTCGTACATGGTGGTTGCGATGACCTGCGCACGGTCGGGCTGGTTGAAGCCGTCGAAGTCGGGGGCGTCGGTGATGTACACGGAGACAACCTCGATTAACGGGTCGACGGATGCAACGCCGGCACGGAAGCCGGCCTCGAACTTCTCAATCAACCCGAAGCAGCAGACGCCACCGATGAAGCCGAGCTTGCCGGATTCGGTCTTCAGCGCAGCGGCCACACCGACGAGGTACGAGCCCTGCTCTTCGGCGAATACGAGGCCGGCGACGTTCGGGCCGTAGGGGCCGGGCGGATCCTGGCTGAAGTCGAGCATCGACGAGTCGATGACGGCGAAGTTGGTGTCGGGGTTTTCCGCAGCAACAGCAGCAGCGTCGCCCTCGAAGAGGAAGCCGACGCCGATCACGATCGGGTTGGCGTCAGCGGCGAGCTGGAGGAGCTCAGCGCGGTTCGAGCCGTCGTCGTTGGGCGAGGCCTCGGCGAATGCAATACCAAGTTCACTCTGGGCACGGTCTAGGCCTTCAGCAGCAGAGTCGTTGAACGACAGGTCGCCACGGCCACCGATGTCGTAGACGAGTCCGACCGTGGTGTCGGACGAGGCATCATCCGCCATGTCTTCGGAGCCAGCGTCGTCGTCGGAGCCAGCGTCGTCGGAGCCAGCGTCGGTAGCGCCGTCGTCGTCACCGCAGGCGGCGGCGATGAGCGAGAACGACAGAAGAATTGACAGCAAGAGCAGTAAACGCTTACGCATGTTGAGTTTCCCTCCAGGCCACCCCATGGGCGGCAATACATTGAGTCCGACACGACAGTCGCGCCGGGGTCAGTGCACGGTACTCTGCCCACCCACTGTTCATGCAAGGGCATCACCTGGGGAAAACTCTTGGCCCCGGATCGGGTGCACTCAATAAAAAACGCACCTCGAACGATGTCTCGGCACAGCCTTGTAGGCCGCTTCGGCGCCGAGGTTCCACAGCAGGTTGTCGAGGCTGCCGATGGTGAGGTCGGGTCGCCTGGTTTCTCGAACTGTGGCAGCGAGCAGCTCGACCGCATGGATGCCACATGCTCGGATCTCGAGCTCCGCCGATGAACCGACCGGGATGTCCTCAACCGCCTCGATCCGGGTGAGGAGCTCGTCGGAAAAGATCAGCACGTCGTTCAGTCGCAGGACGTGGGGGACCAAGTTGTCGGCAAACATCGTGAGCTGATCGAGATCGTCGAATCGGCCGAGCTCCGCTCCGTCGAACGCGACCGCCAGATCTTGGACGGTGATCTGAGCACGCTTGTAGAGCGAGATCGGTCCGACGACGGGATGATCGTGGAGGTCACGGTAGAACGGCATGGCCGTCAGCGACTCGGCGAGGGCGGCGGCCGAACCGTCTGCCGCTTCGATCACGCCGACGAACGCTCCGTCCGCTCGCCGGTCGACAAACTCGGCCAGATCGGCCAGCGCAAGAGTGAACAGCTCCATGAGTTCCTGGGCAGGTGAGCCGTCGAGTTCCTGCCCGAAGACAACGGCCCATTCATCGACGGTGTTTGAGGCGAGTTCGGCGGTTGTGATCGTGCCGTTGGCCTCGACCCAGTCACGAAGCGATGCTGCGACCGTGTGATAGCCGGAGTGGCCCGGACGCTTGCGCAGGTGCGGAAAGTAGCCTGAGCCGAAGTTGACCGCATCGAGCGTCAGCACGAACGCTGCGGTCGATTCGGCGTTCCCGATCGGTTGTTGCCCGGGGTCGTTGGGCGGCAGATCGAGGTCGAGTCGAGCTGCGAACGATGCAATCGCCGACTCGTCGACCCGGACATGGGTTGACACGGCCGCCACGGCGGCACACGACGTCCGGATGCGGTCGAAGATCGTGGTGGTCACGCCGGCTGAACGTAGCTGGATGCCCGTTCGACCGTCGCCACCCGCAACTCGTACCAGGCGTACCAGTTGGATCGGCCCTTTGCCTGGGCATCGAGGTGCTCGGGATGGGATCGCCACCGTTCGATGGCGGCGTGGTCGCGCCAGTACGACACCGTGATGCCGGTCCCGTCCGCGCTTCGGACGGCCTCGATGCCGAGGTAGCCGTCGATCGTTTGGGCTAACTCGACCATACGGCTAGCAGCATGGTCGTACTCAATGCGGTTGCCGGGTGCCTGGCGGTTGGTGAAGATCACGGCCAAGTACGGGGGTGCTGGGGTGGTTGCCATGGGCCGGATCTAGAGTCCGCGTGCCGAACGCCACGCTGCATAGCCCGCCAGGTGATGCAGCGACCGGATGGCTCGGCCGGCCGATGCATGGCACAGCTGGCCAGCCGCTCGCCGGCTCGCCGGCGCCGGATTCGACGGATCGGTGGTGGCGAGCTCGGTCGCCACCATGATCGGCGTGCCAGTGGCCGCACTGATCTCGGTGGCTGCTTCGGCATAACGGGTGTCTTGGCGTTCGTGGAATCCCACGATGCGCTCGAGGCCGTGCTCGGGAAAGAACGGGCCCCGTCGCATCATGGCGGCGGTGTTGGACTGGATCCCGGTACCGAGGAGAACGACGCCGTCGACGTCGGGGTGCTCGGCGACGAGCTGCAGGATTTCGGGAACCGTGTCACGGGTCTCGCCTCCTGCCATGTCGATCGGGTTGTTTTTGCTCCACCGAGGCGGGAGCTTGGCGTCAATCGCCGCCAGAAGGTCCCCTGGGAGAGGGGTCGGGTCGAGGCGTGTATCGGCCATCGCATCGACCGCAGCGACGCCCCAGCCTCCGACCGTTGTCACGACGACGACACGATCTCCGCTCGGCAGGGGTTGAGACGCAAACGTGGCGGCAGCTTCGAACGCCTCCTCGACGTCCCTCGCGCGGATCAGACCAGCCTGATGGCACATGCCGTCGAACACTGCGTCATCGGATGCCAAGGCTCCGGTGTGAGAGGCCGCCGCCCGGGCACCGGCGGCCGATGCGCCACCCTTCACCACCACGATCGGCTTTCGCTGCGACAGCGGCCGCACGCGCTCAAACATCTCACGGCCATCCTCAACAGACTCGATGTACACGAGCGACACGGCGGTCTCGGGATCGTTGGTGAAGTACTCGAGGTAGTCGGCAATGCCGAGCACCGACGCGTTGCCGGCCGCGACTGCACGCGACACGCCGACACCGGTGTGGTTGGCGAGGTTGAGGAACGACGAAACAAAGTTGCCGGACTGGCTAGCGATTGCGATCTTTCCGGGTGGTGCGTAGGGCGCGACGATCTGGGCGCACATCTTGGCTGGCGTCGATACAACGCCTTGTCCGTTCGGCCCAGCGAGGGCAATTCCAAGTTCGTTGCACACGTCGACGAGACGCTCCTCAGCCTCGACGCCCTCTTGGCCGGCTTCGCGGTAGCCGCCGGCTGCGCAGAACGCAGCCGTCACGCCCTTTGCCGCGGCTTGCCGCAGCAGACCTTCGTTGATCGCTGGCGGGGTGCAGATGAACACCATGTCGGCGGCGCCGTCAGGCACATCATCGATCGACCCGAGCACGTCGAGCCCCAGCACCTCACCCGGCTCGCGCGCGATCGGAAACACCTGGCCCTCGTACCCGCTGGCGAGGATGTTGTGCAGCGTGACAAAGCCAAACTTTCCGGGATGGTTCGACACGCCGGTGATGATGATTCCCCTCGGATCGAAGAGGGCAGAGAGGTCAGCCATTGGAATCGATCTCCAGCAACGCGTCGACGGCCATCGGCTTGCCGTCGACCAGGATCAGCGGGTTCAGGTCGGCGGATCGAAGGCCAACTTCTTCGGCCCCAACCCGAGCGAGTGCGACGAGCGCATCGATGATCGCAGCCCGATCGGCCTTCGGTTCGCCGCGGAACTCGTCGAACAGCCGTTGCGTCGCGAGATCGTCGAGCATCTCGGCCGCATCGACCTCGCTGATCGGGGCCAGCCGGAAACTGACGTCCCGGATTGCCTCGGCAAGGATCCCTCCGACACCGACCATCACCGTCATGCCGAACTGTGGATCGTCGTTGAGGCCGGCGATCAGCTCCCGGTTGCCATCGACCATCGATGACACCAGCACCTCGACATCGCCATCTTCGGGTACCGCTTTGCCGAGCAGTTCGTCGCAGGCAGTGCGCAGCGAGTCGGCGTCGGCGATACGCAGACGAACCAAGCCCCGTTCGGTCTTATGGGCGATGGCCCGGCCGCAGAGTTTGGCGACGACCGGGTAGGTGACAGTTGCGTCGCTGTCGACCGCGGCCAGGACCTCGTCGGCGGAGGTGCCGGTTACGAACGGCGATACCGGAACGCCGTACCCTGCGACCACTCGGCGGGACTCGGCTTCGGAAAGGGTGATGCTCACGCCGTGGGTTGTATCACGCAGGCTCGTCGGGACGGCCAGATGACGCGCCCAGATCGACCCGACATGCATCAGTTGCGCCGGGCATCCGATGTCGGTTCTTGGCGATGAAGCTGTAGATCAGTCGAGCAATCCAACTGACCGGCGGCGTGATGATCAACTGGCCGACGAGCCGCCAGGCGCCGCCCGCTGCGATGAGTGCTCGACCGATACCAAGGTGGCCGCGATGGGTCTGACCGGTGGGGTCAACCCAGTACGCAGCGGTCGTCACATCGTGCTCGGTGAGGCCGAACTCGGCGAGGTCGAGAATCTGCCACGGCGCGACTCGTACCGCGTCGGGGAGCCGTCGCTCGATCCACTCGGCCGAAGTGGTGCAGAACCCGCAGTCGCCATCGAAGATCAAGAGCATCCCCCTATTGTCCCACCATCGCCAAAGTTTGCGACACTGGGAGCATGCATGACCTCGTGATCCGTGGTGGAACGGTTGTCGACGGAACCGGAGCCGCTCCGCGCACCGCCGACGTCGCGATTGACGGCGAGCAGATCGTCGTAGTTGGGTCGGTCGAGGAGGTCGGTCGGCACGAGGTCGATGCCGACGGCGCGCTGGTTGCGCCCGGCTGGGTCGACGTTCACACCCACTATGACGGTCAAGCCACCTGGGATTCGGTCATGCGCCCCTCGATCGACCACGGCGTCACCACGGCGGTCATGGGCAACTGTGGTGTCGGCTTTGCGCCGGTTCGTGCCGGCGGTGAGGCGTTTCTGATCGAGCTCATGGAGGCGATCGAGGACATTCCTGGCACCGCACTGCACGAGGGCATCGACTGGCGATGGGAGACCTTCGGTGAATACATCGATGCGCTCGCCTCGCTACCCCGCACCCTCGACCTCGGCACAACCGTCCCCCACGCTGCGGTCCGTGCGTATGTGCTCGGCGACCGCTGTCACGAATACGACATCAGTGCTGAGGAGATCGCTCAGATCGCCACAGTCATGGCCGACGGCGTCCGCGACGGCGCACTCGGGGTGTCGACGAGTCGCACTGTGCTGCACTCCAGCAAGCACGGCTTCGAGCCGGGCACCTTCTCCCTCGACGAAGAGTTGATGGCGATCGCAGACGAGGTTGCCGGTGTGGGGCGCGGCCTCTTCCAGTTCGTCAGCGACAACACGTTCCAACAAGACGAGTGGCGCTGGCTCGATCACCTCGGCCAGGTCGGCGTCCCCGTGACGTACACGATGGCCCAAGAACCCCGAGAGCCTGACGGCTTCCGGGCCTGCCTCGAACGCAACCAGGCCTCGAATGAGGCCGGACAATCCATCGCCCCACAGGTTCCGGCCCGACCGACCGGCATGCTCTACGGCCTCCAATCGAGCATGCACCCGTTCCGTGCCCACCCCTCGTTCCGGGCCATCGCCGATGAGTCGCATGCCGAGATCGTCGCCCGCATGCGCAACCCCGAGTTTCGGGCTCGTCTCCTCGCCGAAGAGCCGGCCAGCACGAACCCCTTTGTCCGGTTCATGACGACCTCGTTTCATCAGATGTTTCCGCTTGGAGATCCGACCGATTACGAACCGTCCCCGTCAACGTCGGTGGCCGCCGTCGCCGAACGCGAGGGACGTGCACCACAAGAGGTGGTCTACGACTGGATGCTCGCCGAGGACGGCAAGGCGATGATGTTCATGCCGCTTGGCAGCTACGTCGATCAAGACCATGAAGCGATCCGAGCGATGATCGAGCACCCAGCATCGATCTTCGGCCTGAGTGATGGCGGGGCTCACTGCGGGTTGATTTGCGACGCGTCGATGCCCACCTACCTGCTGACCCACTGGGCCCGTGATCGTTCAAGGGGGCCGAAGCTGCCGGTCGAGTTGGTTGTGCACAAGCAGACTCAGGCCACGGCCCGGGTCTACGGCCTGCACGATCGTGGTGTGCTCGTACCCGGCATGCTCGCCGACGTCAACGTGATCGACCACGACCGCCTCACGTTGCACAAGCCCTACATGATCCACGACTTGCCCGCCGGCGGTCGCCGTCTCGTCCAGGACGCCGACGGCTACCTGGCTACCGTGAAGGCTGGTGAGATCGTGGTCGACCACGACAAGATCACCGACGCTCGTCCCGGCCGCACGCTGAAGGCGACCGATGCAGGCGTCGACCGAGTGTGATCGATAAGTCAGTGATGGGCTGAGCGCGCAAACGCCGCCACGGTGAGGCGGCGGCGTTGGTCGGGTTGTCCGGCGGCTCTGAGGCCACCAGATCAGATCAGCTGTTGCGGCCCAGGTTGGGCTTGCGGCCGTGGTTGGCCTTGCTGCGGCGGACCTTGGCCTTCTTCTTGTGGGTGCGCTTAGACATGGCCTACAGGCTAGCGAGCACGCTCGAGTATCCCTCGCGGTAACTGGGGTACGCGGGCTCCCAACCGAGGTCTCTCAGCTCACTATTGCGACACCGTTTCCCCATGGGGCGGCCGGTGGGATTGGGGTCGAGGCCGAGTTCGACTCCGAGCCGCTCAGCCAACCATCGCAGGACGATGTCGCGCGGGGTTGGTGCCCCGTCGACCGCGATCGCGACGGCCGGAGGGCTCGGATGGATGGCACACAGGGCAAGCGCAGCCGCCAGGTCGTCGCGATGAATGCGGTTGGTCCAGCGGTCGGGAGTACCCGGCGTGACGCCGACGGCGTTCTCGAGGACCTGGTCGATTAGCCGGCGGCGACCAGGTCCGTAGATCCCGGCCGAGCGGACGATCGCGGCCGGGATGCGAGAGGCGAGGGCGACTTCGCCGGCAACTACGAGTTCCGCTGTCGGACGTGTGGGGTCCGTCGCATCAGCCGCAGTGATCCAGCGGCCGTCGTCGGCGCCGTAGACGCCCGTAGTCGACGTGAGGACAGCGCGAGCCGGTTCGGTCGGCATTGCATCGAGCAGCGCCTGAGGACCGTCGAGGTAGGCGAGCCGATAACCAGCTACGTCTCGGGTTGGTGGCGCAGTGGTGAACACAACGACATCGGCGGCGGGCATGCCACCCAGGGTTCCGGGGGCCGACAGGTCGCCGATGATCGGGGTTGCCCCGTCGACTCCGCGGCCGGTTCGGTTCAGGGTCGAGACTGGCAGCTGAGCTTCGACGAGAACGGCGGCGAGAGTGAGACCGACGTCGCCGGCGCCGACGATGAGGACGTGGGGGAGGGAGTCGTTCATCGCTGGTGACGGTAGTGCCAGGCACGCATAAGCTGCGCCCATGTCGCTCGACCCGAACTTCCAGGTCCCTTGGACCGAGATGCAGCATGGCACCCGTGAGCACTACGCCTACCTCGGTGAGGCATTCGACGATCATGCTCGTGGCGCGTTGATCGACAACCTGCTCAACCTGCTCGGCCTGTTGAAGGGGCCGACCCTCGGCTACCAGTGCGATCGCTACTCGCACTCATTGCAGTCGGGCACTCGGGCGTATCGCAACAACGAGTCGGTCGACATGGTTGTTGCTGCGCTGCTGCACGACATCGCCGACGGGTTCGCTCCCGAGAACCACTCCGATGCCGCAGCTGCGCTGCTTCGCC
This sequence comes from Acidimicrobiales bacterium, assembly GCA_029247365.1. Classification (GTDB taxonomy): domain Bacteria; phylum Actinomycetota; class Acidimicrobiia; order Acidimicrobiales; family Aldehydirespiratoraceae; genus UBA11606. The sequence goes on along the minus strand of JAQWLJ010000038.1, from coordinate 37,101 downwards.
CCTACGTCGACGACGAGACGCACTGGGTCATCAAGTACCACGGCATGTTCCAGGGCTACTACTACTTCCACCACCACGACGGCGACCGCAACGCCCGTGACATGCACAAGGACTCGCCGTACTTCGATCGCTGCGTTGACTTCTGTCACGAGTACGACCAGAACTGCTTCGACCCCAACTACCCGGTGATGGCGATCGAGGACTTCCGCCCGATGCTCGACGAGGTGTTCGCACGGGCGTCGAGGGCGCCCGGCGTGGCACCACTTCCGGGCTGAGGGTTCGTCGACTGTTCGGTGAACGTCCCGGTGCGCAACGCGTCGATGCGTTCAACGGTTCGGCTCGCAGTCGCGCCGTCAGGGATGGCATGGAGCGGGTGCGCCTGGGCGAGTGACGTGGAGGTCGCCATCTCCGCTGGCTGAGGTGAGGTGCCGGCGTGTGGCCAGCGCAAAGACGACGTGTCCCCCTGATGTCAGCCCGATCGAGCGGCGTCGCCTCAGTTGTTGAACGCGACCCACTGGTTCGTGGGGCAGGTGAGGGCGTGTTCTCGAGCCGACGCGTCGAGCCAGTCGAGGCGCGCCGCCTCAAGGTAGCCGCCAGTTTCCTGGACCTGTTCGCCCAAACCGATGCGGAAACCGTTCGCAAGAACGACCTCTTCAGCAGTGACCGCCCAGGTCGTGGACGCGGGCCACACCACGAGAAAAGAGGCATCCCCTTGGATGAGCACGAGGCAGCCGTCGACAAGGCCGAGCGTGCCGATGATTTCGGCGTCGTCTCCCTCGGTGTCGAACGGCAGTGCGTGCCTAACCACAGCGCCGTCAAGATTGTTGCTTTCCGCTGCCTCGACATCACGGGTTTCGGTGGGGCCCCACGCCACCGCCCAGACGCCTAGCGCGATCAGAATCGCGGCGAGCGAGCCGAGCGAGAGCGCCCTGAATTCACCGTTCACGCTGTTCGGCGATCGCAACGTTGCGTCCGGTTACGACGATGTTGATCGGATGGGTCACCGGAAGAGGTCGGCGCTATCGAGGATCACGAGCGCCGTCAGGAGGCCGATGATGCCGACATTGATGACGGTCATCGGCCACTTCCACTTGTGATCAGCCCGGTGGAAGCGCCGGATCGATACGACATTCGCGATGATCGCAGCGATGCCGATCGGCAGCCCGATCCACGGGCCAACCCCGGTACCGAAGCCGATCAACGGGAACACGAAGGGGATTAGGACGTAGGTGAGCGTGCACCGCACTGCGGATACCAGAACCGACTTCGAGAAGGTTTTTTCGGCATCAGCGGCAGAGATATCCCGTGTGTCAGAAGTGGCGGTCTGGACCTCGGTCACGAGGCCCAACGGTACTCGGGCGGACGTCGCTAGCCTCGACCGGGCTATGGAACGTTTTGGCTTCGTCGGTCTGCCCAACGCGGGCAAGTCCTCGCTCTACAACGCGCTCGCCGGTGGTGGTGCCCACGCAGCGCCCTACGCGTTCGCCACCACCGATCCGAACATCGGTGTTGCCAAGGTGCCCGACCATCGGCTCGATCAGCTCAGCATCATGTCGCAGAGCAAGGAGACGATCCATGCTGCGGTGCAGTTCACCGACATCGGTGGTCTCGTCGAGGGTGCGAGTCAGGGCGAGGGGCTTGGCAACGCGTTCCTCAGTCATATCCGCGAGGTCGACGCGATCGTGTTCGTGTTGCGGGCGTTCCCCGACGACGATGTGCCTGGTCCGCAGGACCCGCTCGAGCACCTACGGGTAGTCGAGATTGAGCTCGCCCTGGCCGACCTGGCGAGTGCGGAGAAAGCCCACGACAAGACCCAGCGCATGCTCAAGGGCGACAGTTCGCTGAAACGCACGGTTGACCTGCTTGCGACCTGTGTTGACACCCTTGGCGAAGGCACGCCGCTCTACCGGGCCGGGCTCAACGACGACGATCGCGCCGAGCTCAAGGAGTTCTTCTTTCTCACCAACAAGCCGGTCATGGCCGTGCTCAACATCGGCGAGGATCAAATCGGCGACGAGGATGGGATTGCTGCTCCGGTTCGAGACGAACTGAACGGTGCCGAGGTCGTGCCGCTGTCGGTGCAGCTCGAGGCTGAAGCTGCCGTGATGGCGACGGAAGACCGCCAGGAGATGCTCGAAGCGCTAGGCCTTGGCGACGGTGCGGTGCCCGCCTTCTTGACGTCGGCGTACCACATGCTTGGGCTGCGGACCTACCTCACCACGGGAGAGAAGGAGTCTCGGGCGTGGACTTTCCGCTCTGGATCCACCGCGCCCGAGGCGGCCGGTGTGATTCACACCGACTTCCAACGGGGCTTCATTCGCGCCGAGACGATCCAGTGGGACGAGCTCATCGATGCCGGGTCGTGGGCGGCGGCCCGCGATGTTGGCAAGGTCCGCTCCGAAGGCAAGGACTACATCGTTCAGGACGGCGATGTGATGGAGTTCCGCTTTAACGTTTGAGGGCTGCGCAGCTGGGTCCCGAGTGGGGGTAATCAGTCCTGTTCTTGCTGTTGCACCGTGAAGATCGACCCGTAGGAGCCCCGGTACCAATCAGGGGCGGTGGGCATCGTGCGGCCCTGGACGGTGAGGGTCAAGGGAAGTGTGCCTCGCACCAGTTGGTGCGCGTTCTCGCCGGCCTTGCCATTCGTGCCAACCCCGAGCAGCGGGTAGGAGTCGGCCCGCGAGTACGTTTGGAGGAGGAGGGGCCGCGAGCGACTCGACCGGTTGGGGGCGGATCCATGCACGCAACAGCAGTTATGCACCGTAACGCTGCCCGCTGGCCCTTTGAGGTAGTCGGCTCGCTCGATCGATGCGCGGGCAACATCAGTTTCGGAAAGCGAGCCCGACCACGAGCCATCAGGGTTTCGAAGGTCGTAGAGCTCGCCCGTGTGGCTGCCTGGCACGATGCCCATCGGGCCCATATCGTCATCAACGTCGTCGAGGTACACCCCGATCGTCAACGGCGAGAAGTCGGTGTGAGGCCAGAACTGAATGTCTTGATGCCACTTGACCTCCTCGCCTCCGTCAGCCCATTTGATGTTGAGCTTGGAGTGGTGGAAGCGGATGTTTGGCCCGAGGATGGCCTCGGCGAGGTCGGTGGCCGGACCGTCGAGCGCAAACGCCGCAAACGCGGCATCGAGATCGACCGGCGAGTTGATGCGCCGCAGGCGCGGCTTGTCGACACCGTGTCCCGGCTCGGGATCGAACCGTCGGTCGTCTGGCTCGGCGGTGCGTGACTCGTCGACGAGCCGACGCATTGCCTCGTTCAGTCGGCCGAGCCAGGCGGCGTCGACATGGCCTGGTAACAGGAGGTAGCCATCGCTGGCGTAGCGATCGAAGGTCGCCGGTTCAAGCGCGAGAGCCATCGGGACACCGTAGTTACCCGTTGTGGGCTCGGTTGTAGTCAACTTGGCTCTGTTGTCGTCCAAGGCACTGTGACATCTGCCGCATTTTCGGGGTTTGACCTAGTGTTTACAGCCTGCCGACCGGCAGGTAGGCTAGTGAGGTCATGACCACGATCCCCGACGCGTATCTTCGCGAAGTGTTGGCCGAAACGGCCGAACAGTTGATCAACCGTCATATTGAGACGGCACAGGAGTGGCATCCCCACGCCTACATCCCGTGGAGTGCTGCCGAGGACTTTCCCGACGACTATGAGTGGTCGTCCGAGGAGGCGAAGGTCCCAGCGGCCGTCCGAAGCGCGTTGTTCGTCAATGTGCTCACCGAAGACAACCTGCCGTACTACTTCCGAGACATTGAACGCATGATGGGCCGCGAGGGCGCGTGGGGTGAGTGGGTTCGCCGATGGACCGCTGAGGAGGGGCGTCACGGCATCGTTATCAACGGTTACCTGATGGCCACTCGGTCGATCGACCCGGTCGAACTCGAGCGGGGCCGAATGGCGCAGGTGCAGAGCGGGCAAGTTCCCGAACCACCCACGTTGGCTGAGGGTCTTGCCTACGTGTCATTGCAGGAGCTTGCGACCCGCATCAGCCACTTCAACACAGGCAACATGCTCGACGATCCGGCCGGCAAGGCGGTGATGCGTCGCGTCGCTGCCGACGAGAATCTGCACTATCTCTTCTATCGCGACGCCATGCAGGCGATCTTCGAACTCGACCCGTCGACGGCGGTCATTGCGGTGAACAAGCAGGTCCAAGACTTCCAGATGCCGGGAACAGGTATCCCGGGTTTCGCCGCGCACGCCAAGGCGATCGCCGACGCCGGCATCTACGACTTTGCAATCCACCACGACAAGATCTTGAGGCCGGTCGTGTTGCGTGACTGGGGGGTCGAGTCGATCGAGGGCCTCTCCCCGGAGGCCGAAGCGGCCCGTGAGGCGCTCGTGACGAAGATCGACCGGATCGGCAAGCTCGGGTATCGCATGGTCGAACGCCGCGAAAAGCGGCTCGCCGCGCAGGCCGAGCGCGAACCGGTCAGGGCCTGATCCGTCCCCGGTCGATCGCGGTCGGCGTCGGGGCGCCGCTGCGGTTAGCGTCATTGCATGGCGTGGTTGGTTCATGAGGGGCGCGTGGTGGCTTCCCTGGAGATCGCCGAGACCGGCAAGACCCGCCGTCAAGGTCTTCTCGGGCGAGAGGGCATCGACGGCGCGATTCTGCTGCGGCCGGCTCGCAGCGTGCACACGATCCGTATGCGGTTTGCGATCGATGTCGCGCACCTCGACGACGAGCTCCGAGTGCTGTCGACCACCGAGATGCCCCCCGGACGCGTTGGCAGGTGGGCGCGGCGGGCCGCCGCAGTGCTTGAAGCTGAGGCCGGATCGTTTCGACGGTGGGGTGTGGAGACGGGAATGGAATTTGAGGTCCGCGTCGAATGAACGGCACCTTGACCCTCGTCGCCACTCCGATTGGCAACCTCGGCGATCTGTCACCGCGCGCGGTTGAAGCTCTTGCAGGTGCCGACCTGGTCTGTTGTGAGGACACGCGACGAACGGGTTCGCTGTTGAAGCATGTCGGGGTGCGAGCCGCCGAGCTCAAGCGGGTCGACGAGCACACGGAGTTCGAGGCGATCCCCGCGGTGCTCGACCGACTGTCGGCGGGCGAGCAGATTGTCCTGGTGAGCGATGCAGGTACGCCGGGTGTCAGTGATCCCGGGGAGCGGCTCGTCTCGGCTGCGATCTCGGCCGATCATGAGGTCACCACGATTCCGGGGCCCGTGGCGGCGATCTCAGCGCTGGTGGCTTCAGGGCTCCCGACCGGCCGGTTCGTCTTTGAAGGTTTCCTCGCCCGGAAGGGCCGGGCACGAGACGAGCAAGTCGCGGCAATCGCGGGCGAGCGGCGCACCGTCGTGTTGTACGAATCACCCAACCGAGTGGCCGCGACGCTGATGCTGCTGGCTGAGCGCTGCGGGGCTGATCGCCGAGCGGTCATCGCCCGTGAGCTCACCAAACTCCATGAAGAGTTCCGCCGTGGCACCCTGGCCGAACTGGCCACCTGGGCGGCGGGTGGCGTGAAGGGTGAGGTCGTACTGGTGATCGACGGGGCGACCGATGTGGCCGAACTCGAAGATGCACAACTCGTCGAGCGACTCTCCGTTGCACGTGCTGGTGGGGCCAGCCGACGTGACGCAGTCGACGCGGTGGTCGCGGAAACCGGTGCAAAGAAGCGACGGGTCTACGAGCTTGCACTCAATCTCTGATGGCGCTCTCTGCGAGCTATCTGCGGCAGCCCGCTCATGCAGCTCCTGCGGGGGTGGACCTTCTTGCGCGCTCGGTCGTTGCCATGCCGGTCGACGGCGTAGAGATCGACGTTCGGGCAACATTCGAGGGGTCGGATCTCTTTGTGTCGAAGAACAACCTGAGTCCGTTGCTCCGCTTGTTCGATGATTACCCAGAGATCAAGGTGATGAAGGGTGCCTCCTTTCCGAACCGAGATATTCAATCGGTTGATGTGAAAACTGAGTGGATGGCCAACAATCTCGCCTTTTGCCGCGGCGGGAAGTAAGCGACCCGTTACCGCCAACCTTCGCTCGGCCGATGACCTGACGGGCGTCTTGGCGTTCTTGGATGCCCGCGGGGCCCCACTGAGCAGCCGGGCCAGGGAGCAGCCGGCCCACTAGCTCTCGCGCGGTCAGCTGCCGGACGGTGGCGGCCGTCTCGGTGACGAAGCTTTGGTAGTGCATTCCGTAAGGCAACGAACGCGGGTCCTCTCGATCCTCGTTGACATGATCGATAGCGCCCCCCATGAAGATCTCACCGCTCAGGTATCCAATCTTGAGCAGTTCCCTCTGGGTGAGGATGCTTCTGTGCCTGGCGGTGCGGTAACCGGCCAGCCCGTCCCAGGGCAGCCGGGTTAAGTCCGCACCCCTGGTGTCTAACCACGCGTGAGAGTCCGTGCTGCTGAGTCCCGGATGGGCACGTGCGCTTGGGTGTCTTTGCGGTGGGTGTCATACCCCCCTCCGTAGTGTCTCAACCATGAACCCCGCGCTCGTGATCTCGATTCTGGTCGCCTCTCCTTTCCTGGCCGGTATCGGTGCCTACGCCGGCCTCTGGTTCGGCCGGCACGGTCGGGGAACGAACGCTGCAACCGTCGATCGCCTTGCTATGGAGTTGGCGGGCCGCCAGCAGGCGCAGGTCGACGGCGTCGTCGAGCGAGTGGTGAGCATCGCAGGTGAGAGCTTCGACAGCCGTCTTCAGACGGGTACGGTCGAACTCGATCTGCGTCGCGCAGCGATCGAGCAGCAGGTCGAGCACGCGTTCAGGGCACTGACCGAGAAGGTCGAGTCGGTCGACAAGCTCGTGACCGAGAAGGTCGGTGGCATATCCGACACGGTCGGTGAACGGGTTGGTGGCATGTCAAAGCAGATGGGTCAGCAGGTGCACACGATGAACGCTGAGCTCACCCAGCTGCGGTTGCTCGTTACCCAGCTGCAGAAAGAACGAGCGCAGCAGCACGGCCAGTTCGTCGAGTCGCTTGAGGCAGCAACGCGTCAGCAGAAGCAGCTGGCGGAGACCACCGGCCATCTACGCGACGCGCTTGCGAGCCCGCAGGCCCGCGGCCAGTGGGGCGAACGCATGGCCGAGGATGTGCTGCGCTCGGCCGGGATGCGCGAGGGCGTCAACTATCGCAAGCAGAAGTTGATCGAGGGCGGCACCAAGCCCGACTTCACGTTCCTTTTGCCCGATGACAACAAGCTCCACATGGACGTCAAATTCCCGGTCACCAACTATCTCCGCTACCTCGAGGCGCCGTCTGACACTGAGGCTGCCGAACGGTGCGATCGTTTCCTTCGCGACGTACGCGACCGGGTCAAGGAGCTCAACGGTCGGGGCTACGCGGCAAGCGACTCCACCCTCGGCTATCTGCTGTTATTCATCCCAAACGAAAGCGTCTACGGCTTCATCCACGAGAACGACTCCACCCTGCTCGACGACGCGCTCGCCCAGCAGGTCGTGCTTTGCTCGCCGACCACGCTGTTCGCCGTGCTTGGGGTCATCCGCCAAGCGATGGATGCGTTCGCGGTCGAGCGGGCCAGCGAAGAGATCGTGCAGTGCCTCGCCGGGTTTGGCGAGCAGTGGCGGAAGTTTTCCGAGCAAATCGACAAGGTCGACCGGCACCTCGACACCCTCACCCGCAGCTTCGGCGATCTGTCTGGCACGCGCCGCCGTCAGCTCGAACGACAGCTCGACCGCATCGACGATGTGCGATCGCGCAACGGTGTCGACGACGAATCGTCGGTCCTCGGTCAGGCAACGCTTCCGGCGTTGCGAGAGGTAACCGACCGCAGCGCCGGCTAGCCACCGGTAACCTCGGCGAGAATGAGCTCCCCCGTACTCGTCGCTGTCGCGTGGCCCTATGCCTCAGGGTCGCGTCATCTCGGACATGTCTCCGGCGCGTATCTGCCGGCCGACGTGTTCGCCCGTCACCAGCGCCTAGCGGGTAATGACGTGTTGATGGTCAGCGGTTCCGACGTGCATGGCACGCCGATCACGGTCCGCGCCGACGACGAGGGGGTGACTGCCCAAGACATCGCCGATCGGTACCACAACGAGTTCCTTCGCCAGTGGGAGGCGCTCGGTATCAGCTGGGACAACTACACCACCACCGGCACGGCCCACCACGCTCGGGTGACCCAAGGAATGTTCCTTGAGCAACTCCGCAACGGTCACATCGACAAGCGCACCAGCGAGCAGTTCTTCGACCCGGACGCCGAACGCTTCCTGCCTGACCGTTACATCGAAGGCACGTGCCCGCACTGCTCTTACGAGGACGCCCGCGGTGACCAGTGCGACAACTGTGGTCGGACGCTCGACCCGACCGATTTGATCGAGCCTCGGTCAAAGCTCTCTCAGGCCACGCCGGTGCTGCGCGAGACCGAACACTTTTACTTCCGCTACTCAGACTTCACCGACGAGATCAGCGCCTACCTCGGGGACAAGTCCGACTGGCGCCCCCACGTACTGAACTTCGTGCGGAGCTGGGTCGATGAAGAGGGCCTGCTCGACCGAGCGATCACCCGCGACCTCGACTGGGGCGTCGAACTCCCGGTCGACGATCTGGGTCCCGGCAAGCGAATTTACGTCTGGTACGACGCTGTGATCGGCTACCTATCGGCCAGCCAGGAATGGGCGAGCAACACCGATGACGCCGACCATTGGCGCAACTGGTGGTACAACCCCGACAGCCGCCACGTGTACTTCATTGGCAAGGACAACATCCCCTTCCATTGCCTGTTCTGGCCGGCGCAATTACTCAGCTACGACCGCGAGATCCACCTGCCTGACGACGTGCCGGCCAATCAGTACGTCACGTTCAAGGGCGGCAAGGCTTCGGCGAGCCGTGGCATCGGCCTCACCATCGATCAGGGGCTCGAACTCTTTCAGGTCGATGGCCTGCGCTACGCCTTGGCTGCCAGCCTGCCCGAGCAGGCCGACACCGACATCTCGGTTGAAGAGATTGCTCGCCGAATCAACGAAGAGCTGGTGGCAACGTGGGGCAACCTCGTCAACCGAGTGCTGTCGATGGTCAACAAGAACTTCGGTGAGCAGCCGTCGGTCGATGGCCGTACAGCCGAGGATGAAGCCTTGCTCGCCGCCGTCGATACCGCACTGGTCGCAGCAAACGACCACATCACCAAGGTCGAGCTGCGGGCAGGTCTGCGAGCCGCAATGGATGCGGCCCAGGCTGTGAACGCTTACCTCAACGCGACCGAGCCTTGGAAGGTCGTCAAGGACGATAAGGAGCGCGGAGGTGTTTTGCTCGGTACAGCGCTCGATGCCATCAACGGCGCTCGGGTCGCGTTCGCTCCGTACTTGCCGTTCAGTGCGATGGCGCTCGACGAGGTGCTTGGCCCGGTCACCGCTTGGGAGCGGGTACCCGTTCCGGTCGGAACACCGATCGCAAAGCCGACGCCGTTATTCACCAAAGTCGACGTCGACGCACTGCTGGCCGACGACGACACCGACTGAGTTGGGGCCCAGATGCGCTGGATCGATCAGCATTGCCATCTCGAGCCCGGTGCGAGCGGCGCGGAGCAGGTCAAGGTTGCTCGTGATGCTGGCGTTGAGCGGATGGTCACGGTCGGGTGTCATCTCGAGCAGTCACAGCAGATGGCAACGGTCGCAGCTGAGCATGTCGGTGTTTACGCGACCGCTGGTGTGCATCCCCACGACTCGAAGCAGGGACTTGCTGGGATTGAGGAACTTCTCGAACTGCCGCAAGTGGTGGCGGTGGGGGAGGCCGGTCTCGACTACCACTACGACCATTCGCCGCGGCCAATTCAACGAGATGTGTTTGCGGCGCAGATCCAGATGGCACAGCGGCACCACCTGCCACTGGTGATCCACTCCCGCTCAGCGTGGGATGAGACCTTCGAGATCCTCGATCGGGAGGGCGTGCCCGAGCGCACAGTTTTTCATTGTTTCACTGGTGGCCCTGACGAAGCTCGAGAGGCGCTGGCTCGGAACTGCTTGGTGTCGTTCAGCGGCATCGTCACCTTCCCGAGCGGCCAAGACTTGCGCGACGCTGCTGTGATCTGCCCACTTGACATGTTGCTGGTCGAGACCGACTCGCCGTACCTGGCGCCGGTCCCACACAGAGGCAAGCCGAACCGGCCCGCACTCGTGCCGCTGGTGGGCGAGAAGATTGCGGAGGTGAAGGGTGTGCCTGTCGCTGAAGTCGCTGCCGCAACGTGGACGACGGCAGCGAGGTTCTACGAGCTCCGTGCGGCTGATGCCGCGAAGACGCAGGCGTTGGCTGACTGAGGGGTGTGGATCTGGGGCGTCAATCCGAGGAGGAATGACGCAACATTGCATTTGTGTTACGACGGCCGTACCGTTTTCTCATGGCCAGAAACGAGAGGCGTGAGCGCGCCGGGTTGTGGGCGGCTGCGATGACCGCCGTCTTGGCACTTTGGATCGCGCCCGCAGCCGCTCAGTCGACCATCGTGCTCGGTGTCGACGTTGCCAGCTTCAGCGAACGCGCCACCGCTTGGGCCACGGCGAGCAACGAACGCCGTGCCGCCGATCTTGTCCGGGCCGAAGAACTCGGCCGTGAAGCCGCCGAGCGCGAGGCCGCAGAGGAGGCTGCTGCGGAGGCACTTCGCGTCGCGATCACCACGACGGCCCCACCGTCGACCACCACAACGACGACCACGACCGCTGCGGTGGCCTCAATCGAATCCTCGACGACGACTTCGCCGCCTCCAGGTGGCCCCACGCTCGAACAGTGGGCCGCACTTCGGAACTGTGAGTCTGGTGGGCGCTATGACGCGGTCAGCCCGAGTGGCCGATACCGAGGGGCGTACCAATTTTCGCAGGCGACGTGGGACTGGGTGGCGAGCTTTGCCAACCCAGCCCTGGCGGGGGTCGATCCCATCACGGCGTCTGTCGCTGACCAAGACGCGCACGCCCAAGCCTTGTACGAGCGCCAGGGTGCCAGGCCGTGGCCACACTGCGGCGTCTACCTGCTGTCGTGACGCATTCCGGTGCTGATATCCGAGCGCTTCTCGACCGCCACGGCCTTGCAGCCCGCAAAGCGCTCGGTCAGAACTTCGTGGTCGACCCCAACACGGTCCGCAAGATCGCTTTGCTCAGCGGTGTAGGGGTGGGTGATCCGGTGGTTGAGATCGGACCGGGCCTCGGTTCGCTCACGCTGGCGTTGCTCGAGGTCGGTGCTCGCGTGACCGCAATCGAAATGGACGACGAACTCGTGCCGGTCTTGCGTGAGGTCATCGAGGGCCTCGACGTGGAGATCGTCGAGGGTGATGCCCTGCAGGTCGACTGGAACACGGTTCTCGCTGCCGCCGACTCGTGGTCGCTCGTTGCGAACCTGCCTTACAACGTCGCAACACCGCTGGTACTCGACTTGCTCCGCGATGTTCCGAAGATCGAGTCGATGCTCGTGATGGTTCAGTTCGAGGTCGCCGAGCGCCTCGTCGCCATGCCAGGCGACTCAGCTATCGGTATTCCGTCGGTGCTCGTGACCTTTCACGGTGAGGCCGAGATCGTCGGGCGGGTCCCACCGACGGTGTTTCACCCGAGGCCCCGTGTTGACTCGGCCCTCGTGCGGATCAACCGGCATGTGGAGCCGTTGATCGACGCTGCTTTCTCCGAGATCGAGCCGCTGGTTCGCGCCGCATACAACCAGCGCCGCAAAATGATTCGTAAGTCGCTGAGCGGCCTGCTCGACGAAGCGGCAATCAGCGGCGCGGGGGTTGACCCGACAGCCCGCCCCGAGACGCTGACGCTCTTCGACTGGGACCGTCTCGCTGCGGCCCGGCCCGGTGCCTAGCGGCCGGCGGCCCAAACGGTTGCCATCTGGCCGAAGAGGTCGGTGATCTCCGACGGTTGGGCAACGTGCCCGAACTCGCGGTAACAGCTGTCGAGAATGGTGATGATCCGCTCGGGATCACCCCAGTTCGCGTATTTGTCGAGCGAGACCCGGGTAGCTGCGGTCGCGATGTCCATTCCCGCGTCGAAGCAGCGTCGTGCCTCGGTGTGGCAGTACTCGAAGTACGAACGGATCTCGGCCACACCGGCAAGATCGGTAATTGGTCCGTGACCTGGAACGATCGTTTCTGGATTCCACGCGACGATCTGATCGAGGGCTTGGAGGAGGTCGGGGATCGATCCGGCCCACAAGATTGGATGTCCTTCGACGAACAAGATGTCGCCGGTGTAGGTGGTGGAGCGGCCCGGGACGTGAACCAAGACATCGCCACCGGTGTGCGCGGGGCCGACCTCGACCAGGTTGACCATGGTGTCGCCGACCGTTCTGGTGATCTCGCCGGTAAAGGTCGTATCGGGGTCGGGTCGGTTGATTCCCGCGAACTGGAATTGTTCGAAACAGTGCAGAAAGAACTCACCCATGACTCCCATTTCGGGGGCGGCCCGCAGTAGCCCGGCCATCATCTCGGGGCTCTCGTGCGCCATCTCTTCGGCGGCGGTGACCGAGCAGATGATCTCTGCGCCGTGCACTAACTCGTTGCCGTTGCAGTGGTCGCCGTTACTGTGGGTGTTGACGAGCGTCGTGATGTCGACGCCGGGAAGCGCAGCGGAGATCGAGTCGAGCATCGCGTGGGTCAGCGGTAGGTCGAAGAGGGTGTCGATGAGGAGCGCCTGGTCGCCGTCGACGATCAGGCCGGCATTGCTCCAGCCCCAACCGCCGTCGGGCTGTAGCCACGCGTAGTTGTCGCTGCCGAGGTCGAGGAGGCCGTGTTCGTAGGGGCGGGTGCCGAGCTGCGCCATGAAGAGCACCGTAGTCTGCGGGCGTGATCCGACTCGTGGCCCCTGCGAAGTTGACGCTGAGCCTCCGCGTGACCGGAGTGCGTGATGACGGCTATCACCTCGTCGACGCCGAGATGGTCTCTCTCGATTTCCACGACACCCTTGAGCTCCGCAACGGTTCGGAGCTCACGATCGAGGGACGGGCTGGGGCTGAGAGCATTGGTCTTGACGACGACAACCTCGTCACCCAAGCGCTTCGGCTGGTCGACCGTGATGCCGCGGTCACGATCTACAAGGACATCCCTGCTGGGGCGGGACTCGGCGGAGGGTCCTCTGATGCTGCGGCGATCCTGCGCTGGGCGGGGTTCATCGACCTCGAGGCGGCGGCTGGCCTGGGTGCCGACGTGGCGTTTTGTTTGGTTGGCGGGCGGGCGCAGGTGACCGGCATTGGCGAGATCATCGATTCTCTCCCCTTCGTCGAGCAGACCTTCACGCTCGTCTCGCCGCCTGTGTTCTGCTCGACTCCCGTCGTGTACAACGCGTGGGACGAGATGGGCGGCCCTACGGGTGATAACGGCAATGACCTCGAGCCGGCTGCCCTCGTCGTTGCGCCAGAACTGGCGCGTTGGCGCGATGAACTGGCCGACGCAACTGGTCAGCGGCCTCGTCTTGCCGGGAGCGGGTCAACGTGGTTCGTCCACGGCGCCCACCCGGAGGCTGGGCGCGTTGCGAAAGCGGTGCCGGCTCAGTGGCCGACGGACTGATCGTCGAAGGAAAGGAAGGGAGCGGACGGCGAAAGGCGGTGACCGCAAGGCCTTACTTCCGCTGGTGACGGGTCCTTCGGAGCATCTTCTTGTGTTTCTTCTTGCGCATGCGCTTGCGGCGCTTCTTGATGAGTGAACCCACGGCAGCCGACGCTACCGGCTTCGCGTCGGAGCGCCACCCTTCACGGCTTCTGGAGGTGGGCGTAACCGGTGCCGCCGCTCGACGCCGAACGGGGCGACCAGCGACTCCGACATCGCCGTGCGCTCACCACTTGCAGACCGTTTGTGACTCTCGACCTGATCTTTGCGTCGGCCCCGTCGGGTTGGACCCAGATCCGTGTGCCGCGGTGACGTTTCGGGCTGCGGCGGGCCGACCGGTTCAATCGGTGTGCCGCTGAGCGTCGGTGGCCGCTACGGTGACGCAGCGCAGTGGCCCGTAGTTCAATTGGTAGAACGCCGGCCTTTGGAGCCGGATGTTGCAGGTTCGAGTCCTGCCGGGCCAGCCACTCGCGCGGCGAACGCGCGCCGTATGCTGCGCCTGGGACGCGAGTCAAGGGCTACGGGATGCAACTGCTCAATCACAAAAAGCTTCACATCGTCGCGGGGCGGGCCACACAAGAGCTCGCCACCGATATCTGTAACGAACTCAACGTTGGGATGGGGACCCCCAACATCGCGGAGTTCGCGAACGGCGAGATCCACGTGAAGTACGGCGAGTCGATTCGCGGGTCGGACGTGTTCATCGTCCAGACCCACACCGAGTGGAACGGTCGATCGATCAATGACCAGATCATGGAACACCTGATCATGGTTGACGCAGCGAAGCGCGCCTCGGCTAAGCGCATTACGGCGGTCGCACCGTTCTACGGCTACTCCCGTCAGGACCGCAAGGCATCGGGTCGCGAGCCCATCACCGCCCGTTTGATCGCCGACCTCTTCCAGAGTGCGGGTGCCGACCGGCTGATCTCGGTCGACTTGCACTCAGGACAGATTCAAGGCTTCTTCGACGGCCCCGTCGATCACCTCACGGCCATGCCCGTCTTGATCGACTATCTCAGCGAGCTCCACGAGGGCGACATGACCATCGTGTCACCTGATGCCGGGCGCATGAAGGTCGCTGAGCGCTACACCAACCTGCTCGACGCCGATCTCGCCTACGTCCACAAACGTCGTTCGACCGAAGAGATGAACACGGTCGAGGCCAAGGAGATCATCGGCGAGGTACAAGGCCGTACCTGCGTCCTGATTGACGACATGATCGACACCGGTGGCACGATCTGTGCTGCGGCCGAACTCTTGCACGAGCACGGAGCCAAGAAGATCATCATCGCAACCACGCATGGCGTGTTCTCTGGCCCCGCGATCGACCGTCTCAAGAACGCGCCGGTCGAGACCGTGCTTGTCACCGACACCCTGCCACTCCCAAGCGAGAAACGTGCCGACAAGATCACGGTGCTCTCGGTGGCACCGATCATTGCCCAGGCAATCGCCGCCGTGTTCGAAGACACCTCCGTCAGCGAGATCTTCGGCGGCAACCATTTGGCGTAGGTCGGTGGCGCAACACGTCGCCCCCGATAACGTTGTGGGTCGGCCCGTGTCCGGGTCCCTTCTTTTTCACCGTGCCCTTTCAGGAGCCGAATCCCATGTCTGAACTGCTGCTGAGCGCCGAAACCGGGCGCATGGAAGGCTCCCGCCCCTCACGTCGTCTCCGTCGTGAAGGCAAGGTCCCTGCCGTTGTATACGGCCTGGGCATCGACCCCGTCACCGTCTCCGTCGAGTGGCCAGAGCTCCGCGAGGTGCTCACCACCGACCTCGGTCTCAACGCACTCGTCACCCTCGACATTGACGGCGACCAGTTGCTGGCGGTCGTGAAGGACTTGCAGCGTCATCCTGTGCGTCGTGACGTCGTCCACGTTGACTTCATGCGCGTCACCGAGGATCAGATGATCGAGGTTGAGGTCCCCATCGTCCTTGAAGGCGAGGCTCGCAACGTCACGATGTACGACGGCATGATCGACCAGTCGATGTACACGATTACCGTGTCGGTCCGGCCCGCTGATGCCCCCCAGCAGATCGTTATCGACGTCACCGATCTTGAGCTCGGCGAAACCATCAAGGTCAGCGACATCTCGCTGCCGGCCGGTGCCGAGAGTGTGATGGACCCGGAGGAAACTGTCGCAATCGCGCTGATCACCCGCTCCACTCGTGAGGCTATGCGGCAGGCTGAAGCAGCCGAGGCTGGCGAGGGTGTAGAGGGCGAAGGCGGCGCGGCAGAAGCCGACGCCGACGACGCCGACGGCGACGAGGGCTGATCCTCCGGCCCGCCCGAGAGATGGTGCGGCGCAAACACGAACGATCCGGTGCGCCGGCCGACCTTTTGGTCATTGGCCTCGGCAACCCCGGCGAGCAGTACGCGAAGACTCGTCACAACGCGGGATTCTGGGTTGTCGATGAGCTCGTTCGCCGTCATGGCGGGCGGCTTCGTCGTGGGAAGCGAGACCACGCCGAGAGCGACGTCATTCGAATTGGCGACAAGCTTGTCGCGGTCGCCGTTCCGATCACGTTCTACAACGAGGCAGGCCGGGCTGCGGGGGCGCTCGTCCAGCGCCACGGGATTATCGACGTTTCGCGCCTGCTCGTTGTCCACGACGAGCTCGATCTGCCCGTTGGCCGAATGAAGCTGAAGATCGGTGGTGGGTTGGCGGGGAACAACGGTCTCAAGTCGATCCGCGCGCATCTGCGTTCCGACGTGTTCTCCCGGCTTCGGGTCGGGGTCGGCAAGCCCGAGAGCGGCACGATGACGGGCCGCGACTGGGTGTTGAAGCGGCCCTCACGCGCAGAGCGTCCACTTCTGGAGAGGATTGTGGCCGATGCCGCTGATGCGGTGGAGTACCTGGCCGTTTCTGACATCGAAGCCACGATGAACCGCTTCAACAGCCGCTGATCTCTGTGACCAACTCTGACGCCGGCTCGCGCCGCGCCCCTCTCGGCGACCTTCTCGACCGGCTCAGCGACGAGCCCTCGATCGACGCGGCTCTCGGGCGCCGCGAGCCGGTCATTGTGATCGGTGATGCCGGTCGCGCGCTGGTGCTCGCCGGCCTGGTTGCGGCGTCGGATCGTCGGCCGGTGCTGGTCGGGACCCCCACCCAAGCCGAGGCCGAACGACTCGCCAGCGATGCTGCTGCGGTGCTCGGCGCCGATCGGGTCCTGCACTTCCCGGCGTGGGAAACATTGCCATTCGAGCGGGTGAGTCCGGGCGTCGAGACGATGGGTCAGCGCCTTCGCGTGCTCCACCGCCTTGGTTCCGAACATCTGCCTGCCCTCGTTGTGGCATCTGCTCGAGCGTTGGTGCAGCGCATCGACCCGGCAGCCGCGATCGAACCGATCGTCGTTCGCCCTGGAAACCAGATCGACCCAGTCGAGCTTGTCGAGCGACTGGTCATGCTCGGCTATCGACGCGAGGGCCAGGTTGAGCACCGGGGTGAGGTCGCCGTGCGTGGCTCAATTGTTGACGTGTACCCGAGCACCGCCGATGCCCCGGTCAGGATCGATCTGTGGGGCGATGAGGTCGATCGGTTGACCGAGTTTGCGGTTGCTGACCAGCGTTCGACCGTGGGCATCGAGGAGGCGGTGATCTACCCGTGCCGCGAGTTCCGGCCGACTGAGCAACGTCAGGCTCGGGCTGCGGAATTGGTTGGGGAAGAGCCGTGGGGACGCGAGCAGTGGGACCGCTTTGCCGATGGAACGCTCTTCGACGGTATGGAGTCGTGGTTGCCATGGCTTGTCGACGGTGAGCATCTCCTCACCGATCTGATTGGGAGCGACGGTCTCGTTGCGTTCGTGGAGCCCCGCCGGGTCCGTGACCGTGCGGCCGAGATCATTGCAGAGGAGGCCGACCTTGCATCCTCCCTCGCCCGTACCTGGGACGTCGATGCCGACGAGGTCCACCGCCTCCATCTGCCATTTGACCGGCTGCTTGCGCGTAGTGACGCCGCCGCCTGGTCGGTGCTTGCGACGCCTGACCAGCCGTCTACCCCGGTCGTCGCAGCCACCGGCTGGGAACCGGTGGTCGGCGATCTGACACCGACTGCCAAACAGATACGGTCGTTGCTCGATGACGAGTACACCGTCGTTGTTGCCGCCGACGGTGAGGCGAGCGCGCAGCGACTCGCCTCGCTGTTGACCGATCACGGCGTCTCCTTCACCGCCGCCGACCGGGCGCGTACCGGTGGCGTAGTCGTGGCCCCGATCGATCGCGGCGTCGTGCTGCCCGACGTCAAACTGGCGGTACTCGCAGAGTCCGACCTCACTGGACGGCGTCGCACGCACCGCCCATCGCGGCGGCGTAAGCGCGACACACAGCGGTTCTTCGAGGACCTCCGCGAAGGCTCCTTCGTCGTGCATCACCAGCATGGTGTGGCCCGGTTCGGTGGGATGGTCACGCGAGCGATCGGCGGCAACGAGCGCGACTATCTGCTGCTGGAGTACCGCGGCGGAGACAAGCTCTACGTGCCGTCCGACCAGATCGAGTCGGTCCGTCACTACACGGGTGGCGACACCCCGACGCTGTCGAAGATGGGCGGCGCCGACTGGAATCAGACCAAAGCGAAAGTGCGATCAGCGGTCCAGGAGATCGCGCAGGAACTTGTGGTGCTGTACCAGCGCCGCGTCACCACGCCGGGTCACCCGTTCGAACTCGATACACCCTGGCAGCGTGAATTTGAGGCGTCATTCCCCTTCCAGGAGACCACCGATCAGATCAACGCAATCATCGACGTCAAAGGGGACATGGAGCAGCCCACGCCGATGGACCGGCTCGTCGTGGGTGATGTCGGGTTCGGGAAGACCGAGATCGCGCTCCGTGCTGCGTTCAAGGCGATCCAGGGGGGCAAGCAGGCTGCAGTGCTGGTGCCGACCACGCTGCTCGCCCAGCAGCACTTCACCACGTTCTCTGAGCGCATGGCCGCGTATCCGATCCGGGTTGAGGTGCTGAGCCGGTTCCTCACCAACAAACAGGCCAGGGAGGTCATCGATGGTCTCCGGGACGGTTCGGTTGATCTTGTGATCGGTACGCATCGACTTCTGAGTGACGGTGTGGCGTTCAAGAACCTCGGCCTGCTTGTCGTCGACGAGGAGCAACGGTTCGGCGTATCGCACAAGGAGCAGATCAAGGAGTTACGTCACGACGTCGACGTGCTCACGCTCACGGCGACGCCCATTCCCCGCACGATGGAGATGAGCCTCACCGGTATCCGCGACATGTCGCTGCTCAACACGGCGCCCGCCGACCGCCAGCCGATCCTTACCTACGTTGGGGAGTATGACGAGCAGCCGGTCGCCGAAGCGATTCGCCGCGAGTTGTTGCGAGAGGGTCAGGTGTTCTTCGTGCACAATCGGGTGCGCGACATTGAGCACGTTGCGGCCAGCATCCGCGATCTTGTGCCGGAGGCCAGGATTGCGATCGCTCACGGCCAGATGGATGAAGGAACGCTCGAACGGGTGGTGATTGACTTCTGGGAAGGTCAGTACGACGTCCTGGTGTGCACCACCATCATTGAATCGGGCATCGATATGCCCACGGTCAACACCCTCGTTGTCGACCGCGCCGATCTCCTTGGCCTCGGCCAACTGCACCAACTGCGCGGCCGTGTCGGGCGAGCCGGCCAGCGGGCGTACGCCTATCTGTTCCACCCGCGCGATCAGATTCTGAGCGAGGAGGCCTACGAGCGGCTCAAGACGATCGGTGAGGCGACCGAGCTCGGCTCCGGTTTCCGCATCGCCATGCGCGACCTCGAGATTCGTGGTGCAGGCAATCTTCTCGGTACCGGTCAGTCGGGTCACATCGCAGCTGTCGGCTACGACCTTTACTGCCAGATGGTCACCGAGGCGGTTGGGGAGCTGCGGGGCGAAAAGCCGAATAAGCCCGTGGAGATAGCCATCGAGGTTCCGGGCAATGCACACCTACCCGACGACTACGTGCTGAAAGAGACCAACCGGCTCGAGGCGTACCGTCGGCTTGCGTCTATCGAGACGCACGAGCAGCTCGCCGACGTCCGCGCCGAGTGGCTCGATCGGTTTGGTCCCATCCCGCCGCCAGCCGAGGCGCTGTTGCAGGTCGGTCGATTGCGGGCCGAGTGTGTTCGAACCGGCGTTCGGGAGATCACCGTCACGAAGGGGCCTGGTTTCGGTGGGCCTGATCACATCGCCCGACTGTCGCCGGTTCACTTGCCCGATAGTCGCCAGGTGCGAATGGAACGTCTGTACTCGGGCAAGGGTTCGGGCAACGCGGCCGTTTACAAGGACGCCGTCGGCCAACTGCAGCTGCCGATGCAGAAGAAGCGGGGTGCCGCCGTTGACCAACTGGTCGACGCGATGGCCGACCTGATCCCCGACAGCCCTGATCGGCCCGATAACCTCCACGACTCGTGAGCTCTGATTCGTCCACCACCTCCGCTTCGAACGTTCGGCTCGGCCTGACGATCGTCGCCCTCGCCGGCCTGCTCGCCGCTATCGCCTTCGCATGGCTCAACGAGCGCGGCGATGACGCAGTCGTCGCGAGCTTCCATGATGAAGAACTCACGGCTGGTGAGCTTCACGCGATCCTCGAGTCGCTGCCGCCCAATGTTCCCGCTGCGATCGACCACGGCACCATGGGTAAGGCAGTGCCAGGTCAGGTCATCACCCAATGGATGCAGTACGCGGCGTTGCGGGCCGAACTCGCTGATCGGGGCTATGTCGCCGACGATCAAGATCGGGCCACTGCGCTCACTGCGATGGTCAACGACCCCACCTTCGACCCGTCCTCGGGCTTCGGTGTTTTCCTGATGGGGCTTCAAGCCGAGATTGCAGTTGCCAACCGTTACGCAGCCGATGAGGCCGGCTCGGTTCCCGCCGACGCCCCTGAGTACCTGTGCTCGGCGCACGTCCTCCTCGTCTCCGAGCAGGACGCGCTCGACATCATCACCCTCCTCGACGATGGTCGGGACTTCGCCCAGCTGGCGATGGAGTTCTCTACGGGGCCATCGGGTCCCAACGGTGGCGACCTTGGCTGCGTGCCCAGTTCCAACTTCGTGGCGGAGTTTGCCGACGGAGCTCGCGAAACCGGTGTCGGGGTTTCGGCGCCCGTTCAGTCGTCGTTCGGGTGGCACGTGATCCAGGTCCGCTCGATCGGGCCGCTCGCTGCCGATACCCACCCCGAGATGGATCCGACCACCGTCGATGCACTCCTGCAGAACACTGCTTCCGCCGGGAATCAGGCGGCATTGGATGAGGTTCGTCGAGCGCTCGAGTCCGACGCCCTGGCCCGGTTCAGCGCTGTGGGGGCCGATGTGTTCGTCGACTCGCGCTACGGCCGCTGGGACACAGCAAGCCTTTCCGTTGTGCCGATCGGCGGCTGACGCCTGTGGGCCAGCTGACGATCGTCGGACTCGGTCCGGCGGGCCCCGAGCTGATCACGCCCCAGACCCGCGCTGCGATCGATGGTGCCGATCGGGTGTGGTTGCGAACGAGCCGTCATCCGGCCGCCGCCGGCATCGATGCCCCATCGTTCGATGACGTGTACGAGGCTGCTGACACGTTCGCCGACGTGTATGTCGAGATCACCGAACGACTGATCGCCGATGTTGAGGCGACTGATTGCTCCGTCGTCTACGCCGTCCCTGGTTCGCCGCTCGTGCTCGAGCGCACGGTCGAGCTTCTGCGAGCCGAGGCTGGACGGTTCGACATCGAAATCCTTCCGGCGGTCTCGTTTCTCGACGCGGTGTGGGCGCGACTCGCCATTGATCCCGTGGAGGTTGGCGTGCGTCTCGTCGACGGTCACGTCTTTGCCAGTGCGGCTGCCGGGCAAACCGGTCCGCTCCTTGTCGCCCACACCCATGCGAACCATGTGCTGAGCGATATCAAGCTCGCGGTCGACGAGCCGCCCGAGCGAGTGGTGCTGTTGCACCGGCTTGGCTTGCCAGATGAGACGATCGTCGACGTTGCGTGGTCCGAGATCGACCGTTCCATCGATGCTGACCATCTGACGTCGCTCTACATCCCTGAGCTTGCCGAACCTGTCGCCCACGAGTTCGCTCGGTTCGACGAGCTCGTGCGGGTCCTACGCGAGCAGTGTCCATGGGACAGAGAACAGACACACGCGAGCTTGCGGCGTCATCTCCTCGAAGAGACCTATGAGGTCCTCGAGGCACTCGACGCCCGGTCAGCTGTCGCCGACGACATCGACGCGCCGGAGCTCGACGACCACTTGATCGAAGAGCTTGGCGACCTGCTGTATCAGATCTACTTCCACGCCCGTCTCGGTGCCGAGCGGGGCTCGTTCACCATTGCCGATGTCGCCCGCGAGATCCACGACAAGCTCGTTGTTCGTCACCCACACGTTTTCGGCGATACCGAAGCAACCGATGCCGCGTCGGTCATGCCGATCTGGAATGCGGTGAAGGCCGAGGAGAAGGGGCGAGAGTCGGCAATGGATGGCATCCCGGCCGCGCTTCCGGGGCTGGCCCTTGCGGCGAAGGTGCAGGCGCGCGCGTGCAATGCAGGGTTTGACTGGGATGGCGGCGTTGAAGTCGCGTACGCCGACGTCGAGTCCGAGCTTGCGGAGGTTCGCGACGATCCGTCCGAACATGAGGTCGGTGATCTGCTGTTCGCTGCGGTGCAGGTCGCTCGTCGGCTCGAGATCGACCCGGAGGATGCGATCCGAGGGGCGGCAGGTCGCTTCGCACGGCGGTTCCGAATTGTCGAGTCGCTGGCCGGCGACGCAGCCACGCTCGGGGCCGCTGATGAGCGTCAACTCACCGACTGGTGGTCGCTGGCGAAATCGCGAGAATCTCTGGCAGACTGAGTTCTCTCAAGCGGCGGAGAGACGAGGAATCGCGCGGTTCGCGCGAAATCCATCACCCTTCGCGCGTGGAGCAATAGCCTCGGGTGCGAACGACTCCAAGAGGCCCCCAGCACCGTGAGCATCATCGAACAGGTCCACGCCCGCGAAGTCTTCGACTCGCGCGGCAACCCAACCGTCGAAGTCGAGGTCACACTCGACTCGGGGGCCACGGGTCGAGCCATCGTGCCGAGTGGCGCCTCGACTGGTGCGTTCGAAGCGGTCGAGCTCCGAGATGGAGGCGACCGTCTCGGCGGCAAAGGTGTGCTCACCGCTGTTGGATTCGCCAACGGTGAACTGGCCGATGCCGTCACCGGCCTCGATGCCCTCGACCAGCGCGGGGTTGACGCCGAACTGGTATCGACCGATGGCACCGACAACAAGGCCCGTGTTGGCGCCAACGCGATCCTCGGCATCTCGCTCGCTGTCGCTCAAGCGGCGGCAGCCGAACTCGAGGTTCCGCTGTGGCGTCAGGTCGGCGGCGCGAGTGCTCATGTCCTTCCTGTGCCGATGATGAACGTGCTGAACGGCGGCGCGCATGCTGACAACTCCGTCGACTACCAGGAGTTTATGGTCCTGCCGACGGGAGCGGCATCGTTTTCCGAGGCTATGCGCTGGGGCGTGGAGACCTACCACTCTCTCAAATCGCTGCTGCACGAGCGCGGTTTGTCGACTGCCGTCGGTGACGAAGGCGGCTTTGCCCCTGACTTGGCGTCGAACGAGGAAGGCATCACGTACCTCCTCGAAGCGATCGAGCGTGCCGGCCTCGTGCCTGGTGACGACATGACCATCGCTATGGACGCCGCCTCGACCGAGTTCTACGACGAGTCCACCGGGCTCTACACGCTGGAGTCCGAGGGGCGCAGCCTCGACTCCGATGCGATGGCCGGCGAGCTTGCCGCGCTATGCGACCGGTACCCGATCGTCTCTATCGAAGATGGCATGGCTGAAGACGACTGGAGTGGCTGGAAGACGCTCATGGGTCTGGTGGGCGATCGCTGCCAGTTGGTTGGTGATGACCTCTTTGTCACCAACACCGAACGGCTCGGCCGGGGTATCGACGGTGAGTATGCCAACTCCATTCTCATCAAGGTCAACCAGATCGGCTCGCTTACCGAGACACTCGAAGCCGTCGACCTTGCGACGCGCGTTGGTTGGACCTCGGTGATGTCGCACCGTTCGGGTGAAACCGAAGACACGTTCATTGCTGATCTCGCTGTCGCGACCAACTGCGGTCAGATCAAGACCGGAGCACCGGCGCGCTCTGACCGTGTGGCGAAGTACAACCAGCTGCTCCGGATCGAGGAGCAGTTGGGCGAGTCAGCGACGTACCGCGGCGGCGGCGCGTTGGTGGGCCGCTGATCATGGCGAAACAGTCTGCTCCTGAGCGCCGACCATTTCGGTCGGGCCTTGTCGTGCGCGGATTTCTCATTGCAGCCACGCTTGGTGGGTGTGGGGCACTGGCGTACGTCCCCGTCACCCAGTACATCGATATGCGTGGCCAGTCGGCCGAGGCAGAGGCTGAAGCCGATGCACTCGACATCGCCCGACTCGAGGCTCAGACCAAGCTGAGCGACGCCGAGAAGCGCAACGAGGAGCGGGCTCGCTGCTTCAACACGTGGGTCCCGATTGGCGAGGAGACCTACGTGGTGCAGGGGCTGCTCACCTGCGACGACTGATCGACGCGCCGGTCGTTCACCAGAAGCGACACGACCGCCGTTGAACAGGGGTGGCGGTGACCACATTGGTGATCGTGTCGCCGTATTGCCAGAAGGCCTCGATCAACTCGTCCAGGTGGGCGAGGTCGCGGCACCAGGCTCGCAAAACGTGGCTCTCACTGCCGGTGACTCGGTTGCACTCGATCACCTCCGGCATCGATGCGGCCAGAGCGTCGATATCGGGTGCCTTGGGCCCAGCGGAGTGAACCCGGATGATCGCCAGGATCGGTGAGCCCAGCGCGGCGGGGTTGATCGTGGCGGTGTAACCCGTGATCACGCCGCGGCGCTCCAGGCGGCGGACCCGTTCGGTGACAGCGGGGGCCGAGAGTCCGACCCGTTCACCGAGGTCGCGATACGAGATGCGTCCATCGCTTTGGAGTTCGTCAAGTATCTGCTGATCGATTGTGTCGGGCATTGAACGAGGCTACCGTGAAAACAACGCCGAAATATTGATTCAGTTTATGAAAGTAGGGGCATCAGAGGGATTGACGGGGTGAGAAACACGGATTTGATGGAAAGAACCTTCCTAGAGTAGAGGTCATGAACAGCACCAACGATCTTCGCCTTGACTTCGACGAACTGCTGCAGGCCTGGAACCGACATCAGGACCTTCGGCGCAACGGTGCCGCCGTCACTGCGCTCGCTGCGTCTCGCTTTGCGCTTGATCAGCTCCGCTTTGCCGGCTGAGTCTCGGCTGCCATGGTCTCCGGGTTTGGCGATCTAGGGTCCCTCGCCCTGCAGGCGTAGGGTGGAGGGCGTGAAAGAGCTCTTCAACCCGCTCGACCGTTGGGTCGGGTCCGCCACACCGGCTGCTATCGCCCGAGTCGTCGACCTCGACGGCTCTGGCCCTCGGCTTCCGGGCGCGGCCATGGCCGTCACCGTTGACCAAGATGTTCGCGGTTCGGTAAGCGGAGGGTGTGTCGAGGGCGCCGTGGTGATCGAGGCGCTCGACGTGATCGAGAACAACGCCCACCGAGTCGTCACGTTCGGATACAGCGATGACGAGGCCTTTGCAGTCGGGCTCACGTGCGGCGGCACGATTCACCTCTTCATCGAAACATTTGATCCGGCCGACTGGTACGCGCCGCTGAAGGCTGACATCTCGGCCGAACGGGCGGTGGCCTTGGCGACGGTAATCGAGGGTCCCAACGCAGGTCGAAAGCTTCTGGTGCGCACCGATGAGGCCTCTGGCCCGCTCACGATCGGGACCCTCGGCGACGAAGGTCTTGACCGAGTCATCGAGCGCGACGCCCGCGGCGAGCTCGCCGCCGGCCAATCGGGTCTGCGGCACTACGGCGAGCATGGCGAGGCACGCGAGAACGTGGTTTCGGTGTTCATCGAGTCGTTCGCCCCGCCTCCCCAAATGCTGATCTTCGGCGCAGTCGACTTCACCGCCGCGCTGGCCAAAGTCGCGAAGGTTCTGGGCTACCGAGTCACCGTCTGCGATGCCCGTGAGGTCTTCGCTACCCGTCAGCGCTTTCCGATGGCCGACGACCTCGTCGTCGACTGGCCTGACCGACTGCTGACCGAGGTGGGCGAAGGGCTTGGACCGCGAGATGCCATTTGCATTCTCACCCACGACGCCAAGTTCGACGTTCCGGCCGTTACTGGGGCGCTTGCAACGGGCGTCGGCTACATCGGCGTGATGGGTAGCCGGCGGACCCATGACGACCGCACGAAGCGCCTCGTTGATGCCGGCGTCGATCACGCGGGGTTCGCTCGGCTGCGCTCACCAATCGGCCTCGACCTCGGTGCTCGGACACCAGAGGAGACCGCCATCTCGATCGTGGCGGAGATTATCGCCGAACGAACTGGCCGAACGGTCGCGGCGCTGTCGGCGACGAGCGGTCCGATCCACGGCTGACGTCAGGTGGGCTTCGGTGGTGCGGTCGGCTGCGTCTGCACGGCGCGTACATGAAATGACTGTCGCCAGTCGACGTGGGTCGCTTCATCAATCGACAATTGCCACGTGTAGCTCTGTCCCGGCTGGACCGGTAGAGACGGGAATGTGATCGCAAGGGGCACCGACAAAGGCGTACCGGCCTTCAACCCTGCGGGTCGGCCAGCCTCGAAACGCCCATGCACCACGAGCGGCTGCTCGTTGATCATCACCGGGTGGCCGTCCTCATCGAGGAGGTCGAGTCGCCACAGATGGGGCACGTTGGCCCGATCCCACGGAACTTCGATGCGGATTGCCACGCCTATTGGTTGGGGGCGCGGCCCGATGACCGAGACGCCCCCGCCAAGGACGTACAGCTTGCGGTCGGCCACTTGGGCCGAGTCGGCGAGCAACATTGTGACCCGAAGCGTTGGCGGCGCAGCAGGGGCGGGAACGGTCGGGTCCATGTGAGCGACCCTAGGCTGTGTTGGTGACCGAGTCCGACCACGCTGAACCCCGACCCCATGAACGCCGCCAGTCGATCGCAGCGGTAATTCTCGCTGCGGGAGCCGGCTCACGTTTTGCCGGAGACGAGCACAAGCTGCTGGCGGAAATCGATGGAGTTCCCATCGTTCGTCGTGTCATCGACGCAGCGCGCGAAGCCAATGTCGACGAGGTCGTGGTTGTCAGTGGAGCTGTTGACCTCGCGTCGATCGTGCCGGATGACGTCACCCTTCTCCACAACGAACTCTGGGAGGACGGCCAGGCGACGTCGATCCGGGCCGCTATCGCCTACGCCGATGCGCGGGGGCACGGTGTGATCATCGTTGGGCTCGGCGATAGTCCTGGCGTTACAACCGAGATCTGGAATGCCGTAGCGGTCGTCGACGAGGACCTTGCGTCGGCGCGCTATGACGGTGATCTTCGTCCGCCGGTCAGGCTGGCGGCGGCGATGTGGGCCAGCCTGCCGGTGAGCGGTGACGAGGGCGCGCGTGCGCTGATGCGGTCGCGGCCGGATCTCGTGCGGCCGGTCCCCGTCGAGGGAAACCCGCACGACATCGACACCCTCGAAGACCTTCGGCGTTGGGGTTGAGGTGCAGTTGAGCGACACGTTCTCGATCGCCCGTCCCGTCGACGAGGCTTGGCAGTTCCTGCACGATCCGAGCCGCCTGGCCCCATGTGTCCCAGGGGCGCAGCTCACCGCAGTCCACGGCGACCGTTATGACGGCATCGTCTCGGTGCGTCTCGGCGTGCTTGCGGCCCGCTTCGAAGGCAATGCCACGTTCAATTACGACGACGATCGGCGTCGAATCACGGTGCAAGCGACCGGCGCTGGTAACCATGGCGATGCCGAGGCGCACATCACGGCTCGGCTTGAGCCGCTGTCGGATGACTCGACCCAGGTCAACGTCGACACCGATCTCCAGATCGGGGGTCGCTTCGCCCAGATGAGTAGCGGTGTCATCACCGAGGTAAGCACGGCGCTCACGGCCCAGTTCGCTGGCAACCTCGCGGCGTCGTTTGCTGTCGAAACGCACCTTGGGAGCGATGTCTTTGTCCCAACCGGAGGCCCGCGGATCGAGATGCCCGAGCCTGAGGCGCTCGACCTTCTCGACACGGCACGTCGTCCGATCATGAAGCGCTTGCTGCCGCTGGCCGCAGTGCTGGCCTTGGGGCGACCCGCTGTACGGCGTCTGCGGCGACGTCGATTTGTGCGGGTGGCGGGCCGATGAATCAGCAGGTCGATCCTGCGGGTGACCGCATCCGTGTGGCCGAGTTACTTGGCCGCGAGCCGGCGGGCGCGTACGAAGTCGTGGTGCGCAACACCGATGATGATCCGGTGGTCCTCCGTAACGCGCCCATCCTCGAGAGTGGTCGTCCAATGCCGACGCTGTACTGGCTGGCCGGGGAGTACGAACGCCGCATTGTCGGACGACTCGAGGGTGACGGTGGCGTCCGGCGCGCCGAACTCGATGTTGGACTCGCCGCGATCAATGCAGCTCACGTCTGTTACGCCGCCGAACGCGACGCCGAGATCCCCGCCGGTCACGATGGTCCCCGGCCTTCGGGCGGCGTGGGCGGAACCCGCAACGGAGTGAAGTGCCTGCACGCGCACTACGCCTGGTATCTCGCCGGCGGTGATGATCCGGTAGGCCGCTGGGTCGCCGAGCGGTTCGCCGACTACGAAGACCGCCACGACCTTCCAGAGGAATCTGACCATGTTTGACCCGGTCGCCGCGCTTGATCTCGGCACGAACTCCACCCGCCTGCTCGTCCACGACGGCGAGCAGACGCTCGAGCGACTCATGACGATCACCCGGCTCGGCCAGGACGTCGACCGCACCGGTCGATTGGCCGACGAGGCGATCGAACGCGTTCTTGCCTGCCTTCGTGAGTACAAGGCGGTCATGGATCGGTTCGGCGTTACGCGGGTCCGGGCCGCGGCGACGTCGGCTGCCCGTGATGCTGCCAACTGCGACGAGTTCTTTGATGCCGTCGAGCAGGTCGTCGGGGCCCGTCCGGAGCTTCTCTCGGGCCTCGAGGAGGGGCAGCTGTCGTTTCGCGGGGCCACCGCAGATCTCGACCCGGCCGATGGTCCGTTCCTCGTGTTCGACATCGGCGGTGGATCGACGGAGTTTGCGTTCGGCACCGATGAGGCCGAAGCCGCTCTGTCGCTCGATATCGGCTGCGTGCGGCTTACCGAGAAGTACGTCGAACACGACCCGCCCCGGCCCGAAGAACTCGTTGCCTGCCTCTCGATCACCGAGGCGCATCTTGACGATGTTGTCCGAGAGATGCCGCAGTCGGTGCACGCCCGGACCTTCGTGGGCCTCGCTGGCACCGTCTCGGCAGCAGCGGCGGTCGAGATCGGCTTGGCCGAGTACGACCGCGACCAGATCCACCACTTCCGCTTGACCAAAGAGGCAGCGGAGGACGTCTATCGAACGCTCGTGACCGAGAGCCGAGATGCCCGCATCCACAACCCGGGTCTCGAAGAGGCACGCGCCGATGTGATCGTCGGTGGTCTGTGCATCCTCGTGCGAACCATGCGGCACTTCGATATCGACGAGCTGGTGGTGTCGGAGTCCGACATCCTCGACGGCCTCGTCTTCTCGCTGCTCGACTGATCGATTTCGCCACGTTGGCGAACCGTGGTTCAGTGCCGGGCGGCCGGGGGGTTGCTCGGCGGACCCGCGAACAGCTGCGCCTTCTCGAGCCAGTCGGTAGCGATGTCGCCGTCGATCGTGAGGTCGGTGTCGGCGAGGTTGCGGCGTTGTGCGGTGACCAGGCAGAAGTCGAGCGCGGCCCCCGTTACCGTGGCACCGGCATCGTCGGGCCCCCACGTCCAGCTGTCGCCACCGGGTGAGGCGAGTGCGAGACGGATCTCGCCGGCCGGCATCTCCAGCCGTCGGTTGAGATAGGTCCATCCACGCGTGATAAAGCCGAGTTGCGCGATGTGACGCAGACGGTCGGTGGCCTCGCGTTCGGCTCCCACCGTGTCGCAGATGTCTTGACCATGCGCCCAGGCCTCCATCAGGCGGGCGGTGAGGAAGGACTTGGCCCCCATCGAGGGGCCGTACCACTCGATGCGGGCGTCCTCGGCACACGCCGCTGCGGCGACGGCGAGTTCGTTGCGGTGTTGGCGCCAGTGGGCAAGTAGTTCGGCTGGAGCCATGACCCGAGCCGCGCCGAGGGTGAGACCATCGCCGTCAAGGGTGGACATCAGCTCCTTGCGATGGGTGTCGAAACCTTCGGGGTCGCGGATGGCGAGCGCAGCGGTCATGTCGAAGAAGGCAAGGTGGCCGACTTGGTCGCGGATCGCCCATCCCGGTGACGGCGTCATTTGTTCCCACTGATCGTCATCGAGGTTGGTGACCACCTCGTCGAGCGCCGCTTGTTCTGCAATCAGATCGGCGGTGACAGAGGCGACGGTCGGCTTGGTCATGGCCGCAGTGTCGCACGCGGTCGATCGACGAGGAAAACGTCGTCTCGGACATCAAGCATGAGGGGGCATCGAGGTGCAGATGGCCAACGGTGTGGCCGAGCTAGCGATGGCCACAATCGAGCCATCGACTCCGTTCATCACACGGGCGAGCGCGTGCTTGTGCGAGCAGAACACGCCGTGGCGGTTTTCGCCGAGGACTCGATGCCAGACGGCACATCCGTTTGTTGCAGCCAGCCTCATCCGGCCGCGCCGGCTTTGGTGAAGAGGCCCCACAGGCTGCCGAAGCAGTGGACCATTGTCCGGATTGCAGCCGCGACAGGCCTCTCGCCAGCCAAGCGCGCTGCCGCACCCCGCCCGATTCGGCTGCCTCCACCGGTGAAGCAGATCGGGAGCCTCGCGAGTCGTCGGCTGTTGGTTACGGTTCGCTCCTCAGTTCCGGAGGGACGTGAGCCCACAGCTCTCG
This sequence comes from Acidimicrobiales bacterium, assembly GCA_029247365.1. Lineage (GTDB taxonomy): Bacteria > Actinomycetota > Acidimicrobiia > Acidimicrobiales > Aldehydirespiratoraceae > UBA11606. Next base: position 6,769 of record JAQWLJ010000038.1, on the reverse strand, counting down.
GTCGTAGGCGCCGAACGGTGGATTGGCGAACCTGCCGAGACGGACGATCACGAGGTGGCGCGAGGGGACGATCGTGAGTCGTTGCTCGCCGAGCCCGGTGCCCCCGAACCCGTCCGCAGGGATCGCAGCCGCAATTGGGCGATCGAGTTTGATACCGCCGAAGACGCGTCCTGGAATCGGTTCCTGGCCCGAGCGGCGGCCGGGCACGATTGCGGCGTGGCCGCCGTACTTCCAGACCAGGTGGCCGTACGAGGGATTCGATGCCGTCCCCTGCCGAAGGTTGGAGAGCAACTCGCCCTCGATGCCAAACGGCTTGGATTTGAGCAATGCCTGACCGAACCGGGCGATGTCGCGCCCGGTCGAGATCAGTCCGGGCAGTGACGACGGATCGTTCGGGTCGCGGGGCACGAACGACGAGGTGGTCATGCCGCAGGGTTCGAATATCCGGGTCCGAAACATGGCGTCGGTTGACCGACCATCGGCACCCTCGAGAGCTCGACGCAGCAGGTGGTAGCCGTTGTTGCAGTAGTACCAACCTTGGCCCGGCGAATGGATGGCGTGAAAGTCATCATCGAGCCCAGCGGTCATCGTTGCAAGGTGCGAGATGGTGATCGTCTGCTCGTGGGTTGCCGGGGCTCGTGACCAGCCCGGCCCGAGGAGGTCGCTCATCGGTTGATTGAGGCCGATGTTGCCGCTGGCCACGAGCTGGGCGAGGACAATGCCGGTAAGGAGCTTCTGAATCGATCCCACATCGTGTGGCTCGCTGGGCGCGACCCGCCACGAACGGTCGACGACGGTTTCGTCGTTGACGACCACCACGAGTTGTGTGGTGTTGGTGCCACCACACCACTCGGTCAGCTCGGCAAAGTCGCTCACTGGGTCGGACGCTACCCTCGCCGGATGCTGCGGCGCCCAACGATCGATCCTGACCCGTGGTCCTCGACGCGCTCAATGGAATCAGACCTCAGCGTCAGGCACGGCTTGTCGGTGCGGGTCGTGCCGAGACTCGGGTATGAATGAGCACTGACAGTCACACCGAGGCGAACCTTCGCGCCTACGTCGTTCATCAGCGAGTGGTCGGGTCGCTCTTCTGGCTTCCCACCGTGCTTCTCTACCTCATCGATCAGGTTGGGCTCACGCAGGCGCTTCAGCTCGGTGCGCTCTACTACCTGACCGTCGTTGTCGTCGAGGTGCCGTCGGGCTGGTTCAGTGATCATGTCGGTCGGGTCGCAGCGCTTCGGGTAACCGGCGTGGCGTGGGTTGGCTGCCATGCACTGTTCCTGGTGGGTGGTGCCGTCCCGATCGCAGGCGCCCAAGTGCTCCTGGCCGTTGGCTTTGCGTTCTTGTCAGGGACGGACTCAACGTTCCACTTCGATGTACTCGACGCCGACGGGCTGTCATCAGAGTTCGAGCGCCGTGAGGTACGAGCGCGCACCGGGCTGCACTACGCGACTGCGGTCACTGCGGTCGTCGGTGGATGTCTTGCCTTCGTCGATCTCCGGCTGCCGTTCGCGGCGGCACTGCTTGCAGCTGCGGTTCAGCTCGGTTTGACCCTGCGGATGAGCGAACCACCGCGCTCAACCCGAAGCGCGAGCTTCACCTCGGACTTGCGTTCGGTCAGGCGCCACCTCCGGCGTCCACTGCTGGCCTGGATCACGTTCTATGTCGTGGTGGAGGTGATTCTCATCCACCTCGTGGCCGAGTTGGCCCCTCCGTACCTGACGATGGTCCTCGAACGTCCAGCCGACGACCCGGCCGGTGCGGCGGTCATCGCCGGCCTCGTGGTGGCCACCGTCGCTGGTGTTGGCGGCTTTTCGTTGCGGTACACCGAGCGGGCGAGGCAGCGCTTCAGCGCTGGCGTGGTGTTGGTCGTCTTGGCCTTCCTCACTGCCACAACTTCGGTCACCATGGCCCTGGTTGTGTCGCCATTCGTGCTGCCTCTGATCGTCTCTCGTGGTGTCCAAATGGCCGCTACCCAGGTATTCGTTCCGGGCATCATCTCGCGGCGGGTCGAGCAACATCACCGCGCCACGGTGCTCTCGGTGACGTCGTTGTTCGGACGCTGTGCTTACGCCATGGTGCTGTTGAGCATCGCTGCTGACCGTCTGCCCCGTGTGCTCGACAGGGCCGCCGTGGTGGCGGTAGTTGCTGCTGTCTTGGCGCTTGCCACGGCGCTTCGCCCACGTGTCGCCAACGAACTGCGCGCCGACCGCGACGCAACCTAAGCTCGGCCGCAGTGCTCAGCGAACCGAAGCTCGAGCGGTTGCGATATGGGCGTCCATCGTGGTGAGAGTCTCGCCTCGAAATGCCTGGACACTGCCCCGGTAGGCCCTGGGGTCGAGGGTCGAGGCGAGGTGGGCGGCCGCGGTGATCGCTCGATCAAGCAGTTCACCAGCTGGCACGACCTCGTCGAGAAAGCCGACGTCGACAGCATCAGCTGGTCCCGTCACCCGTGCGTTCATGATCGCCCGTTGCTTGTGGCGGTTACTCAACCGTACGTGCGCGATCGTGAGCGCCCAGTCGGGCAACACCATCTTGATCGCAACCTCGTTGAGACCGATCTTGGCCGGCACATCAGCAGCGCCGATCCGGACGTCAGAGCCGAGCAGGATCAGCGCGCCGGCGGCCAGGGCGTGGCCGGTGCACGCCGCGACAACCGGCACGGAGCAGCCGTAGATAGTGCGGACCAGTTCACCGCCGTCGGCGACGAGGTTGATGGTCGCCGACAGGTTGTCGGCCATCATCACGCTCAGATCAAACCCCGCGGAGAATTTCCCTTCGCGGCCGTGCAACACCACCGCGCCGATCTCGTCGTCGTTCTCGGCCTCGGCCAAGGCCGCCATGATCCCGCCAATCATGGCGAAGGACAGTGCGTTGGCCTTGCCGTCATCGAGGTGGACAACCATGACCTGATCGTGGCGTTCGGTCGTCAAGAGCTCGCTCATGTCGCGGACGCTAGCGCTACGGTCGCCACCGGGACTCACCTTGGGGCAGTGGGGGGATAATTTGAACCCCTCTGGATTACCCGATACGGTCCGGCTCATGCCCCGAACACTCCTCGCACTGGCTATGCGGTCGGCGCTCGACACCAGCAGCGACCTCTACCTCCAGAACCGGGAGGACATGAGCGAACTGCTCAACGTGCATGACGAACTATTGGAGATGGCCGCCAACGCTGGCGGTGAGAAGGCCATTACTCGACACCGGGGGCGAGGCAAGCTCCCCATCCGCGAGCGCATCGCCGCTGCCCTTGATCCCGATACGCCGTTCCTCGAGATCACACCGCTGGCTGGCTTCGGCAGCCAGTACCACCTCGGCGGTGGCATGGTTGCCGGCATCGGAATCATCGCGGGCACTGAGTGCGTGATCATGGGCAATGACCCGACGGTGGCGGCTGGCGCGCTCACGCCGTATGCCTCCAAAAAATGGATGCGAGCACTCGAGATCGCCCGAGACAACCGCATTCCGTACATCAGTTTCGTGGAGTCGGCCGGTGGTGACCTCCGCCCCGGCGGGGGTGGAGGTAAGAGCCCATCGGGCGACGAGAATCCACACGACGCGATCGGCTCCGCCGTGATTCCGCAACACTTCGCCGAGTCAGGCCGATTCTTCTACGAGATGATCGAGCTCTCGAAGATGAAGATTCCGACGGTGTGCGTGACGTTTGGGTCGTCCACGGCCGGTGGCGCGTATCAACCTGGCCTCAGTGATTACAACATCTTTATCAGGGAGCAGACGTACGCCTTCCTCGCCGGTCCACCCCTGGTGAAGATGGCCACCGGTGAGATCGCCGACTCCGAGACGATCGGTGGCGCGCAGAAGCACGCCGAGGTTTCCGGGCTTGCCGAGTATCTCGCCGAGGACGAGATGGACGCGATCCGGATGTGTCGGGAGGTGGTTTCCCACCTCAACTGGCGCAAGCCCGACGGTGCGCCAACCCTTTCCGCCGAGCCTCCCGCCCTCGATCCCGACGAACTGCTCGGTCTCGTCGGAAAGGACCTCGCAAAGCCGCTTGATATCCGTGAGGTGATCGGACGGGTGGTCGACGGCAGCCGGTTCGAGGAGTTCAAGCCCCGCTACGGCAGCTCGATGATCTGCGGCTGGGCGTCGATCCATGGCTATCCGGTTGGTGTTCTCGGCAACAACGGGGTCATTTACCCCGACTCAGCGCAGAAGGCGGCGCACTTCATCCAACTGTGCAACGCCATCGACACACCGCTCGTGTTCTTCCAGAACATCACCGGTTACATGGTCGGTAAGGACTTCGAGGCTGATGGGATCATCAAGAAGGGGTCGCAGATGATCAACGCAGTCACCAACTCGACGGTCCCACACCTGACCGTCATTGTCGGATCGTCGTATGGGGCCGGCACCTACGGCATGTCGGGGCGCGCGTTCGGGAACCGATTCACGTTCCTGTGGCCCACCGCCAAGATTGCCGTCATGGGACCGAAGCAGATTGCCGGCGTCATGGCCCAGGTGCGGCGAGGTCAGGCCGAGCGGCAGGGCATCGAGTTCGACGAGGAAGCAGATGCTGAAATCGTCGCTGCCCACGAGGCTGCCCACGACAAGGGTTCGCTCGCACTACGCGCGACTGGCGCGATCAGCGATGACGGCATCATCGACCCAAGAGACACGCGCGATGTGCTCGGCATGTGCCTGAGTTTGGTCCGCAACCGCCCGATCGAGGGCGCCGAGGCCTACGGGGTGTTCCGACTGTGACTGCGCCGCTGACGTCATCGTCACTACAGAGCGTCTTGGTCGCCAACCGTGGCGAGATTGCTCGCCGGGTGTTCCGAACCGCACGCGCGATGGGTATGCGCTGCATTGCGGTCTTTATCGATGCCGACGCTGATGCCCCGTTCGTTCAGGAGGCTGACGAGGCCGTCCGGCTCCCGTCGACCTATCTCGATGCTGACGCTGTGCTCGCCGCGGCCAAGACGACTGGGGCTGCCGCCATCCACCCTGGCTATGGCTTTCTCTCCGAGAACGCGGCTTTCGCCAGGGCTGTCATCGACGCAGGTATCCGCTGGGTAGGACCCTCGCCCGAGGTCATCGAGTCGATGGGCGACAAGATCGCAGCGAAGCGCGTCGCAACCGAGGCCGGTGTGCCGACGCTGCCGTCATCGGAGGATCCAACCGCAGATGCAGAGGTCGGGTATCCCCTGCTGGTCAAGGCATCCGCGGGGGGCGGCGGCAAAGGCATTCGCCTCGTTGAGTCGTCGACCGACCTTGACGAGGCGGTTGCGTCGGCTCGGCGCGAGGCGCTCAGCGGGTTTGGCGACGAGACCGTGTTTCTCGAGCGCTATGTGGCCTCGAGCCGACACGTCGAGATCCAGGTCCTCGGCGACAGCCGCGGCAACGTCGTCCACCTTGGCGAGCGTGAGTGCTCGATCCAGCGTCGGCATCAAAAGATCGTCGAGGAGTCGCCGTCGCCGGTGGTCGATGCCGAGATGCGTAGCGCAATGGGTGAAGCTGCCCTCGCCCTCGCTCGGCACATGAGCTACGAGTCGGCGGGAACGGTGGAGTTCCTGGTCGATGACGCGACCCGCGAATTCTTTTTCCTCGAGGTCAATACCCGCTTGCAGGTCGAGCATCCTGTGACCGAAGAAGTCACCGGTATCGACCTAGTCCGCGAGCAGTTGCGGATCGCCGGTGGCGCCGAACTCGGCTACGGACAAGACGACATCAACTGGACAGGCTCGGCGATCGAGGTCCGTCTCTATGCCGAGGATCCCAACAACGATTTCCTGCCTGCCATCGGCACCCTGTCGGCCTACCGTCCGGCGAATGAGCCGGTGGTGCGCTGGGACAGCGGCGTCGAGCAGGGCAGCGTGGTCGGTGTCGACTTCGACCCCATGCTCGCCAAGGTGATCGCCCACGGCCCCACCCGTTCAGAGGCCGCCTGCCGTTTGGCGCTTGCGCTCGAACGGATGCACCTCGGTGGCGTCGTCACCAACCGTGACTTCCTCGTTGCCACGCTTCGTAACGAGGCCTTCCTCGCCGGCGATACCACTACCGACTTCATCGAGCGTGTTGACCCTCGCGACTCGCAGGCCGCCGCCGACATCGTTACGGCGGCGATCGTCGCGGCTATGTGGATTCAGGGTCGCAACCGTTCGGTTGACGACGTCTGGGGCTTCGCCCCATCGAACTTTCGGACGGGTTCATTGCCGCTGCAGCACATCGACTTCGAGCTGGGGGGATCTGCCACCAGCAGCGAAACCACGGAACTGCATCGGGTTGCGTACGCGCGGCAACGTGGCGGGAGCTTCGTTCTTGGCACGGGTGAGACGGTGGCGGTCCATGACTGGACCCCTGACGACATTGAGGTGGAGATCGGCCGCCGCCGGCTACGGGCTGCAGTTACGGTAGAGGCAGGCGTTGCCTATGTCACGCTCGGTCGCACAACGGTGACCCTGCTGGTGAAACCTCGGTTCACGGTCCCGGGATCGGAGTTGCCGACCGGGGGTCTTGTGGCCCCGATGCCGGGTTCAGTGGTCGAGGTCCGCTGTGCGGTCGGCGACGAAGTCACGGCTGGCCAAGTCCTCGTTGTGCTCGAAGCGATGAAGATGGAGCATCACATCGCGGCGCCCTTCGACGGCACGGTTGCCGAGCTGCCGATTGCGGCTGGCGGGCAGGTCGGGAACGGCGCGCTGCTCCTGACGATCGAGGAGGCGGAATGATCCGTATCGCGAACTGCTCGGGCTTCTATGGCGACCGCCTCTCAGCGGCCAAGGAGATGGTCGAGGGCGGACCGATCGATGCG
>JAQWLJ010000027.1 GCA_029247365.1 Acidimicrobiales bacterium | reverse complement strand
TCCAGGGCCGAGGGGCTGGTGGGGTCGCGGGTGTGAAACTGAAGGGTGACGCAATCGTCGTTGGTGCCGGCCCTCTGATCGGCGACGGCGTTGTGCTCACGATCACCTCCGAATCAGGCGCCAAGGCGACGCCATACGAGGAGTTCGAGTCGAAGGGCCGGGGCGGGCAGGGCGTGCGAGTCGCCCGCCTGGGGTCAGGCGAGACGATCACGCTTGCATGGTTCGGAATCCTCGGGTCGATCGGTGGTGACGGCGATCTGCTCGCTCAGATGGTGGACGATGGAGACCCGAAGAAGCTCGATCCCAACCCGGTGCCGTTCGATATCGACGCGTCGAAGCGGGACCTTGTGCCGACGAAAACCGAACGCCAGGTGATGGTCTTGGGTCCCAGTCGCTGGTGAATGGCCTGAACGGGGCGAACGACGACACGACGTCAACCCCGGTCGGAATGGAGGCTCGCGCGGAACGAATCCAGTTCGGGGTCGACGGTCGTGTCGAGATGTGGCGGGTTTGTTGCTCGGACTGTCTCGATATCAGAAGAGTCGTCGACTGATGACCCGGCCGAGCACGGTGCTGCCTGCCGATGCCATCATTTCCTGGGTCGCTGGGTCGGCGAAGTTCTTGGCCGAGGCTGCGAGCAGATCGTCGATTGAATCGGCCCAGGTGACGGCCACTGCGGAGAACGGGGAAGTCCCGCCTGCGACTAACTGAAGGGCCGTCATTCCGTTTGCGCCGGGCTCAATATTCGTCCACGCGTGGGCGAAGTTGGCCTGGGCCGCGTCGTCAGCGATTGGCGGGCCGGCCATGTACAGGGTCGTGCTGTATGGCCCAGTTCGCGTGCCGAACTCGGCTTGCGTCCGCATGAGGCTCCGCCGCCCGACCTGGACACCAGCATCGATGATGAGCTTGACCATCTCGTCGTCGCCGTAGATAGCGGCGTTGAGGTTCATGGCACCGTCGGCCGTCTCGGTTTCAAACGCGACGAGGACCGTGCTTGCCATTTCGCCGCCCATGATCACCTGATTCGCCGTGGCACTCAACGCTCCCATTTCTAAGAAGCGCTCACCGGCCCACGTAGCGCCAGCTTCGGCGAAGACCTCAGGGTCCGACATGCTCCCGGCTACCACATACAAGTACGTCATTTGTTCTAAATCCCTTCTTGTGCATTCCTTGCAACGCTCTTATGCCTGACTCGGGTTTGTATCACAGGCCCTTTCACCGGGTCACGCCACAGCGTGTGATTAACAGATCTGAAAACCGCTCGGAGTGGTTCCAGTAGAGTCACGCAACGTTGGGTGCCGAAGTTCGGCTGAGACAGTTAGGGAGCTGAAAATGAACGAGAAGACATGGACAAGGATGGTCGACACGCGAACAGCAGACGGCCGGGCGATGATCATGCCCTACGTGGTGGCGGTGTCTGCCCTGTTGGCGCTGATCGTCTTCGGTGATGTCGCCAATCAGGACTCGAGCGTGAAGCTCGCTGTTGCTGCGTTCGCAGTACTCGGCTCGCTGTGGACCATCCTGTGGTGGGACGGCGTCGTGGCCGATATGTCGAAGCTCGCTGAGGATCAGCCCGACGGTGTGAAGGGCTCAAACATCGGAGAATCCTTCGATAACGCGCCGTTTGCCGTGATGCGGTTGATCAATGCGGGTGTGATTTCCCTGATTGGGCTGTCACAGGTCTTGGCGATCTACTGAGCACGCCGGGATCGTTGCGCTCGCTTCCTGTCGGGTGAATTTGCAGGCCAATCTGCATCTTCGGGATGGCCTTGCAGTCGCCGCAGGTGAGCGGAGGGGGACAACGGCCAGTCTCGGAAGCCAGGTTGCGGTGGACGAACTCGATGCCCCCGAGCGGCCCGGTTCCGGGAAGGCATCGGCCCTGACGGCCGGATCGGTTACCGGTAGGGGTCGTTGTCGGGGGCAGAGAGGTGTCACGGATGATTGGGCAACAACACCGGGGTCGATCGCAATCCAATCCGGTCGATCACCCGCTTCTGCGCCTTTGCCTTGGGAAACGCACCGGGTTCGCGTGGGCCTGTGACGGTGCCGGTGGCCGACAGTGCAGCCGCTGATGTGGCCTGGCTGGCTCCGGTGAAGGAAGAGGGCGATACTCGCCCGATGCGTACCGAACTCGACAACGATCAACTGCTCCTCACGGTCCTGAACCTTTTCAAGGCCAAGGAGGGTGAGGTGATCGCCCAGATCATCCATGTTGGCCATCGGCTGGGCTTGTTCACTGCGCTCGACCGGGAATGTCAGGCAACCTCGCAGCGGCTTGCGGAGGCAACCGGATATCACGAGCGCTGGGTCCGCGAGTGGCTCTTTGCAATGAGTGCCCAAGGGCTGATCCAGCACGAAGATGGGACGTTCGCGCTTACACCCGAAGCCCGGTTTGCCCTGGTTGACGAGGACTCGCCCCGGTACTCAGCCGGCGTGTTTGGTCCGCCAATCACGCAGCATGAGATCGACCGCACCGTCGAGGCGTTCACCACCGGTATCGGCATGACCTGGGGTGAGCACGGTCCCGAGACCTGCCACTTTCAGGCCGCGATGGGAGCGGGCGGCCAGCGGCACTATCTCGTGCCGGTGATCCTCGACTCGATCGATGGGATGTCCGACCGTATGAGAGCGGGGGCGACGGTGATCGATATCGGATGCGGAGCTGGCATTGCCGCTGAGGTTGTCGCTAGCGCCTACCCAAAAAGTCGGGTTATCGGTATGGACCCGTCTGAGCATGCCATCGAGGCCGCCGCCGCTCGGGCTCAGGCAGCCGGGTTGTCCAACTTGGAGTTCCGGACCGGGACCTTCGACTCGCTCGACGGACTGAAGGACGAAGGGATTGCCGTGGACCTGCTGCTGACACTTGATGTCATCCACGACCTGCCCCGGCCGGGGGCGGCGGTGCGGTCCGCCCGATCGTGCCTCGCTGACAACGGGGTGTGGATGGTCGCCGATATCCGTGCCGCCGGGTCGCTTGAGGAAAACCGCAATATGCCGATGCTGCCGCTGATGTACGGCATGTCGATCCTGTACTGCATGTCGTCGGCGATGTCTGAGCCGGGCGGAGCGGGCCTCGGGACGATGGGCCTCACGCCGGAGGTCCTGCGCGAGATGACCGATGCGGCGGGGTTCAGCGGCTTCGAATCCCGGGAATTCGATGCTGACATGATGAACCGGTATTACGAGCTGCGGCCCTGACCGCGGGCTGGCGGTCGGCCACTTCGGCCCTTGCCCCCAGGCTGCCCGCCGCCGCTTCTGCGTTTCTGGCTCGATGTGGTGGAGCGGCCTTCGGCGCGCTGTTCGCCCCCTTGACCACGCCGCGCTGAACTATTGCCACCTGCGTTGCCTTGCCCCCCGGGCTTACCCTTGCCCTTGTTTTTGCCTCTGGGGTTGGGCTTGCCCCGCTTGTGGGCTGGCTTTCCGCCTTGGGGCTTCGGGCCACGGGACTGGCGCGGGCGATTGCGGTCCTCGTTTCGATCGTGCTGGGCAGGGCGAGGGCTCGTTTCCGCGGCGAGATCGTCAGGTTCGAACTCGAGACCGGGTGGAGTGGTGATCTCCTGGGGGAGCTCGAGGCGCCGCTTCATTGCCTTGACCGCCTTGACCTGCGATGGGTCGACGAAGGAGACCACGACACCGCGGGCGCCGGCGCGAGCCGTGCGGCCGGAGCGATGCACGTAGGCGGAATCTTCGTCGACCGGATCAAAGTGCACGACACACTCCACCGCATCAACATGAATGCCGCGGGCGGCGACGTCGGTTGCGACGAGGGCGTGGGCCCGGCCGGTGGAGAAGTCGTCGAGTGCACGTTGGCGCTGGCCCTGCGAGCGGTTGCCGTGGATCGGTACGGCTTTGATGCCCGCTCTCGTGAGCTGCCGAGCGGCACGGTCAGCGCCGTGGCGGGTGCGGCTGAACACGATGGTGCGACCGAACGTGGCCACCACCGAGGCACACAGCTGGATGCGCTCGGAGCGGGGGAGCTGCCAGAAGTGGTGCTCCATCTTCGTCAGGTCAGGGGTGGCCTCGCCAACCTCGTGGCGTACCGGGTTGTTCTGATACGCGCGGGTGACCTTCGCGACCTCACCGTCGAGAGTCGCTGAGTACAAAACGGTCTGTCGGTCCGGGTTGGTTTGGTCCAGGATCCGGCGCACGGCAGGCAGGAAGCCCATATCGGCCATGCGGTCGGCTTCGTCGATCACCACGTTCTCGACCTCGGCGAGCGACACGACCCGCTGCTGGATGAGGTCTTCGAGCCGTCCCGGCGTGGCGACCAGGAGGTCGACGCCCTTGCTGAGCCGGCTGATCTGGGGCTGAAGGCCGACCCCGCCGTAGACGGCAAGGATAGTGCGATCGACGGCACGGGCGAGCGGGGCAAGTTCGTCGGCGATCTGCGCTGCGAGCTCTCGGGTGGGTGCGAGCACGAGCGCGATCGGTCGTTTCTTCCGGGCAGGGCCGTTCAGCTGGCACGCAGTGACGAGAGGAATCCCGAACGCCAGCGTTTTCCCCGAACCGGTCGGGGCGCGGCCGATGACGTCCTTCCCGGCGAGCAGATCGGGGATCGTCTCGGCCTGAATCGGGAAGGGTTGGCGAATACGAGCCTGCTCGAGCGCTGCGACGATTGCCGCCGGTACACCGAGCTCGGCGAACGACGTCGTGCGAGTCACCGGGTCAGGGTACCGGGGTTCCCCAGGGGCGGGACCGGGCGCAACGAGCGTTCGGTTTCTCCCCTTCGCTTATGCGTTCCGGTCGAGGCGCATGGCGGCGCTGTTCATGCGGTACCGCTGGCCGGTGGGGGCGGGTGCGAGCACTCGCACGGCGATCAGCCCGTTCGCTGTATCTTCTCGCCCATCCGAAGGGCATCGGGCTGGTTGTTGAGAGAGTCGATGGTCCCCGCTTGTGAAG
>JAQWLJ010000051.1 GCA_029247365.1 Acidimicrobiales bacterium | reverse complement strand
GCGACGACGTTGACGGCCACGGTGCGCTCGTCGGCCGCGTCGGGTGTGTCGAGGGTGGGTTTCGCAAATCCGATCCCCGCGTTGTTCACGAGTAGATCGACAGGGTCCTCGACGGCCCGGAGTCGGTCGGCGACGGTGCTCACCGCAGCGGGGTCGCCAAGGTCGGCCGTCAAGACCTCGACGTCGACGGTGAGTTCGTCGGCGAGGGCTTCGAGCCGTTCGGTGTCTCGGGCTACGACGACGAGGTCGGTCCCCGCCGCGGCGAGTTGGGTTGCGAACGCCCGGCCGATGCCGCTCGATGCGCCGGTGACGAGGGCGCGGTTCCAGTGCGTGGTCATGGCCGTCAACCTAGATTGTCGGCCATGGCTCTTCCCGACGTGGCCCACCGATTCCTTGACGCGCTGAATGCGGGTGATGTGGAGGCTGCCCGCGCCTGTTACCACCCCGATGCCGAGGTGTGGCACGACTTCGACGGTGTCACGCAGACCGTTGACGAGAACATGCACCTGATGGCGGTAATGGGGAACCGGGCGTCGCGCCGCGAGTATGTGATCCGCCGGCTCGAACCTATCGAGGGTGGCTACCTGCAGCAGCACACCCTTGAAATCACGACGCTCGCTGGCCGAGACCTCAGAGCTGAAGCAGTCGCGATTGTGCAGGTTGGCGCTGACGGCCTGATCTCCCGTCTCGACGAATGGATCAACCCGGCGCCACTTGCCCCGCTGTTCGAGTAGCCCGCCTTACTCGAGGCGCCCGGCGGTCTCGTCGCCGGCACGAGCTACGTCGGCGTATGGATCATCGGTCATGCCATAGCTGTTCCACGGGGTGAAGCCGGCGAGCTTGAGGAGCTCGGGACTCATCGCGTTGCGGGTCTCGGTCCGCATGCCGTAGGTCAGGTTGCCCAGCGACCGGACAATCGGTGCGCAGAAATATGTCACGACGCCGAAGCGGGGATGATCGGAGACGTTGAGTCCGGCGGCGTGCCAGGTTCGGCCCTCCCACACCAGTACCGAACCGGCAGGGGCAGTGATCGGGGTCTCCCCGTAGTCGGTGCGGGTTGGATCGGGCTGGCAGCCCGCAAGGTGGCTGCCGGGCACGATGCGGGTGGCGCCGTTCTCGACGGTGAAATCGTTGGCCATCCACATCATGTTGCACACCATCGGCGGCGAGATCGGGCCCTCAGCCGGGGTCGGTTCACCGTAGGGGCCAGACGCTCGCGTCAGGTCGCCCTGTCGCATGTGGGGCGTGCCGGGCATGGCCGGTTGTGGCATCCACCATTGGTCGAGGTGAAGGGCCATGGGTGTGTTGCCCGGGTGCGTGATGTGGGCGTCGACCGACGAGAGGATGTGGTCAATGCCGAGCACGTGCGTTGCGAGGGCCCGCGCCGCCGGGTGGAGTGCAAGTGCCTGAAACTCATCGCCTTTGGCGAGCAGTTGATAGACCCACTGGTTGATGTCGTCGTCGCCATCGGCTGGGTAGTGAAAGTCGAGGGCCTGGACTCGCTCCGCGGCCGCTTGGGCGCTGATCCGGCCCTTGAGGGTGGTGGCTTCGTCGGGTGAGAGTGCGTCGGCGACGATGCAGTAGCCGAACTCGTCGAGGTCGGCCTTCTGCTGTTCGAGATCAGTCGTCGGTTGGGGCAGCGGCATGGTGGCGACGCTAGCGATCAATCGATGAGCGCGTCAGAACGCACACGCTCCTGTTCGGCGTCGAGGTGCGCTTGCATGACCCGGCCGAACAGCTGCTGGGTGCGGGCGACGCGGCCGATCACGCCGGCCTCCTCGGTGTAGGCGAAGATCGTCGCGTGCCGCGGGCGGCTGGCAGTGGGCACACGCGACACCTGGTGCAGGCTGTGGCGACCCCGGAAGATCTGCATGTCGCCAGGGCGAAGATCGAGCGTGTGGATGCCGTCGCGCTTGCCGGCGAGCACCCCAGCGATGCGATCGAAGCCCTCGTCATCGGCGTTGCGGATCGCCGGGTAGTACTCGAACAGGCCTCCCTCGTCGGCTTCCTGCATGAGCACGGTGACAGCAAAGTCGTTGGTGTCGAAGTGCCAGGTGAAGAGCTGCCCCGGCTCGAGGATGTTGGCGGTGAGGCCGGCGAGCGGATCGGCGTAGCAGTGCAACTCTGGTATCTCAAGGCAGTCGGCGAGGAAACGGGCGAGTTCGGGTGCTCGGAACATGACATCGGTTGTGCAACATGAATCCCACGAATCGCCGGGGACGAAGCCACTTGACCGCTCGAGGAACGTATTGACCGGGTGATCAGCTGGGAAGTCATCATTGGCCGCAGTATGGAAGTACGGGTTCATCACCTGGGTCGAGAAATGGGTGGTGTGCTTGCGTTCGACGATCTCGTCGTTGAGTAGCGCAACGGCCTCAGGCCGAACGAGGTCCTTGACGACGGCGCAGCCCACGGAGCGCAACCCGTCACGGGCGGCATCGACGGCGGCTACGTAGGCGGCTGACTCAGGTTCGTGGAGCGGGTAGCGATTGAGCTCGACGATCTGGGAGAGCTGGTGCATATTCCTCATTGTCGCCGATCACCGTCATGTCGAAAAGCAGATATCTTGTCATTCCGTCATGACAGAAGTCGATGTCTCTACGATCTCTCTGCGGGCCCTTCGGGCCGTCGTTGCGGTCGCCGACGCCGGCAGTTTCACGAGGGCCGCACTGCACCTCGGGTTAGGCCAGTCGGCCGTCAGCCACGCAATCGCTCGACTCGAAAAGACGCTCGGTCTCGAGTTGTTCGTCCGGCGTCGCGACGGGGTCGAACCCACCGATGCGGCGCTCAGGCTCCTCACTCGAATCCGTGCCGCGCTGGCCGATATTGGGGCGGCGCTCGACGACGTCATGAGCGGGCCCGACGGGGGAGCGGTTGCGATCTCGGCGTCGACCTCGCTCGCCACCTACTGGCTGATCCCGCGCCTAGCCGACTTCAAGCAGCAGCATCCGGGCATTGATTTGCGGGTGCTCACCACCGACAGCGATCGCGATGTCGGCCGTGACGATGCCGACCTCTGGATTCCGCTGGGGACCATCGACGATCCCGCGCTCGAGTCGGTCCCCTTCTGCGCCGAGCGCCTCATCCCGGTGGCGGCACCGGCGCTCGCCGACCGCCTCGTTGGCGGCGATCCGGCCGACCTGCTCCACGCCCCGCTGCTGCACCTCGAGGAGCGCTACAACCCTCGTTTCGACTGGCCGCGCTGGTTCCGGGATCACGACGTTGTCCTCGGCAGTGAACTGCCCGGTGACCGGTCGAATGACTACTCGCTCATCTTGCATGGCGCGCTGGCAGGCAACGGGGTGGCGCTCGGTTGGGAGCATATCGTTCGTGAGTTGCTCGACGACGGCCAGTTGATCGCCGTGGGGCCTGCGACCCAAACCGGCGTGGCGTTCCCGTTGCTCAACCGGCGTTCCGAAGCGCTCGATCCCGGGGTGGTTATTTTTCGTGAATGGTTGCTTGCGAATGCGCCGACGTGACCTCTGGCCGGAGATTTCTTCCGAGACGGCTGGTGCTGGCGAGGGAGCAATAAAAGGAGTCTTCGATCTTCATCGGACTGCGCTTGTCGAATCCCCGGGTTGGATTCCATCGATCGACGCACGATCGCGGAATTGCCAGAACTGCGTGTTAGCCGAAGGCCTAGCCGTACATTTCCCACCCTGATCGAAGCGATCGGCATGAGGAGCGGCCATGGCCTTCACCGAGATCACTGTGCAGGACGCGTACCAGCTCCTTGCGGACGAACCTGCTGCCGTGCTCGTCGACGTGCGCACACCGCAGGAGTGGCTCTTGGTGGGGGTGCCCGTCCTCGACACGATCGGCAAGCACGTCCGAATGGCCATGTGGACCGAGTTCGGCACCGGTACGCCCAACCCCCAGTTCCTTGAGCAGGCCACGGGTGGGCTCGACCCCTCGACGCCGTTGCTGTTCCTGTGCCGAAGCGGTGTCCGCTCCCAGGGCGCCGCTACCGCAGCGTCGGCCGCCGGGTTCACCACCACCTACAACGTCTCTGAAGGCTTCGAGGGTGACCTTAACGCCAACGGCCACCGCGCGACAGGCTGGAAACATGCTGGCCTGCCATGGCGACAGGGCTGAGCATGGGTAACGACTACGGGTCCGAGGCAACCACGTTGATCCGGGGTGGGCTCACTCGCTCCGGGTTCGACGAGACCGCTGAGGCCATTTACGCCACCTCAGGGTTCGTCTATGGCTCGGCCGCCGAGGCGGAAGCGGCCTTCAGGGGTGACGTCGACCGCTTTATCTATGGACGCTACGGCAACCCTACGGTCGCCATGTTCGAGGAACGGCTTCGTCTTCTTGAGGGAGCCGAGGTGTGCCGAGCGACCGCAAGCGGTATGTCGGCGGTGTTCGCCGCCCTGGCCAGCTTTCTGGGGGCCGGCGACAGGCTTGTCGCTGCCCGCGCGCTGTTCGGTTCGTGTGCCGTGGTCGCAACGGAGATCCTTCCCCGCTACGGCGTCGAAACGACTCTGGTCGACGGCCGTGATCTCTCTCAGTGGGAGGCTGCGCTCGCTCGTGGCGCCAAGGCGGTCTTCCTCGAGACGCCGTCGAACCCAGGGCTGGAGGTCATTGATCTTAGGGCCGTGAGCGAGATGGCCCACGCGGCCGGAGCCCTGGTCGTGGTCGACAACGTGTTCGCGACGCCGGTGCTGCAACATCCGCTCGAACTCGGTGCCGACATCGTCGTCTACTCCGCCACGAAGCACATTGACGGGCAGGGCCGAACTCTGGGCGGCGCGGTGCTGTGCTCTGAGCAGTTCCATGCCGGCCACCTGGAGGAGTTCATCCGCCATACCGGCCCAAGCCTGAGCCCGTTCAACGCCTGGGTGCTGGTCAAGGGCCTCGAGACGCTGCGTCTTCGCGTCGATGCCCAAAGTCGGTCCGCAGATCGCATCGCCCGCGAGCTTCAGTCACATACCCGAGTGCGCGAGACCCGCTACCCGTTCCTCGACTCGCATCCCGATGCCGAGCTGGCTCGGACCCAGATGGAGTCGGGCGGCACCATCGTGTGCCTCACCCTCGAGGGCGATCAGGCCGCAACGTTCGCGGTCGTCGACGCGCTGAGCATCTTTGATATCTCCAACAACCTCGGCGACACGAAGAGTTTGGTGACACATCCTGCGACCACGACTCATCGTCGGGTCGCGCCGGAACTCCGCCGCCAGATGGGGATCGGCGAGACGATGATCCGACTCTCGATCGGTCTCGAGGACACCGACGACCTCCTCACCGATCTGGGCAAGGCGCTTCGCGTGTAAGAACGCTTCAGACAGCGGAGATCGCCGCGTCGAGCCACCCCTCAACCAGTTCGCGGTTGGCTTCGATCCATTCGCTGGCCGCTTGCGGCGTCTTGTCAGTGACGACGCTGCGCAGGTCACCGAACTGGACGCGAGCGGTCGCGTTGTTGATGTCGGCTGCAGGGATCTCGATCAGCTCAAGCAGCGCAGCCGCAGCCGGGTGCCGCTCGAGGAAGTCGTTGCTCGCAATGATCGCGATGTCGCTCGTGAGCCAGCCGAGATGGCACGGATCGGCTGTGCAGGTGTCGGGCTCGACTGGGTTCGGCACCTGTTCGCCGTCCTCGTTCTGGACCCGCTGATTCCACGCCGGGGTAATCGTCCCGTTGAGCACCGAGCCTGGCTCCATGCCGATCCACATCACGTTCTCGCCAGGAATGAGCTGCATCATCTGTGCTGACGGACCGCGAAGGAACAAGATGACCGGCCGGTTAACAGCGATGCGGCGAAGCGCCTCTTCAACGAGGACGTCGTAGTCGCCGAGGACCTGCTCGAAGTCGCCGCGCCAGCCCGCGAAACGGATCATCTCGTCGATCTGGTCGGCACAGACTGCGTCCTGGGGGCAGCCGAGGATCTGGATGACGCCATCGGTGGTAACGATCGGCTCTTCGGTGTTGTCGGCCTCGTCACCTGCCTCTCCCTCGGGGGCGAGCGCCGGCGAGAGGAAGACATCGGCCGCGTCGTAGCGGTCGAAGAGCGCGTCATCGTCGACGATTGCGTCGAGGGTCAGGTCTGGGTTGTCGAACGCGATCGACGCGTTGGTGACAAACCCGGCAACGCCGCCATTGGCGACAATCGAACCGACGATGGTGATTTCGTCGCGCACGAGAATCTCGATGGTGTTGTCGGTCGGCGCCGACTGCTGGACGATCACGACGCTGTCGTCTTCATCACCGGTGTTGTCGGCCCCGCCGTCGTCACCCTCGCGTTCGTCGGATTCGGGGGTGGCGAAGGGTTCGATTCGGATCACCGCATCGAGGTATGGGTTGTGCTCCGGGAGCCGGGCGTTGGCCCACAGATCGACCTCGCCGCGGCCGAGCGCGGTGTAGAAGTCAGCCGGCGACAGTTCAACATTGGCCGGGTCGTTCACGGCGTAGCCGAGCAACTCGAGAAGTTGTCGCACGATCTCGGCTCGGAAGTGCCCGTCAGGACCATCGGAGCGGGCCATTGTTATTGCGACCCCGTCGCCGACATTGGTAAAGCGCTCGTTGCCTTCATCAGTGGATGGCAGGGTTGGGCCCGCATCGGTGGACTCGGAGACATCATCGTCGATAGGCGCGTCGATGGTCGGTGCACCGGATGCTGGCTCATCGGCTCTGCCGGAACAGGCACCGCTGAGCAGCGCAAGGAGGATGAGGACGGCCGCCCACCGGTCCGAACGGTGCATCACGGGGGCGACGCTACCCCTACCGCGCCGTCCCGGTAGGGTCGCCCCCATGATCGAGCCCGATTACTTGCGTTTCGACACGCTGAGCCTTCACGCCGGCCAGCAACCGGACCCGACCACCGGGGCCCGTGCCGTGCCGCTGTACTTCACGACCTCGTATGTGTTCGACGACAGCGACCACGCTGCAGGTCTCTTCAACCTCGAGATGCCGGGTCATCTCTACACCCGTCTCACCAATCCGACGGTCGCCGTGCTTGAAGAGCGCTTGGCTGCCCTCGAAGGCGGCGTCGGTGCCGTGTGCACTGCAAGCGGCCAGGCCGCGTTCTTCCTTGGGGTGATCACGCTCATGGGGCAGGGCGGGCACATCGTCGCAAGCCGCAATATCTACGGTGGCACCCACCAGATGCTCAACGTCACGCTCCCACGGCTCGGAATCACCTGCACGTTCGTCGATCCCCGCAACCCGGCCGAGTTCGAGGCTGCCATCACCGGCGACACCCGTCTCGTCTTCGCTGAGACGTTGGGTAACCCCGGCGTCGAGGTGCTCGACATCTCGGCAGTAGCCGATGTCGCCCATCGCAACGGTCTCCCACTGATGGTCGACTCCACCTTCTCGACGCCGTACTGCATCCGGCCGATCGAGCACGGCGCCGACATCGTCATGCACTCGGTGACCAAGTTCCTTGGCGGTCACGGTGTGGCACTCGGTGGCGCATTGATCGATGGTGGCCGATTCGACTGGGAGGCCTCGGGACGCTTCGACACCATGACCGAGCCGTACGCCGGCTATCACGGCATCTCGTTCGCCGATGAGTTCGGCCCAGCTGCGTTCATTACCCGGGCTCGCGCCGAGGGTCTGCGTGACTTTGGCGCGTCGATGAGTCCGGCGAATGCCTTTCAGTTACTGCAGGGGGTCGAAACGCTGCCACTGCGCATGGCTCGCCATGTCAGCAACGCCCAAGCAGTCACCGAGATGCTCGAGGCCAACGAGGCGGTCGAGTGGGTCAAGTACCCGACAGCATCGGACCACCCCGACCGCGAGCTCGCTGCCGCCCTCTATCCGAACGGCACCGGCGCCATCCTCAGCTTTGGCATCAGGGGCGGCCGCGAGGCTGGCAAGAAGTTCATCGAGAATGTGAAGCTCGCCTCGCACCTCGCCAACGTGGGTGATGCGAAGACGCTCGTGCTGCACCCTGCGAGCACAACCCATCAGCAGCTGTCCGACGAAGACCTCGCAGCGGTTGGCATTGGCGAAGAACTCATCCGCGTGTCGGTTGGCATCGAGGACGTGCGCGACATCATCGACGACCTCAGCACTGCGCTGAGGATCAGCCAGCGATAGAGAGCGAGCGGCCAATGGAATGCACCCTCGAGGGCAAGACGGTCCGTTACGCCAACGGCGGACGAGAGCACGATCCGGCGCTTCCCGGCGTCGTGCTCGTCCACGGCTCGGGCATGAACCGCACCGTGTGGCAACTCCAGACCCGTTATCTCGCCCACCACGGATATCGGGTGGCGGCGGTCGACCTACCCGGTCACGGCGGCTCCGACGGCCCGTGCATCGAGACGGTCCCAGAGATGGGCGCGTGGGTCGGTCAGGTGATTGATGAACTCAACCTCGGCCCGGCGCACATCGTCGGTCACTCGATGGGCACGTTCATCGCGATCGAGACGGCTGCGCAGCGTTCCGAGGCCGTTGCGTCGATCGTTCTGGTCGGCACTGCGGCGGCGATGCCGGTGCACCCAGAGTTGCTTGACTCGGCCGCCAACAACGTGCCGCATGCCAGCCGACTCATGTCGTCGTGGTCGTTCGGCGACCGCGCCCACGTCGGACGCCACAGCACGCCCGGCATGTGGCAAATCGGTGGCTCGCAGGCCCTGCTCGACACGTCGCGGCCTGATTCGCTTGGCGTCGACATGGCAGCGTGCAATATCTATGACACGTCGCTTAGTGCTGCCGCCGACGTCACCTGTCCGGTCACGTACATCCTGGGCGCCCGCGACAAGATGACACCCACGAAGCGGGCAGCCGACCTCATCGCAGCGACGACGGGCGCCGATGTTGTCACGATCGACTGCGGTCACATGCTGACGGTCGAGGCGCCCGACGAGACCCGGAACGCAATCGTCGCCGCGCTCGACGGAGCCTAGGCTTCGGTCTGAGACGAGTTCTCCGTCGAAGCGGCTCCGCCGGAGGGTCGACGCTCGCTCATCACCTGGGCGAGCGCACGGGAACCCTGATCGTTCATCTCAAGCACGCGCCCCGCTCGGTTCGCGGCCTGCCCGCTAGTGTTCCCTCTGGTGCCGCCTCACCGGTGCGGCCGTCTTGTGGAGGTCCACGCCGTGACCGAACCGACGCCGCCGTCGATTACCGACGACGAGGAAATCATCGAGGGTGGTCCGTGGATCGAGGACAGTCCAGCCACTGCAGCGCGGGCGCTGTTCCTCGGAATCCTTCTTCTCATGGCCGGCAACGGATTGCAGGGGTCACTGATTGGCGTGCGATCTGCGAGCGAGGGCTTCTCGGTCACCGTCGCTGGTTTTGTCATGGCTGCTTACTTCGCCGGCTTCCTTGCTGGTAGTCGTACCGCCGAGACGCTGATCGCCCAGGTTGGACATATTCGGGTGTTCGCGGGCCTCGCATCGATGGCCTCAGCAGCAGTGCTGGTTCACGCGCTCTACATCGATCCGGTCACCTGGGGTCTGATGCGGTTCGTGACCGGCCTCTGCATGGCCGGCCTGTTCGTGACCGAAGAGTCCTGGCTCAATGACCTTGCAACCAATAAGACGCGTGGGCGTCTGTTGTCGATCTACATGATGATCACGATGGGTGGCATGACGATCGGACAGTTCCTGCTCGACGTCGCAGACCCTGGCGGCGTGAAGCTCTTCCTGCTGTCGTCGCTTCTCGTTTCGGCATCGCTCATTCCGATCGTTCTGTCGGCGTCCAGTAACCCACCGCTGTCGGTGCCGGAACGCATGAGTCTTCGCGAACTCGCCGCCATTATCCCCACCGGTATCTTTTGCTCGTTCTGGAACGGTGCGGCGGTCGGCGTTCTCATCGGCCTCGGTGCTGTCTACGCAGTAGCCGTCGACGTGCCTGACTCTCGGCTTGCCGTCTTCCTTGCTGCCCCCCTGTTCGGCTCGATGCTGTTGCAGTGGCCGGTCGGGTACATCTCCGATCGGGTATCTCGCCGGGGCGTGATCCTCGCCGTCGCTGCGGTCGCCTTCGTGACGTGCTTCGTCCTTGCGGGCGCGCCTGAGGGCAGTTGGACATCGATCGGTCTGATGGCGGTGCTCGGTGCTGTCGCCTTCCCGATCTACTCGCTGACCATCGCGTACACGGCCGACTGGCTGCCCACCGAGAAGCTCACGTCCGGCTCAGCCGTGCTGGTGCGAGTGAACGGTGTCGGGGCGCTTGTCGGCCCGCTTGTGGCCACCGTCGTGATTGGCGCGACATCGCCGGTTGCGTACTTTTGGACGATGGCTGCGACCTTCGCGGTCGTCGTGGTGTACCTGGCCTACCGGATCGTCGTCGCTGAGGCACCTGAAACCAGGCGGGCGTTCGTGGCATTCCCGGCCCGTGCGTCAGCCACAGCCGTCGCCCTCATGCGTGGTCAACGCAAGCGCATCGACGAGGCAGAACGGTCAGGCTGACCCCACCACCGTCCAGCTTCGCTCGCGAAGCACGGGCCAGACGTCACCGGCAGGCACGGATTTGCGAGATGACGGCGGTTCAGTCGTCAGTCGTCGGTGACGTCCCATGGGGCGACCCAGTCGCCGTCCATGCGGAACGAGAGTTGGTTGTCGTCCTCGAGGCGCCTGGCGACGTGGAGTTCACCGACGTCGCGCCCGTAGCGCTCGGCCGCCTCGGTGAAGACGCCGTGGGCTGCAGCGGTCATGACGAGAGGCGCGTCAAGGGAATCTTCAAGTTCGCGAACGAGACCGAGGTCCTTGAGGCAGAGATCCAGGGTGAAGCTTGGATCGTAGTGGCCTGCGAAGATCGACGGTCCGTCATGTCGGGCGACGAACGAGTCGCCAACCGAGTCGCAGATGGCGTCGTACAACACGGGCAGCTCGACGCCGTTGGCCATTCCGAGCGCAAAGCCCTCACCAATCGACGCAGCGTGGATGAACCACAGCTGGTTGGTGACCAGTTTCACGACGTTTCCCGTGCCGAGCGGCCCGCATCGAATCACACGGCCGAGACGCTCGAGCACGGGAACGACCCGGTCGAGATCGGTCTCTGAGCCACCGGCGAAGAGGGTCAGCCGCTTGTTTCGGGCCCCGTCGACTGCCCCGGTGACCGGTGAGTCCATGACGGTCACGCCGTCGGGTGTCTCTGCCTCGAGCTCCTCCACGAACTCACGGCGATTGGTGGTGAGGTCGGCCCAGACTGATCCTGATCGCAAGGCGGCGAGCGCGCCACCGGCTCGCATCACTTGATCGACGTGGTCAGGGCGAGGTAGCGACGTGAGTAGGATGTCGGCCTCAGCTGCGACTGCGGCTGAGTCGACTGCGGTGCGCCCGCCGGCGGCGACGACCTCAGCGACCGGTTCGGACCGCAGGTCGAGGGCGACGACGTCAAAACCGGCCTCCACCAGGTTGAGGCACATGGGTAGCCCCATGTTGCCGAGCCCAATGAAGCCGAGTGTTTCGCTCATGAGAACTCCTAGTAGGAGGCGTCGGGCATCGAAGCCTTTCGGCGGCCGATGTAGTCCAAGAGTTCGGCATCGATTGCGTCGTCGAGGTCGGGGCCCTCGTAGTCGGCAAGCATGCGCTTCCACGTCTGGTTGGCCCGCTGGGCCGATGTGAGTGAGCCATCTTCGGTCCACTGCTCAAAGCTGTTGTTGTCAGCTTCCGACGATCGAACGAAGGCCGTCTCGAAATTGGCCAGTGTGTGCGCGTTGCCGAGGAAGTGGTCACCGTGGGTGTTGGTGCGGAAGGCGTCCATCGCCTGGCCGTTCTCGCTTACGTCGATGCCGCGGGCGTAGACCTCCATGAAGCCGAGTTGGTCGGCGTCGAGGATGAGCTTCTCGTATCCGAGCGCAAGACCGCCCTCCTGCCAACCCGCTGCATGCAGCACGAAGTTCACGCCTGAGAGCACGGTCGGCAGGATCGTCGAGGCTGACTCGTAGGCGGACTGGGCGTCGGGATACTTCGATGCCGTGAACTGACCGCCGGAACGGAACGGCACGCCGACACGGCGGGCGAGCGAAGCCATCACCGAGATCGCCTGGCCGGCCTCGGGTGTGCCGAAGGTTGGAGCGCCGGTCGCCATCGACATCGACGAAGCGAACGTGCCGAAGATCACCGGTGCGCCTGGGCGCACAAGCTGGTTGTACGCCATGCCCGAGAGGGCCTCGGCCAGCGACTGCGCGGCAAGGCCGGCGACGGTCACCGGCGACATCGCGCCGGCAAGAATAAACGGCGACATGATGCACGCCTGGTTGGCGCGGGCGTATTCGGTAGCTGCGCCGAGCATGGTGGCGTCCCAGCGGAGAGGCGAGGATGCATTGATGAGTGATGTCATCACGGTGCGGTCCTGCAGGTCGCCGCCGAATGCAATGCGGCTCAGCTCAACGGAATCGGCGGCGCGTTCGGCTGCTGTGACTGACCCCATGTAGGGCTTGTCGCTGTACTTGATATGTGAATACACCATGTCGAGGTGGCGCTTGTTGACAGGCACGTCAACCGGCTCGCACACGGTGCCGCCACTGTGGTGGAGTTGGGGCAGGCCGTAGACCAGCTTGACGATGTTTTGGAAGTCCTCGATCGTGCCGTAGCGGCGACCGTTGTCGAGATCCATCACAAACGGCGAACCGTAGTTCGGCGCGAAAACCGTGCAGTTCTCGCCGATCTTCACCGATCGCTGCGGGTTGCGGGCGTGCTGAATGAATGATTTCGGAGCGTTGTTTTGGACAAGCTCGCGGCACATCCCCTTGGGGAAGTAGACCATCTCGCCGTCGACGGTGGCGCCGGCCTCACGCCAGAGATCGAGTGCCTCGGGGAACTCCTGGAAGGCCACACCCACGGTGGCGAGGATCTCCTCTGCGTTCTCCTCAATCGCCACGAGTCCGTCCTCGGACAGCATCTCGATGGGCGGCATTGTTCGTTCGAGGTACGGCCTGGTGGTGGTGGTTGCTGCGGATCGTGCAGCCTGGCGGCCGGCTCGACCACCACCACGACGCCCACTTCGGCGGCCCCCGTCGGTTTCGGTGCTGGTTTCTTCGCTCATGGGTCTACCTCTCGGTGCTCGCCTGCCGGCGACGGCGGCCCCGGCGGCCGCTTCCTTCGGATTCGATGCGTTTGGGGAGCCTCACGACCTCGGCGAGGTGTGGACTCGGGGCGCTGGCGTGAGGGAACGCCATGGCAGCCACGAACAATTCCTGGAAGCGGGGTTCGGTCGCTGTCTCGATTTTCTCGATGTCGCGGACGGCAGCGGCGACTTCGTCGCGCTGTTGGCCGCTCACCAGCATGCGAACCGTGCCCGCGCCGGCCGCGTTGCCGACCGCCTTCACGCTGTCGACCGGACAGTCGGGCACGAGGCCGAGCACGAGGGCGTAGACCGGGTCGATGTGAGCGCCGAACGCGCCGGCGAGGCGGACGTCATGGCACTCGGTGATGCCGGCGTGCTCCATCAACAAGTCGATGCCAGCGC
The DNA here is from genome assembly GCA_029247365.1 of Acidimicrobiales bacterium. Lineage (GTDB taxonomy): Bacteria > Actinomycetota > Acidimicrobiia > Acidimicrobiales > Aldehydirespiratoraceae > UBA11606. Next base: position 43,930 of record JAQWLJ010000051.1, on the reverse strand, counting down.
GTAGTGCGGAGCCAGCGAGTTGGATCTGGCGGACGTCGTTTTGGGTGATTGCCAACTGTGGGTGAACTGTGCCGTTATCGGTGAATTCTGGCCGGATCACGTAGGTGAAGGTGCGCTCGTCGGGGACGACGCGGTCGGTCTTCGTAGCGAGATCCTGGATCACGCCGTTATGGTCGCAGATCCCGGCCAGGTAGATCTCGCCGATCACCTCGATGATCGCTGAGCCACACAGACCGGCGATGTCGAGCTTGGCGGTCTGTGCGACGAACTCAGGCTCGTCGCTCCAGGCATCGGCGCCGATGACCTTGAAGCGAGGCTCGTACGTCTCTCGGTCGATCCGAATGCGCTCGATGGCCCCTGCGGTGGCACGTATGCCCGACGAGATCTGTGCACCCTCGAACGCCGGGCCAGTTGGGGACGACGCGGCGTAGGTGCGGTCGGCGGTGCCAAGCACGATCTCGGCGTTGGTTCCGACATCAACCATCAGTTGGGGCTCGACGGTGTCATGGGTGCGCTCGTTGAGCGTTGCTGCGGCAGCATCGGCACCGACGTGGCCAGCGATGCACGGCCCCACGTGGGCGCGAGCAAACGGCAGGTCAAGATCGAGGTCGACTGCTCGCATGTCGACAGGTTCGCCGGTGGTCAGCGTGAACGGTGCAGCACCGAGGGGCGTCGGATCGATGCCGAGCAGAAGGTGGTGCATCACCGGGTTGCCAACCATCACGATGTCATGAATGCGGGCTCGGACTGCAGCCTCGTCGAGTTCGGTGTCGAGATCATCGGCGAGGTCGGTGACGAGCTGGTCGAGCGCGCTGCGGACGGCCGAGGTGAGTTCGTGATCGCCGCCTGGATTCATCATCACGTAGCTGACCCGACTCATAAGGTCTTCGCCGAACCGGATCTGCGGGTTCATCGCACCGGCATTGGCAACGACGTCACCAGAGGCAAGGTCGACGAGGTAGCCAGCGATCGTGGTCGAGCCAACGTCGACGGCGATGCCGTACACGACTTCGTCGAAGCCGGGTCGCACCGCCAGAACCGTGCCGTTGCGATGCACTACGGCGGTGACCGCTCGCTTGCCTTCGACGATCGCAGGGTGCAGCAAGGGGAGAAGCCCGCTCTCGACGGCGACGCTGTCAAGACCCCAGTCGGTGGTGAGCGCGTCGCGGAGGAGCTCGACGTCGGCTCGTTCATCGCCCAGTTCAAGTTCGGGGAGTTCGACGTAGCGAGCGGTGATCAGTGGGTCGAGGGTGAGGCCAGGAAGATCGATCTTCTTGCGAACCACCGGACGGTTCACCTGGCTCGCCGGCGGGATGTCGATGACGACATCAGTAAGGGCGTTGGCCTGGCAGCCGAGTCGAGAACCGGGTTCAATCCTGCGGCGACCCTTGTAGTCGGACTCGCTTGTGGTCCACGGCGACACGGCTGACGCATCGGAGGTGATGCCCCACTTGGCGAACTCGCCGATTGAGGGCGTGACCTGGCAACGGCCGCAGAGCCCACGGCCGCCGCAGGTGGAGTCGATGTCGGCACCGACCGAGCGGGCCGCGTCGAGCAGTGACGTACCGCGCGCGACGTCGGTTGTCACCCCCGATGGGGTGAAGACCACGGTGACGCGCTCGTCACCGAAGGCGTCGGTCTTGCCGGCCAGGTCGGTCATTGCCGCATCAGCCGAAGCTCAGCTTGCGGTGGCGCGACGGCGCCCGCCACGGCGGCGCCCGGCGCCCGCGCCGCCTTCACCGGGCTCGCGGTTGTCTCGGATCCAGGCCGCACAGTTCTCGTCCTGTCCGTTGAGGACGTCGGCGGCCATGATCGCTGTCTTCACCTCGGTGTGGAGGGGGTTCATGATCGCGGAGGTCATGCCAGCGCCGATCGCCATAGCCAGGAAGGTACCGGTGATGTGGTGGCGGTTGGGAAGACCGAACGACACGTTCGACGCACCGCAGGTGGTGTTGACCTTGAGTTCGTCGCGCAGTCGGCCGACGAGCTCGAAGACCTGGCGGCCGGCGGTGCCCATCGCGCCGATCGGCATGACGAGCGGGTCGACGACCACATCGGAGGCGGGGATGCCAAAGTCGGCAGCGCGGTTGACGATCTTCTTGGCGACGTCGAAGCGCACGTTGGGATCTTCGGAGATACCGGTCTCGTCGTTGGAGATCGCAACCACGGCGGCGCCGTGCATGGCCACGAACGGCAGGACGCGCTCGAGAACCTCCTCTTCTCCAGTGACGGAGTTGATCAGCGGCTTGCCTTCGTAGATCTCGATCGCTGCTTCGAGGGCTTCGACAATCGACGAGTCGATTGCGATCGGGACGTCGGTGACGGCCTGGACTTCCTTGATCGCCCGAACCAGCAGCGCTGGTTCGTCGGCCAGCGGGATGCCGGCGTTCACGTCAAGCATCTGGGCGCCGGCCTCGACCTGGGCGATCGCATCAGAAACGACCCGGCTGAAGTCGCCGTTCTTCATTTCTTCAGCCAGCAACTTGCGGCCGGTGGGGTTGATGCGTTCGCCGATCATGACGAAGGGACGACCGAACCCGATCGCCACCTCCTTCGTGGCGCTGGAAATGATCGTGTCGGTCACTGGGGTTCTCCCGAGGTTGCGAGACCGCCGTTAGCCACGAGGGCCTCGAGCAGGTCTCGGGGGTGTTCGTTGTCGAGTTGTTCGGCCATGGCGTGTGCCGCCGCGACGGGGTCGCCGTCAACGGTGGTGGTGACGCGGCGCCATTCGTTCACGTAGTCATCGGTTTCGGTCAGACCGGCGACGGCCGCCGCCCGATCGATCGCGACCTGGAACCGTTGGTGCATCAGCACCTGTTCTTTGCTGCCGTCTTCGGTGGTGGCGGTGACCTGGGCGGGGATGTCGCGCCAATAGATGGTGACGAGCCCGGGCCCGCCTCGTCCGCGTCGAGGCATCAGACGCTTTCCCTCCTGCGTGCGATCTGTACCACAGCCGGTTCGAGGTCACCGTAGGTGGTCCGCACCCGTTCAAATGAAAGTCTGAGCGTGACCGCGCAGGCCTGCGCCTGTTTGTCGAGGTCAGGGTCGTTGGTCTGTGCGAGGTAGATCATCTTCGTGTAGTTCCCGAAGTACATGTCCCGGAGTTCGGGATGGGCTTCGATGCCGAGGTTCTCCATGATCAGGCGGTCGAAGTGCTTGACCAGATAGTCGGTCAGGTAGAAGGCGGTCGGGTCATTGCCGTGCATTTCGTCGAAGACCTGCTCGCCGGCGAAGAACTGGTAGCAGTGCGCCCCGGGGAGCATCTCGATGCCCTCCTGGGCGGCAATGTCGTGCAGTTCCCCGGCGGTGCCGCAGTCGGCGTAGCCGAGAAGGATGCGGTCGTAGTCACCCCGGGCCCGGTTGAGCCGTTCACGGACCACGTTGGGAATCTCCGTCGGACGGTTGTGCAGGATTGCCGGAAGGCATTCGAGCGTGACATTGCTGAGTTCGTGGAGTCGGGCGATGTCGCGGATCTCGCGGGCAAGTGCCCCACAGGCCAGGATGAGAACCCGGGGCGCCTCGCTCATGGCTCGTCTGCCGACCCTGACTAGGCGGCGCGCTTCTCGGCGACTTTGGCGGATGCGGTCTCGGCTGCCACTGCGGCATCGCGGCAGTAAGCATCAGCGCCGATGGCGTCGCCGAACTCCTCATTGAGCGGCGCGCCGCCCACGAGGACGATGAAGTCGTCGCGCAAGCCTTTTTCGATCAGCGTGTCGATGACGACCTTCATGTACGGCATTGTGGTGGTGAGCAGGGCCGACATGCCGAGGATGTCGGGCTTGTGCTCGTCGAGGGCCTGGAGGTACTCGTCGACATCGGTGTTGATACCGAGGTCGATCACCTCGAAGCCGGCACCCTCGAGCATCATGCCCACGAGGTTCTTGCCGATGTCGTGGATGTCGCCTTTCACAGTGCCAATGACGACCTTGCCAATTGGTTCGGCGCCGGTTTCAGCGAGCAACGGGCGAAGAATCGCCATGCCGCTCTTCATAGCGTTTGCTGCGAGGAGGACCTCGGGCACGAAGAGGATGCCGTCTCTGAAGTCGATGCCGACGATTCGCATGCCCGCAACGAGGGCATCGTTCAGGACCCGATTCGCGTCCCAACCCCGAGAAAGGAGGATGTTGGTGCCCTCCTCGATCTCTTCGGCCAGACCGTCGTAGAGGTCGTCGTGCATCTGGGCGGTGAGATCCTCATCGTTGAGTGCGCTGAGATCGATCTCTTCCTCGTCGGACATGTGCCGCTCCTGGAACTCAAGTGCTCCCCCAATAGGAGCCCGTGGAACATGGAAGATGCGAAACCCGCTCCACCCAAAGGCAGTGCCTGTTCCGCATCGTGGAATCGTACCGTATCACGGAACAGCAGGTTTTTGGAAGTGCTGACCTGATCCTTTTGTTCTGCGGCCAACGAGGCGCCCAGGGCCGGTAGCCGTCACCGACCGGGCTGGGCACGCCGGTACCCTCTTGCCCCATGGCCGACGACATGCCGCAGTTCCGCTACGACGCTGAAACTGCCGACGAACTCGAGACCCGATGGCAGGCCGAGTGGCTGGCCAACGGGATCCACCATGCCCCCAACCCGTCCGGCCATCTCGCTGACGATCCGCAGGGCGTTGCGGATCGCGAGAAGCTGTTCATCATGGACATGTTCCCCTACCCCTCGGGGTCGGGTCTGCACGTCGGTCACCCGCTTGGGTACATCGCCACCGACGTCTACGCCAGGTTCAAGCGGATGACCGGGTTCAACGTGCTCCACACGATGGGCTTCGATGCGTTCGGTCTGCCTGCTGAGGAGCACGCCCGTCAGACTGGCGAGCATCCGCGAATCAACACCGAGAACAACATCGCGAACATGACCCGGCAACTCGATCGGCTGGGGCTGGGCCACGACAAGCGCCGGTCGATCGCCACCACCGACGAGGCGTACTACCGCTGGACTCAGTGGATCTTCGCCCAGATCTTCAACGCGTGGTTCGATGCGGAGGCCGATGGCGGCGCCGGCCGGGCCCGGCCGATCAGCGAGCTCGAAGCCCAGTTCGCGTCGGGGGAGCGCATGACGCCCGATGGTCGCGCCTGGGTCGAACTCTCGCTGAGCGAGCAGCGCAGCGTGCTGCACGGCTACCGCTTGGCCTACGTGTCCGAAGCTCCGGTCAACTGGTGCCCGGGCCTGGGCACGGTGCTGGCCAATGAAGAGGTCACCGCCGACGGCCGCAGTGACCGCGGCAACTTTCCCGTCTTCAAGCGCCCACTCAAGCAGTGGATGATGCGCATCACCGCGTACGCCGACCGTCTGCTCGACGATCTCGACCTGCTCGACTGGTCCGACTCGATCAAGACAATGCAGCGCAACTGGATCGGCCGGTCCGAAGGCGCCGAGGTCAGCTTCCCTGCAGGTGATCACGCCATCGACGTGTTCACGACTCGACCCGACACCTTGTTTGGCGCGACCTACATGGTGCTGGCGCCTGAGCATCCGCTGGTCGATCAACTGACCGCCGACGCCTACGACCCCGACGTCAACCCCGGGTGGACGGGCGGAGCCGCAACCCCGACCGGCGCGGTTGCGGCCTACCTCGCCCGAGTTGGGCAGATGACCGAGGTCGACCGGCAAGAGAACAAGGATAAGACCGGCGTCTTCCTCGGCTCGTACGCCACCAACCCGGTGAACGGCGAGTCGATCCCTGTGTTCATCGCCGACTACGTGCTTATGGGCTATGGCACCGGCGCCATCATGGCCGTGCCGGCTCAGGACGAACGGGACTGGGAGTTCGCGACCAAGTTTGGGCTGCCAATCATTCGCACTGTGCAGCCGCCGAGCGACTTCGACGATGCCATTCCTGGCGATGGCGCCTACACCGGCGATGGCCCCGCTGTGAATTCGTCCTTCCTTGATGGGCTCGCTGTCGTTGACGCGAAGACGAAGATCATCGAGTGGCTCGAGGCCGAGGGTGCAGGCGTGGGGACGGTCACCACCAAGCTGCGCGACTGGCTGTTCGCCCGTCAGCGCTACTGGGGGGAGCCGATCCCGATTGTGTTCGACGAAGACGGTAACCCGATCTCGATCCCCGACGATCAGCTTCCGCTCAACCTGCCCGAACTGATCGACTGGGCGCCACGTCAACTCGACGAAGGCTCAGAGCCCGAGCCGCCGCTGGGGCGCGCCACCGAGTGGGCAACGGTCGAACTCGACCTGGGCGATGGCCTCAAGACCTACCGTCGCGACCTCAACGTCATGCCCCAATGGGCTGGCTCGTGCTGGTACTACCTGCGCTATATCGATCCGGTCAGCGGCGATACCGTTGCCGACCCAGCATCGGAGCGTTACTGGATGGGGGGCGACAATCCGAGCGAGGGTGGCGTTGACTTGTACGTGGGTGGCGTCGAGCACGCAGTGTTGCACCTGCTCTACAGCCGGTTCTGGCACAAGGTCCTCTTCGATCTGGGCCACGTCACCACTCCCGAGCCGTTCAAGCGGCTGATCAACCAGGGCTATATCCAGGCCGCCGCGTTCCAGGACGAGCGAGAGATCTACGTCGAGGCAGAAGAGGTTGAGGGGGACTCACAGTCGGGATTCACCCATAAGGGCAATCCGGTCACCCGGAGCTTTGGGAAGATGGGTAAGTCGCTCAAGAACTCGGTGACACCCGACGACATGTATGCCGCATACGGCGCCGACACGTTGCGCCTGTACGAGATGTCGATGGGTCCGATCGATCAGGACCGTCCGTGGGAGACCCGCTCGGTCGTCGGTTCGCAGCGGCTGTTGCAGCGGGTGTGGCGCAACATCGTCGATGAGGCGACCGGTGGGCTGCTGCTTTGCGACGAGGCACCCTCGAGCGAGCTCAACCGGGCCCTCCATAAGACGATCGACGGTGTCCGGGCTGATATGGACGGCCTGCGGTTCAACACCGCCATTGCCAAAATGACCGAACTGAACAACGAAGTGACCAAGATCGACGGGCCGACGCCTCGCATCGTCGCTGATGCCATGATCCGAATGCTGTCGCCCATGGTCCCGCACATGGCCGAAGAGTTGTGGCACAAACTAGGTGGCGACGGCTCAGTCGTGTGGGCCAGCTTCCCGGAAGCCGACCCGGCGCTGTTGGTTGACGACCAGGTCGAGCTGCCGGTACAGGTCCAGGGCAAGGTCCGCGGCCGGGTCACAGTCGCGTCCGATGCCGACGAGGCGACCGTGCTCGCTGCAGCGATGGCCGACGTCAATGTCGCCAGCCATATCGACGGCGCCGAGCTCCGCAAGGTCATCTACGTGCCGGCTCGGATGATCAACCTGATCGTCTGATCGTCCGTCAGGGTTCGACGTGGTCGGCACAGGAGCGGTTAGGCGACGATGGTCCGAGCGCCGCGGCCCAGAAAACGGCAGCGGCCCCGCCGAAGCGGGGCCGAACCGAACGAAGTGTCGTTGAGGGTCAGATCACGCGGACCTTGAGGGCCTCGTCACCCTTGCGGCCGGGACCGACCTCGAACTCGACCTGCTGGCCGTCTTCGAGCGTGCGGAACCCGGACCCCTCGATGTTGGAGAAGTGGACGAAGACGTCTTCGCCGTCGTCGCGGGAGATGAAGCCGTAGCCCTTCTCGTTGTTGAAGAACTTTACGGTGCCGTTTGCCATGGCGGGGTATTTCCTTGCTATCGCTGCTATCGCTCGACCGAAAGGCCGAGACCCGACGAACCCGGCGGGCTCGCAAGGCTGTTCGATCGGCCCTTGTGGCCGATTTCCCCGGAAGGGGATTTCGTTAGGATATGTCGTACCTGATAACTATGCGCCGCGGGCTGCTGATCGTCGGTTATCCGACCAACCTTGCGGCATCGTCCGCTGACCGATTGTCAGCGATCAGAATGTATGGCACCATACGGTTCTGCTCATGGCGACTGTCGACCAAACTCACGCTGCGCCGTCATGGCGACGGGTCGAAATCGCGCTGATCGCGGGCGCCCGGAAGGTGGCAGCAGCCTTCGATCACCGGCTTGCGCCGATCGATCTCAATCTCAACCAGGCGTCATTGCTTGCGTTCGTCAACGACTTCGGCGAGAGCAGTCAAACCGAGCTCGCCGAGATGGTCGGCATTGGTAGGGCCTCGATCGGTTCGATGATCGATCGGCTCGAAGTCCGAGGCCTCGTGACCCGCAATCCTCACCCGAACGATCGGCGCGTGCGTTTGGTGAACATCACGCTTGATGGTGCCGCATTGGTCGAGAAGTTCTACGAGATCGACGCCGGATTCCAAAGAGAGATCCGGCGTGAGATCAGTCGAGAGGAACGCCAGCACTTGGCATCCCTGCTCGAGCGGCTCGGCGCCAACGTCGACGCCATCTTGTCCTCCCCAAACATCAATCAAGAAAGAGGTGGACCTCATGCATGAGGCTGTCATCGTCGACGTCGTCCGCACGCCTGCGGGCAAGCGGAACGGCAAGCTCAAGGATTGGCACCCTGCCGACCTTGGCGCTCACGTCCTGAAGGCGCTTGAAGAGCGCACCGGTATCGACCCTGCGATTGTCGATGACGTCGTCACCGGCTGTGTCAGCCAGGTTGGACAGCAAGCGTTCAACCTTGGCCGCAATGCCGTTCTTGCCGCCGGCTGGCCCGAGTCGGTTCCGGCCACCACCGTCGACCGCCAGTGCGGTTCGAGTCAGCAGGCGATTCACTTTGCGGCGCAAGGTGTCATGGCCGGAGCCTACGACGTCGTTGTCGCCCTGGGTGTCGAGGTCATGACCACAACGCCGATGGGCGCGTCCGGCGCGAAGGGCGAGCTCGGCATGCCCTTTGGTCCGAAGGTGTTCGAGCGCTACGCCGAGACCGGCCTGCCGGCCCAGGGCATCGGCGCCGACATGATCGCCGATGAGTACGGCATCACTCGTGAAGACCTCGACACCTTCTCGGCGCAGAGCCAGCAGCGGGCGGCGCAGGCCACCGCCGAAGGCCGCTTCGAGAACGAGATCGTCCCGGTCCCCGTCGAGACTGACGGCGAGATCGAGATGTTCACCCGGGACGAGGGCATCCGCCCCGACACCACCCCGGAGACCCTCGCCAACCTGAAGCCGGCATTCGACGAGAACGGCAAGATCACCGCCGGTAACTCGTCACAGATTTCCGACGGAGCCGCTGCGGTTCTGATCATGAGCCGTGAGAAGGCCGACGAGCTTGGCCTCAAGCCTCGGGCGAAGTTCACCGGCTTCGCCCTCGCCGGCACCGACCCGGTCACCATGCTGAAGGGACCGATCCCGGTCACCGAGAAGGTCATGGCCAAGACAGGCCTGTCAGTCGAGGACATCGACCTCTTCGAGATCAACGAGGCCTTCGCCTCGGTCGTGCTGGCCTGGCAGAAAGAGACCGGCGCCGACCTCGAGAAGGTCAACGTCAACGGGGGCGCCATCGCCCTCGGTCATCCGCTGGGCTGCTCCGGCGCCAAGCTGATGACCACGCTTGTCAACGAACTCGAGCGCACCGGCGGTCGCTATGGCATGCAGGCCATGTGCGAAGGCGGCGGACTCGCCAACGGAACCATTATTGAAAGGATCGATTCCTGATGCCACGTATGAACCTAGAGGGCAGCTCCTCCATCGTCACCGGCGGTGCCTCAGGCATCGGCGAGGCGTGCGCTCGTCAGCTCGCTGACGCAGGCGCCCGCGTTGTCATCGCCGACCTCAACGAGGAGAAGGGGCAGGCCGTTGCTTCCGAACTCGGTGGCCTCTTCGTCAAATGCGATGTCAGCTCGGTCGAAGACGCCCAGACCGCAGTTGCGGCGGCGACGGAGATGGGTCCGCTGCGTTCGCTTGTGAACTCAGCAGGTCTTGGGTTCGCCGGTCGCACCATCGACCGCAACAACGTGCCGTTTGAACTCAAGAACTTCGAGTTCGTGATCAAGGTCAATCTGATCGGCTCGTTCAACATGCTTAGCCAGGCGGCTGGTGCGATGGCCCAGACCGATCCAGTTGACGACGACGGCAGTCGAGGTGCCATCGTCAATATGGCGTCTGCTGCGGCCTTCGACGGCCAGATCGGCCAGTGCGCCTACTCGGCCTCGAAGGGCGGTGTCGTCGGGATGACCCTCCCGATCGCCCGGGATCTCTCGGCCGTAGGCATTCGCGTCAACACGATCGCCCCCGGTCTCATCGACACGCCGATCTACGGCGAGGGTGAGCAGAGCGACGCGTTCAAGGCTCACCTCGGCCAGTCGGTGCTCTTCCCGAAGCGTCTCGGCTCCGGTGAGGAACTTGCCTTCGGCGTGATGGAGTGCATCACCAACCCGTACATGAACGGCGAGACGATCCGTCTCGACGGCGGCATCCGAATGCCACCGAAGTGAGCGCCGTCCTGACCGAGAAGCGGGACCGCGTGATGATCATCACGCTGAACCGCCCCGAGGCGATGAACGCCATCAACGGCGACCTCTCGCACGGGCTGTGGAACGCTGTCCAGGAGCTCAACGACGATCCCGGTCTCACCGCCGGCGTCCTGACCGGAGCGGGCAAGGGCTTCAGCTCGGGCATGGACCTCAAGGCCTTCGCGGCCGGTGAGGACATCGGCCCGATGCAGACCTTCATCCAGGCCGGCGCAGAGAAGCCACTCATTGCGGCGGTCGAGGGCTTTGCCATCGCCGGCGGTCTCGAACTGGCGCTGTCGTGCGACCTCATGGTTGCCGGCAACAGCGCCAAGTTCGGTATCCGCGAAGTGAAGGTCGGCCTGTTCGCTGCAGGGGGTGGCGTCATGCGTCTCCCGGCCCGGATTGGCTACGCCAAAGCAATGGAGATGGCCGTCACCGGTGACAACATTACGGCACCAGATGCGCTCGACTTCGGTCTGCTCTCGCAGGTCACCGACGACGGCGGCGCGCTCGATGCCGCTCTCGCGTTGGCCGAACGCATCGCCAAGAATGCTCCGCTCGCCGTGGCTGCGAGCAAGAAGCTGGTGAAGGCAGCAGCGCAGGGCTACGACGAGGCGGAGCTGTGGGAGATGCAGGCTTCCCTGATGGGCGCCGTCTTCGGCAGCAACGATGCCAAGGAAGGCCCCAGGGCGTTCGCTGAGAAGCGCGAACCCAACTGGACCGGCACCTGACCTGACCCAACCTGAGAAAGGGCCGCCTCCTGTCAGACAGGACGTGTCCCTTTCTCAGGTGGCCTGGGGGATGGCGTAGAAGGCGATCGCTACGTAGTGAAGGGTGACGCCGCCGATCACGAAGAGGTGGAAGATTTCGTGGTAGCCAAACCAGTGGGGCCACGGGTTCGGGCGGTGGAGCGCGTAAAAGACGGCGCCGATCGAGTACAGGCCGCCACCGATCACGATCAGCACAAACCCAGCCGTGCCGAGGCCGTTGAGGAGTGCGGGGAGGGCCACGACAGCGACCCAGCCCAGGGCGAGATATGGGGCAGCGACGATTGGGTAGGGAGCGGTAATCCACACGAGTCGGCTGACGATGCCGAGCGCAGCGCCGATCCAGACGGTCGGCAGGATCCAGCGCGCGGTGCCGTGGTCGAGGGCAAACACGGCGATGGGCGTGTAGGTCGCCGCGATCGTGATGAAGATCATCGAGTGGTCGAGCTGCTTCATGACGGCCCGGCCCCGCTCGCCCCAGTCGCGACGGTGATAGAGCGCGCTCACGCCAAAGAGGCCGACGATTGCAAAGACGTAAATCGCCGTGACGAACCGGGGTGCGACGCCAGGCGCCGCTCCGATCATCAGGGGTGCCATCGTCAACGCCGACACGAACGCGACCTGATGGCTGACGCCACGAAGACGTGGACGGGGGAGCATGGCTCGGCTCATGCGGTTCGGGTGGGTATCGGGCGCTTACTCAGCGCAAAGGCAGCAGCGACGATCGGGGCGATGGCCCACAGTGTGGCCGCGTTGCGGAAGCTGCCGGTTGCGGTCTGGGTGAGCGAGAAGGCGATCGGTCCTGCAGCCGATGCAAGAACGCCCAGGAACGTCATGGCGCCCTGGATCGAACCGAGGTTGCGTGTGCCGAACCATTGGGGGATCAGCGCGGCACCAAGGGTGCGCACAGTGCCTGCCTGCAGTCCAAACCACGTTGCGTAGGCGATCACACCGATGGTGGAGCTCGCCGTTCCCGCGAGCATCAGCGTGATCGCAAGCGCGACGAGCGTGGCGGCCGGCGCATAGCGGGTGCCGACCTTGTCGACCACGACGCCCATACCCGGGCTGCCGATGAACGTTCCGATTACCTGCGGCAGAAACATGATGGCAGCCTCCGTCTCGCTGAATCCGCTCTCGCCGAGGAGCGCGATCTGATGGAAGTTCAGTGCAGTGCTCAACATGCTCGTGAGCGACGTCGCAAGGGCAAGGATCCAGAAGGCGCGGCTGCGAAGGGCTTTGCTGCGTTCGACACCCCACGCATCGGCGATGGGTTCGTCGCTCTCCCCTGGGGGCGCTGCGCCGTCGGGGAGCTGACCAACCGCCGAGGGCCGATCGATGATCCCGAACCAGCTGATCGGGACCACGACGACGGCGATCGTCGCCGCCGCCAACAGCCACGTGTCGCGCCAACCCACCTGATCGATCGTGTACGAAAGGGCGACCGGGACTAGCGCCATGATCGCCGACGAAATCGTCATCGCAATGCCGAGCGCGAAACCCCGCCGGCGGTCGAACCACAAGGAGATAGTCACGGTCGACACGAGAGACAGTGAGCCCTGACCGAGCATCCGGATGAAGAAGAACCCGATCGTGAGCATGACCAGGCCCTGAACCCCGCTCATGTACGTGAGGCCGAGCGCGAAGAGCGTCGCAATCGTGACCATGGCTCGGCGGACCCCGTAGCGGTCGATGAGACGACCGACCGTGGGGAGGGTGAGCGATCCGCACAGGGTGCCGATCGCATAGCCGGCCGAGATCTGGTTCTTCGTCAACCCGAGTGAGTCGGCGAAATGATCGATGAAGACGCTGACGCCGATGGTCTGGCCGGGACCAGTGAGGCCCATGACCACTGTCGCCAGGGCGAGGATCCGCCACCCGGCAAAGCGCTTCCGCATCGCACGAGTGTACGGATGGCAGCGTTCAGCGACGCGTGATGTACTCGCTGGGTGCGTCACCCCTCCGACATCGATGCTGTCGTGTTCGACATGGGCGGCGTGTTCATCGTCCCGAGCCCGGACGAGATCGCTCCGATGTTCGACGCCGTCGGCATCGAACACGACTACGGCGATCACAATGCGATCGATGCGCACTACCGCGGGATTCGGGCATTGAGCGACCTGCTGAAGGAGTCGACGTTCGACGAGGCGAACATTGGCGTGTGGGACGCCTACGACCGAGCGGCGTTCGTTGCCGTCGGCGTGGCCAGGGCCGAACTCAATGCCGCCGTGGCCGTCCGCCATGCGCAACGTACGGAGAACCATTTTGTGTGGGAGCACCCGATCACTCACAACATCGATGCCTTCGCCCAGATCTCTATGGCACGCCCTGTCGCGATCGTCACCAACAACAACGGAACGGCGATCGACCAGTGCCGGCGCCACGGCATCTGTCAGATCGGCGATGGGCCATTGCCGTCGGTCCCGGCGATCGTCGATTCCGAGATCGTGAAGATCTCCAAACCCGATCCGCGAATCTTCACACCGGCCCTCGACGCCCTCGGCACTGATCCTGGGCGCACCCTCTACGTCGGCGACACGGTTCATGCCGATGTTCTTGGCGCAGCTGCTGCGGGTATGCCCGTGGTTCAGCTCGACCCGCTCGATCTTCACGGTGACTTCGACCACTGGCGTTTGCCGGACGTGGCGGCCCTGGCTGGGCACCTTGGGGCATGAAGAAAAAGCCCACGATCTCCACCTCGGTCGCGCGTCGTATCGCGCTCGGCGCGCAGGGGTTCAACGACCCAACGCCTAAAGGAGCGGTCGACCGACGCCATCTCCGCCGGGTGATGGGCCGGCTCGGCTTGTTGCAGCTCGACTCGGTTCCGGTGGTGATGCGTACCCACTACATGCCACTGTTCTCCCGACTTGGTCCGTACGACCCCGACCTACTTGACCGCACCGCTTACCGGCACGACGAGTGGTTCGAGGCATGGAGTCACGAGGCGAGCCTGCTCCCGGTCGAGTCCGAGCCGCTGCTGCGGTGGCACAAGGACCGCTCGCGTCGCGGTGGCACATGGCGGCATCTGGTCAAGTTCGCCGCCGACAATGAGGCATACGTCGATGACGTGCTCGACCAAGTTCGCTCGTGCGGTCGGATGGCTTCTGGTGATCTTGAGGACCCTCGACCGCGCAACGGTGAGTGGTGGGGAAGTCGGTCGGATGGCTCGGTGGCCCTTGACTGGCTGTTTCGGATTGGCGAGGTTGGTATCCGCCGGCGACCGGGCTTCGTGAAGGAGTTCGACGTACTCGACCGGATCGTGCCGGCCGAGATCCTTGCGCTCCCGACCCCCAGCGAGGAGGAGGCTCACCGCCAGTTGTTGCGGCGCGCAGCAGCCAGCTTCGGCATCGGGGCCGCGCCTGATCTCATCGACTACTACCGCCTGCCCAAGCGGCCAGCGAAGGAACGTCTCGCCGAACTTGTCGAGAACGGTGACCTGGTCAAGGTTGAGGTCGAGGGATGGAATCGGCCGGCATTCCTGCACCCCGACGCAGCCCGGCCCCGCTCGATCGACGCGTGCACCTTTGTGTCGCCGTTCGACCCGGTCGTGTGGTTCAGGGAGCGGGGCGAACGGCTCTTCGACTTCGAGTACAAGATCGAGATCTACGTGCCAGCTGACCAGCGCCGGTTTGGCTACTACGTCTTGCCGCTCCTTTTGGGGGACCGCATTGTCGGCCGGTGCGATCTCAAAACCGACCGGGTCGATGGTGTGCTTCGAGTCCTGAGCGCATTCAGCGAGGACAGGGCCGACACAAGCGATGTCGTCGACGGAATGCGACGGGCACTCGATGATCTCGCCGTCTTCGTCGGGGCCGGTGGCTGGGCCGTGTCGGGTGAGCGCGGCGATCTGATCGCTCAACTGTGACGGGCCTTTGAGCGCCGTGAGTTCGAGGATGTCTCCGCCCTTGGTTGCTATGGGGCTTGGCTCCGAGATCGGCCTGCAGAAACCCCAGAGGCGAGCTGCCTTCATCGATGCAGCAACGAGCGTCGTGACGTTGGACGAACGTCGCGCTCTTCCCGATTCCCCAGTCGCTGTGTCGGTCGACGTCATCCACTGGTCCGCCGCTGGATGAACGGCCGATCGTTGCGTGCTGCACCGCGTCCCTCTCTCGGCCTGCGCGCACCCGAGCGTAAGACTGCGAGCAGGCCGCAGAGCCGTAAAGCGGCAGTGGGTGGCTATGTCGACCTAGCCGCGCTTGATGAGCAGGCAGCCTCTGACCCAAGGCGTTCGGGTACGTTGACTCCATGAGCATGGAGGTCAAACTCGAGGACCTGCCGGAGACAGCCCGGGCCTATGGCCCGACGGCGTACGCCGTGGTCTCCGACCCGGACGGCGCACCGCGCATCACGCATGTTGCACCACGGATCGCTGGTGCGACGATCACGATCGGCCTCGGTCGGAGCTCGGTCGAGCTCCTTCGTCAGCACGGAACCCTGGGTCTTCTCTGGCCTGCAAACGACCGGGAATCAATGAGCCTCATCGTTGACGCAACCGTTGACGAGATCCTTGAGGATGGCGAGGTTCGCGTGTGGGCCGTCACCGGTGTGCGTCATCGGCCCGCTCCAGTGGCATGAATCGATTCTTGTCCGAGGGTTGCGGCCAGGATTGTTCGAACCGTTCGTAGAAGAGCTGCTACCGCAAAGGGTGTCGTCGGGCACCCGGAACTCAGCCGTCGGTTATGGGGTAGGTAACCGGCGGGCGCGGTTGCGACGTCGGATAGGCCGGATCGTCGGGATCGAGTCGCTCGCTGGTGGTGGTGACCGGGTCGTCGGTTGGTTCAGTCGTGGTGGTTGAGGCTTCGTCGTCGCGGCTTGTGGCGTCGGTGTCGGTGGTGGCGTCGGTATCGGTACGGACATCGTCAGCGTCGGTGGGCGCCGCCGACGTGGTGGAAGACGAACTGAGCGACGGGGGATCAAGCACGGGGTCCTGGTTGTCGTTGCCGCAACCGGCTAGGAGCACGGCAGCCGCTGCCAGCACAAGGAAAAAGGGGAACCGCCGCACTGAGCACAACCTAACGGGCCGAGCGATTCACCCGTTGTCACGCTGTGGGTGGGGTGACATGAGCGCGATCGGGACCGACACGCCGAGCTCGCGGGTACGAATGGTGGCGATCCGTCGACCGGCTTGCACGGCTTTCTTGGCTGCCCCGATACCGTCAGCGAGTTCGACGACTGCCGCGTCAAGGTCGTCGCACTCGAGCGCAAGCCCCCACAGCGATGCCGGCTCGTTGCTCGTTGCGTCCTCGACGCCGACGAGTTCGAGGATCACGTCGCCGAGCCAGAAGAAGTCCTGGCGCCGGGTCCCGTCGCCAGCCGGGAATGTGCGGGTCCGGCGAAGCTCGAGACCGGCATCGATGAGCATGGTGCTCGTGCGTTGGATCGAGTGCGACATCGCGACGAGGTGGTCGAACCCGCGGACCCGATTGCGATGACCATGCGGAAGGTCAGCCGGGGTCTCGATCGGGCCGATCGGCAAGCCGTCGACGTCGCCGTCGAGGCCGGCAATATCGGCCCGGGCAATACCGGACGGCAGGTCCGGGTCGAGCACGACGATGGTCGTACCGACCCTCAGCGCGCTGTCGACAACCGTGAATCCCGCGTCGTCCCACGCTGCCGGTTCGTCTCCAACGAGGATTGCTCGGAGCTGGTGAGATCGGTCGGTCAGCGCAGTCACGCATCGATGGTGCCACGGCCTAGGGTCCGAGGCCATGGAAGCCGTCACGACGTTCCGCGAACTCTTCGAAATGCGAGAGACCGATCCCGACGTCTGGCTTGCGCCGAACATGCACTACCCGTGGGGCCGGGTCTACGGCGGACAGGTTGCAGCCCAAGGTTTGTTCGCCGCCGCGCAGACTGTCGAGTCCGCTTACTTGCCCCACTCGATGCACGCGTACTTCATCCGGCAGGGAATCTCCGACGAACCGATCATGTACGAGGTTGACCGCATCCGAAACGGCCGCTCGTTCGTGACCCGCCGCGTTCTTGCCCGTCAGGCGGACGGGGTGATGCTGAATCTGTCGGTTTCGTTCCAGCGGCCCGAGGACGAGCCCGAATCACTTGCGATCTCGATGCCTGACGATTTCACCCTCGACCCCGACGCGACCGAGGACTCGTTCGTTCCACCGATGGCTCGAAAGGAGGACCCTGGGCCGCGTGCGCGAGCGTGGGTTCGCATCCGCGATGACTACGAACCGTCTGCGTTGATGGAAGCTGTCGCCCACACGTTTGCCTCCGATGATCTACCCACCGAAGCTGTCATGTACGCCCATCCGCTCGGCCGTCCCGACTTCAGCGCCCCCGAAAGCGAGCGAGCGTATTTCGGGGCATCACTGGATCACGCTGTCTGGTTCCACGACCTCACACCGGCCTCGGCATGGACACTGCACGACTTCCGTTCGAGCGGTGTTCGGGGTGGTCGCGGCGTCGCCCGAGGTGATTTATGGAGCACCGATGGTCGACACGTCGCCACGGTTGCTCAAGAGGTCGTGCTCCGCGTCGCCCGCTAGGTTCACTACCCGTGACGTTCACCCTTCGCCGCCCTGCCGCTCGAGTCGTACTCCTCGACCGTGCGGGTCGTATTTTCCTGATCCACGCCGAAGATCCGATCGACCCCTACAAGCCTGATTGGTGGGAGATCCCCGGTGGCGGTATGGGGTGGAACGAAGACTCCGGCGCCGCAGCGCTGCGCGAGCTCCACGAGGAGACCGGCATTCCGAACGTCGAGATGGGTCCATGTGTGTGGGTCCAGCAGACCGAGTACGACTTTGCCGGCTACCACTTCGAGTCCGACGATCGCATCCACGTCGCCTGGTGCGACGGTGGCGAGTACGACCCGCAGGGACTCGAGGCGCTGGAGGCCGCAGCGTTTATGGGAGCCCGGTGGTGGACAGTCGACGAACTGCTCGCCGATGAGGCGCCCACCGTGCCCGCCCGTCTGCGCGAGTTCCTGCCCGCGTTGGTCGAAGGTCAGATTCCGGTTGAGCCAATCGACATCACTCCACCCCCCGAACAGGGCGGCCGCGTCAATCGTTAAGGCCTTCGGGGCGCCCGCGCAGGCCGCGCCAAGCGAGCTCGGTGACGAGTTCGGTGATGGTGTCGAGATCGAGGTGGTCGGTAGCAAGTGCCCAGTGCCGTCCGGTCGCTTCGGCGAGTCCGACGAGGCCATGGGCAAGCGTCAGGCGGGCGTTCGGGGACGCACCCTCGATCGTGATGAGTTCGGCGATCACCGCCGCAATCTCGCGTTCGAGTTGTTGCACCTCGCGGCTGAACGCCTCGTCGCTTCGGACCCCTTCGCCAAAGAGCAGCCGGAACTGGTCGGGGTACGACGAGACAAAGTCGAAGTACGCGCGGAAGCCGAACTGCACCTGCTGATGCGGGCTTGCGGCATCGGAAAGTGCCTCGACCACAACCGACCGCATGCGATCTGCCACATCGCTTAGGAGGTGAAGGAACAGCTCGCGTTTCGAGGGGAAATGCTGGTAGAGAACGGGCTTGGTGACGCCCGCCTCAGCCGCCACGGCATCCATCGTGGAAGCCTGGTAGCCCTCTGCGGAAAAGACCGCCATCGCTGCATCTACCAGTGCGGCCTTTCGCTGGGCGGCGGGAAGCCGGGGCATCAGCCGATCTCCCGGCCATGTTCGAGATCGTCACGCTCAGCGGCCTTGACTGCGTACGCCACCACGATGGCTGGGGCGAGCACGATCGATCCGATGACAACGCAGACGATAATGCTTTGCGAAACGGTCGAGGTGAAGGTGGTGACGAGGCCGATGAAGAACACGATGAGCGCGAGGCCGAACAGCGAGTAACCGATGCGCTGGCCGAGGGCGGCGAACCGGGTTGCCCGAGCGCGCTGGGCGAGCACAGGGTCGACGGGGGCGGCGCCCGAGGTTTTGTCGGTGGTCATCAAACGCTCACGGTAGCCAGCCGGCTTCGGTGAACAATGCCCGAATCGCGTCGGTCATTGCGTCCAGTGACAGGCGGTCGTGTGCGATGCGGCGGTTGTGCTCGATGAGGGCAAGGTCCGGATCAGCGAGATGTGCCTGCAACGGACGGTGATCATCGGTTGGGAACCAGCGGAATCCGAGGGTTCGTAGCTCATCGGCCACAGGGTACGGACCGACCGCCGCGGGAAGGCCGTGAATAGCGGCCTCCACCGGTGGGTTGCCGAAACCTTCCCAGGTCGACGGGAAGAGGACCGCAGTCGCAGCCCGGTAAAGGTCGATCGGCTCGACGTCGGGCGCGCCGTGGATGACGCGGCATCGCGCCGCAGCCAGCATTGTGGCCAATTCGTCGTCGTAGCCATCCTCGGCCGGTCCCCAAAGCCAGTAGGTGCCACCGATCGCTTCGGTCATCGCAAGTGCGGTGGGTACGTCTTTGCGGGGGATTGCCCGGACGGGGTGGGCGAGAACGATCTCGTCGGTGGCGATGTCGAGCTCGGCGCGAATGTGGGGTGCGGTGCCGACCATGGTCCGGGTGGGAAAGCCGTTGTAGATTCGGGTTGCGTGGAGACCCCGTTCGGCGAACTCGTGCCGGGTTAACTCGTTGATGACCACGTGCCGCCATGCCGGATCGTCGATCGGGAGCTCGGTGATATGGGCGAAGTGGGTCCGCTGCCACGGTGGGTCGTGGTGGTGCATCACCGTCGGCCGCCCCCGGCACACGTCGGCTACCGCGTGTGCCGCAGCGAGGTTCAGCGGGATCGAGCAGAGGTTCTCGACCACGATCAGATCGGCGTCTGCGAGTGCTTCCCGCACGGCGTCCACATCCGGGGGAACAGCCGCACTGATCTCGAGTCCGGCTACGGTCCGGTCGACCGGCCCCTCACCGGCAACGGTGAACGAGTCGAACCCCAGTGTGGCGACAGCATCCTGCCAGTGCTGCGCCACGACCGACACACCGTCGGTCAGACCCAACCGAAACGAGACAAAGGCGCACAAGGGCATGCAGTCCACGATGCCGGATTCGAGCGACGTCCCCACAACCGAGCAGATCGCCGCCCATGTCGAACCGATCATGGACGCCGCCTGGGTCGACCACGGGTACACCGCACCGAACGCTGCGGTGTACCCGTGGCTGTGGCTGTGGGACTCCTGTTTTCACGTGCTCATCTGGCATGCGCTCGGCCGAAACGATCGGGCCATCGCAGAGCTTCGGTCCGTGCTCGAGACGCAGGACCGGGCTGGATTTGTGCCCCACATGGGCTACCAACTCGATCCCGAGGCACCTGTGGGGTTCTGGGGTCGTGCAGGGGCGTCCTCGATCACCCAACCACCGATGTATGGACACGTAATCGCTCAGCTGATTCGAGCTGGCGTGGCGGTTGACGACGATGCGATCGCGCGGGCCGAGCTCGGGCTTCGTTTCCTCGTCGAGGACCGGCGCCGAGACGCCTCTGGGTTGATCGAAGTAGTCCATCCCTGGGAGACAGGCTGTGATGACTCTCCCCGGTGGGATCACTACTGCCCCGGCACCAGCTTCGATCTTGAACGGTGGCGGAAGTACAAGGGTGAGCTGCTCACGTCAATCGACCGAGGTAGCGCGGGTGAACCGATCAGCAACTCGGGCTTCGGCGCAGCGCCGGTGAGTTTCTCGGCACTCACGGCCTGGAACATTCGGGAGCTCGCTTCCGTGTCGGGCCGGCATGGGCTCCTGTCGCACGCGACAGATCTGTCCGACGCAGTCGCAGCGCGTTGGGACGCTGAGCGGCAGACCTGGATCGACGCCGGCCCCGGCGCGGCGACATCAGGACGCCTTCGCACCGCTGATGCCTTCACTGCGCTGCTGGTGGTCGACGACTCCCAGCAGCGGGCGGCCGCGGTCGAAGCGTTATCTGACGTCGATGCGTACGCTGGTCGTTTCGGCCCGCGAGGCGTGCATCCCGACGAGCCGATGTACGACCCTGTGAGCTACTGGCGAGGGCCGGTCTGGCCCCAGATCGCCTACCTAATTTGGCTCGGCGTTCGGCGCGAACCGGCGACGAGCAACTTTGCTGACCAGCTGCGCGATCAGACGATCACCGGCGCGGTCGCTTCGGGCTTCGCCGAGTACTGGGATGGCGACACCGCCGTCGGTGGCGGTGCGGTTCCTCAGTCCTGGACTGCGTTGGCGCTCGTGCTTGCAAACACTCGAACGACCTCGCCCTCGTCTTCGGGGTAGAGCGGTCGGAACTCGGTCCGGAGATCGATGATCGAACCCTCACGTTCGTCGGTCTCGTGCCAACCGAAGGCTTCGAGGCTGGCGAGACAACTCGCAGGAAGGTACCGACGGCGACGCTGCACCATGGCATCGACCACGACGCTGGCAAGACCGACCAGCACGATCAGGTCACCGAAGGACATGACCTGATCGAACGCGGCAACAGGGATCGTGTCGCCGAGCCAACTCAGCGACGTACCGTCGCTGCTCAACTCGCGCAGGCCGGTCAGCGATACCCGATCGAGATCGGCGCTCGCGACCATGCCGGCTTCGACCAACGCCATTGGCCGGATAGGTGTTGCACCGTTGACGATGAGCGGTGTGAGGTTGGCGAGGATGCCAATTCCGACGATCGGCATGCCAGCGAGGTGGAGGTTGCGAAGGGTGAACGCCACGCCGGCGACGAGTCCGGCGATCGCCCACGCCTCTGGCACCGGCAGGTCGAGTCGGTCGACGCCAAGTCCGACAGCGAGCGCGGCGATCAGCAGCGGCAGGCTGTGGAGACGGGTCCCAGCGATGCTCGTGACGCGACCGCGGCGGGCAGTCCCGATTACAAGAGCGACGATGATGGTCAGGGTAAGAGGCGCGAAAGCCACAGGAGAGTTCCTCCCAGTCGTGCCCGCCGACCGTGTCGAACTCTAAAGCAGACCCGTTTGGAGGTGGTGGAGGCTGGTCAAAGGGTTAGAGACCACTACTTCGGGCGTCGCCCACGAGTGGTTGGCCATCAGAGCGCTCGACGAAGCACTGGATGAAGCGGTAGCCCTGCTCTTCAAAGTTGTCGCGCTCGGGCGTGATGACCCCGATGTCGAGCGCCGACGTTTCGTACGCTGCATCGACCCACGGCTCGAAATACACGTAGCAGGCGGCGAGGGCGTAGTCCTCCATGATGTCGTCACCGGGGTAGAAGCTCGGATGCTCGGCTGGATACTCGATGCGGCTGAAGATCTGAGCCTGATGCGGGATGTCACACGGCAGGCGGGTAGTGACGATGCCGGCCACGCCCCGATTGAGGCTCTCGACTCGGTCAAAGCATTCGTTCACGGCGAGCAAATACTCGTTCACGACGATGCCGGGCAGCGGCAGAGATCCGGTGTTGTCTGGCTGGTTCTGCTGAGAGTCGGTGTTGGTGGTGCCGTCACCGGTCACCGACGCGTCGAACTCAGCGGCAGCGGCGTCGAGCGCAGCGGCGGCTACAGCGGCCGGATCGCGCGCGAAGTCGTCGCTGTTGTCATCGGCGCCGCAGGCGGGCGCGACCAAGCCGATCGCCACCAGTACGGCGACAGGGGCAAGCACGCGGCGGATGACTGGGCGCGAAGCAGACACGATGGCCCGAGGCTATTGCAGGCATGGGTGACGCCCACAGGCCGAGGTACAGGAGTGTGGCGGTAGCCTTTTCTGGTGCCCATCATCGCCCTTGACGGCGTCGTCGCTCTGCTTGGCCGGTTCCCGGCCCTCGCCGGAGTTGATCTCGCGGTCGGTTCGGGTGAAATCGTCTTGCTGCAGGGTCCGAACGGGGCCGGTAAGTCGACACTGTTGCGCGTCTGCGCCGGGCTCCAGCGGATCGAGTCGGGTCGCGCCCTCGTGCTCGATCACGATGTCGTCACCGACCGTGCTGCGGTTCGCCGATCGGTCGGCCTGCTCGGCCACGACACCGCCCTCTACGACGACCTGAGCGTCGAGGAGAACCTGCGGTTCTGGGCGAGAGTATCGCGCGTTGACGCGGCTGCCCTCGACGGAGCGCTCGATCGACTCGGAGTCGCCGACCGACTTCGCAACGTCCCCGTACGCCACCTGTCGGCCGGTCAGCGTCGCCGGACCGCGCTTGCTGCTGTGGTCGTCCGTCGGCCGCAGCTCTGGCTCCTCGATGAGCCGCACGCCGGGCTCGACCAGAGCGGCCGAGACCTGATCGATGGCCTGATCCGCAGCGCCGCCGCAGCCGGTGCAACCGTGCTCCTCGCGTCGCATGAGCTCGATCGCACGATCGAGCTTGCCTCGCGTCATGTGACGGTCGCTGGCGGCACTATCACCAGGGATCGGACCGTCTGATGTGGCGCGACATCGTGCTGGTCGCCGGCAAGGATCTCCGAATCGAATCGCGCTCGCGGGTCACCTTCAGTCAGGTCGTCCCGTTCGCTGGCCTCGTGCTCGTGTTGTTTGGTTTCGCGCTCGACGCGAATCGGCCGGTCCTCGAACGAGCCACATCTGGGCTGTTCTGGATCACGGTCATGTTCGTAACCACGCTTGCCGTCCAGCGCTCGACGTCGATCGAGACAACCGATGGCGCGCGTCGCGCGCTCCTCCTTGCCGGTATCGAACCGGTGGCTGTCTTCGTGGGCAAAGCTGCCGCCATCGCGGTCCAGTTACTTGCCGTCGAACTCGTGTTGGTGGGGGGAATCGTCGTGCTCTACGGAGCCGACATCGAGTCGTTTGCCCTCGTCGCCGCGACGTGTCTTGTCGCGACCGTTGGGATCGCCGGGGCGGGTACTCTTCTGGGTGCGTTGGTGGCCGGTGTCCGGGCACGCGAGACGGTCCTGCCGATCTTGTTGCTCCCGGTCCTGGCCCCGGTGCTCATTGGTGCCACTCGAGCGTTCGACGACGCTCTCGGATCGGTGGCCGTCGATGGATGGGCTTGGCTCGGCATGCTCGCCGGGTTCGGCGCTGTCAACCTGGTGCTGGGAGCATTGACGTACGGCGTGCTCTTGGAGGAGACATGACCACCCCCGCAATCAGTGAAGCCCCGGTACACACCAGGTCGACCACCAGCCGACTCCTCGGTGTCGCAGTACTCGTGGGCCTTGTGGCGCTTGTCGTGCTGGGCTTCTTCGGAGCCCCGGAGGACGATGAACAAGCCGACGCAGTTCGTCTGATCTTTGTCCACGTGCCATCGGCCCTCCTCACGTACGCCGCATTCTCGGTCACCGCAGTCGGTTCGGTGATGTGGCTTTGGAAGCGCTCCGTGTGGTGGGACCTCGTTGCGCACGGGTCCGCTGAGCTCGGCGTGATCTTCTGTGGTCTCACCCTCTTCACCGGTTCAGTCTGGGGTCGCCCAACCTGGAACACCTACTGGGATTGGGGCGACGTCCGCCTTGTCACCACCCTGATCCTGTTCCTTTTGATGATCGGTTACCTCGCAGTGAGGTCGATGGGCGGCGACGAGTCGGCCATTGCCACCCGGTCGGCGATTGTGGCGCTGATAGCGGCCGTCAACCTCCCGATCGTCAACCGTTCCGTCGAGTGGTGGTTCGATCGCACGCTGCATCAGAAGTCCTCTCTCACTGACGGCAACCTCGAAGACCTCACGCTGTTCACCCTCCTGCTCGGGGTGGTCGTCTGGTCGATTTTCTACGTGTGGGCGATGATCCACCGATTCCGGGTGGGCTGGCTTGAGCGCGAGCTCCGGGTCGGTGATCTCGACCTTGCGATCGAACAACGCCGGGCCGAAGCGCACGCCGCCGGCGATGGAGGCGACCAATGACCCATCTCGGCTACCTCCTCGTTGGTTGGGGAGTTTCGTTGGGAGCTCTCGGCCTCTACGCCGTCCGCGTGATCCAGCGAGGCCGCCAGGCTGCAGCGCGGGTACCGGCTAACCGTCGCCGGTGGCTTGCGTCCGAGGACGCATCATGACCGACGATCTCGCGCCGCAGCAGCCGCGCCCGGCCCGGTCGCCTCGCCGCAAGATTCTGCCCGCAGCCATCGCTATCAGTGTGTTG
Source organism: Acidimicrobiales bacterium (assembly GCA_029247365.1). Classification (GTDB taxonomy): domain Bacteria; phylum Actinomycetota; class Acidimicrobiia; order Acidimicrobiales; family Aldehydirespiratoraceae; genus UBA11606. Next base: position 18,919 of record JAQWLJ010000051.1, on the reverse strand, counting down.
GCCGCAGTTGTTGGCCTCGTCTGGAACCTGGTGGGCGGTTCGCTGTTCTTCTACAACGCAAATGAAGCGGTCGAGCGCCGAGCCGAACTCGGCGACGAGCGGTTCACGCTGCAGGGTTCGCCTGTCGGCTGTTCGATCACCGAGGGTTTTCAGGGTGATGTTCCAGTCGTTGTGTTCTCGGTGAGCTTCGGCGGCGAGGCAGTCGACATCGTTCATTTTGGTGACCCAGCCGACCTCTTCCAACCCGACGTTCCGGTCGTCCTTGACGGGTACTGGGTGCAGGGCGACCCTGGTGTCGTCGACCGCACCCCGATCGCCGACGATGGCTGGTACTTCGCCTCGGATCGCATGCGGGTCAAGCACGACAACGACTACATCAATGACGACGACTACGACGAGCGGTTGGCCGAGAGCGAAGCCGCAGCCGAGTTCGCATCCGAAGCATGCTCGGCGTGAACGCTGATGCGAGCTCGGCGTGAGTAACTCGTCGCTGGGTGCGGCGTCGGTGGCGCTGGGCGTCGCTGCGGCTGCGTGCGCCGTTGTGATCGTTGCCCTTGGCCTAAGTGGCCGCCGTCCCGGCTGGTTTCGCGAGGCCCGCCTGCTGGCGTGGGTGATGATGTTCGCGGCCACTGCCGGGGTCGTGGTGATGGAGCGAGCGCTCATCACTCGAGACTTCACGGTGGCCTTCGTCGCCGAACACGGGTCGTCCCAGACACCCGCCCTGTTCAACGTCGCCACCCTCTGGTCGGCGCTCGAAGGCTCGATTCTGCTCTGGACGCTCGTGCTGTGCGGCTACGTCGTTGCCGTCGTGGTGAAGTTCGGCAAGCAGGGCGACGACCCGATGCTGGCATGGGCGATGCTCACACTGTTTGTCGTCGCAGGCTTCTTCTTCGCCCTGATGGTCGGCCCGTCGGCGCCCTTCGACCGATTCGATCCTCCGCCGGGCTACGACGGTCCGGGACCTAACCCACTGCTGCAGAACCACATCCTGATGGCGTTCCATCCGCCGATTCTCTATCTCGGCTATGTCGGGTTCACCGTGCCGTTCGCGTTTGCGATCGGTGGGCTGTGTACCGGCCGGGTGGGGGAGGGATGGCTACTCGCCACTCGCCGTTGGACGGTCATGGCATGGGGCTACCTCACGCTCGGCATCGTCCTTGGCGCGTGGTGGAGTTATGAAACGCTCGGTTGGGGCGGCTACTGGGCGTGGGATCCCGTCGAGAACGCGTCGTTCCTCCCTTGGCTCACCGGTACTGCCTTCATCCACTCGGTGATGGTTCAAGAGCGCCGCGGCATGCTTCGGGTCTGGAACCTTTCACTCGTTATTTCGACGTTCTCGCTGACGATCCTCGGGACGTTCATCACCCGGTCCGGTGTGCTCCAGTCGGTGCATGCATTCGTCGAGTCGGGCATTGGTCCGTGGCTCTTGACCTTCTTCGCAGTCATCGTGGTCGTCTCGCTCGGGTTGATCGCCTGGCGAGGCGACGAGCTGCGAGCTCCAGGCAAGATCGATTCACCGGTTTCTCGTGAGGGCGCGTTCCTCGCCAACAACGTGTTGTTCGCGGCGTTTGCGTTCGTTGTGCTCCTTGGCACGATCTTTCCACTGATCGTTGAGGCGATCGATGGACGCACGATCTCGGTCGGCAATCCGTACTTCGAGCGCATGACGATGCCGATCGGCTTCGTTCTCCTCTTTCTCATGGCGGTCGCGCCGGTGCTGCCGTGGCGCAAGGCGAGTGGGGAGGTCCTGTCGGATCGGCTCCACTGGCCAGCCTGGATCGGCGCCGGCTCGATGGTCGCTGCTGCTCTCCTTGGTGCTCGCGGCTGGTCGCCGATGTTGGCCTTCGGGCTCGGCGGATTCGCTGGCGGCGCCGCCCTTCGCCAGGTCGCGCTCGCCACTCGCCGCCAGGGTTGGCGCGGGTTGGTCGGGCGCACCAACGGCGGAATGATCGTGCACTTCGGCGTGGTCCTGATTGCCATCGCGTTCGCAGCGAGCAACGCGTATGTCCGGCAGGGGGAGTTCACGATGGAGGTCGGCGACTCGGCGGAGCTCTCGGGCCACACGCTCACCTACGAGGGATCGCACGTGACCGAGTACTCCAACCGGACCGAGAAGAGCGCGCGCATTCTGGTCGACGATGTGCAGATCTACGAGCCAGCGATTGCGCAGTATCCGTTCGCAGGGCGAACGATCGGCGTCCCAAGCGTTCGGTCGACCTGGACCGACGACATCGCGCTGTCGGTCCTTACGTTCCCCGAGGGCTCCGACGACACGGTGGTGCTACGAGCAACGGTGCAACCGCTGATCGTCTGGCTGTGGATCGGCGGGCTTGTGATGGCCGCCGGCACCGTGCTTGCGGTCGCGCCTGGAAAGCGTCGCCGGCCCACCGCTCCGACGTCGGCCCCACCGGCCGCTCACGAGGTCGCTGTATGACCGCGCCTGCGCTCGGTTCGAGCCGTGGAGCCGTCTGGATCGTCGTGCCGATCGCCATCGTTTTGTCACTACTCATCATCTTGCTTGCGACTCGCGAGCCGGCCAGTGAACGAGCGATCAACTTCGAACTCCGCGGTGAGATTGCGCCGCTGATCGAGGGAGAGGGGCTCGATGGTGTGTGGTTCGATATTGATGATCACAGTAACCAGTGGGTCGTGGTCAACTTCTTCTCTACCACCTGTGTGCCATGCATCCGCGAGCATCCGGAGCTGGTCGAATTCGAGCAGCGGCACGCACCGCGAAACGATGTTGTCGTCGTATCGGTCGCCTTCGACGACGCTGCCGACAACATCGTCGAGTTCTTTGATGAGTTTGGCGGCGACTGGCCGGTGATCTCCCAGGACACCGGCAGCATCGCGGTGGCCTACGGCGTTGTTGCCGTGCCAGAGACCTATCTGATCGGACCCGGTGGTGTGATCATTGAGAAGCTCCTTGGTGGGGTGACCGCTGATCAACTCGACGCCCTGATCGCCTCTGCGGGGGGCGCATGAGTCGGCGGGGGCTCTCGTGGTTCGCCTTCGTAGTGGTGTCGCTGTCGGTGCTCGTATTCGCTGCGGTCGATCAGGGCTCGCCGGCGACCAACGCCGATAAGGCCTACGCGCTGGCGAAGGATTTCGCCTGTCCGGTGTGTCAGGGCCAGTCGGTTGCCGAGTCCGACGTCCCCGTTGCGCGCACCATCCGTCGCGAGATCCGGGTCTGGGTAGACGAGGGCCGCTCCGACGGGTTCATCCGCGATCAACTGGTCTCGAACTTCGGGGAAGACATCGACTACACGCCGTCGTCGTCCGGCGTCGCCAGCCTCGTGTGGATCCTGCCGGTGGTCGCAGGCGCAGCCGCCCTCGTCGGTCTCGTGGTCGTCTTCAGGCGGTGGAGTGACGAACCTGATCTTGCGGCGAGCGCTGACGACGAGGCGGTCGTTGCTGCAGCTCGCAAACGGCCATGACCAATCCTGCGCTCTTCGAGGAGCGCGACTTCCTGCTTTCGTCGCTCGACGATCTCGAAGCCGAGTACGCGGCTGGCGACCTGGAGGCCGACGACTACGCCACCCTCAAGGCTGATTACACCGCCCGGGCGGCGTCCGTCATCCGGTTGATCGAAGGCCAACCGCCGACGGCGCCCCCAGCGGTGGCCCAAGCCAGCGGCCGGAGTTGGTGGTGGCTGTTCGGCGTGGTCGTCCTCGCTACCTTGGCCGGCGTGTTCGTCGCCCAGTTCTCGGGCAGCCGAGGGTCCAACGACACGATCACCGGCGAGATCCGGGTGACCGCACGCGAACTCGTCCTCGAAGCCCAGGCCGCGTTCGGACAGGGCGACCTTGTCGGTGCGATTACGCTCTACGACGAGGTGCTCGAGATTCAACCGTCCAACGTCGAGGCCCTCACCTATAAAGCCTGGTTCACTCGCCTCCAAGGCGACCCCGACGCAGCGTCGCCACTCATCGCGGACGCTGTCGCGATCGACCCTGACTATCCCGATGCGCGGGTCTTCGCCACGGCGATCGCACTCGATGTCGGCGATATCGCTGCTGCCCAGTTCCACCTCGACGCGTTTGACCTACTCGCCGCGCCGCCATTTCTTGAGGAGCTTGTCGTGCAGCAGGGTCTGCGGGCACGTCTTGACGAGATCGCCCAAGCGGATGCGCTCGCTCGGGTCCAGGCCCAGTGGATGAGCGGCGACTCCGGGTCGTTTCTCGACGCAGGTCTGACCGCCTCGGACGTGCTTCTTGCGGCCGAAGCCATCGCAGCCGGTGGCGACGTGTTTGGCGCGATCGGTGTGGTCCAGACTGCGCTCGACGAGGCGCCCGACGACACCGATTTGCTCGCCGGGTACGCGTGGATCCTGGCCCGCAGTGCCTCGGTGCAAGAACCCGCCCCTGCTGACTTGGGGCTCTCGTTCCTCGATCGAGCCCTCGCTCTCGACCCGACGCATCCCGAGTCGCTCGTCTACCGCTCGTTCACCCTGGCATTCCTGGGCGAGCTTGCCGGCGCAGCGACCGATCTTGCTGCGTTCGACGCGCTGCCGGTTCGCCCGGCCGACCTCCGTCAGGTCATTGCAGAGTTCGGTCTGCGGTCCCAGATTGTTGGCGGCTGACTTCACGTTTCTGCTGCGATGATCGATACTTAGAAGATGGCCGTTCTCCGACGACTTGATCTGGGTCGCATCCTCATCGTCGGAGTGCTCGTCGTCGGTAGTGCAGCGATCTTCACGCAGGATCAGTGGCGGTGGCTGTTCGGTACCGATGAGGCGCAGACCCAGGATGTCGACGCGCCAACGATCGACGTCAATCAGATCGACGCCGTTACCGATCGACTGTTTCGAGTCGCTCCCGGGAACGGGTCCGAGGCGCGGTACGTCGTGAGCGAACGTCTCGTCGGCGCGGAGCGGACGACCGTTGGCGCCACCTCAGTGATCGGCGGCGACATCGTCATCGACACCACCGATGTCACCCGTTCCATCGTGGGCGAAATCGTCATCAACGTCGAGATGTTCACCTCCGACTCCGATCTCCGCGACAAGCGACTTCGCCACGACTTCCTCGAGTCGACGCACTACCCGTTCGTCCGGTTTCAGCCAACCTCGATCAGTGGTCTCCCAACTGAACTCGGGCAGGCCACCCCGGTTCCCATCACGATCACCGGCGATCTGACGGTCAAGGAGACCACGTTGCCGGTCGTGTTTGAGGGTGCCGTCGCGCTCCATGCCGACCACCTCACGGCGGAGATGTCAGCGGTAATCCAGGGTTCGACGTTTGGTGTCGGACCCATCAACATCGCCCGACTCGCGCACACCGATGATGAGATCACGCTCGAGTTCGATCTCGTAGCCCATGAGGTCGACCTCGGCAGCGAGACCGATGGCTCTCTCGATACCGACCTGTCCGCCGATGAGTTTGCAGGAGGCGCGTTCGCTGCCGAGGTCCAACCGGTGCTCGAGGCGAATTGCGTCGGCTGCCACATCAGCGGCGGGCCGGGGTGGAACACGGTCGCCTTCGACACAGCTGGTGACGCAGCTGCGATCGCCGACGACATCGCCCTCGTCACTGGCTCGGGTTACATGCCCCCATGGCTTCCCTCGGATCTGAGCGTTGAGTTCCACGGCGACTGGTCCCTCACCGACGAGGAACTCTCGATCCTGCAAGCCTGGGCGGCGGCGGGCGGTGGGCTCGATGTCGCGCCCGCCGCTCCCTTGACCTCCACCGTCGAACTCCTGAACCCGATCCGCCGCGACATCGTCACCGCTCCTGCGGAGCCGTACGTCGGCTCGCTCGATCAAAAAGACGACTACCGCTGCCAGGTGTACGAGGTTCCCGACCCCGAAGGAGACGGTACCTGGATCACCGGTCTCGACTTCGAGCCCGATGCGACAAGCGTCGTCCATCACGCAATCATCAGCCGTGTACCGGCGACGGCGTTGCCCGAGATCGAGCGCCGATCGGCCGTGGACGACAAGCCGGGCTACCAGTGCTACGTCGGCGAGGGCCTGACGAGCAACGGCGTGTATAGCATCGCCGGATGGGCGCCCGGCCAACAGCCGTCGGAGTTCCCCGACGGCGTCGGTATTTACCTCGAGCCGGGCGACGCGATCGTCAACCAGATCCACTACCACTTCGACCACGAGACCCCACCGGATCAATCGACGATAGTGTTGCAAACCGCGACTCCCGGCGAGATCGCTGCCGGCATGCGTCGCATCCGGGGGGCCGCTTACACGACGCCCGCCGAGATGCCCTGCACGCCGGAGGAAATCGCCACGGGTGCGCCGCTGTGCGACCGCGACGCCGTGTTGGTCGAGCTCGCTGAGCTCTACGGACCAGCCGCTGCATCCTTGCCCGACATCATGATCCGCAGCTGCGGCGGACAGCTGTCTGACTACGACCAGCTCGATGGCACGGTCGCCCACAGCTCGTGCGACCTGGCGGCGCGCTACACGGGCACGATCTTCTCGGTGCTCGGCCACATGCACGAGTTCGGTGCCTCGTACCGAATGACCCTGCATCCGGACACGCCCGATGAGCGCGTCCTCCTCGACATTCCGGTGTGGAGTTTCGAGTGGCAGCTCAATTACACCCCGGTCGAGGAGATCCGCATCGAGCGCGGCGACTCGGTTCGCTTTGAGTGCTGGTGGGATCGCTCCCTCGTTCACCTCGAAGAACCGCGGTACGTCACGTGGAACGAGGGCACGATCGACGAGATGTGTTACTCATCGATCCGGGTTATTCCCGACCCATAGCCGTCAGATCAGGGCCACGAGTCGGAGCGAGGTTGTCGACGTCGCTCCATGTGTCCACGCAGGGGTGGAGGCGGACTCGGTTCGGAGCCTCACTCACCCGATCTTCGCTCGGCCTCCGAGTGTCAGCCACGCGTTACGGTGCCCCTGGGGTTGCGGTGTAGGTGCCGCTCACGATGTCGCGCCCGCGCGCTTCGAGGCTCCAGACCGAGCCTTTCTCGCACCCCCGGCCGCCGATGACACTCATGCCTTCGCGAAGGAGTCGGTTGAGCACCTCTGGGATGAGATCGCCGTGGCTGCACATGACGACGTCGCCGTCGAGCAGGACCTGTTCACGTATCGCTTCGAGCAGCAGGGCCGACCGGGCACCCTCGGTGAGCTCACGTCGCTCGTCGATCATCAAATCGCATGCGGTGGCAAGAGGGGCGACGGTCTGGACACAGCGAGTGGCCAACGATGACCAGATCGACCGGATGGGCGCATCGGCGAAGAACCCCAGCAGCGCCTCGGCCTGATCGCGGCCCCGGTCATCGAGCGGACGGCCGAGATCGTCGTCGAATGGGTTGCGGTGCCCGGCACTCCCGTGGCGCACCAGGTAGATGGTCACCGGTGGGACCGTAGCCGCGACAAGGGGTGTTGAGCCCGTGGGCTCACGGCAGAGAAGTCACGTCGAGTGGCGGTGGAGGCGGGCTCTGGGGGGTGGCTTCGCGGTAGCCGGTGCAGGGGACACGGTCACGAACGACGAACGCCAACGACGGTCTACGCAGCAACGTCAGGGCAGACGAACCGCGAACTCCGGCACTCCAGAGGCTGGTCGACGATCGGCTGAGATCGACGCAACGCGGTTCAGCGGGCTGCTGGCCGCGCAGGCGCACTGCTGTCGACGGGTGTCCGGCCCCGGCCTAGAGCGTGACGTGGGTGACGCAGACGTCGTCGCCCTGCGCCACCGAGGATGCCGTGTCGGCGCCGCTCGGTCCGACGAGCTGGTTGAGCATGCCCTTGACGATGCCACGGTCGACCGCACAGATCACCGGGTATTCGACGACCGCGTCGCCGAATGGGCAGTGCTCGGCGACGATCTGGAGCTCTTCGCCATCGGTCTGTTCGGCGCGGGCTGCGAACCCGTGGGCGGACAACGCGTCGGCGACCGCGTGGAGGGCACCCTGGAACGAGCGGTGGGTTGCGGTTGGCTCGAGTGAATCGGCCATTGCTTTGCCGTACTCCTGACCGACTTCCTCGGCCATTTGCTCAGCGACGTCGGCCGGTAGCAGCGCCAATGCTCGACCCAGCAAGGCCACGAGAATGTCGTCCTGACGAACATCGACCGCGAGATGCACTGCGTCCTGGGTGGTGCAGTAACGCTTTGACGGCCGACCGACGCCACCCGCCGACTTGGCGACTGCGACTTCGAGGTAGCCGCCGGACGCCAGCTTGTCGAGATGGTGGCGAGCGACGTTTGCGTGCAGGTCGAACCGGGTCGCGCAGTCTGCGGCGGTGACGCCGGCGTCGTGCTCGTGTGCGAACAGGAAGATGTCGCGCCGGGTCGGGTCACCGAACGCGGCGGTGATCGCGGTGACCGTCGAAGAGAACTCCGTCGGGCTCAGCTCTCGCATGGGTGACGCAGGATCCACCCCGGTATTCTACCTATGGCCGTAGGAGAAATACCGGAAGGCGACTCCCTGCCCATGTCTGTCACTGAAGCCGCTGTCATCGACGCTCTGCGTCCGGTTCAGGATCCTGAGCTCCACCGCAGCATCGTCGATCTCGGAATGGTGCGGTCCACCACGATCGACGGTGGTCATGTCGAGGTCGGTATCGACCTCACCATCGCTGGCTGCCCGTTGCGAAACCAGATCCAGACCGAGGTCTCCGACGCGGTGCAGGCGCTCGACGGTGTCAACCTTGTCACGATCGACTTTGGTGTGATGACCGACGAACAGCGGACCAAGGTTCGTGAGCTCGTCCACGGTAATCCGGCGGGCACTGCAGGCTCGCAGGCGGCGCATGGCCACGCTGAGGGCCGCGCAATCCCCTTCGCCGAAGCTGGCAACCGGACTCGCACGCTGCTCGTCGCGTCGGGCAAGGGCGGTGTCGGCAAGTCGTCTGTCACCGCCAACCTCGGCATCGCGCTCGCCCAGCGGGGCAAGTCGGTTGCGGTCGTCGATGCCGATGTCTGGGGCTTCTCGATCCCTCGGATGTTGGGCGTCGAGCATCCGCCCACCGTCATCGATGACATGATCGTGCCGCCTGAGACCCACGGTGTCCGCTGCATCTCGATGGGCTTCTTTGCCCAAGAAGATCAGCCGGTCATCTGGCGGGGGCCCATGCTCCACAAGGCACTCGAGCAGTTCCTCACCGACGTGTACTGGGACGAGCCCGACTTCTTGCTGGTCGACCTGCCACCTGGCACCGGCGATATCTCGTTGTCGCTCGCCCAATTTCTGCCCCGCAGCGAGGCCTACATCGTCACCACGCCAAACCCGGCCGCTCAAAAGGTTGCGCAGCGGTCGGCGTTCATGTTCCAACAGGTCAACATCGAGGTGAAGGGTGTTATCGAGAACATGTCCTGGTTCATCGGCGACGACGGCAAGCAGTACCAGCTGTTCGGTGCAGGTGGAGGCAAGGATCTCGCGGACCAACTCGAGGTCGACCTCATCGGCCAGGTCCCGATGACCATCCCGATGCGAGAGGGATCTGATCAGGGCGAGCCGATCATGGCGGTCGATCCGGCGAACGAAGCGTCGCAAGTGTTCGTTCAGATGGCAGAGTGGGTACTAGCTCATGCGCCCAGCAAGCGCACGCATCCTGAACTCAAGATCAACTGATCGCCCCCGACCCCTGGAGAGATCCACCGTGGACATCCGCATCGGAGTGACCGACACGCCCCGTGAGGTCCAGCTCAAGCTCAACGATGACACCGACCGCGCCAGCCTGAAGGTATCGATCGATGCCGCGCTCGCTGGCGAGTCGTCCGTGTTGTGGCTCACCGACGACAAGGGACTTGAGGTTGCCGTTTCGGCGGCGCGCATTGCCTACGTCGAACTCGGCCCGGAGGGCAACAATCCGATCGGCTTCGGCTGACCGGCTGATCGGCTGGGCTGATGGCGAGCCTCGCCGAACTCGCTGCGGCGCACACGACGCTTTCCCCGAGGGCGGTTGTGCATCTGCAGCGACTGCTTGGCTCGTGGTCGCTGCCAGCTGATCTTTCCTTTGCCGATCTCCTGCTCTACGCACCGACCGATACCAACGCGTCGCAGTTCGTCGTGTTGGGTCATGTGCGATCGACTACTGGGGGCACCGTCTATGGCGGGGATCCCATAGGCACGGTCGTCTCGGTGGGCGCTCGCCGGATGCTCGCCCGAAGTTTTACCGATGGGGTTCGGACCGAGGTTCCGATCACCGTCGCTGGTCGAAGTGGTTTCGCCGATCCCACTGTCGAGGAGGGGTTCGCGGCGCCAGTCGGTGCTCGCCAAATCCTCGTCGACCATGTGCCGGTGCGACACGACGGTGAGACGATCGCGGTCCTGACCCGCGAAGGTGAAGCTGGGCTGGCCGGGAACCGATCTGGGCTCGAACGTGAGTACCGGACGTTGTGGCGTCGCTTTGCGACGATGGTTGAGGAAGGCACGTTTCCGCTTGAGCAACAGGAGCGAGCCGGCGAGTTCCGCGAGCCGCGGGTTGGCGACGGTGTGCTGGTGTTTGGCCGTGAACGCCGGGTGGAGTTCGCGTCACCCAACGCCGTCTCGGCACTCCACCGACTCGGCGTGTGGGCCGATCCCGGCGGTCGGACCCTCGACGAGGTTGGCGTGGACGACGCTGTTGTTCGCCGGGCTCTCGAAACCCGGCACAGCACGATCGCCGAACTCGAACACAGCGACGATCTCAGTGTCGTCATTCGGTGCCATCCGTTGATTGAGGACGGGCGGGCGACGGGTGTGCTCGCGGTCCTGCGTGATGTCAGCGAGATCCGGAGTCGCGATCGCCTGCTGGTGTCGAAGGACGCGACAATTCGCGAAATTCACCATCGGGTGAAGAACAATCTGCAGACGATCCAGTCGCTGCTTCATCTCCAGGCTCGGCGCCTCACCTCCGACGAGGCCCGGCTCGCCGTTGCCCACAGTGCCCGAAGAATTGGTGCCATTGCTGTCGTCCATGAGACACTTGCCACCGATGCCACCGATGAGGTCGATTTCGACACCGTCGTTCACCGAATCGTTCGGCTGGTCAGCGAAGGCTTGAGTTCACCCGACCGACCGCTTCGCGTCGATGTCACCGGCGACGTCGGCGAGCTGCCTGGCGAGGTCGCCATGCCCCTTGCTGTTGCGGTCGCCGAGCTCGTCCAGAACGCGATCGATCACGCCGGTGAGCAAGCAACCGTCGTCAGCGTTGAACTCGGTGCCGACCGTCGCTCGGTTGCGATTCGGGTGCGAAATGGTGGGGTGGGCATTCCCGACGGGTTCTCGCTCGACCGCGACGCTGGCCTCGGTCTCACGATCGTGCGAACGTTCGTGGTCTCAGACCTGGGGGGCACGCTCACGATCCGGCCCGCGTCGACCGATGCGCCGAGGGGCGCGATCGTCGAAATCCGGGTGCCGCGTCGCGGCGAGGGTTTGAACGTGGGTTAGTTGTCGCTCAGCCGGCAGCAGCTGATACCGCGCGCTCCTGGCGGCGACGTCGGCGGATGACGCGACGCTCCTCTTCAGAGGTGCCACCCCACACGCCAGTGTCTTGGTTCGTAACGAGCGCAAACTCGAGGCAGGCAGCCTGCGCAGCGCATTCGAGACATACGGCCTTGGCATTGTCGATTTGCTCGATCGCCAACCCGGTGGTGCCTACCGGGAAAAACAGCCCAGGATCCGTGTCTCGACAGCGTGCATTTTTTCGCCAATCGATCGCCGGCTGGAAAGCGTCAGCGGTGAGCGCCACGGAAAGTCCCCCTGTGTTGTGAAGCAATGCGGGCGTCCCAGCCCGGCCTTTGCCCACAATAGGAACCGGTTCTACTTTGCGCAAGGGGTAGTTGAAACAGGTTCTCTTCGGGTGATTTCGGGGCGTTGGGTACTCCGCTTCCTCCGTTGCGCCTGCTTGAATCTCACCATGGCTCTTGCCCCCACCGTCATCGCGCACCGCGGTGCACGCGAAGCGGCGAAGGAGAACACGCTGCCTGCGTTCCGAATGGCGCGTGAGCTCGGAGCCGACTGGGTTGAACTCGATGTTCGTCGCACCGCCGATGGTGTGGTCGTCGTTCACCACGATGCCCATCTCGAAGACGGTCGCATGCTCGCACAGCTCAACTCCGACGCGCTCCCGGAGTTTGTGCCAAGCCTCGCCGAAGCGCTCGAGGAGTGCCACAGCATGGGCGTCAACATCGAGATCAAGAACCTGCCGTCGGACCCTGACTACGACGCCGACCATCTCGTATCCGACGCGGTCGCCGGCCTCGTTCTCGCCTACCTCGGTCCCGAGCGAGCGCTCGTCTCATCGTTCAACATCGACACACTTGACCGCTTGCATGCGGTCGATCCGACGATCCCGCTCGCGTATCTGTACGACATTGGTGAGCCGGCATCGGCGGTTGCTCGGGCGTGTGCGCACGAGATGTCGGCGATCCATCCGTACGATCCGCTCGTCACCGCATCGCTGGTCGAACGAGCGCAGGACGAGGGTTTACAGGTCAACGTTTGGACCGTGAACGACGCCCAACGCATGGAGACACTTGTCGGCTACGGGGTCGATGGCATCTGCACAGATGTTCCCGACGTCGCCCGCACGATCGTCGACCGTCAGACGCCGTCCCCGGACTGAGCGGCATGAGCACGGCGCTTAACCCTTGGCGTTGAGCGGCATGAGCAAGGCCAAGTGGTTCGGTGTCCAGGCGAACCGGAGGCGTTTCGACGCGCCGAGGTGGTCGCCGTCAACCTGGTAGGGAATCGGCGGGTCAGCTTCGATCACCAGTGAACGGATATCGGTCCGGATGTCGAGATTTCGGCGACCTTCGAGGGGTTTGTGGGCGAGCGCGGCGGCGGCCACTGGGCCGAGTGTGCGAAGGTCGAGCTTCTCGAGCGTGATCGCCGCGAGCGGATCGTGGAGGTCGAGGCCAGCGACGAGTTCGAATGAACGGTTGCCAAGGTACGTGTAGGGGTTGGCGTTCATGACGACCGTGAAGAACCCAGTGGTGAGCTCCGCCCCGTCAGCTCCGAGGACTCGAAGCGGTGGGGTCTTGCGGTCGAAGCGGCGGAGCCACGTCTCGGCGGCGGCGTACATGAAGAGTGGATGGCCGGCCCAGCGTTTCCATGGCCCGCGCCGTTCGACCTGTTCGACGACAGCGGCGTCGAAGCCGACCCCACAGTGGAAGAGGAAGTAGCGGCCTTCAACCGAACCCAGGCCGACCCGTTCGATGTTGTTTGCGGCGAGCGCGTCGAGCAGGACACCGGCGGCATCGACCGAGTCGTCGGGAAGCCCGAGGATGCGGGCGAACACGTTCGTGGAGCCACCGGGCAACACGCCGAGTGCTGTGTCGGTACCGGCGAGGCCGTTGGCCGCCTCGTTGAAGGTGCCGTCGCCGCCCAGCACGACCACAAGATCGAAGCTCTCGCGTGCGGCGGACTGGGCGAGACGCGTCGCGTGGCCACGCCGGCTCGTCTCGGTGATTGTCACGTCGTGGTCGGCCGACAACGCCTTGTGGATCACCACGCGGCGGCGGCGGGTGACCGACGAAGCGACAGCGTTGACGATGAACAAGATCCGCAAGAATGATCAAACTATCTGGTTCGCTGGACGAGGCATTCCCAGCCCTGCCCGGCATAGACTTCGCGGCTATGAAGGTTGTTGTCTGTGTAAAGCAGATCCCAGATCCGGCTGACCCGGGTGCGCTCGATCCTGAGACCAAGACGCTCAAGCGGGACTCGAAGCTCATCCTCGACGAGTCGGATTCCTACGGGGTCGAGATGGCTCTGCAGCTTGTCGACGCTGCCGGTGATGGCGAGGTTCACCTGGTGTCGATGGCTCCCAACAATGAGGTCAGCGGCCTGCGCACCGCCCTCGCGATGGGTGCGGCCAGCGCCACCATCGTGAGCGACGACGCGCTGCAGGGTTCTGATGCCCTCGGCACGGCAAAGGTGCTCGCAGCCGCGATCGCTCGCCAGGAGCCTGATCTCATCCTTGCTGCCACTGAGTCGTCCGACGGTTACACGGGCACCGTTCCCGAGCAGGTCGCTGAACTCATGGGGCTGCCGTCTGTCACGTTCGCCAAGTCGGTTGCTGTCGATGGTGGCGCGGCCAAGGTGAAGCGCCAGACCGAAGCCGGCTACGACGAGGTCGAGTGCCCGCTTCCGGCGCTTGTATCGGTCACGGCTGGCGTGGTCGAGCCTCGCTACCCTTCCTTCAAGGGCATCATGGCTGCGAAGAGCAAGCCGGTCGATGAACTTGATCTGGGTGCGCTCGGCATTGATGCTGGTCAGGTCGGTTGGGCTGGTGCCGGTCAGGAGATCGTGGCGATCGAGGAAGCTCCCGCCCGTGAATCCGGCGAAGTCATCGAAGACGAAGGCGATGCCTATGAGCGCATCGTTGCCTTCCTGGACGATTTGAAGGTGCTCTGATGGGACTCGACAAGATCTGGGTTTTCGGTCAAGCCACAGGTGACGATGTCGCCTCGATCACGCTTGAAATGCTTGCTGCCGCACGCGGCCTCGCCGACACGGTTGAGGTCTTCATGGCGGGCGACGGTGACGACTACGCCGAGGAACTCGGCGAACATGGCGCGGATACCGTCTACAGCACCGGCGATCTTGATGGTGGGTTGCAGGGCGTGGCAGTTGCCTCGGCCGTAGCCGCAGCCATCGAGGCTGGCGATGTCGACGCTCCGGATGCGTTCCTGCTCGGTACCACCCAAGATGGCCGTGATGTCGCCGGCCGCCTGTCGGTGAAGCTCGACACGCCGGTCATCACCAACGTTGTTGCCCTCGAGGCTGACGACACCCTGGTTGGCTCCGAACCGGTTTTCGGCGGCACTGTCGATGTCAAGACTAAGAATACGTCTGGCAAGCCCGGCATCTTCCTCGTGCGGCCGAAGTCGTTTGAGGCCGAGGGTGTCGGTGGCGCTGAGGCCGACACCGAGGATCTTGACGTCCCAGACCTGGGTGCCGTGGGCGCAGCCAAGGTCGTGAATAGTCACGTCGAAGAGTCCGATGGCCCGAAGCTCGATGAGGCTGCCATTGTGGTCTCGGGCGGTCGAGGTCTTGGTGAGCCTGATGCGTACGTCATGGTCGACGATCTTGCGAAGGCTGTCGGTGGTGCACCGGGGGCCAGCCGGGCCATCGTTGATGCCGGTTGGGTTCCCTACAGCTACCAGGTGGGTCAGACCGGCAAGGTCGTGAAGCCTACGGTGTACATCGCCGCTGGTATCTCCGGTGCGACGCAACACCTGGTTGGCATGAAGGGTTCCAAGAACATCATTGCGATCAACAAGGATCCAGAGGCGCCGATCTTTGCTGTCGCCGATCTTGGCATCGTGGGCGATGTCCACAAGGTCATGCCGAAGCTGATCGAGGCGCTGCAGAACCGCTGAACTGCTCTGGACTCCTGACTGAAACCTCCGGCTCCGGCCGGGGGTTTTGTCGTTTTAGGCGGCCCGAGGAGTTTGCGGCTCTCAACGGCAGTGAGCGATGGCTTCGCCGAAAAGTAGGAATCGCTTCCCCGGAGAGCCGGAGAAGCGACGACAAGATAGAATCATATCACAGATAATTTTTGCGTGCAGGATCAGCCGCTGTCCTTTTCGATATTTTCTGGTTCATGGCTGAAAAACCTTTGAATTTCAGGCCAGCACGACGCAGATTTCTTCCGGACATTTGCTCAATGATGAGTCCAAGAAGCAAACGACATACACTTTCGTGTCATTCTGTTACATGGCGGGCCAGATGGGTACGTGACGTTCAGACGAGGGGCCAGGGGTATCGGCGGCCGCCGGTGTCGTCATGGGGGAACCGGTGAGCCGTGCCCAGCGCCGTCGTGCGGGTCTTCACAGCATCGCGCTCAAAGGGACTGAGAAGTTCGTCGAACTCGGTGGGCATATCGTCGAGGAAGCGCCACAGGTCATCGCACATGCCATCGTCGATCGCCTCGCCGGCGAAATCCCAGATCACTGTCCGAAGCTTGAACTCGTGATGGAACGCCACGCCGTGGTCGATTGCCCAGATTTTGCCCTCCGTACCGAGGATGCAGTGGCCAGCCTTACGATCGGTATTATTGATCACGATGTCGAGCGCACCGATTCGACGGAACTCGTCGTCGTACTTGTCGGTCTGTTCTCGAAGCGTGAAGTAGTGCTCCTCGAAGATGCACGGCATGAAGAGTTGGAGTGACCCGATGCCGTGCGTGAGGTCGTCTCGAACCACAGTGGGCGGCACGACGTCCCAGCCGAGTGCTTCGCTCGTGACGAACGCCGCCACCTCGCGCTGGTAGAGGCCGTCGGGGAAGTCCCACAGCGGCTGTTCACCGGCGAGCGGCTTGTAGATCCCCTGAACGAGCAGATGACCGTCGGTGATCTCAACAAGGAACGTGTGGTTTGACGAGTATGGCATCCGGCCGATGAGCTCGACCCGGCCACCCCGCAGCAGGTGGAGCGCCTCGGGCGTGGGGATGGGGTCACGTTCGAGGAACGGAGAGTCCTCGCTGCCGTCGGTCGTTGAGGAGTTGGCCATCGGTGCCTAGTTGCTACAGGCGCACCAGCCACCGTTGCGGGGCTGAAGCGGGCTACCGCAGTATTCGCATGGAGGACGGCCAGCAGACACGATGTCGCGGGCGCGATAGATCAGGCCGACAACCTGTTCGCGGCGCAGCATGAAGCGAGCGTGGTTCGGCTCGGGCAGATCGTCCTCGTCGTCGTCCACGAACTCTTCCGCCAACACGATCAGGCGGTCTTCATCACCCGAATACGCCACACCCAGGGCGCCGACGGTCCATGCCGAAACGACGGGTTCCCGGAGGCTGAGGTCGGACGGCGGTGGGCCGGGGGCGGTTTCGGGGAGGTCGTCGAGCACCTGGTCGAGATAGTCGGCCAGCGCCATGACCTGCTGCTTTTCGAGTTTGAAGGACACCAGACGGCCGTCACCGCGACCCTGCAGGTAGAAGGTGCGCTCACCGCGGGGGCCCAGCGTGCCGACGGTGAAGAACTCGACGTCATCGAACGAGTACGACTCGGTCATGATGGCGCCAGCGTGGTGAGGTCGTCGCCGGTGGAATTCACGGTGAGGACGACGGGGCCTTCCGAGGTGTAGAGGATCGCAGTGATCGAGCAGGGTGAGACCACGATCCGCTGGAAGAGGTCGAGGTGAGTGCCAGTGGCCGCTGCAACGACGGCTTTGATGACATCCGCGTGCGACACGGCCACGATTGTCTCGCCCGGGTGGATGGCCACGAGTTCATGGGTGGCATCGACCGCCCGTGACTGCATTTCGGCGAACGATTCGCCATCGGGAAAGCGGAAGCCGCTTGGGTACCGCTGCACGGTCTTCCACGCGTCGAGCTTTCGGAGGTCGGCAAGCTTCTTGCCCGTCCAGTCGCCGAAGTCACACTCGATCAGGCCCTTCGCCTGCCTGACCCGGAGTTTTCGGGCCTTCGCAATCGGCGCGGCCGTCTCCCGAGTGCGTTCCATCGGCGATGCGTAGACCGCTGCAACGCTCTTCAGCGAGGCGATCCGCTCAGCGGCGGCTTCGGCCTGGGCGATGCCCTTGTCGGCGAGGTGCAGGTTCGGCGCCCGCCCCGGCAACGACGCCCCGGTGGTGGGTGTCTGGCCGTGTCGGACGAAGAGAACGAGGGTGGGCTTGGGGGAAGATGAGCGTCGTGCCATTGCCTGGTCAACGTAGCCTGCGGGCCGTGGATTCCCGGGATCGGAAACGAGCACTTGCTGCGTTGGCGGCCGATGTTGGCGAGTGTCGGGCATGTCCCCGCCTCGTCGAATGGCGCGAAGCGATTGGTCGAGAGAAGCGCGCCGCGTACATCGACCAGGACTACTGGGCCCGGGGTGTCCCCGGTTTCGGTGACCCGAACGCGCATTTGCTCGTCGTCGGCCTCGCGCCAGCAGCGCACGGTGCCAACCGAACGGGCCGCATGTTCACAGGCGACCGCAGCGGCGATTGGCTGTACCGGGCCCTCTATCGAGCGGGCTACGCCAACCAGCCCGGATCGACCGATGCCAACGACGGCCTGTCGGTGAGCGGCGCGTGGATCACGTCGCCGGTCAAGTGCGCTCCACCCCAGAACAAGCCGACCACCGTTGAGCGCGACACGTGTCGCCCGTTCTTCCAGCGAGAGCTCGATGCCCTCGAGAAGCTGAAGGTGATCATCGTGCTTGGCGGGTTCGGCTATCAGGTGGCCTGCCAGGAGTTGGGGGTCAAGCCCCGTCCCAAGTTTGGCCACGGTGTCGAGGTGCCCCTCGCCGACGGAAAGACTTTGCTGTGCAGCTTCCACGTGAGCCAACAGAACACGTTCACTGGCCGGCTGACCGAGCCGATGCTTGACGCCGTGTTCGCCCGCGCCCGGGAGCTGGGGGCGGGATAGTCCACGTTCGGCTCGTCCCGAGAGAGTTCACCGATCCTGGTCCTCGGGACCGACCCCTGACCCGCAGCCTGCGTCGACGGCCATAATGACGCTTCAACTTTGGGATCTTCGTAGCAACCCGCGACCGCCATCTCGCGCCGATCTTCGGCCACGCTGCGCAGAACCGCATCGAACCGCCGCTAACATCGCGACCGTCATGGTTGCCAAGAAACGTCCCCTTGTCATCGTCGCGTTGCTGCTCTGCCTCGGGGTCTTCGCCGCGAGTTGTGGCGATAGCAGCGACCCCGAAACCTGGGCCGAGGCTGGTGACGACGGCGTCCTCCGGGCCAACTTCATCCGCGCCTGCACCGAGGCCAATGAAGAGGGCGGTGACCTCGAATTCGACGGGGTTCAGGCTGCGGCCTACTGCGAGTGTGCCTTCGTCGAGATCGTCGAGATCTTCGGCGGCGAGTTCGGCGAGGGGATGATTGTCGACGTGGCCGAAGCGGTCGAAGGCCAAGACTTCCAGGCGTTCAAGGACTATGAGTCGGGTCTGCGAAGCGATCCAGAAGACATCCCCGCTGAGGTCGAGGCAGTTCTCAACGGCTGCGTCTCACAGGCCGCTCCCTGACCTGAACCGGGTACTAGCGTGCCCGGCATGACAATCCT
>JAQWLJ010000017.1 GCA_029247365.1 Acidimicrobiales bacterium | reverse complement strand
AGTCTGGCTGCTCGATGTCGAACTCACGACCTCTCCAGCACCTGGATTTAGCGGCCACCTCAGTCGGTGGGGATGCGGCGCCTCTCGTCACGCATGTCAAATGCCACCTTTACACCACCGCGGGGGCCCGCTTCGGCAGCGTGGGTAAGCGCTTCCACGTAGCGGGCGAGGGGGTAGGTAGCCGACACCATCCGGTCGAATGGCACCTTGCCGGCCAGTTCGAAGGCAAGTTCGTAGCTCGTGGTGCGGCGACCGTCGGCGAGTTCTTCAGTGCCGTAGGTGTACGTACCGATCAGTTCGGTCTCACGATGCCAGAGCGCAGTGAGGTCGACATCGACCACGCCGGGCATGCCGACGAGGATGACCCGGCCCCGAGGTCGGCACATGCCGATAGCGGCCTCGATCGAGTCGGTGGAGCCCACGGCATCGATGACGACGTCGGCACCGCCGGAGAGGCGCTTGCCCACCATGAATGAGCCGCTGGCCCGGCGAACGGCTCGGGCGAGTTCCCCCGGCGCGCACACAACATCAGCACCGAACTCGCTGGCCAGGGCCCGTTGCCCGGGGTACTTGGCGCCGATCATGATCGATCCGGCGGGCGTGAGGTGTCGAACCGCGGCAGCGGTGACAAGGCCCATCGTTCCGGCGCCGATGATCGCAACGGTCTGGCCGTCGCGGATGCCAGCCCGGAGCGCGGCATGAACGCCGCCTGCGACCGGTTCCATCATCACGGCGAGTTCGTCGGACATCCAGTCGGGCACATCGTGCAACTGGCTTGGATGGGCAACGAACTCGGTCGACCATCCGCCTCCGGTCGATTCGCAGAAGCCCGTCTGCAGACCCGGCTCCAGATGACCACAGGTGAGGTGACGGTAGTCGTTACCGTCGGCGGGACGGGCGCCTTCGAAGGGGGGCTCGAACCCTCGGCACTCGTGGCCGAGTACCGGCTCGAGCACGACCCGACGCCCGTCGGCCGTCTCGGCGACGACCTCATGGCCGGGAACGAAGGGGAAACTGACGAAGTCTTCGAAGTAGCGCGATGCGTGGCCGTCGATCGTTGAGAGGTCGGATCCGCAGATGCCCGAAAGCCGCGGGTAGACGCGAATCCACTCGTCGGTAGGAAGCTTGGGACCCTCATCGTCGATCAGCGACAGCGGACCGACGGCCGCGCCGGCCCCGGGCCGAAGCTTGGAGGCGAGCATTGCGGCCGCATAGCGACCTTCCTTGCGCGAGAACCGGAGCGCTTTCACGCCGCGGAGGTTAGTGCGTTGTGGCGGGTCCGCACGAGGCGCAGTGCCGAAGGGACGCACAGGGTCGCCGCGATGCAGGCCGCAATCATGGCGTATCCGAACCCGGCGCCGAGCGCGTCAGCGATGGCGGGATCGACCGTATCGGCGTCGCCACCGAGCAGTTCGCGCACCGCTTCGACGTCGCCGGTGCGCCGGTCGACGGTCGTGAGGATCAATGCGCCGACGATGCCGACGCTGTACGTGATCATGAGCGTGCGGACGAACTGATGGGCGGCCGATACGCGCCCCATCTCCTGCGCCAGGGTCCGCTCTTGCAAGATATTGACGCCGGTGGTTGAGATTGTGCCGACGCCGAGCCCAGCGATAGCCAAGGAGACGTAGAGCAGCCACAACGGCGCGTTGCCGATCACGGCGGCGGCGACGCCATAGAACCCTGGTGCCAGGAAAAGTGAGCCGAACAGCACGACCCGCTCGCGGCTGAAGATCCGTTGCGCGCGGCTAGACGACACCGCCCCGGTCGTCCACCCCGCCGACAGGTAGACGACCGAGAAGGCGGCGACTGTGGTCGAGGTTCCTTCGACCGCTTTGAGGTACACGGGAATGAACGCGTGGAATCCAAGCGTGCCTCCGACCGCCAGCATCGACGTCGAGTGGATCGACCGGTAGCGCGAACCCCAGACGTGCTCGAGTCGCATCAACGGGTCGTCGACGCGAGGAGCATGGACGACATAGCCCACGAGGCCGGCCAGGCTGACGATGGCGCCGACGACCACGGCGGCGACCGAGCCCTCAACCACCGCGAGCCCGGCGGCGCTGACCATCGTGACCAACGCGATGCCCCGCATGTCGAATCCTTGGCGGCCGGCGTCTTCGGGGCGGTCGGGGAGCAGCTTCCAGGCCAACATTGCTGCAACGAGCGCGACGGGTACGTTGAAGAAGAAGACTCCCCGCCAGTCGATCACCGCAACCATCACCGCTGCGACGGATGGTCCGGCGACGCTCATCAGGCCCCAGACGATCGAGTTGGCGGCGAAGACCCGCGCTCGGCTGTCGGCTGTATAGGAGAGGCCGATGACCGTCATGGTCACGGTGAAGAGAAGGCCGGCGGCGATGCCCTGCAGCGCCCGAGCCCCAACGAGACCGGCCATCGACGGTGCCATGCCACACGCCAGGGAGGTGAGGATGAACGCCACGACCGACCAGCGGAATACCCGGCGGGGTCCGAGGCTGTCAACGAGTGGACCCGCAGCGAGGATTGCCACCCCTGACGTGAGAAGTTCGGCGGAGATCGTCCAGGGCAGCAGAGCTACGTTTCCGAGGTCGCTGCCGACCTCGGGGAGCGCTGCGGCGACCGCCAGATTGTTGTAGGCGATAATCCCGACACAGGCCATGATGGCGATGGTCAGGCCGCGGGTGTCGGGGCTGAATATCGACTCGTTTGTGGGGGGCGGAGCCATGGGGGAACGCTACTGGCGTCGGTTCGCGATGGCTGAAGACAATCGCTGCGCGATTGTCTCGGTCAAGGCCGCAACCGATTCGTCGACTGCGATGCGGTGGTGAGCGAACCAGCGGGCGGTGATCGGACGTGCCAGTTCGAGGGTGGTCACGTCGCTGCGATGAGCGGAGGTGAGGCTGGGCTGAATCGATACGCCCCGACCGGCCGCGACGAGGTCGAGCGCAAATGCTGCCGACTCAACCCGCACGATGTTTGCTGGTGCGGAGTTCGATGGCCGGAACAATTGTTCGAACTCGAAACCGGCGCGAGGCTCGATCGCCGAGGCGAAGTACGTGGGAGCCTCGAAGTCGGGGCCGTCGACCGGCCTGCGCTCGGATACGAGATCGTGGCCGGGAGGTACGACTGCGACGAGTCGATCGTCAGCCAGGAGTGTTCTCGAGATTCCAGGGGCGCTGTCACCGACGTCGATTACGAGGTCGAGCGTGCCGTCAGTCAGCGACCCGGGCCAGCCTCGTTGGGTCGTGCGGAAGACCTCCACCGCCGTGGATGGGTCGATGGTCCAACCGATCGTGTCGAAGAAGGACAAGCCGAGCCGGATGGGCCGAGCGGCGGCGCGGTCGAGCCATCGGGCGTCGATCTCGGCATCGGTGAGAAGTCGATCAGCCTTGCGGGCAGCATCGGCCAGAAATCGACCGGCGGCGGTCAACTCCAGGGAGCGACCCTCTGAGCGGGTGAGTGCGACCCCGACCCGGCGCTCCGCGTCGTGCAATCGCCGACTGGCGGCCGAGGGACTCAGGTTGATGCTGGTGGCCGCGTCCCGAAGGGTGTGGTGTTCGGTCAGCGCACGGAGGAGCTCGAGGTGGATCCTATCGAGTGGCATACATGCATCATACGCATCAGTAAGATAGCAAGCATGCACTCGACGCAGCAATACATTCGGTCGATACTGCGGGTATGAGTATCGCCGTCCCGTTCCCTGACTCGCAGCCTCAGGGCTATGCGTGGTTCGCCGACGAGCCCATCTTCGACCCAGGGCGCCATCTGCAGCTTGAAGCGCCGAGCTTGATCACCATGCTTGCCGACCTCGGCTACGCCGAGGCCGAGATCGCCACCAAGGCCACGCCGGTTGCAGCGTCGTCCCCGTTTCGCCTCCTGAGCAGCGAGGGTGCGGCGATCATGCTCGACGCCGCGCGGCGGCTCCGTCCGTTCGCAACGTCGGCCGGGGACCGCGTTGAGTCGATGATCCGCGGCGGCTGCTACCGGTCGCGCTGGCTGCGCGATCTGTGCATCAGCCAGGACGTCACCGCCCACCTCGAAGCGATCTACGGCGTCGCTATCGCCCCTCACGCTATGCCCCTCCACCTCGGCCATCTCAACTTTGAGCCGAGCCGGATCGCGGTGGCGATCGACAAGTGGCACCGCGACACGCTTCCCCTCGACATCGTGATGACCGTGACCGACCCGGCCCAGGTTGCGGGTGGCCGCTTCGAGTATTTCCTCGGCACCAAGCACGAGGCTGCCGAACTCTCGGCCGCTGGCCTCACGCCGCCACCGGATCGCACCGTCATTCCCGACTTCCCCGGTCCGGGCTATGCCATTGCGCTGCATGGCGACATGGTCGTGCATCGGGCCGGGCCACTGTCCGAACTCACCGAACGAATCTCGATGGTCAACGGGTATGTCGCACTCGATACCAGCCGAGATCAGCAGAGCCGCTCGGCGGACCTGTTTCTGGTCGATGACCACAACATCCTCTTTGCCGAGTGGGCCCGGTTCGCGGCATGGAGGGCCCAGGGTCGACTCGGCGACCTGATCACTGGAATCGAATTCGACGCCGACCCCGAGTCGGTGGCTCATCAGCTCAAAGTGGCGGTGGGCGATGTCACCCAGGCGATTGCCGAGATGCGGGCAGGCGCTCGCTCGATGCGCCACTATGGCGGCTGAGATGGGTCGCCGTAGACGCAATCCCCGGGATCGCCGGGCGACTCGGCCCGTCCGTTCCACTGCGCACCATCGTGATCTGACCTACCCGTTCGAGCCCGACCGGGTGCTCAGCGACGACGAGGTTGCGCACATACATCACGAAGCCAAGCGACTTCTTCAGCAGTACGGCATGAAAGTCCTGCTCCCTGAAGCGCGTGAAATTTACCGGGCCGGCGGTGCGCTGGTCGACGGCGACATGGTTCGCATCCCGACGGAGGTCGTCGACGATGCCCTCGCGCTGGCGCCCCCGGAGGTGCACGTCGGTGCACCCGACCCGGCGAAGGCGATCACCTTCGGCGGTCGGCACGTCAACTTCCTGCCGGTCGGCGGGCCACCGTTCGTCTCCGATCTCGACAATGGGCGCCGCCCTGGCACGCTCGAGGACTACGAGAACTTCGTCCGGCTCTTCCAGGGGATCGACGTTCTCCACGCGAATACGCCGTTCATCGAAGCCCAGGACATCCCCGTCGACATCCGCCATCTGGCGACCATGCGGTCTCAGCTGACCTTGACCGATAAACCGGCGTTCCTGTTCACCCGGGGCCGGCAGCGCGTCTTCGACATGTTTGAGATGCTCCGAATCCGACACGGGCTCGCCGAGGACGAATTCATCGATACGCCGATCGTGTGGGCCAACATCAACACGAACAGCCCGCGCCAGCTCGACATCCCCATGGCGCTCGGCATCATCGACTTCGCTCGCGCCGGCCAGGTCTGCTCGATGACCCCGTTCACGCTTGCTGGCGCTATGGCACCGGTCTCGCTTGCCGGTGCGCTACTCCTGCAACACGCCGAGGCTGTTGCCGCGATCACCCTTGCGCAGCTCACCCGCGCCGGGGCGCCGGTCATCTACGGCGGCTTTACCTCCAACGTCGACCTTCGCAGCGGGTCACCGGCTTTCGGAACGCCCGAGGCGATCAAGGGTGCAGTGGTCAGTGGGCAGCTCGCACGGCTGATCGGTGTGCCGTGGCGATCATCAGGATCGAGTGCGTCGACGATCGAAGACGCGCAGGGGGCGTGGGAGACCATGTTCAATCTGCAGGGAGCGATACGCGGAGGCGCCAATTTGATCCTCCACAGTGCCGGCTGGCAGGAGGGCGGGCTGGTCGCTTCGTTCGAAAAGCTGATCCTCGATACCGAGATTCTCCAGACGATCGTCGAGTCGTGGCAACCGGTCGACATGTCGGAAGCAGAGTTGGCGTTCGACGCCATCGCCGGGGTTGAGCCTGGCGGCCACTTCTTCGGCGAGGCGCATACGCTCGAACGGTTCGAGACGGCCTTTTATGAGCCCCTCGTCGCCACCCGCGCCAGCTTCGAGCAGTGGGTAGAGGAAGGCGAGCTCGATGCCCGGCATCGCGCCAACGCAGTCTGGAAGCAACGTCTTGCCGATTACGAACAGCCGCCGATCGACGAGGCAATTGCCACCGAACTCGATGACTTCGTCAATCGCCGTATCGCCGAAGGCGGTGCAGCTCCCGACTGAGTCGAGCGTCGCTTCTCAGCTCATGGGCCGTTGCGAGATTCGAAATCGGCCAGAAGAAGGTGCGGCGCGTCTGCGAAGTCGCGGGCTGAGCCGTTGACGCGCACGCCTCGCTCGCGATTCGTGGGTGTGTACGCATGGCAGATGCCGTCGAGCACATGAGCGAGTTCGGCGTTCGCCTTGTACCGGTCGAGGTCCTCCATGCGACCCCGGCTGATGTCAACCCCGCGCCGGAGCACCATGGCGGCTTCGGCCGTCGGGCCGTCGAGCGTGTCGAGGGCCCACTGGAGGAAACCTTTCCATAGCGGAATGCCGGTCCAGTCGTCGGGGCCGATCACCTCGCGTTGCCGCAGTTGCCAGTCGAGGCGTAGATCGCCGTCGACCCAGAGGCGCGCGGCGCGAAGGCCAGTGGCGTCGGGGTCGGTGACTTCGACATCGAACTGACGTGCTGTGTCGGGCCGACCCGCGTGGGCGACGACGAGGCCCGCGAGATCGAATACGTGGGTGCAGTTGGCACGGGCATCAAGATGCGACAGCACGGTAGGAACGTCGTCGACGCGGGTGCCAATGACGGCGCGAATCGGTTCGTCGGCCTCGGCGCAGAGGTCCCAGGGGTGGCGAACCGCGCCCGTCTGCACCTCAACGACCACATCATCGGCGCACACGACCGTGAACGCGAAGTGGTGAAAGTCGTCCTCGAGTTCACCGGTGGTGGTGGCACCCTGGCTTCGCACGATGATCCGACGACGGTAGATCCCATCGCCCCAGGACCGATCGCCTTGACGCGGGGCGGCCGCTCGGCGGTCGAACGGCGCCCGGAGACGGCGAGGGGGAGCGACCGGGTCGACCATGGGCGCGACACTACCGAGGCCGTCCGGACGAGTAGCTCTCATCTACGATTCCCGTTGTGAAGTTGGGACTCGGCTTGGAGCTGTATCGCGCGAAGACGGTCGAGATGCCGCTCGGACGCATCACGCTCGCAGACCGGCTCGGATTCCACTCTGTTTGGACCGCAGAGGCCTACGGCTCCGACGCGCTCACTCCGCTTGCGTTCCTTGCCGCCCACACGGAGCAGATCAAGCTTGGCACGGCGGTCGTGCAGCTCGCAGCTCGGACGCCGGCCGCCACCGCCATGCAGGCGATGACGATCGATCACCTGGCTGGTGGGGGCCGGGTCATCATCGGCCTTGGCGTCAGCGGACCCCAGATTGTTGAAGGCTGGTACGGCCAGCCGTGGGGGAGTCCTAACCGGCGTCTTCGCGACTATGCCGCCATCATGCGCAAGGTCCTAGCCCGAGACGAGCCCGTCGTGCACGACGGCGACGAACTCACGCTGCCCTATGCCGGTCCTGGGTCGATCGGGGAGGGGAAACCGCTCAAGTCGATCCTCCATCCGGCCGGCGACGTCGAGATCTGGATCGCCGCGGGTGGCCCGATGAACACCGCCCTTGCTGCTGAGGTGGCCGACGGGTGGCTGCCGATGGGCTACGGACCCGACGGCTGGTCGGTGCACCACACCAACCTCGAGCGAGGCTGGAATCGTCGCGGTGGACGTCCCCACGACTTCGACATCATGGGCAACCTCACCATCGAGGTCACCGATGACGTTCAGGCCGCGATCGATCGAAAGAAGCCGCTCACCGGCATGTACGTCGGCGGCATGGGGTCCGAGACCAATAACTTCCACCGCGACGCGATGGCCCGTCGAGGCTTTCCTGAAGCGGCGGCTCGAATCCAGGAGCTATGGCTCGCAGGCCGCAAAGACGAGGCGGTCGCCGCCGTTCCCGACGACTACGTCGACGGCGGCGCGCTATTCGGCCCGGCATCAAGAAT
This sequence comes from Acidimicrobiales bacterium, assembly GCA_029247365.1. Classification (GTDB taxonomy): domain Bacteria; phylum Actinomycetota; class Acidimicrobiia; order Acidimicrobiales; family Aldehydirespiratoraceae; genus UBA11606. The sequence goes on along the minus strand of JAQWLJ010000017.1, from coordinate 88,038 downwards.
CCGCGAACGCTGGAACGAGGTCGTGCCTTTCGGCCTCACGGGTGTGATCCTTCGGACCGAAGACGACGAGGCTCTGGAGATCGCTGCGGACCTCACGGGCAGTCGAGACCGCGTCGCGCAAGACGCAGAGGAGTAGCCATGACCGATGCATTCATCTCCGTCGCCGATGCCGGTGACGGGGTGCGCTACCTGACCCTTGATCGGCCCGAGAAGAAGAACGCCATCTCCTCGGCCATGCGCACCCAGCTGCTTGCGGAACTCCAATCACTCGACCATGACCCCGACACGCGGGTCACGATCATCCGCGGTGCAGGTGATTGCTTTTCTGCGGGCTACGACCTGTCTGGTGGGCTCATGGACGAGCCGCCGTACCACTCCGCCCCTGGCGATGGGGCGTGGACCCGGCAGGCGAGCGATGGCTGGACCTCGATCTGGGATCTCGCCAAGCCCGTCATCGCTCAGGTCCACGGCTACGCGATGGCCGGAGCGACCGAACTCGCAACGGCGTGCGACTTGATCTACGTCGCGGGCGACGCTGTTGTCTCCTACCCGGTCGTGCGCCTCGCCTCACCTCCGGACTGGCAGTACCACGAGCCACTGCTCGGCATGCGCCACGCGATGGAGCTGCTGCTCACCGGCGACGGCATCGACGGCACCGAAGCCGCCCGCATCGGGTGGGCCAACCGGGCCTACCCGGGAGCCGAGCTCGAAGCCTCGGTACGTGCGATCGCTGGGCGGATCGCGGGCGTCGCGAGCGACCTCACCCAGATCAAGAAACGCATGGTCCACCGGCAGTTCGACGTGCGGGGCGGCCGCGCCGCGATCCGCGCCGGTCAAGAGTTCCAGGCCCTCGCCGGCCACCAGGCCTCGGTGCAGGCCTTCCGAGCCGACCCGTTGGCCGCGATGAAGCGCGAGAACAAGGGCGACAGCCTCAACGACGGCATCGACTGAGCCCGGACGGACCGACGCCGCCGGTTACCGTCGCCGAATGCGGTCGGCCCAGCGACACGCCGATGTTCTGCTCGCCGCCCTCGCCGGCGTTGCGACCACGTTCGTGCTCGCTGGGAACATCGGCCGGAGCTTCGACTACGACGAGTCGGTTGCCGTGTGGTCGATTATTCGGCGCGGATCGCCGACGGCCGCCTTCACCGAGACCGAGGTGTTCAACAACCATCCGATCTTCCCGGCAGCGCACTCGCTGTGGTGGGCGATGGATGGGGTCGGCGAGACTCGGCAACGGCTCTTCCCGGTCTTGTTCGGGGCACTTGCGGTCGCCCTGCTCGTCGGATGGGCGACTCGACGGTTCGGCGCCCGGGCCGGCGTCGCCGCCGGTTTGGTCCTCGCCCTGAATCCCAGGTTCGTTACCCGGGCCCGGGCGGTGCGGGGATACTCGCTCGCCGTGCTCGGCGTGACTCCCTCGGTCATCTGCCTGCTCGAGTACGTAAGCGACCCCGAGCGCCGGGACCGGGTCGCGGTCTGGCTGCTCGTGGGCCACGCGGCCGGCATCGTGCTTGCTGTCGGGACCCACACCGTCGCGCTCGGGCCGGTCGGTCTCGCCGCGCTGGTCCAGACTTGGTGTGGCCCTCGTCTACGGCTGGACGATCGAGGCCGTCCTCGACACCGCCGACGCCCGGGGGAATCGCTACTTCGGCTTCCTCGGCCGGTTGACCTTGGAGGAGCTGCTCGGTCGCGATCGGGTCACCATGACCCTCCATGCCTGCCTCCTGGTCGTTGCTGCGGTCGTCTGTGCGGGCCGCGCGCCGCAATTTCGTACCAGATGGTTCGTCGCGTCGATGCTCGTCACGGTCCTGCTGGTCACTCAGTTCCTCTTACTGTGGCAGATCGTCCAACCGTTCGACCTCTATCCGCGCTTCTTCCTCGGCGTCGTTTCGCTCATCGAGACGGCGATCGCCGCGGCGGTGCACCACCGGGCGGCGCTGCTAGGGGTCGTCGTGCTCGGCGCCGCCTTTGCGTCGACGATGTGCGATCGGTGCGCGAGGCCCAACTCGGGTTCCGTGATGCCGGCGCGGTGGTGGTCACGGCCGACGGGCTCGGACTGCGGTCCTGTGGTGTCGGCAGCGAGGCGATGCTGCTGTATCTGGCCGGGGCCTCGGTCACGGAATTCGGCGTGCCCTCCGATCCCGAGACGGCCGACTTTGCCGCCCGCGACCTCTTCGTCCGCATCGTGAGTTCGGGCCGGCCCCTCGATGCCGTCGCCCGCGATCGCTACGCCGAAGAGATCGTCTTGCCCGGGGTCTGGAGCTTCACCGACACGCCGGGCGGCCAGCTCGGCCGATGACGAGCGGGCCCTGCCGCTTGTCGACGATTACGTCTCGGTGGGGTAGACGACGCCGAGCTCGGCTCGGATCTCGTCGCACATCGTGAGGATGGCTCGGGTCGTCGCCCACGGGTTCCGGGGACTCTCCGCAACGCCGGCTCGGATGCATCGGTGGACCTCGTAGACTTGGTGGTGCAGTGACGCCGGTGCGAACCGGTGGGACTCGCCTCCGTCGATCCGGAACCGGTTCGCGGCGTGGAACGGAGCGGGCAGCTCGAGGACGCCGTCGATACCGCGGATCGTCGCCGCGAGTGGCCCCGCCTGATCGAGCCCGCAGGACAACCGCGCTGTGATGCCGTCCCACTCGGCCTCGATCACGCAGGTCGTGTCGACTCCGTTCTTCACGTCGCCTTCGACCGTCCACGAGGTGGGTGGCCCTGCGATCCACCACGCAAGGGTCACGGGGTAGATGCCGAGGTCGAGCAGTGCTCCGCCGCCCTTCTCGAGGGATCGAAGGCGGTGTTCGGGGTCGTCGGCGACCTGGATCGTGAAGTCGATGTCCATGTGTTGAACCGCGCCGATCTCCCCGGCGTGGACACGTCGGACCGCCTCGACCGGGCCGGGACTGAACCGCATCCACATCGCCTCCATGGCGAAGCGGTCGTTGGCCTCGGCCGCGTCGAAGATCTGGCCGGCCTCGGTGGCCGAAAGGGTGAACGGCTTTTCGACCAACACGTGCTTGCCGTGCTCGAGCATCGTGATCGCGTCGGACACATGGCCCGGTTGGAGCGATGCCACGTACACGATGTCGACCTCGGGGTCGGCGGCCAGTTCGCGGTAGGACGGGTGGGCCCGGGCGATGTCGTGCTCGGCGGCGAAGGCGTCGGCGGTCGCCGATGATCGCGACCCAACTGCCGCGATCGACGCGTTCTCCCTGGCGTCGACCTGGGTGAACGCGGTCGCGAAGTCGCCGGCGATCCGGCCGGTCGCCGCGATGCCCCATCGGATGGCGCCGTCGTGAGGTTCCACGAGTCGGATCGTACGGGGCATGATCACGGCATGCCGAACGAGCAGGTCTCCGCCTCCGCCAGTTATCCCCGCCGCAACGCTGTCACCCGGCGCTTCACGCTCGGGGCACCGAGGGACATCCGCGTCGGGTCCAACGGCGGTCGGGTTGCGTTTCTCCGGTCCGGCGGGCCGGAGGATCCGGTCAACTCACTGTGGATTCTCGACGTCGAGAGCCGCACCGAGCGACGGATGGCCGATCCTGGCGAGCTCGGTGCGGACGATGGTGATCTGCCTCCCGAGGAGAAGGCCCGACGGGAGCGGGCGCGCGAGAGCGGGGGCGGCATCGTCGCCTACGACGCCGACGCCGAGTTGACGCATGCCTGTTTCGCCCTCGGTGGGCAGATCGGTCGGGCGGATCTGCGAACCGGCACGGCCGAACTCCTCGCCACCGAGCCCGGCGGGTTCGACCCGCGACTGTCGCCCGACGGCTCGCGCGTCGCCTACGTCTGCGGCGACGCGCTGCGGATCGTCGATGCCGAAGGCGATCGCGAACTGATCAGCGAAGACGGCGCGACGATCTCGTGGGGGGCCGCGGAGTTCATCGCCGGCGAGGAGATGGGTCGGACCCGGGGCTTCTGGTGGGCGCCCGATTCGCGGCGGCTCCTCGTCGAGCGCGTCGATGTCGCACCGATCGACACCTGGCACATCGCCGCACCTGTCACACCATGGCAGCAACCGCAGCCGATCCGCTACCCGTGCGCCGGGACGGCCAACGCAGACGTCGGGCTGGCGATCGTCGGTCTTGATGGCGGCTGCATCAACGTCGACTGGAACGGAGGCGGGGAGTGGGAGTACCTCGCCAACGCCGCGTGGTCGAAGGGAGGGCTGCTCCTAACGGTCCAGACCCGTGATCAACGCACCCTCGCCGTGCTCGATGTCGACCCCAACACCGGCGCGTGCTCCGAGCGGTACCGGGTTACCGACAAACACTGGGTTGAGCTCATCCCCGGCACACCTCGCCTCCACGACGGCAAGCTCATCACCGTCGAGGACCGCGGCGCGGCCCGCCGGTTGTGCGTCGACGGCGAGGCGCTCACCGACGACGGCTGGCAGGTGCGGTCCGTGGTCGAGGCCGACGACGACCGGATTGTGATCCGTGCATCGGTCGACCCGACGACCATCGACGTGCTCGAGGTCGATTGGAACGGTGTCGTCTCGCCGATGACCGACGGCGAAGGGGTGTGCGGTGTCGTGGTCGGCGGCGACGTGCGGGTGCTCACGCGGACCGACATGGACGGACGGCGCATCGGTCAAGTCGTGGCTGGCGAAGGCGTGGTCGCCGCCCTCGGCGACAACAGCGAGCAGGCGGCCGGGGATCTCAACGTCAGCTTCCACGCGCTCGGCGAACGAGCGCTCACCACTGCGTTGGTGCTTCCGGCCGGGCATGACGGCGCCACCCCGCTGCCGGTGCTGCTGGATCCCTACGGCGGCCCTCACGCCCAGCGAGTGCAGCGTGCCGCTGGGTTGTTCTACGCGTCGCAGTGGTTCGCCGACCAGGGATTCGCAGTGATCATCACCGACGGCTGCGGTACGCCTGGGCGAGGTCCGGCCTTCGAGCGAGAGGTCCGCGGCGACCTCGCCGCGCCGGTACTCGACGACCAGATCAACGCGCTCCAGATTCTGGCCGCCAAGCATCCGTTCCTCGACCTTGGTCGTGTCGCGATCCGCGGCTGGTCATTTGGCGGTTATCTCGCCGCGCTCGCTGTCCTCCGTCGTCCCGATGTCTTCCACGCCGCCATCGCCGGCGCCCCGGTGACCGACTGGCGGCTCTACGACACGCACTACACCGAGCGCTACCTCGGCAACCCAAACCACGAGCCGGAGAACTACGAGCGCACCGATCTGTGCGCAGACGTCACCATGCTCGGCGACCTGGCGTTGCCGCCGCTGATGCTGATCCACGGCCTTGCCGACGACAACGTTGTTGCCGCGCACACGCTGCAGTTGAGCCGAGCCCTGCTCGAGGCCGGCAAACCGCACACGGTGTTGCCGTTGTCGGGCGTCACTCACATGACGCCGCAGGAAGAGGTGGCTGAGAACCTCTTGTTGGTGCAACTCGCGTTCCTTCGCGAAGCTCTCGGGATCGAAGCCTGATCGGGCCGTCGATTGGGGTCTCATGAGTATCGACGACAAGCGAACCCAGCGGCTGCTGAGCGGTGTGGCCTGGGACGACTTCTGCGATCAGCTGAAAGCTGCTGGCCGTATCGTCGCTCGAGAGACCGCGGGCGGTGATCCGCAGGATGCGGTCGAGGGGTATCGCTACCTCACTCGCATGATCCTCATGGGCAACATGCGAGCGATCGAACGCCGCACGCCCGGGACCAAACCGCGTTTCATCGGCCTGATCCCGCCACCGATCAAGGGCGGTATCGGTGTCCAGTCGCCGAACCAGGACCACATCGTTCAACCCGTCGACTCGCGCTACCGCTATCGCATTACCGGCACGGTCGGCGACGTGTACACCCACCTGTCAGCCTGGAGCCCACCGATCCCCGGCGACGTCGGTGCGTTTTCTGTCGGGCTCGATGCCGAAACGCATCTCGAGACCTTCAACCCGAACATGGCCCTCACGCCACACACCCTCGTGCTCAGCGACATGGCCGCCGCCGACGGGACCGTGGATTTCGTTTTGTCGGTGGAGCCGCCCGGCGACGGCTCCGCGTGGATGTCGATGGCGTCGACGACCCGCGAGCTGATGGGGCGGGTGGTGTGGGATGACCGAAACGAACAGACCCCGCCCCGCCTCGTGATCGAATGCCTCGACGACCACGACCAGCCCGAACCGCCGTCCCCTTCAGAGATGGCCGAACGGCTCGCGGTGGCGGGCCAACTCGTCCTCGGCCAGAAGTCCGACTACGAGGGGTGGACCGCCGACCTCCTGACCCGCGAGAACCAGACCGAGTTCACGCGTGAGTGGTACGAGCGCATCGGCGGGTCACCCGATGACCGACACTTCGAGTTCGGCTACTGGCGAGTGCCCGCGGGCAAGGCCCTCGTGGTCGAGTTCGACGAGCCGGAGGCGCAGCACTGGAACTTCCAGCTCTGCAACCACTGGATGGAGAACCTCGCCAACTATGCGACTGGGGAGGGCTACGTCGATTGCGAGAACGTCGTGCGTGACGGCTCGCATGTGCGGATCGTCGTCGCCCATAACGACCCGGGAGTGCCGAACTGGGTGCAACCAGCGACGCACGATCATGGCGTTATGGGGATTCGTTTTGTCCAGCCGGCTACCGAACCCCAGGTGAAGTGCCGGCTGGTCGTCCTCGCCGACCTCACCTGACGCCTCGCCGGTTGACGTTCTCAGGGCGACGTGAGCCAGCCGACCCTTGACGGGCGCATGGTTCGGCCTGCAGTATTTGCACGCTTCAGCACTGCGGGTTCGCCCGAGTGTGGATGCCCCGAAGCTTCGGCTTTGGTCTGCAGGGCGGTGGTACGCACCCACGGGGGAGGAGGTGCCTACCACCGCCGCAGCTCACGTCGCGGTCCACCCACCCGACACTTCGAGGATGTGTCCGTTGACAAAGCTCGACGAGTCGCTCGCCAGGTAGAGCATGGCGCCGTCGAGTTCGCCGTCGGCGCCTGGGCGCCCCATTGCCGACCCGGTGTCCATGTAGGCCCGGCCGCCACCATCGCTGAACATGGCGTCGTTCATCTCGGTTTCGAACCAGCCAGGCGCAATCGCATTGACGCGCACCCCCTTACGGCCCCACTGCGACGCGAGCTCGCGGGTGAGGTTGTGGAGGCCACCCTTGGCGGCGGCATAGCCGGGTACGCGGAGTTTGCCGCCGCCGACCTCGCCAAGAATCGAACCGATATTGATGATCGACGCGGCCCGACCATTGGCGATCGCATCGCGGGCGACGTCGCGTGCCATGGCGAACGGCGCAATGAGGTCGATTTCGATCTCGTAGCGGAAGTCGTCGGTGCTCATGTCGACCGCGGGGGTGACCTGGGAAATCCCGGCGTTGTTGACCAGAACATCGACTCGCCCGGCGGCTGCAAGCGCGTCGGTCACGCATTGTTCCGGCCCACTCACCGCAGTGAGGTCGACCTCAATCGCGTGTGCATGACCGCCACCGTGGGTTTCGTTGAGCTCGGTGACGAGCGCCTCGAGACGATCGGCCCGCCGGGCTGCAACCACGACCGTCGCCCCCGCCCCGGCGGCGACTCGGGCGAATCGGGCGCCGAGACCGGAGCTGGCACCAGTGATGAGAACGACTCGTTTGTCGAGACGAAAGGATATGGTCGGGTCGAAGGGCGTGTCGCTCATAGTTGCCAGTCTGGCTTCCCAGCGCGCTCTGATTCGAGACGGTGTGGTTCAGGAGGCTGGAACAGATCTGGATCGGTGGCGGGGTCTGCGTTTCCAGCTGCGGTCGCGCCGGGCGAAACGGAGGGCGTGATCTGGGCGACAGTTCTGGTTGGGTGGGCCCCAGAGTGGTTTTCTCTTTCCGTCAAAATCAGTTCGTGCCGGGAAATGCCTCGAGTGAGAAACCCGACGAGATCAGCGTGAACCGAGGATGATCTGATGGTCGGCGTCGTGGGCGTCGGCCGGGTCGTGGGTAACCCAAACGACTCTCGGCGTGTCGAGTTGGTGGAGCAGTCGGCGGATGTCGGCCGTGCCAGCCTCGTCGATCGAGGTGAGCGGTTCGTCGAGCAGGATCGTCGATGCACCCACGGCCATCGCCACGGCAATGGCGGTCCGCTGGGCTTGACCGCCCGACAGGCGGCGGGGACGGAGATCGAGGAGGCTGGTGGCGCGGACTCGTTCGGCGAACGGTCGAGCCAGTTCTGTGGCCTCAGCGGGCGCATGGCCCTGTCGCCGCAACGGGTAGGCGATGTTCTGCAGCACCGTCAGATGGGGGAACAAGCGGGGCTGTTGGAACGCGATCGAGACGTTGCGTTCCTCGGCCGGAATGAAGACCTCCGCTGCGCGGTCGTCGAGCACGACGCCGTCGAGGGTGAGTCGTCCTGCGTCGAGCGCCTCGAGTCCGGCCACCAACCGCAAGATGGATGACTTGCCGGCCCCGTTCGGTCCGGTGATGGCGGTGATGCCGAATGGCAGGTCGAAATCAAGTTCGAGGGTGAGGTCTCCTCGCTGCAGGGTTCCGTCGATCCGGAGGCTCATCGAGTGAACCACCGCCCTCGAAGTGCCACGAGCACGGCCAGGCTCACGCCGAGCAAGAGCACGCTGACGGCCACGGCTGATGCGGGATCGGATTCGAGCGCCAGAAAGATCTCGAGCGGCAACGTTCGGGTTCGGCCCGCCAGGTTGCCCGCGAACGTGATCGTGGCACCGAACTCGCCCAGGGCGCGGGCCCAGGCCAGTGCAACGCCCGCCATGATCGCATCCCGCGATGCCGGGATCGTGACCGTCAACAGTCGTGTCACCGGCCTGGCACCGGCAACCGCTGCCGCTTCTTCGAGCTCGGTCCCGGCCTGGCGAAGGGCGGCCTCGACGGTCGTGACGAAGAACGGCAGCGCGACGAAGGTCGCCGCCACGATCGCGCCGGCCGTGGTGAAGGGGAGCGTGACCCCAAACCATGCGTCGAGCCACTGCCCGACCAGACCCCGTCGGCCGAGGGCGAAGAGCAACGCAGTGCCACCAACGACGGGCGGCAGCACCATCGGGACGAGCACGGCGGCCCGGACGAGACCCACCAGACGTCCGTCGTGGCGGGCGAGCAGCCAGGCAAGGGGCAGGCCGAGCACCAGGCTCAGCGCTGCGGCCACGACGCTCACGGCGAGCGAGACGCGGATCGCCTCGACAACGGTGTCGCTTCCGAGTCGGTTGAGCAGCGATGACCACGGCGTCCGTTGCAGCAGGCCCACAATCGGCACGATGACGATCGCGACGCCGAGTCCGGCGGGGGCAAGGACGGCAAACGGTGGGCGGCGGGCTGGAGGGGTCACGGACCCCAACCCGAGTCGATGAGGATGCGTTGGCCGGCCCCACTTCCAAGCCAGTGGAGGATCTCCATGCCTCGGTCGTTCCCACTACCCCAGTACTCGTTGGTGAGGGAGTTGAGTCCATCGACTGGCACGGTCGTGAGCCCGGTGGTCTGCGCGTCGGACCGATAGATCAGCGCCGCGTCGATCTCGCCGGCGATGAGTTTGGCGGTGAGGGCCCTGACGCTCGTCTCCTCGGTGTCGGGTGCCGAGGTCACGCCGAGCGTGCTGGTGATGTTGGCCGCCAGTCGCCCGCAGGGGACTTCGACCGCACAGAATCCGATCAGGAGATCAGGGTCGGCGAGCGCTTCCAAGTTCGTCACCTCGCCCGGGTTGCCGTCGGCGACCGCGAGCACGAGCACGTTGAATGTGATCAAACGTTCGTCGGGCCAGGTGACCTCGGCAGCCTGCGCGGCGGCGAACGTCGAGAGATCGGCGGTGATGAGCGCGTCGGCGGGCGCGCCATCGACGAGTTGGGCTACGAGCGATTGGCTCCCGGCGAATACCCACCCGACCGGCCCGATTCCCTCCGCTGCGAGTCCAGCATCGAGCTCAGCCTCGATGGGGGCGAACGACGACGGGGCAAAAATGAGGACCGCCCCGTCGTCACCGCCTGGTCCGGCGAGCCAGAGTGCAGCGAGGCTGGGGATCGCCGCAAGCGCGACGAGACCGATCAGCAGTAGGGCGCGACGGTTCACGTCGCTCGTTCGACGACGACGTTGGTCGACTTGATCGAGGCCACGGCCGGGACTCCGGGCTCGAGACCAAGCGCGTCGACTGCTTCGGCTGAGATCAACGACACGACGCGGTGGGGGCCGGCCTGGATCTCGACCTGCGCCATCACGGTGTCGCGCACGACGCGGGTGACGAGCCCAGGGAATCGGTTGCGAGCGGAGACGGAGTTTGCGTCATCGGCCGGTGCATCACCGAGTTCGATTGCGAGCCGGGCGAGCTCGGGACCTTCGATCTCGCGCTGGCCACCGTCGGTGCGCACCGTGTCGACCCGGCCCTGGTCGGCCCACCGCCGGACTGTGTCGGGGCTTACACCCAGCAGGTGCGCCGCTTTTCCGAGTCGATATCGGTGCATGCAAGGAAATATAGTCAAAAAGATGGTATTTGCCTAGCTCGTGTGGATCCACCGACGCCTTCAGTGACACGCGTACCGTCTATTTCATGAGCGTTCGCTTCCAGGACTTTGACGGTGCCCCAACTCTCACCGATGCGTGTGGTGTCGAGCCTGCCTTCTTATGCGAGAAGATGTTCGATTGGACTGGCAGCGAGTTCGCTGCGATCGCATCCGAGTGGGTACTCGACCGGCCTATCCGCATCCTGTTGATCAGCATCGCCGCGTGGATCATCTCTCGAGTTCTGCAGCGGGCTGTCATGCGGTTCGTGAAGACGGTTGCGAACCCGCCGCACAAGGCTCTTGATCAGCTTCGCGAGCGGGGGCCGGGGCGAGTCCTGATCGAAGAAGCGAAACGGGCCAGAGCAGAGGCGCGCGCCGAGACGATCGGCTTAGTCCTTCGCAGCATCGTCACGGCGGTCGTTTGGAGTATCGCCGGGCTCATGATTCTCGGCCAGCTCAAGATTGACCTTGCGCCCCTGATCGCTGGTGCCGGCATCGGTGGTCTCGCGCTCGGCTTCGGCGCGCAGTCGATCGTGAAGGACTTCCTATCGGGGCTCTTCATGTTGATCGAAGACCAGTACGGCGTGGGCGATGTGATCGACATCGGCCCGGCGATCGGAACGGTCGAAGAGGTCTCACTTCGCTCCACAACGTTGCGTGACGTGAAAGGCACGGTGTGGCACATCCCCAACGGCGAGATCGCCCGGGTGGGCAACTACAGCCAGCTGTGGTCGCGGGCGGTAATCGATATCGAAGTGGCCTACGACGTCGACCTCCGGTTTGCGCAGGGTGTTATCCAACGCGTCGCCGACCAGATGTGGGAAGACCCTGACTGGGGCGGTGATGAGCTGATGGAGCGGCCCGAGGTGTGGGGCATCCAGAGCCTCGGCGCAAGTGGGATAGCGATCCGGCTTGCGGTCAAGACCGAGCCGTCGATGCAGTGGGCGACAGAACGCGAGCTGCGGCTGCGGATCAAGGAAGCGCTCGACGAAGCTGGAATCGAGATCCCATTCCCACAGCAGACCGTGTGGTTCCGTCACCAGGGTGATCATCCGATCGCGTCACCCCCGGACCCATCCGTTGTTGAGACGCACGAGACGGCGAACCCGACCGACGACGCGGCCAGCGACTGAGAGTTGACGACGCAGTTGCGAGCTGGTGCGCTTACGCCCGTGACCACCGTGCCCACCGAGTTCGACCCCGAGATCATCGCTGCGAACTCTGCGCCCGATCAGCAGATTTATCAGGCGCAGAACTCCTCGACCGAACCGATGAAGTCAGCGCTCGAGAACAACCCTGAGATCTACTTTGTCGAACCCAAGCGAGGCGCCGATTGGGGCAACTGGGAGTACAAGCCGGGCTCGTACTACGACACCACCACCGGGGCAAAGCACGAAGACTGGTGCCACCACGACCTGCCGCAAGAGACCAAGGACCTCGATCAACTCCGGCACGACTTCGTGAGGTGGGGCTACTGCAAGATCGAGGCTGCGCTGTCACCGGCCCAGGTCGCTGTGGTGCAGGAACGGGTCCTCGCCCAGGCCGAAGGAGAGCGGTGGGCGAAGATTGCGCAGAAGACACCGAGCGGGCAGAACATCAATGCCTGTGTGAACAAGGGTGAGTGCTTCGAGCAGTTGATCGAGCAGCATCCGTCGATCATGCAGGGCGGCCCGCTGGTCGAGCAGCTGATCACGGAGGCGATCGGACCGGGCTGGATCTGCACGTCGCTGATCGGCGCTATCTCACTCAAGGGTGGGGTCCCCCAGGCCCTGCATCAGGACCAGGGCAACGATCTCGACGCGATCAACCCGATGACGATCAACCTCCTGATCGCCATCACTGACCTCCACGAGACCAACGGCGGCACACTCATCATCCCTGGCAGCCACACGATCCTCGCCGAGGCACTGCGAAAGAGTGAGCCGGTCGGCAAGCTGCCGCCGGCGATCAACATCGATGCGAAGGCCGGCACCGTTGTGCTCACCGACGGGCGAATCCTGCACGGCACGGGGATTAACCACACGAACGAGCCGCGGATCGTGATGCTCAACGGCATGCAGAAGCCCTTCCTGCGGCAACAGGAGAACTGGATGCTGTCGGTCCGCCCCGAGGTACTCGAGCGAGCGAGCCCAAAACTGCTGCATCGCATGGGCTTCCAAGCCACCACCGGTACCCAGACCAACGAAGGCCATGGCTTCGGCGCCCGCGGGCTCATCGGCGAGGAAGCGGGTGCCACCGTCGCCTTCCGGATGGCAGCTGATGCTGGCGAGTATATCCGGGTCGGTGAGCTCGGCCCTGACTCAACCGAGGCCGATTTGTGCGCCGATTTCACCCTTCGAGAGGTGGTGGGGCGGACGCGCGCTGGTGGGCGAAGCGCGCCTACGGGGATCACCGGGTTGCGCGGTCCATCGGGCGTTCAACAAGACGCCGACTTCACGGCCTGAGCGAACGCCGACAATCGGTTGCATCCGCACTGTCGGCAGGTGGGGTATCCGTGTCTCAGCTGTCGCTTCGATTGATGGCCCGCGTGTCGGTGCCGAGATAGCTCGCAACGACTGATGGGTCGTTGCGGACACTGTCGGGGTCGCCTTCGGCGATGATCGTTCCCGACTCGAGGCAGTACACCCGGTCGCTGATCCTCATGATCAGCGGCATGTCGTGCTCGATGATCAACATCGAGGCGCCGAGTTCTCGGCGGATCTCTTGGATGAGTGGCCCGAATGCTTCGGTCTCGCGCTGGGCGACACCGGCGGTGGGCTCGTCGAGGCAAAGGAGCTTGGCGTCGACAGCGAGCAGGCCGGCTAGCTCGACGATGCGGCGCGTGCCGGTGGAGAGGTCACTGATGAAGCTGTTGGCGTAGCGGCCGAGGCCAAGGAAGGCGATGAGTTCGTCGGCTTCGGCCCGCTGGGCCTTCTCGACGCGCCCGTCGAGAAACAGGGCGCTGCGGATGAACGACGATCGGCGCCGGGCTTCGAGCGCCACCTGTATGGTCTGGCGCACGGTGAGCTCGGGGAAGAGGGTGGCGGCTTGGAAAGTGCGACCGAGCCCAGCCGAGGCCCGTGCGGTCGGCGATACCGAGCTGACGTCGTCGCCGAGGAGTTCGATCCGGCCGGTCGAGGGTACGAATCCGCCGACTGCGTTCATGAATGTCGACTTGCCGGCGCCATTGGTGCCGATGAGCCCGACGATCTCGTCGCGACGGACCTCAATCGACACGTCGTCGACGGCGGTAAGACCACCGAACTTGACCTTCACGTCGGAGGTCCACAGGACGACGTCGGGGATCTCGCGGTCTTCGCGGTGAACGACGTTGATGGGCGCGGCGACGGTTGACGCTGTCTCGGTCGTGCGTCCGAGGCGACCTTCTGCGCTGCTGACGATCAGGTTGCGAGCACCGTTGGCGATCTGGATGAAGCCACCGGGGAAGTACATCAGCACTGCGAGCAGGCCGATCGACGAAGTGAAGAGCGGTACGACCTCGTTGTCGGGCCAGAAGGCCGGCAGGCCTTCGACCCAGACGGCGCCGAGCATGGCGCCGGTGACAGATCCGAGGCCACCGATTACCGCAATACCGACGACTTGGAGTGAGTCGTTGATGAGGAAATGGGCTTCGGCGTATCGGATCGTGGGGAGAAGGTTGGCGAACAACCCACCCGATAGGCCGGCAACGAAACCGGCGAGGGCGAACGCGAGGAGCTTCGTTCGGGTGGGGCTGACGGTGTACGCCGACGCTGTGTCGGGGTTGTCTCGCACCGCAAGGATCCGGCGGCCGATTGCGCCGTTGCGGAGGTGGTTGAGGATGACGAGCGCGATCAGCGCCACGACAAGTGAGAAGGAGAAATACGCTCGCCCGCTGGAGAGATCGAGGCCGAAGATCGAGCCACGCGGGAACGATGGCGTCCGCTCACCGCCGGAGAAGAATGGTCGATGAAAGAGGTAGTCGAACGCGGCGATCGCGAATGCGAACGTCGAGACGGCGAGCATCAGCCCCCGCACGCGGAGTGCGCCGATGCCCGTCAGCGCAGCGATTGCCGCCGTGATCAGCGCAGCGACGACGATGGCGATCGGGGGTACTAGGCCGACGAGCTGGAAGTCGAGCAGGCGGGTGTTTCCCCACCCGATGTCGAGTGAGAATCCGATGTGCAGCTTGTAGGCCATGAGCCCGCCCAACCCGGCGTAGGCCATCTGGGCGAGCGAAAGCTGCCCGGACCAGCCAGTAACAACGGTGACCGACGCAGCGCACAGACCGAAGGCGACCACGGTTGTGTACAGGAAGAAGCGCGACGGCGTGATGTCGATGAGAGGAAGGCTTCCGTGGAACCACGTGATGCCGGCCACGACGAGCAGCGAACCCGCTACGGCCAGACGCGAGAGGTTCCGGATCCACCAGATCTCACGCACATGGTCGGGGATCGGCGGCACTTTCGGGGTGAACGCCATCAACTCGTCGTCGGTGGTGCGGGCCTGGCGCCACACAGCGATGAAGACGATAACGAAGAACGTGAAGCTGGCGAACCCCTGGTCGAGGACGTCCCAGAGCCGCCACCAAGTAACGAGCCCGTTGATGACGCCGACGAGGATCCCGCCGAGCATTGCCCGCGGGAACGACCGCATGCCGGCGATGACCGCCGCCACGAGCGCAAGGTTCAGGGTGCCGTAGCCGAGGTTCTGGACGCCGGTCGTTGGCCCACCGCTCGATAGCAAGCTCATCGTGAGGGTGGCCAGCAGGCCGCTCACCACCCACACGATCGTCGAGACGGTTCGGGGCCGGATGCCTGCGAGGCGAGCGAGGGGTGCATTATCGGCGGATGCAGTGACTGCCTTGCCGAAGGTCGTGCGATTGAGCCATAGGGCCAAGCCCACGGTGATCAGCGGCACCATGATCAGCGTTTGGACTTGAGCCCCCCTGATGTCGATACCAGCGACATGGAAGTCCGAGCCGATCGCCGCCGGAAAACCGATCTGCGCGTTGTCGGTTGGCATGTTGGGGAGCTGCGCGTTCGCTGCGGCGAGCAATTGCGCGAGACCGACCGACGCAACGAGCAGAATCACCCGGGGCTGGTTGAAGAGTCGCCAGATCACGGTGAGATCGATGGCGAGGCCGATTGCCATGCCGAGCAGCAAACTGACCGCCAGGGCGGGCCAGAACGGCCAGTCCCATTTCACGACCAGCAGTGCGAACAGGGTGGCACCGGGCAGACCCATGTTGCCGACGGCGAAGTTGACGACCTTGGTCGACCGGTAGGTCAACACGATGCCGAGTGCCAGCAGGCCGATGTTGAGCCCGTGTACCGCGCTGTCGAACACCACCTTGCGGGTCGGCAGTTGCTCCCACACCGGAGAAAGCGCCCCGAGGGCGTCAGCGAAGACCTGACCGAGCATCAGCCACCCTCCGTGCCAAGGAAGACGGCGCGGGCGAGGTCGTCACGTTCGGCAAGTTCCTGCGCCGGCCCTTCGAAGCGAACCTGGCCCTTTTCGAGGAACACTGCCCGGTCGGCGATGGCGAGAGCGACGTTGAGCGACTGTTCGACGATGATCATCGTTTGGCCTGCGGCTCGCAGCGTGTCGATATGGCCTAAGAGATCTTGCACCACGGTCGGAGCGAGGCCGAGGCTCAGCTCGTCGATGATTAGGACGTCGGGCTCGTGGAGCATGACGCGTCCCAACGCAAGCATCTGCTGCTGCCCGCCCGAGAGGTCGCCAGCCTTCGTGGTCTGCTTTTCGGCGAGGGCTGGGAAGAGATCGAAAACCTTTGCGACGCGCTGTTCGACGTCGGCCTTGTCGCGGCGGTATCGGAAGGCGCCCATCTCGAGGTTTTCCCGAATCGTCATCGACGGGAAGACACCGCGTCCGCCTGGCAGCATCTCGATGCCGAGCTTGCCGCGAACCTCCGGTGTGGCAAACGTGATGGTGCGCCCGTCAAGGCGGACGACGCCGCGCTCGGGCGTGCCCAGGCCGGTGATGATGTTGAGGATCGTCGACTTACCAGCGCCGTTCGTGCCGAGGAGGGCGAGCGTCTCACCTTTGTGGACCTCGAACGAGAGGTCGAACAGCACCTGGACCTGGCCGTAGCTGAAGTCGACTTGGTTGACCTGGATCGCAGGGATGTTGTGGGGGTCGCCCGCCTGACGGTGCTGCTCGTCCTGCTCCTCTTGGAGTTCTGAAACCACCAGGCTGAGATCGCGACGCATCCGACGCGATCCCTGCACCATGAAGAAGCCGCCCAAGGGCATGAAGAGCATCGTGAGGGCGATGATTGTGGGCCGTTCGCCGACTGCATCCTGCAGGAAGGCCGAGACCAGACCGCCGGCAATACCGCCACCGGCGAACATGAAGAACGTAATGATCGCCGTGCCCATGCCCCGCAGGCGGTACGGCACCACGCTCTGGATCGAGGGCTGGATCATCGCGAACGAGGCGCCGAGGAACGTCATGTTGAACGCACCGATCACGACAAACGCAAGCAGCGCCCACTCGATCGTTGCGGTGCCGAGCGGACCGAAGTCGAAGACCGCTCGGTTCTGGAGAAGGCTCGGCATGGCGTACTGCAGCGGAACGAGCAGGGTTGACGGAAGGAGGAGAAGTCCGAGAATTTTCATTGCACCATCGGGGTTGGTGCGGAATGTCTTGTCGAATTTGCGGCCGACCCACGGCAGGAAGAAGATGAGCAGGACGCCCGATGGCGCCACGGCGAAGCCACGTTGGAGCGCGTCGAGCCCGAATTCCTCTTCGAGGAAGAAGCTCTGGATCGACTGGGCGGGAAAAAGGGCGAACCCGATTGCCACCATCGCCAACGTCATGAACCGAATCGTGTCGATTCGCCAGATACGAGCAAACGCAGCCTCGACCGAGATCGGAACTTCTTCGCGGGCCTCGAGGCCCGCGCCGAGGACCTCCTTCTTCTCCCACTGGCCTCGTTCGGGTTCGGGGATGAAGAACGCGAGGACACCCATCACCGCGACGGGGATGCCGAGAATGAAGTAGGCCCACCGCCAGCCGGCAACGCCGCCGGCGATAGCTGCGATGCCGCCGACCAGGATCGGTGACGCCGCAGAGAAGATCCGCCCGATGCCTTGGTTGGTCGCGTACATCCGGCCGCGGGTGGCGATCGGGTAGGCATCGGCTAAGAGGGTGCTGTGGACCGTGATCGTGTTGGCCTTGCTGATGCCGGTGAAGAACCGGGCAACGAACAGGTTGAACGCGTTGACGGCGGCGCCCGACAAGAACGCAAAGAAGCCGAAGGCGAGGCTCGCAAAACCGACGATTGGGCCCCGGCGTACGCGGTCGGCGAGCCAGCCCATCGGACCGGCGCCGAGCACGAAGAATGCCACCGATGCGGTGGAGATGAAGGTGATCGTGCCGTCGCTGACCCCGAAGGTCTCGGCGATATCGGGCCCGAGGATGGTGATCGCCGATTGCTCAAGCTCGTCGAGGGAGTTGAGGATGAGCAGGACAACGAAGGTGAAGAAGCCACCCTTGCGGAGGCCTTCCTTGAGCGGCATCTCTTCGCCACCGACCCCTGGCAGGAGATCGTCGGCGAAGATGATGTCGTCGGACCGCTTCGCTTGCGCAGCCTGACGGGCAGCTTCTTCGTCGAGAACCGCGGCCGTCAGCGAGGCCGCATGCTGCTGCTGCTGCTCGTCGTCGGTCACGCGTCCCCCTGGTGCCCCCTCGGCAGGAGTGACCATAGGCGCTGATGAGCTGCGCGGACTAGCCGAATCTGACGCATCGTCAGGTTTCAGTTCCCGACCGTGTGCGCCCTGCAGCGTCTGGTGGGCCGGCGCTCGTGTGACGCGTGCCGGGTGGATCGATCGCCCACGCAGGCGTGCTACCCCAGGGCCCATCAAAGACGAAGTGATCGAGAGGGCGCCGCCGGACCGGACCATGGCCACCGACCGGCTTCCCGATCGTGACCGTGGCCGCCATCATCGCCGCGTCGGGAATCTGCAACAGTTCCCGAAGTTGGGCCTCTACCGGAAGGTGCCACATGGCGACCAAACCGCCGTAGCCGCGTCCGCGAGCGGCGAGTAGAAGGTTCTGCATGGCCGGATAGATCGATGACCCTTCGGTCTCGGTCGGCTCTCGGTATCGGAGCAGCACGGGGAGGATTAGCGCCGGCACGGTCGCAAGGCCAGCGATGTGCTCATCCATCGAGCGAGCCATCCGAGCTTTTGGCGAGGTGTCTTCGACACCCGAGCCACCCTCGTAGCCGTCATCGTTGCGCTTGGTTCGCCAGAGACGGGCAGCGGCGTCGGCGACGAGTCGCTTGGCTTCGGTTGCGACCTCACCGTCGGTCAACACGATCAGCCGGAACGGCTGGCGGTTGCTGCCTGTCGGCGCCCGGCTTGCGGCGAAACAGATGTCGCGAAGGACGTCGTCAGGGATGGGCTCGTTGCGGTACCGGCGAATCGAACGAGTACTGGCAATCCCTTCCAGCAGACCGACCGTATCGGCTGCAACCGGCGTCGCAGCGAGGTCATCGGTCGACGCGTCTGCGATCATATGGGACACCCTAGGTCGCACGGGAGAAGTGCTCCAGAGACGATGTTGTACGCTTGCGCTCCGTGGTCCCAAGATCCAAGGCGTTCATCCCGAACACGCCGGACGAATTGACTCCTGAGTGGGTTACCGCTGCGCTTCATGGGGTGGGTGCGCGGGGATCGGTCACTGCAGTGACGGTTGAGCCGCTCTCCGGCGGTGGTATCGGCATGACCGGCCAGACCGTGCGTGTTCGGCTCGAACGCAGCGCCGATGCCGAGGGTATGCCCGACACGATCGTGGCCAAGTTTGCCGCGTCCGATCCGCAGACCCGGGGCCTGATCGAGGTCTACGACTCGTATGCACGCGAGATCCGCTTCTACCAGCGCTACGCGGAGCGGATGCCGGTTCGTGTCCCGAGGTATTTCGGTGCCAGCTACGACCCTGGCTCGTCGGGCCAGCCCGGCCCCCTCACGCGGCGCATCGTCGACGCGCTGCCGGTTGGGGCGAAGATCTGGATCTCGAAAAACACCACGAAGTACATGCGGCCGTCGAAACGCCGCTACGCGTTGTTGATCGAAGATATGGGGTCGGCTGGTTCCGTCCACGATCTCATCGAACCGCCCGGCGACGACAAGGTCGCAGCCGCCCTTGAGGTCTTTGCTGCGATCCACGCCACGTTCTGGAACGACGCCTCGCTTGCCGGCGACGACACGTTCGACGTCATCACCACCACCACGCCTCGCCTCTTCTCCGATGTTGCTCGCCGCCGCGCGCTACCGATTGCGAGCGATCGCTACAGCTGGCTTGGCGAGGAGGAAAGCGCTCGCCTGTTGGATGCGTGTGATCGCTTCGCCGATGACCTTGTATGCGTCAACCAGCCGGTGACATTGGTGCATGGCGACCCGCGCACCGACAACCTCATGTACGCGCCTGACGGCTCGGTGATCTTGCTCGACTGGGCGCTCGCCGCAAATGGCCATCCGGGCTGGGATGTCGGTTATCTGCTGTCGTCGTGCTTGTCGCAGCGACGCATCGGCGCATGGGAGACGCTTGTCGCTGGTTACGAGGCCGCGCTCGCGTCGCACGGCGTTGTCATCGACGGATCCGAACTCCGCGAAGCCGTCGATGCCACCTACCGCATCGTTGCGGTGCAGCAGTTGCTTGCCTTGTCGGTGCTCGTCGGCACCGACGATATGAGCGGTGCGGAGATGGCCGACTTGTGGCTGCCTCGTCTGACCGCCGGCCTGAGCCACCGCTGGACCTGACCCGGGCTAGGGCCGGGGTTGCGCCTGTGTCGGCCGTTCGACTCAGCCGGGCCACCCGTGGTGGGGCGGTACCTGAAACTCGGCGATCGCGTCAGCTCGGCGATGCAGGAGGTCGACCGTGTCGCGGAGATCCATGGTGATGATGTAGCGCCGGTCGATCGTGGCCTGGACCACCAAATCGCCCTGTGCCTCAAGGTCGGCCTCTTTCACGTCGCGGCCGGCCTTCTCGAGCATCACTTTCATCTCGTTGAACGTCATGCTCTTGCGGCCCGTCGCCTCTCCAACCCGCTGCAGGTGCTCAGGCCGGTTGCGCTGGGCGGTGAACAAGCCGGTTCGCTGCAGACCGCCAGCCGGGTAAAAGACTGATGCCCGGAGTTGGGTGCCTTCGCTTGCGAGGTTGTGGTGAAGCGCCTCGGTGAAGCACGACACGGCCGCCTTCGATGACGCATAGACCGATGCGGTCGGCACGGGAGCGAACCCGCCGTCACCCGACGAAGTGTTGACGATGTGCCCGGGCGCGCCACTCTCGATCATGCGGGGCACGAACTCGGATACGCAGAAGGCCGTACCGAAGACGTTGACGCCAAAGCACCAACGCCAGTCGTTCGGCTCCTGCTGCCAGGGCTTGCCGCCGCCTCCGGAAGTGACACCGGCATTGTTGTAGAGCAGATTGACTTTGCCGTGGGTGGCGTAGACGTGGTCGGCCAGTGCCGTCACCGACGCCTCGTCAGTGATGTCGGTTCGAAGTCCCGAGACGGACCCGCCAGACGCGAGCTCGGCAACCGTCTCATCGATGGCGTCCTGCTCAATATCGGCGATCACGACGGTGGCACCAGCTCGGAGCAACGCGCCGACGATGCCCTTGCCGATGCCGCTGGCGCCTCCGGTGACGACTGCGACCGAGTCGGTGATGTCGATCGGGAGGAGATCGGTCGGCCCGGTCATGCGGTGGCTCCCTCGAGTTGGTTGAGCGGATTCATGCCGGGGCAGCCCTTCGCCCGTTCAGGGATCTCGCCGTAGTCGATCGGCGTCGCGACCGCCTCTTTGGTCGGGCAGAACTGCTCCGCGAGCGGCAGGAGGGCCTCCACATCGAAGTTGTAGACCGTTGCTGCGTTGGCGGTGAGCATTTGCACAGTCTCGTCGACCGAGTAGTTCGCGAACGTCAGTCGCAGGTGCTCCTTGGTGTGTGGGTGGCTGCCCTCGATGTGTGGATAATCGCTGCCCCACATGACTTTGTGGGTTCCGACCGATCGTGCAATCTCGGTTTCGGCGGGCCGCAGGAACGAGGCACCGATGTGGCATTGCCGTTCGAAGTACTCGCTGGGGGTGAGTGACATCTGAGCAACGGCTTGGCCGCCGAAAATCGACTCGGAGCCGTACCTGCTGAACTTCATGCGGTGGTAGAAGCTGTCGAGCTTGGCCAGCGTGTCGGGCACCCACGCGGTACCTGTCTCGGTGATCACGTAGTCGAGTTCAGGATGGCGTTCGAACACGCCCGAGAACATCAGGTGCCACAGTGCACGCTGGGTCCACCACTGGACTTCCAGCATGAACATCGCGAGCGAGGCCGGGAAGTGGTTGCCGAAGTTCGGCGACGCGCCACCGGCGTGGTGGTTGAGGGGCATGCCGTGGGCGGCGGCCGCAGCCCAGATCGGTTCGTAGGCCTTCGAGTAGAGCGGCTCGAATGGCGAGTCGGGCGGTGCGCCCGGAACGAGTACGCCTCCTGTCAAACCCTGTTCGGCTGCCCACTCGATCTCGGCAACCGAACCTTCGACGTCGCCGAGGAAGATCTGGAACACGCCCGCTCGACGCTCCGGTGCCTGGCTCACGAAGTCAGCGAGCCATCGGTTGTGGGCCCGCAGACCTGCCCACCGGTACTCGAAGTTGTCCTCGTAGGGCGGTGCTTCGAAGCTGCTCGACGCCGGCGGTGCGAATGGCGGCTGCGTGTTGGGGAAGAGCACCGTTGCTACGACGCCGTCCTGTTCCTGCTCGCGGAGGCGGCGTTCGCTCGACCAGTTGCGGTCGCCGAACTCGTCGGGGTCGCCGTCCACGCCGACCTCGAGCGGCGAGCGCTCCATGTCTTTGAACAACTCCTTTTGGCGCGCGACGCCCTCTTCAATGCTGGTCGCCCAGCTATCGAAGTCGTCGTGGTACTTCGACTCGAGGTACTGCTTGTAGCTACGCACGTCGGCGCCGCAGTGGGCGTCGGCCGAGATGACGATGTGGTGATCGGTGGTGGGAAGGGTGGGGCGCACGCCCTCACTGTTCCTCGCCGATCAGGACGCGTGCAAGACAGCCGGGTCTGCGGGTGGCGGGGTGGCAGCCTTCACCAGCGTGATGCGTTCACGACAGTCCTGCTCGATGCACTCGTGCAGGCAGTGGACGCGGTCGCTCGCGGTCGTCTTGTGAAACATCGGCAAGAACGCGTGCACCAACGCTGCGAACGCACCGCCGAACAACTGGCGGCTGAAGCTGGTGGCCACCCGCATGTGCTCGGTGTAGCTCTCGCCAGCACTGTTCGGATGTTCGGTGAACGGGTTCTTCGCCATGTCTCTACCGTAGGGAAATCGGCGTGGAAGATCTGGCTTTGTTTCGCGATTGAACTGCACAGCTGTAGAAGATTCTTCTATGATCGCTAGATTGAGGGGACAATGCTTTGAAACTTGACGAGATCGATCGGGAAATCGTGCGTCTGCTTCAGGAGGACGCCTCGCTCACCGCACGAGAGGTGGCAGACCATGTTGGGCTGACGTCGACGCCGTGTTGGCGGCGGATCCACATTCTCGAACGCGAGGGTGTCATCACCGGTCGCGTCGCCCTCGTCGATCCCCACACGATCGGCCTCGGTGTCACCGTGATGGTGCATATCCGCACCAACGACCACAGTGCGGCGTGGCTCGAACGTTTCGCCGCCGCCCTTGACGAGTTGCCCGAGATCATCGAGGCGTACCGGATCTCCGGCGAAATCGACTACACGCTGAAGGTTGTGGTCCCGTCGATCGATGCGTTCGACGACTTCTACAAGCGACTCATCGCTGAAGTCGACCTCTACGACGTGCGCAGTGTGTTCGTCATGGAGGAAATGAAACGCACCACTGCACTGCCGCTCGATTTCGCCTGAGCCCCGTTGTGTAGGTTCTCGTCATGGCCGCACTGACACCGCCGGGGGAGTGGACCTACGGGATCCAGCTTCCGATCCAAACCCTCACCCGCACACTCATCGACCCGTGGGAAGACGACGCGAGCGTCGAGGACCTCGTCGCCGTTGCGAAGACGGCCGATATCAACGGGTACGGCTTCATCGGCGTGTGTGACCACATCGCAATTCCCGACAACGACTACGCCGCCAACATGACCACCACCTGGTACGACACGGTGGCGACGCTGTCGTACCTCGCCGCCCACACCGAGAAGGCCCGACTCTTGTCGGTCGTACTCATCGCCGCATACCGGCACCCGCTCGCAACGGCGAAGGCATTCGGCACACTTGACCACCTGTCGGGTGGACGGGCCATCCTCGGTGTAGGCGCCGGCCACGTCGAAGCCGAGTTCGAGGCATTGGGTATTGATTTCAGGACCCGCGGCAAACGACTCGACGAAACGATCGATGCGGTTCGGGGTGCGTTTGCCGACGCGTACGTTGGACACGAGGGCACCTTTTTCTCGTACACCGATATGGGCGTGGCTCCCCAACCGGCTCAAGCCGAGCTGCCCATCTGGGTCGGCGGTGCGGGCAAGGCGGCGTGGCGCCGTACCGGCGCTCAAGCCGACGGCTACATCCCGATGGGTCTGCCCAAGGAGCAGTATCCCGAAGCGATCGAACTCATGCGTGAAGCGGCGGTCGCCGCCGGCCGATCTGACGACGTGGCACTCGACATCGGCTACATGACGCCGTGGGGTTACCTCCTTGGCGACCCGCCCAACGATGGCTCGATCGGCATGCACTGGCTACAGGGCGGGGCTGAAGGGCTCGCCGAAGACATCCGGGCGGCCCGAGCCGTCGGGTGCAATGTGATGCACCTGAAGTTCCGTGCCCGCGACGCGGCCGAGTATGCAGACAGCCTGATCGCGTTCCGTGAGCAGGTCGTGCCGTTGGTCGATGAAGGCTGACGAAGGCGAACCCGAATGCCCGATCTGATGAGCTTCGATCCGTCCGCCACCGAGCTGTCTCAGCGCTACGAGGTTCCGGGCTTCTCGCTTCGGTGGGACGTCTGGGGCGAGGCGCCCGGGCCCCCGTTGGTGTTGCTCCACGGCTACACCGGTTCGGTCCACGACTTCGCACTGCACATCGGCGCGCTTGCCGCCACCCGCCGGGTGTTTGCGATCGAGCACCGGGGGCACGGTCGGTCTTCAGGCTCTGGCGACCCATCGACGTACACGGTCGACCATATTGTCGACGACACGTTGGCCTGGGTTCGTGATGTCGTGGCCCCCGATAATCAGCCCTTCGACCTCCTCGGCCACTCGATGGGTGGCCGGGTCGCGCTGCGGTTCGCGTTGGCCCGCCGTGACCTCCTGCGGTCGTTGATCCTCATGGACACGACGGCTTGGGCATTTGGCGACGAAGCCACCGACTGGCGCGAAGCCGCAGTCGCCTTCCTTCGAGCCATCGAACCCGGCCAGATTCCTCCACCGACGCCGCGTTCAACCGAAGACGATCTCATTGATGCCGCTGTTCCGCAGACGTGGATCGAGGAGAAGTGGACCATCCGCAACCAGATGGACCCGATGGCACAGCAGGCGCTTGGGATCCAGTTGTTCGAGGACAACCTCGATCGCGTCGACCATCAACTGGGCGACATTCCATGCCCGACCACCGTGCTCGCTGGTGAACTTGACGAGCCCTATGTCTCAGATGGCCCTCGGCTGGCCGGCGCGATCCCCGGCGGCACGTTCGTGTCCATCGACGGGGCCTACCATTCGCCCCAACTCACCCACTGGGCTGGATGGCTCGCCGCCATCGAAGCGCACCTGGCCCGGCTCTGACCAGGTGACGAGCGCCGTCAGTCCCTGAAGTCGGGAGCGCGGCCCTCGGCACGAGCGCGGGTGGCTTCCTGGAAGTTCTCGGTGGTGAGCCGCAGGTACAGCTGCGTGTGGCTCTCCATCTCGATCGCAGCCTGGAGGCTGCCGGTCTCGAGGCCGGCCCACATGAGCCGCTTGGTGAGCGCGACACCCTGGGTCGACCAACCGTTGATCTGGTCGGCGAGGTCGAGGGCGGTGTCGAGTAGCTCGTCGTCGGGGACAACTTGCGACACCAGACCCATGCGTTCGGCCTCGGAAGCGTCGATGTCGCGGCCACTGAGCATGAACTCAAATGCGTGGGTTGCACCGACAGAGCGCGGCAGGAGAAACGAGAGCCCGAGTTCGTTGGCAGTGAGGCCATTGTTGATGCCGGCAGCCCGGAAGTACGCGGACTCACCGGCAAGGCGGATGTCGGCGCCGAGTGTGAGGCACATGCCACCGCCGATTGCGGCGCCGTTGATCGCTGCGATGACCGGCTTGTTCATCTTTCGGAGGCGCGGGACGAGGTCGGCCAGGGTGCTCATCGCTCGGCTGGCAATGCCACTCAGGCGCATGCCGTCGATATTCGGTGGCGGCATCGTGTCGCGGGTGTCGGCTCCCGAGCAGAACCCATCGCCGCTCCCGGTCAGCACCACGCAAGTGATGTCATTGTCGGCATCGACTGCGTCGAGCGCCTCGGCGAGGGGCACCATCAGCTCAAATGCCATCGAGTTCATGCGTTCGGGCCGATTCATCTCGATGACGGCAGTGTGTGGCCGGGGTCGGCTGACGAGGATGACGTCTTCACCAGCTTCGTTCTGGAGCATGTTCGGTTTCCTCTGCTGATTCGGCCGCTGACTAGCGTGCCTCACATGCCTCGTCCGGGCGGAATCCCCGACTCGATTCCTGTCGTCGACACGATGATCGGCTTCGTGGCCGCCGTGCCCGGCGTCGATCGAGAGCTTCCGCAGGTTCGAGGCGCGATGCGCGGGACCGGTCACAGCGCCGACTACATGTTTCGAGAGATCCCAGCTGGCGCCGATGCACCGGTTGCCGCAACGCTCGGCGCGATGGACCGGCATGGTGTCGATGTCGGGCTCATCAGCACGAGCTCGCCCGTTGCGCTTGCGGCGGCAGCTGCACACCCTGACCGGTTCGTGCTCGAAACCCACGTCGGCACGATGGGTGAGCCGTTCGACATCGTTGGTGCGGTCAGTCGGATCCGCGATGAGCATGACGAGTTCGGCACGCGGGCGGTCTCGATGTTCCCGGTCGGGCCGGTGCCGTCGGTGCCGGTCGACTCGGCGGCGGCGTACCCGATCTATGCGACATGTGTGGAGCTCGGCCTCCCATGCTTCGTCAATGCCGGGGTTCCCGGCCCGCGAGTGCCGATGGCGGCCCAGCACGTCGAGCGCTTCGACCAGGTCTGTTACGACTTTCCGGAGCTCACGGTGGTCATGCGCCACGGGACTGAGCCGTGGACTGATCTTGCAGTGAAGCTGATGCTCAAGTGGCCGGGGCTGCACGTCTCGACGTCGGCGTTCGCCCCCAAGCACTATCCGGCCGCGGTCCTCGATTACCTCAACACTCGCGGCGCCCAGAAGGTCATGTATGGCGGTTACTTCCCGATGGCTCTGACGCTCGACCGAATCTTCGCTGAGCTCGACGGGCTCGCAACGGCCGGCCGTATCAGGCCTGACCGCTGGGAATCGTTCCTCAGCGGGAATGCTCGCCGGATACTCGGGCTAAAGGACGGCTAGCAACGCTGGTGCGGGCCACGTACCGTCTCGTCCCGTATGACCAGCACCCCTCGCCACCGCATCATCGACCCGCACGTCCATCTCTGGGATCCGCGGACCACGCCCCGGCAGGTGTCGCCGCTGGTCAAGCTGTTCGGACGCTGGCCTTCGCTCGTCGAACGCCTGGCGCGCTCGGCTACGCCGCAGCCACTCGTCGACTTCGTCGGAGCCACCGACTACGTCCTGAACGCCCACCTGCCGGCCAACTTCCGCGCCGATGTCGGGCATCACGACGTGCAAGGCATCGTGCACGTCGAAGCCGACTGGTCGGCGCGTGGAGTCCTTGGTCCGGTTGGCGAAACCAGATGGCTCGACCGTCTCGATGACCCGCCGCTCGCCATCGTTGGCCACGCAGTCATCGATGACGTCGACAAGCTCCAGGTTCAGCTCGATGCCCACTCCGCCGCCAGTGGCCGGCTTCGGGGTATCCGTGATTCGTTGGCCGCGCACCCCAACGAGCGAGTCCACACGTGGACCGATGCATCGCGGCTTGGTTCTGATGGCACTCGAGTCGGGCTTGCGGCTCTCGGTGAACGGCAGCTGACCTTCGAGGCGTGGTGCTACTCGAATCAGCTCGATGAGCTTGCCGCGCTCGCGGCTGATGTCCCGATGACGAAGATCATGCTCGATCACATCGGCACCCCGGTTGGGATCGGTGGCCCCTTCAGCGGTGTCGGCGAGACCGCAGCGGAGCGTGAGCGCATCCGAGACGACTGGTACGCCGGGCTCGAACAGGTTGCGGCCAACCCCAACGTGTACTGCAAGCTCAGCGGACTACTGATGCCGATCTGCGGCTTTGACTACCACAATCGACAGGCTGCGGGTGACGGGCCGAGCCGCGCCGAGCTAGTCGATACCCTGGCGCCCCACATCCTGAACGCGCTTTCGACGTTTGGCCCCGAGCGGTGCATGTTCGCCAGCAACTTCCCGATGGACAAGGTCTCCATCTCGTATGTGCAGTTGTTCGATGTCTTCATCGAGATCTCGGCGAGTGCCGGACTCACGCACGGTCAGCAAGCAGCCCTCTTCGCTGACAACGCGGCCGAGTTCTACCAACTCATCGACACAGAGGTCCGGTCAGACAACGAGGCCGGGCCGATCTGACCGTGGCTCGGCTCAGGTCGGCTTAGAACGTTCTCATCGGGCCGTAGCCGGTGCTCAAATCGCTCGGAGATCGTCCATCACGCCGCGGTAGGCGTTGATGTCGCCCTGGCCGGGAGCGTAGAACGAGATGCGGTCGACGATGTCGCCGTAGCGTTGCTTGAGGCCCGGGGCGATCTCGTGCGGCTCACCGACGACTGCGAACGCGTTGAGGATCTCGTCGTCGATCAGGTCGCCCATGCCGACCCAGTCACCCTGCTTGGACAAGGTGTTGAGACGGGGCTGGAGATCGGTCCAGCCGTGGTGCTCGAACACCGTGGCGTAGGCAGGCGTTGACCCGTAGAACGCAATCTGCTGTTTTGTCGCCGCCATCGCGGCATCAAACTCCTGCTCGTTCTGGCCTGACACGACGAAGAACGGTCCCGAAATCATGAAGCCGTCCATCGTCTTGCCGGCCCGGTCGCGTCCTTCGGCGAGGTTCGGGAGGGTGATGTCTCGGAGGTACTGCTCGGTGGTGAAACCGTGGGCGATGAAGCCGTCGCAGACTTCACCCGCAGTGCGGGTCATCAGTTCCCCGACACCAGCCAGCCAGATGTTGGGAACGCCGTGCTTGGCCAGGTCGGCCTTGTCGGGGGTGAAGAACGGGGTCATCAGGGTGTGGGTATAGAACTCGCCCTTGAATCGCAGCGGTTCGTCGGTCAGCCAGGTGTCCCAGATGGCGCGAATGGCAGAGATCATTTCCTTCGCTCGCGCTGCGGGTTTGCTCCACTCCATCGAGAAGCGCTTCGTGATGTGGGGCTTGATCTGAGTGCCAAGTCCGAGATTGAAGCGACCACCGCTCAGCGCCTGAAGGTCCCAGCCAAGGTTGGCGAGCAGCATGGGGTTGCGAGCGAAGGCGACGGCAATCGACGTCCCGAGCTCGAGTTTCTCGGTGTGTTCCGCCGCAAGCACGAGCGGCAGGAACGGGTCGTGACTTGTCTCGGCCGTCCAGATGCCGTCGTAGCCTGCGGCTTCCTGCGCCTTGGCATTGGCGACGATCTTGTCGATGTTCGAGCTGAGCCCGAGGCCTCCGTCTACTTTCATGTCCCGGTTTTTATCACCGGTGAGGGGAGGGCGCAGAACCCCGGCACCGAGCTGCTCGGAGCCGCAGCGCTGGCGTCAACCGTTGGCGCTGTTGCGACCGACAGTGCGGCCGCCACGCCAGCGGCGGCGAGAGTGATGCCGACCCCGGCGGGAACGATCGGCATGCTGCGCTCACCGGGAGTGGGAGGTTCGGGTGCCGGTGACTCGTCGATCAAAAGGTGCAACACCATGGCGATCACGCCGAGGGCCACGCCGATCC
This sequence comes from Acidimicrobiales bacterium, assembly GCA_029247365.1. Classification (GTDB taxonomy): domain Bacteria; phylum Actinomycetota; class Acidimicrobiia; order Acidimicrobiales; family Aldehydirespiratoraceae; genus UBA11606. The sequence continues at coordinate 58,628 of JAQWLJ010000017.1, read as the reverse complement.
ACCACATCGCGATGTACGAGTCGGTGGCGTCGACGAGTTCGCCGCCGAGGAACGCGCCGATGAACGAGCCGATCTGATGCGACAGGAACACGATGCCGAAGAGCGCTCCAGCATGGGTCGGCCCGAACTGCTGGGTGACAATCGCCGACGTCATCGGCACGGTGGCCAACCACAGAAGGCCCATCGCCATGCTGAAGACGATGGTTGATGCTCCACTCAGCGGCACGAGCATGTAGCTGGCGATGACTACCGCCCGGAGGCCGTAGATCCAAGCGAGCACGGTCGTGAACCGCAGTCGTTGACCGAGCACGCCCACGATCAGCGAGCCGGCAACGTTGAACAAGCCGATGAGTGCCAAGCCGGTCGACGCGGTGGAGCTACTTAGGCCGCCGTCTTCGGCGTAGCCGGGCAGGAAGATCCCGATGGATGTGACGTGGAACCCGCAGACGAAGAAGGCGCCGTTGAGCATCAGGTATGAGCGGCAGTGGCTTGCTCGACGGAGCTCGCTTTGCAGGGTGCGGGTCGGCTCGGTGTCGACACGCGTCGCAGCATCGCCGTCGTTGGATCCCAGTTTGACGTTGGCAATGAGGGGAGCGACGAGCACGATCAGGCCTGCGACAATGGCGAGGAGAACGAGAGTGGTGGACCAGTCGTTGCGGTCGAGATGCCACCGGGTGACGGGCACAAGCACGAACTGTCCGAGTGAACCGACCGCCGAGACGATGCCGAGGTTGAGGCTCCGCTTCTCAGGCGGCGAGATCTTGCCAATGGTCGACAACACGACGGCAAAGCTCGCCGCTCCGATCGCAACACCGGTGACAAAGCCGCCGGATAGCAGCACCATGGTTGGCGAACTGGCCTGTGACAACAGGAGCATCGACACCACGTAGAGCGCGCCGCCCGCAGCGAGTGTGCGAGCGGCGCCGAACCGGTCGGACGCGGCGCCGGCAATCGGTTGTGAGAAACCCCACAGCAGGTTCTGGACGGCCACGGCGATTGCGATCGAGCCGGTCTGGGTGTCGAGGCCATCCGCAATAGGCTCGAGCAGGATCCCGAACGTCGACCGGACGCCCAGGCTGATCGACGTGATGGTGCCGCCGGCCACGATGGCAACCCACAGCGGGAAGCGGCTGCGATGGGTGGCAGCCGGGGCCGGGGCCGCAGTCACGGGCGGCTTCTCATGGTCGGCGCAGCCGGGGGCGCCGAGTTGACCTTGCTCGTGTGGCCACGTCGGGTTCACCCGACCCGGTTGCTGACTTGTCGAGCGATTCTTCGAGCGCCTGGCGGTGGCCGCCGCGCAGCCAGAAGTCGACACCGAGCCACATCGCAATAGCGGTGAAGGTCAGCATGCCGATGGCGCCCGTTGCGTAGGCCGCAGCACGACCTTGCTGCTCGTACACCGAAGCGATCACAACCGCAGCGATCCCGCCTGAAAGCGCCTGGGCGGCGCCGATCAGGCCCTGTGCGCCCGACTGTCGTTCCTCGGGAACCGCCATCGCTACGGCTACTCCAGACGCCGAGACCGTGAGGCCGTCGGTGAGGGCGTGCGCCATTGCAATTGCGAAAATCCATTCACCCGAGGGCAGTTGGCCGTACACGAAAATGAAGAACGCGCCGGCGAGCAGTCCGAGCCCACCGACCTTGAATGGTCCAACTTGCTGGCTGAGACGGCCACTGAACGGGCCGAAAATGACGAGAGGGATTGCGAAGAGTGTGATGCCGAGGTTCGGCATCCAGTCGGCAGTTCCTAGGTCCTCGTGGACGAGGTCCCACAACGCATCGAACGCGCCGATCATGAAGAAAACCCCTGCGCCCATTGCGACGGCACCAGCGACGACCCGCGTTTTGAGGAGATCGAAGGCCAGTCGTTGACCGCTGTTGTCGATGGTCTCCTCGACATGGAACGACTCGGCGACGGCGAGAATCGCAAGGGTGGCTGCTGCGACAACGAGGTAGGGCGCGGCCAGGCCGAACGTGCCGACGAGCATTGCCGACAGCGCCGGACCCATGGCAAAACCGAACACGTCGGCGCTGAGGAGTCGACCCAGGTTTTCGCCGAGGTTTTCGGGGTCGGCCAGGATCACGATGCGGCGGATCGCTGGAAGCGCGGTGCCGATGCCAAGCCCAGAAATGACCCGGCCGATGAGCAGCACTTCGAGGTTCTCCCCGAAGCCCAGCAGGAAGAGGCCGACGACGTTCATCAGTACGCCGGCTCGGATCAGGTTGCGGGCATGGCCCCGGTCGCCGATTGGCGCGATCAGGGCCTGGGCGAAGAACGCCACAATGAATCCGAGTCCGATCAGCCAGCCGATCGATGTCTCGCTGATGCCGTAGGCGTCGCGGTAATCGGCGACCACGGTGAACAGCACGCCGTAGCCAGAGGCGAGCAGTGCGGACAGCCCCCCGAAGATCCAGGAAGGAGGGATCTCGCGGAAACTTCGGCCCATCTGCCGACGTTTGCTGGGGTTCATTGCGGCAGACATGCCGGGACTCTAGGCATTGATGGCGCAGCGACGACAGTTGGTTGGAAGGGCAAACTCATTGGCCCATCTCGGTCGGCCTGAAGGCGACCGTCCACCCGACCCGTTGCGGCAATGTGTCATCGGCGCTGCCTGAGGTGAAGGGGGCGCGGGAGTTGGGTTGGAAGCTGGTCTTCAACAGCTCAGCTGTCGCTGTTCCCGGGCTGCGTCCTTGTTTGACGGTGGGCCTCCGTCCCTGCCGCCGTACCGGCACTGGCGCCTGCCTCGGTCTCCGTCTCGGACTCCATTTTGGCCCCGGCTTCGGCGTCGGCGAGTGCGGTGGTGGTGCGGAGCTCGAGCTCGGGCAGGAACCACGCAACCACGCAGAACAGGGTGATGACGGGGACTGCCGACCACATGATCAGATTGGTAGCCACGGCGACGGCGTCTTCGACAGCCATCCGCAGCGTCGGTTCCAGTGCTTGGATGTCTTCGGGGGTCGAGAGAAGTTCGTCGATATCAATGGTGCCCCGGTCGGTGTCGCTGAGCCTGCCGAGTTCGCGGTTGATGGTCGATGTGAGCAGTGCTCCGAGGGCACCGACGCCGATGGTCGAGCCAAGCGACCGGAAGAAGTTGATGGCGGCCGTGCCCGCCCCCAGGTCGGCGAGGGTGAGCGAGTTTTGCGTTGCGGTGGTCATCGTCGGGTAGATGATGCCCATTGCGAGTCCGGCGACGACGAGCCACGGGATAGCGTCGTAGATCGAACTGGCGACGTCGAAGGTGGTGAAGCCGAGCGTGGTCGCCAGCGTGAGTAGCGGTGCGGTGAGGACGAGCCAGCGGTACCGGCCGGTGTCGGAGATGACCCGTCCGGCGAACCACGAGCCCAATGGCACGAACAAGGTCGAGGCGGCGAGGATGAGGCCGGCGGCGGTCGGCGCTTCGCCGAGCGACACCTGGAAGAAGAGGGGCAGGAACGAGAAGATCGCCATGCCGACGATGCCGTAGGTGAAGTTGCCCCACGTGAGAATGGCGAAGGTGCGATTGCTGAAGAGCCGCATCGGCAGGACCGGTTCAGTGGCGCGCTGCTCCCACCAGATGAAAAGCGCGGTGGAGACGATCGACCAGCCGAGCAGAGCGAGGATGAGGGGCGAGCTCCAGCTGTAAGAGCCGCCGCCGAGCGCGACACCGAGGACGAGCGCGGTGACGCTGGAGACGAGGATGGCAGACCCGGGCAAGTCGAGGTTGCGGACCCGGGGCGGGAGTCGAAATCTGAGGTTGACGTGAATGATCGCGATGGTGACGAGCCCGAGCGGCACGTTGATCAGGAAGATCCATCGCCAGCTGGCGATATCGACGAATATGCCGCCGATCACCGGCCCGGCAAGGGCAGAAGCTGCGAAGTTCATCGTGTAGTAGCCCATGTAGCGGCCACGTTCTCGGGGCGAGAAAATGTCGCCAATCACGATGAACCCCATCGCCATCAACCCACCGCCACCGATGCCTTGCAGTCCGCGCGACACGACCAACTGCCACATCGTCTGGCTGGTGGCCGCCAACACCGATGTGACGATGAAGATGGCGAGTGCTGCTTCGGTGAGGGCCCGGCGCCCGTAGATGTCGGACAGCTTTCCGTAGAGCGGCGTCGCTGCGACCGAACCGAGAAGGTAGGCGGTGAGCACCCACGGCAGCTGATCGATCCCGCCGAGTTCGCCTGCGATAGTGGGAAGCGCAGTCGAGACTGCGGTGCTGTCGAGCGACGACAGGAAGGTCGCTGTCATCATGCCGCCGAAGATCAGGAAGGTCTGATGCCGGTCGGGAAGGTTCGTGGGGGATGGGGTCTCGGTGATCGGGCGAGGCTACGCGGCGACGCCACCACGTACCGCTTCGTCGCCAGGCTCGCCAGCCGAGCCGACTCATGGCGGCGCGAGCATCCACGTGCCGTCGGCTCCCCAGCACACCCGCCACCCCTTGTCGTGGATCAGATGGTGATGGTGGGAGCAGACGAGGACGAGGTTGTCGATGTCGGTAGGACCGCCGGGGCGCACCCACCGGATGTGGTGAGCTTCGCAGCGGGATGGTTCGGCGCCGCACCCGACGCAGCCGCCATCTCGCACGATCAGCGGACGCCACTGGCCGTTGGTGGCGAGGCGAACGCGGTCGCCCATCCAAAGCGGCTGGCCATCGGCGGAGAAGACGAGTCCGTACAGGTCAGAGATGCAGTCCAAGTGAGTGGTCTCGGACGTTGGGAGCGACCCCACGCCGGGGATGTGTACCGATCCGTCGGCCTGCGCAACCACGATCATCTGGTTGCGAACCGCTGGTGGGCCGGGACGTTCGGCTCGCAGGCCGAGGATCAGCGCGGCCACGGCATCGGCTCGTCGCTGCGGGGGTGTGCGAGTATCGGCGGCGCTGTTTCTTCCCCCGTCGGAGCGAAACATCCGGTCGGTCTCGGCGTCGATGGCGGAGGTGATCTGGGCGAATGTGCTCGCCGCCGAACTCAGCGTTGCTTGGAGACGTCGCGTGTTCCGCCTAGAACTCCGCTCTGGCGCTGCCTCGAATGACTATCGTCTGAGGGTTTCTCACCTTCTGCGAATACCTCAACGACGGGGCTCACCAGAACTTAGCTGTTTTCTGGCAGCCAACAGCTAGGGGTACTGCCGGTTTTCGTACCTCAACTAACCGGGCTCCGAGGCTCGCAAGCAAACCTGCGACCGACGTTGCCAGCGACTTGTTTCTGCACCAGCTCCACGACATGGAAGGAGGTGGGGGCGACTTGTTCTCTGACCCGGAATCTTCTGATCCGTCTCATCTAGGACGCATGGTGGCCCCGTAGTCTCACCGTAATGTCCAAGAAGCAAACCTTGCGGCCGAGGAAGCCAGCGTTCCTCTTGTTGTGTGCATCACTCTCGGTCAAGTCTGACAGGAGGTTCACATGACATTCGACCTCCGAGATCGCGTCGTCGAGGCGACGACCGGCCTCTTCTCACACGGTCCGACCCCGCTCGAGCGCACCCTCGACCACCTCGGCGATCCTGGGCTCCTCGGCCCGTCGTCTATGTCGTGGGAGATCATCGGCGATTCAACTGCGTTTGTTGGCGGTATCCGAGCGCTCCTCATGCAAGCTGCTCACCCGGAAGTGGTCGCCGGGGTTGATCAGCACTCGACATATCGGACCGACCCGCTTGGTCGGTTGACGAGGACCTCGCTTTATGTCACCGAGACCACCTACGGCGCGATGCCCGAGGTGAATAACGCAGTGGCGACAGTTCGCCGTGCCCATGGGCCGGTGCGGGGGCGGTCTGAACGTGACCGTGCCTACTCGGCGGCCAGTCCCGGCCTGGCGGCCTGGGTGCACAACGTGTTGACCGACTCGTTCCTTGCCGCGTTCCAGGCCTATGGGCCGCGACCGCTGTCCGACGAGGAGGCCGATCGCTTCGTCGAAGAGCAGTCCCGTATCGGACGGCTGCTTGAGGCAGACCCCCTTCCCGCCACGGCCCGAGCGTTGCGCGAATGGATCGTCGAGAACCCCGACCTCGACCGAACCGCCGGTCAACGACGTTCCCTCGACTTTCTTCGCAACCCGCCGCTGAGCCTGCCGGTGAAGATCGGCTATCGGCTCTTGGCCGACGCAGCCGTTGCCACCATCCCAGCGAGGATCGCCGACATGTCTGACCTGCGCACGCCGTGCCAGGCCGAATGGGTCGGCCGCCAGACGGTCGGTTCGCTGCGCTGGGCACTTGGTTCGTCGCCGTCGTGGCACCTCGCTCTCGTCCGAGCTGGCGCCGACATCCCGAGCGGGCTCTTCCGGCAACCGCTACCTCCCGAGGCGCGAAAAATCGTGAAGGCGGGCGGTTCGATGACCGCCAGACAGGAGTCGAGTCGAAACGATCAACCGGCGCCACCTGCGCATGAGACAGGCCCACACGAGGAGAAGAGCTGATGACGCAGCGCGGTCAAGCCGAACTGGAAGCGGCTGGTGGGCGGGGGGCGATCGCCTCCAACGGAAAGCCCGTGGAGTCGGTGTGGGACTTCCTGCGGCCGCCACGGGTCGAGCAGGTCGACTGGCGAATCCGGGTCCTGCACGGCGGCGAGGTCGTGGTCGATGCTCCGACTGCCATTCGGGTCCTCGAGACCAGCCAGGCGCCTGCGTACTACGTCGACGAGGCCTACGCCCAGACCGACCTTCTTCGCATCTCGGCTCGGCGCACGCACTGTGAGTGGAAAGGCCCGGCCTCGTACGCCGACGTCGTCGTCGGCGACCGAGTCGCTCCCGGTGCGTGCTGGACGTACCCGGATCCGACGCTTCGGTTCGCCGATCTCGCAGGGCACTGGGGGTTCTACGCCCAAGCGGTCGACGAGTGCTGGGTCGACGATGAGCGTGTCGACCCCAACGAGGGCGACTTCTACGGCGGATGGATCACCGCCAACGTGACCGGCCCGTTCAAGGGCGCCGCCGGCACCATGTTCTGGTAGCGAGTCGCGGCGTCTCGGTGGATGGCGATGGACGTGAAGTCCTATAGACCTCGATGGCTGCATCGCCCTCGCCTTGCGACTTTGGGTGACCATGTGCACCGACCATGCCATCTCGCAGCGAAACGGGAACGCAGTTCTGCCCCATTCGCGCTGTAGACAGGCGCATGGCTGTCAGCGAGCTTCAGATCAACGCCCGGGGCATGACCTTTGATGCACTGTGTGCCGGTGCCGAAGGTGACCCTCTCCTGATCCTGCTTCATGGCTTGCCCCGCAACCGGTGGGAATGGCACCACCAGATCGCCCCGATGGCCGACCTCGGCTTCCGAGTGGTGGCCCCCGACCTTCGAGGCTTCTGCGCCGGGGCTCGGCCGCACGGCGTCGAGGCGTACCACGTCGACGAGTACGCCCAGGATGTTCTCGCCATCGCCGACGCCGTCGGCTTCGCTGGCAAACCATTCCACCTCATGGGCACCAGCATCGGTGCGTCGATGGCATGGTGGCTGGCCGGCCGCTACGCCGAGCGCGTCGCCACCCTCGTCTGTATCAACATCCCGCATCCCGGGGCCCTCGCCGAGCAGCGTGGCGCAGCGATGCCGGGCGCCGACGATCAAGCAACGAAATTCAGCTACATCTCAGAAGCGGCCAAAGAAGGCAACGAACGGCACATGTTCGAGTCCATGCTTGGGGCTCAGGGCGTGTCGGCCGAAGAAAGCGAGCCGTACCGGACCGCACTCGACGACGACGACGCCCTCGTGGCCGTCTTCAACTACTACCGAGCCCTTCGGCTGTGGAATCGCGAGCCACTTGCCGCTGCATCGATGCCCACGCTCTTCATCTGGCCAACGGGCTCACAGAATGTCGCAGGCTCGTCGATCGAGGCCAACGCCAACTGGGTCACCGGGCCCTACCGGCTCGAGGTCATCAAAGACGTCCATCAACCCGCGCTGCAGGCGGCCCCCGACGTTATGACCTCGCTCCTCATCGAGCATCTCAGGACCCATGTGGCATCTGCCGACGAGAAGCCAGCGCTATCGAAGTCGGAACGCAAAAAGGCCCGTCGCAAGCAGCGCTCGGCCTCCGAGCGCACCGGTGCCCAGGCCATGGTTGACCTCGCCGACGCGGCGGTCGAGGAGGCGATGGCGCTGGTCGGCCGAGTTGCGGTGGAAGGTGAACTCGTGCTCGAGACGGCGATGCCGTCGCTCGATGCAGCCACGTATTGTCGCAAGCGCATCAACGAGGCGCTCGGCTTCGACGAATGGCTCGATGAGGTCGAGGTCTGGGTGTGGGATGCCCATACCCACCAGCGCACCGTGCTCAGCGATGGCGGAAAGGCCAGCGGTGTGGAGATCCGGCTTGGTCAGCGGCCAGAGCCCCACTAACCACGATCATCTGGCGACCGAAGTGTGGTGACCGGCATAAACCAAAGGTTGGGGGTGTCTTGCGGGGTTTGGTGTCTTGCGCAGTCGTGAGGCTGTCTCCCTCCGGGGCGTGGTCACGAAGAAACGAATAGACGAAAGAACTGTTGTTACCGACGCGGTGTCATAGCCGGTCGTTGCGTTGACCGAACCCGATCAGAGGGAGGGGCTGCGTGTCCGATCGGATGGCGGCCTCTCTCCGCGTCTGGGGCCTGGTAACGAACGTCGTCGGACACTGGCTTAGGTGCGTCTCGGACACTCACGTTGTGAGTGTGAAAGAGTCCCAGGCGAAACAAGCTGTCACGGCGGACTATGTGGTGTGGTGTCGCCGACATCGAGAGGAGCCATGATGATCACTGTTGTTACGCGCTGGGAAGGAAGCCCTGGGGCAATTCACGCAGTCGAGGAGGGGTCGCGCGCTGCCCGACCCCAGCATGAAGCATGGGGCGCCCAGAACCCTCGTCTTCTTCGGCCCTCCGTCGGCTCGGGCGGTCTTGAAGTCGCCTTCTACACGCTCGATTTTCCATCGAATGCTGCATGGGGCGCGTTTCAGGATCAGATGATCGGAAGCGACTGGTTCATGCAGTTGCAGCGAGATGTCGGTGCAGCCCATCCCGACCTTCGAATGGCCGACACGACCATCCTCTACGACGCGATCGGCTAGCCGGCGCGGCGAGATGCCTAGATCGTCGAGGAACTGGCCAAGGCCAGAGCCCTTCTGTTGCGGCACCGTCGACGCCCTCATCAGAGGGAGGGGCTGCCTGCCCTCACGAATAGATGACCTCTCTCTGCCGAGCCGAATTTGGGTGGTCTGGGACGCGAGATCGGCGACAAAAGCGTCAGCGGAAGGCCGGATCGTTCATCGGAACGGACCGAGCCAAAGACGGTCGATCACACCCGATCAGTAAGACAGCTCGCTACCCCGAAGAAACTGTCCGCCGAGGGGCCGGGGTAGAACCCGGCTCAACGATCGCTCTAGGCGGCGCGGTCGTGCGAAGCTCATCGGGTGAACCTGCTTCCCCGTCCGATTGCCGATCGGGCCGCCGTGCAGTCGTGGGTCGATACCCACCTTGGGCACCTGTTTGACGGGCCCGCCGTCGGATCGCCGTCGTTTCGGGGCGGTCAGCGAGCGGCCGATGCGGCACTGGCTCGCTTCGACGTGGCCGGCTACGCAGCGCGCCGCAACGAGGTTCAACCTCCCCAGCGCCGGGGAGCATCACGGCTTTCGCCGTACATCCGTCATGGACTGCTGCGACTCGAAGATGTCTGGGCTGCGGTGGCCGGTGGACCCGCGAACGATGTCGGTAAGTTCCGCGACGAACTCCTCTGGCAGGAGTACGCCCGCCACTGGTACGCCCGGCTGGGACCGGCGACTGCCGCGCCGGTTCGGCGGGCTCCCCGGTCCGTGATGCCCGGGGACGGCTGGGACCGGACCCTGCCGTGTCTTGACATGCTGGTCGACGAGTTGGAGACCAACGGCTGGCTCGTCAACCAGACTCGGATGTGGCTCGCTGGCGATTGGACGGTGCGCTGGGGGCAGGACTGGCGACGTGGTGAAGATCGGTTCTTTCGCCACCTCCTCGACGGGTCGCGCGCGGCCAACCGCCTCGGATGGCAGTGGACGACAGGTGTTGGCGCCAACAAGTCGTACGGGTTCAGCCGCTGGCAGGTCGAGAAGCGAGCACCCGGAGTGTGCCGGCAATGCCCCCATCGCAACGCCTGCCCAATCGACGGCTGGCCCGACGACCCGCCGATGGTTCCGGTTCCGGTGCCGGTAGAGGTCGATCTGAGTGGGCCGAGCGAGCCGGTACAGACTGGCGAGCCCTCGGCCGTGTGGCTGACAGCGGAATCGTTGGGAGCTGATGACCCTGCAGCTGCAGCCCACGGCGAACTGCCTGTCGTGTTCGTGTTCGACGAGCAACTGCTGGCCCGGCTCCGCCTCGACTCCAAGCGGCTCGTCTTTCTTACCGAGACTCTGGCCGAGCTGGGCGAGGAACGTGACGTGGAGTTGTATCTCGGCGACCCTGGTGCGGTCCTGGAGGAGCGGTCGGTGGCGGTGACTCACGCTCCCGTGCCTGGCTTCGCAACGCGAGCCGCATCGGTGCGGCCATCGGTCATTCATCCCTGGCCGTGGCTGCGCACGCCCCGGCCCGGATCGGTGCGGTCGTTCTCGGCCTGGCGTAAGGCGGTTGAACGCCGATGAGTCGCAGAGCGGCAATGGCAGGCGCGACGGGTTCCGGTGGGGCAGCCGAGGAGCGCGTCTGTGTGGCCTGCGGCCGAACGATCGAGTGGCGGAAGAAATGGGTCAACAGTTGGGACGGCGTGCGCTACTGCTCCGACGGATGCCGGCGACGCAAGATCCGACCCGTTGACCGGGCGCTGGAGGAGGCAATCGTCGCGCTGTTGGCGCAACGGCCGACGGGGTCGACGATCTGCCCGAGTGACGCGGCCCGCCTCGTCGAGCCCGACGACTGGCGACCGCTGATGGAGCCGGCTCGACGAGCGGCCCGGCGACTCGTCGCCACTGGCCACGTCGAGATCACCCAGGGTGGGCAGGTCGTTGACCCATCGACGGCAAAAGGACCGGTACGGGTGCGGCGCACGTGAGCGACGTCAACCTTGGCACCGACGTCGACGAAGCGGCCGACATCGACGCCAACGACCGGGTCCATCACCACGCCTACGTGGGAGACGATGCGGTCGAGTACGGCGACGGGTCGTTTCAAACGCTGTGCGGTCTGCGGATCACGCCCCGCCGCAGTGCAGGCACGCTGCCGTGCTGCCCGATGTGTGCGTTGGTGATCGGCAAGCCCTGCACGGGCTGACGCTGCGACCGGTGGCGCTCGCCTAGCGCCGTTGGACGAGTTCGCCGCTCGGCGGCTGGCAGGTTGGGCACCACCACACGTTTCGGCCGTCGGCGTCGGCCGAAACGATCTCATCGCCGCATCGCCGGCACGGATCACCGTCTCGCTTATAGGCGTAGAGCCGGTCGCCTCGGGTCAGCTCACGGGCACTCTTCGCTCCCATCTCGCCGGGGACGACCGTCACGATTCGACCCATCCGTTCACCGTCCTTGAGGGCAGTGACCGATCGATCCCATACGTCGGCGACGGCGGCATCGTCGAGGGTGCGGGCGACCGTGAGTGGATGAATACCGGCCAGAAACAGCAGCTCCGATCGGTATACGTTGCCAATCCCGGCGACGACCTTCTGGTCGAGCAGTGCAGCACCGATGGAGATCGAGCGCCGCTGCAAACGCTCGGCGAGGCGGTCTGCACCGTCTGACGAGGCGAGGATCGGATCAGGGCCGAGGCGGGCCCGGATCGCCTCCTCATCGTCGGGGGTAACGAGATCACACGCAGTCGGGCCAGCCAGATGCAGATGATCGGTCTCGTTCTCGAGCACCAGCCGGGCATTGGGTGACGGCTCCGGAGCGGGCCTGGTCCGTACCCGGAACTTGCCGAACAGGCCGAGATGGACGTGAAGGACATCGCCACTCGCAAACCGATAGAAGAGATGCTTGCCGAGCGCCTCGATTCGGGTCAGCGTCTGGCGGTCGAGAACTGCAGCCCCGCCCGCAAACCGGCCCTGTGGTGAGGAGGCGCGCACCTCGGTGCCGGCGAACCGGCGTCGCTGAAGCCGGGCGGCTCGATGGAGCACATGTCCCTCCGGCATCAGACAGGCAAAAGAGAGGCAGGCGGTACGAAGATCACCTTTGGTCTACGGAATACGAGAGGTCATTGGATTCACCGAGTGGACACACCGGTCTTTGGCTAAACCGCTGCTGGGGGGTGATCCAACAGCGCCACTGTCGGGATTCGCAGGCGTGCGCAGTCCCCGGAGCAGGGTGAGCAGGGTTAGACGCCGCCCGCCGAGAGCGCGTTGGCAATTCGGTTGACCACGCGTGCGACCGTCCCGTGCTCCACCCCGAAACGGGTGATGGCGTCGTCGATCGACTCGAGAACCGACTCGTCGGCTTCAGCCTCGATTCGATCTGCCAGCACATCGAGATGGGCGCGATCGTCATCGCTCAAACCCTCGGAACCCGCAACCGCCTCGCGCAGCTCCACTAACAGCGCAGCCATATCTTTCTCGTTCATTCCCTGAATCTAGACCGGCTTTGGCCCTCCCAGAGTGGCGCTTACTCACCGATGAGTTCGACGGCGGGCCCCAACGTGGGACGATGCACGGAGGAGGGATCACGATGAGCGATAGCGAGAAGCGGATCGAGTTACTCGAAGCTCGCATCGTGGCGATCGAGACGACGTTGGCTGCGCTGGCCGAACAACGTTCCACCCCCGGCCCCGCATCGTCTGCCGCGTTGCAGCCACCGCCCCCGTCGGGAGCGCCGATCGAAGCCACCCGACCCCTTCCCGCTGCGTCTCGCCAAGCGATCGAACTCGACTCCGAAGCACTCCTTAAATGGGGTGGTGTGGGGCTCGTGGTGCTCGCCGTTGTTTTCGGTGTGAGCACGGCGATTCAGCGGGGCTGGATCGGACCCACGCTTCAACTCGCCGGCGCATTGGTGTTGGCGTTCGGGCTCATCGGAATCGGCATCCGCCTCGAATCGACCCGTCGGGCGTGGACCCATGCCCTCTGCTCGGGTGGTGTCGCTGTCCTCTTCGTGATCTTCGCCTCGGATCTCTTCCTCGATCTGGCCAACACCGATGTTGCGTTCTCGCTCACGTTCGTCTCGGGTCTCGCCGGCGTCGGCTTCGCCCGGTTGGTCTGCTCCGAATGGGTCGGCATCGTGACGCTGCTCGGGGGTGTGACCGGCTGGCTCGTGGTTGGCGAGGGCGACCCTCCGTTCACCGAGTCGGGAGCCGTCTTCGTCACTGCGCTTATCGTGCTCACGTTGGTTGCCGTGGAGCAACAGTGGTTCGGGTTGCGGACCCTGACAGGGCTGATCGGGCTCGGCTGTGGTCTGGCCCTCGCTGCAACGGCCGATACCGGAATCGAGCACACGGTGTCGATGGTTGCAGCCGGTTCCGTTGCCGTCATCCTTTTGGTCGTGCCGAGTCTGGGTGACGACACGCCACCGTGGCGACCGACCGAGTTTCACGTGCCCACATTCCTCGCCCCTTGGGCCTGGGTCGTTCTCGCGTCGTCGTTCATCGACAACATTGACACCGGGGCCGGTCTCGTTGCATTCGCAGTCGCCGGTGGCGTCGCAGGGTTCGCCGTCTCGTCCCGGGCCCGCCTCGCGCCTGCGCATCTGGTGGCGCTGCTGGTGGGAGCGAGCGTCACTGTCACGATCGGTGTCGGCGCAACGTTGTCGATTGAGGTCGCCTGGGTTGCCGCAGCGGTACAGGGAGTCGGCCTCCTGGTTCTGTGTCGGATTCTCCCGGGCGCACGGCTTTTGGCCGCAAACGCCGCTGCGCTGCTCTTCGCTGCCGCCCTCAGCGTCTTTGTCACCGGTCAGTACGCATGGCGCAACGACGCAACGATCGGTGCTGACATCGCCAACCTCGCCGTCATCGTCGCGATCGGTGTCGCTGGTTGGATCGTCAGGCGATCCGATGTCCGTGTGGTTGTCGCCTTCGCCGTGCTGGGACTGTCGCTCCTGTGGCTCGGGTCGGTCTTTGTCCATCTACCCCAGGGGCAAGCCGTGGTGTCGCTGTCGTGGGCTGTGGTCGGCGTAGCGATCCTTGTCGCCGGTGCCGTCCGCAAGATCCCGAAGCTCGGCAACGTCGGGCTTGGGGTGCTCGCCCTGACCGTCGGCAAGTTGCTGCTTGTCGATATGGCGGAAGTCGACGCTTTGTGGCGGGCCGGCCTGTTCTTCGCCGTCGGGTTGTCGCTGCTGCGACTCGGGTTTGTGCTGCCCCGTTGGATCGATGCAGCCGATTCGGCGCCCACCGAGTCGTAGCATCGGTGCAGGTTGCTGCTCACCTCACTCGGTGGCGGAATCCTGCGGTTAGTCGACGATCGCCTGGCAAACGATGCTGCGGAAGTCGCGGTCGGGGCTGTCCATGCCGGTCATGTACTGGGTCATGAACACCGCGACGAGCTCCTCGGCAGGGTCGACCCAGTAGTACGTCTTCGCTGCGCCGGCCCAACCGAACTCGCCAACCGAACCGGGGCCTTTGAAATGGCCGATGTCGGTCATCACCCGGCTGCCGAGCCCGAAGCCCATGCCAGGGTGTGCAATGCCAATCAGCTCGTACGGCATGAGCTCGGCGGGTAGATGATTGGTGTGCATCAGCTCGAGCGTCTTCCGGCCGACGATCTGTTCGCCGTGGAGTGAGCCGCCGTTGCACAGCATCTGGGCGAACCGGTGATAGTCGCCGATCGTCGAGAACAAGCCGAGGCCGCCGCGGTTGAACACGTCGGGCTGGTCGGTGGGATACGTGCCAGACACGTCGCGGCGCTGGTTATCGCCGCTCATCATGGCGTTGATCAGGTCGGTGGTCGTGTGGCCGGCGCCGATCAAGTCGGGCAGGCCGTACATCGGGGCGAGCCGGTCGAGGGAACCGTCGGCGACACCGAAGGCGGTGTCAACCATGCCGAGCGGACCGAACATCCGGTCCTCGAGGAAGTCGCCGAGTGCCTGGCCGGAAATCACCTCGATCAGGCGAGCGGCCACATCGATCCCAACCGAGTAGTGCCACTTGGCGCCCGGATGAAAGGCGAGTGGGAGCGACGCAATGACGTCGACGCACTCCTCCAGCGTCCGGGTTGCGTCGCTCATTACGCACGCGTCGCGGTAGAGCGCACCGACCGGGTTGTCGAGCATGAAGTCGTAGGTCAGGCCGGCCGTATGCATGAGCATGTCGCGGATCTCGACCGGGCGAGCCGGTGCCACGAGGCTCCCGTCGGCCGCCAGCACCTGCTGGGTCGCAAACGCCGGCAGATAGTTGGTGACCGGGTGCTCGAGCTGGAACAGGCCCTCCTCGTGGAGCAGCATCAGGGCGGTCGACACGACGGGTTTTGTCATCGAATAGATGCGGAAGATCGTGTCTGCGGTCATCGGCAGCCCAGCTTCGCGGTCACGCATACCCACCTGTGCCGTGTGGACAACCTCGCCGCGTCGGGCGATCAGGGTGCTGATTCCAGCCACCTCACCACTGTCGATGTGGCGTTGCATTGCCGGTACGACCCGCTCCAACCGAGCCGAACTCATACCCACGTCTTCTGGCTTCGTCGTCGTCACTGTCGTTGCCTCCAGATTCTGCGTCGGCGGTGACCGTAGGCGGGTCACGATGGCACGGTCGAAAGCGCCCCTCGCTGCTGCATCGCTGCTGTGAACTCACGTGCGCACGATCAGCGAACGACACTTCTAGAAAAGGCAATTCCGATGATCACCCGAAACCTCGGCTCTAGAGTCGATCCATGCGTTCGGACCACTTCTTCAAGAACATGAATCGCCTGCATCGAATGGTGCGTGCGATCACGTTCGGAAAGGTCGGGTGGACCGCCGCCAACATGCCAGTCCTTGAGTTGACGACGACCGGTCGCACGTCGGGTAAGCCCCGCACGGTCTTGCTCACCGCGCCGGTAACTGTGGACGATGCGTTCGTGGTCGTCGCCAGCAAGGGCGGCCACCCGACCCATCCGGCTTGGTACCTGAACCTTCTCGATGACCCAAATGTCACCGTCACAACCGAAGACGGCTCCCGACAGATGGTCGCCCGCGTGATCGAGGGCGACGAACGGACCCAGCTCTGGCCGAAGATCACCAGAGCGGCGGAGAACTATGCCGACTATCAAACAAAGACCGAACGGCAGATCCCAATCGTCGCTCTCGACCCGAAATAGGCCGATCGACCTAGAAATCGGTCAACTTGGCGCTGGAAATTGCCGTTCATATGGGCATGGCAATGTTGCTCGCAGTGGAAGATCCGTCGGTTGAGAGCGCTCGGATAGGTGACCTGTCGGCGTGGGCTGAACTCCGAGAGCGGTACCACCCCGTGGTTGTGAAGTATCTCGAGATCGCTGCGCCAACTGTCGACCCCGAGACGATCTGGGAGCGGGCCGACCACGCACTGGCTGTTCAGCCCGTCGGGATCAACCCTCTCGTGTGGTTGCTACGCGTTGCACGCGAGTCCACCGTCGAGGTGCCCGATCCGGAGAGTACGTCCAACCCCATGATCACGTCCGTCCGCCGCTTGCCGCACCTCCAGATGGAGGTGATGGCCCTCCGCGTCGCGGCAGGGCTCGATGATGCCGAAGTCGCTGCGATCATCGGTTGGCCGGTCAGCCGAGTCGCTGCCGTCTCGCAGGCAGCGCTCCGCGAACTCATGCGGGACAGGGAGGCGGCATGACTGCCGCCGAGATGTCGACCCGAACGCCCAG
Source organism: Acidimicrobiales bacterium (assembly GCA_029247365.1). Classification (GTDB taxonomy): domain Bacteria; phylum Actinomycetota; class Acidimicrobiia; order Acidimicrobiales; family Aldehydirespiratoraceae; genus UBA11606. The sequence goes on along the minus strand of JAQWLJ010000017.1, from coordinate 41,989 downwards.
CGAGCGCAAGCGATAGCAGCGAGTACCGCCCCTTCATCGCTACGATTTGGTGATGATCGAGGCTGAGATTCTGCTCCAAACCGCCGACGGGACGATGTCGGCGTTCACCACCCAGCCCGATGAGGGTGGCCCGTTCCCCGCCGTGTTCTTCTACATGGACGCTCCCGGGAAACGAGAAGAACTGCACGACATGGCCCGCCGGATTGCAACCACCGGCTACCACGTGGTGTTGCCGAACCTCTACTACCGAACTGCGCCTGACTTCGTGCTCGACTTCGAGGGTGATTCGAACCGCGACGAGATGTACGACCTCATGTACAGCCTCAGCAACCGCATGGTGATCGACGATACCGAGGCGCTGTTCGCACACATTGACAACCACCCGGATGTCGCGTCTGGCGGACCGGTCGGTTGCCTTGGCTACTGCATGAGTGGCCCTTTCGCGCTGTCAGTTGCGGCTGCGTACCCCGACCGCATCAAGGCAGCGGCGTCGCTCTACGGGGTTCGGTTAGCGGTCGAGGCCGACGACTCGCCGCACCGAGGGTTCGGGGCCATCGCCGGTGAGATCTACATCGCCTGCGCGGAGACCGACAAGTACGCACCCCCTGAGATGGTTGCCGAGGTCGAGACCGCGATCGTCAACTCCGGGGTGAACGGACGGGTTGAGTGGTATCCGGGGACCCATCACGGGTTTGCGTTCCCCACTCGCGGCACGGTCTTCGACAAGGCTGCGGCCGAGACGCACTGGTCACGACTCCACGCCCTCTTCGATCGCAATCTGCGCAGCTACGCTGTGCCGTAGTCCTTTAAAGATTGAAATAAAAGGCAGCTGTCGATAGGTTGAGCATGGCATGGCTACCGAGACCGCATCCCCTGTGCTCCAGACCTTCCCGCTGGGGGCTCAGTGGCCGACGATCGATCCGTTCTTGTTCGTTGCCCACCACGATGACCAGTATCCGGCTGGCGAAACTGACCTCGGCCCCGACCCTGCCGAGCTGCAGGGCCGCAGCATGGGCAGCGACTTCTCCCAGCGTGACGGTTGGTCGATGTACCACGGCAGCCGAGTACCCGGCTTCCCGCAACACCCGCACCGCGGGTTTGAGACCATCACCCATGTCCGCCACGGCTACATCGATCACGCCGACTCGATGGGCGCCACCGCGCGCTTCGGTCACGGCGACACCCAGTGGATGACTGCGGGCGGTGGCGTGCAGCACTGCGAGATGTTCCCGCTCGTTAACCACGATGCCGGCAACCCGCTCGAGCTCTTCCAGATCTGGCTCAACCTGCCGGCCGCTGACAAGGCCGTCGAGCCCTATTTCACGATGCTGTGGAACGAGCACACACCTCAAATCTGCCATACGGACGGCAATGGTGCAGTCACCGAGGTCACCGTGATCGCTGGGTCACTCGGCGACACAAAGGCCCCGACCCCTCCTCCCAACTCGTGGGCGGCTCGAGTGGAGGCCGATGTCGCTGTCTGGCATATCCGCATCGACGCCGGTGGTTCGTGGACCATGCCGAAGGCGAACGGCGACGGCACGATCCGAGTGCTGTACGCCTTCGAAGGGTCGACGCTGCAGATCGGTGACGCCGAGCCGATCGACGCCGACACCGGTGCGGCTGTCACTGCCGATGTCCCAGTCGTGCTGCAAGCCGGCGATGGCCCCATCGAGTTGATGGTGTTACAGGGTCGGTCGATCGGCGAACCCGTGGCCCAGCATGGCCCGTTCGTGATGAACACCCGTGACGAACTCGTGCAGGCGTTCCAGGACTATCAGGCCACCCAGTTCGGCGCATGGCCGTGGGGTTCACCGGATCCCACGCACGGTCCCGAGGCCGGACGCTTCGCCATTCACGCCGATGGCCGCCGCGAAGAGCCAAGCTGAACGAGTCCACTCCCGCCAACCTTGACGGTACGTGCACCCCGTCGATCGAGGCGATGCAGCACGAGCAGGGGACGTGCGAATCAGCGACCCTCGGTGGCGAGGATCCCGGCGTTCACGATGTGGGCCGTACTGATGCCAGCGACATCGTGCAGATCGGCGATCTGTCCGGACTCACCGAACCGATCGACCCCTAGCGGAATCTGACGGGCGCCGAGGGCGGAGCCGACCCAGGCGAGCGAATGGCTCGCCGCATCCTGTACGGAAACGACCGGGCGGTGCCGCTCTGCGGCTGTAATCAGCGACTCAAGATGATAGGCGGCAGGGCCGCGCCCCACGCCCAATTCATCGACCGCAGTGCGGGTGGCACGCTGCCAGCCGCGATAGAGGCGGTCGGCGGACGAGGCGACGATCACCGTTACCGCGAGACCCTCGTCTTCGAGCTCGTCGGCGGCCGCCATCGCCTCGGGAATCATCGCCCCAGAGGTCACGAGCACAAGCCCCGAACGCAGTGCAGCGTCGCCCTCGCGTAGGCGGTAGCCGCCAGCGAGAACCTGCCGCCGCAGCTCGTCGGGGCCGATCCGGTCGCGGGCGGCCGAGAACGCGGTCTGGTCGATCGGGCGGGTCGACAGCCGCAGGTAGGTCGACTCGCCGTCGGGCGCCGACAGCTGTGTGACGGCATCGCAGAGCAGCCAGTCGACTTCGGTGGCGAATGCGGGTTCGGCGAAACACACGCCGGGAAGCTCCATGCCGACCGACGCGGTGATGGTCGACTGATGGGCCCCACCCTCGGGGGCGAGCGTCACTCCCGATGGGGTCCCGGCGACGATGAAGCGCCCGGCGTTGTACAGCGAGTACACGAACGCATCGAGACCGCGCAGGACGAATGGGTCGTAGACCGTGCCGATCGGTACGAGCATCTCGCCGTGGTGTTCGTGGGCAAGGCCGAGCTGCCCGAGCAGGAGAAAGAGGTTCATCTCCGAGATTCCAAGCTCAATGTGGTGACCAGCGGGACTCGGTGCCCACTTGAGCAGGCGATCGGCACCGCCGTGGTCGTCGCGCTCGTCGGGCGCGAAAACGCCCAGCTTGTTGATAACGCTGCCGAGGTTGGTCGATATCGAAACATCGGGCGAGGTGGTCACAAGCCGGTCCCGGACGTCGGTGACATCGCCCAGACCAGTCAGGATGCGGCCGAAGGCCTCCTGGCTGGAAATCATCGCCGAGTTGCCAAAGCGGCCCACCGAAGGCGGAACGTCAAGTGCGGGGCGCGGCTTCGGTGGCTCGTTGTTGATCTCGCCACCAAGCTCGTCGCACCACTGTCCGGCGGCCGTCTCAGCATCGAAGCGGTCCCACTCCGTTGCTTCGGTGAGGCCGATCGACGACCGGAAGTCATCGATCTGATCCTCGGTGAGCAGCGCAGCGTGGTTCAAGGGGTCGCCGGCCATCGGGAGCGACCAGCCCTTGATCGTGTACGCGAACAGCACGCTCGGCTTCGTGGTCTCGGCGTCGCATTCGCGCAACTTCTCCACGAGCAGGCCCAGATCGTGGCCGCCGAGGTTGAAGACGAGTTCGGCAAGCGTGCCGTCGTCGACGGCTGCAGCCCAGGCGTGGGCCGCGTCGTCGGCCCCGTCAAGGAACTTCTCCCGGAGTTCGGGCCCTCGGAGGGCAAACAGCGCCTGATACGCCTCGTTCGGCATCTCGTCAATGCGACGACGGAGCGCCTCGCCGCCAGGCTGGTCGAACGCGTCCTGCATACGCGTGCCGTATTTGGCTTCGACGACGTGCCAGCCGGCATCGCGGAAGAACGACTGTAAACGGTCCGCTTGGATATCGGGAACGACGCGGTCGAGGCTCTGTCGGTTGAGGTCGACGACGAGCGTGACGTTGCTCAGCCCCTGGGTGGCCGGGTCGGCAATCGCTTCCCAGACGTTGCCCTCGTCGAGCTCAGCATCACCAACCGTGGCGATGAAGCGCGCCGGCGGCCGGTCGTCGAACTTCGAGTCGACGAATCGCCGGGTTGCAGCCGAGAAGAGGGGAGCGACAGCCCCGAGCCCGACCGAGCCGGTCGAGAAGTCGGCGACGTCAGGGTCCTTGGTGCGGCTCGGGTAGGCCTGAAGCCCACCCCGCTCGCGCAGCGTTGTGAGGTAGGAGCGGTCGAGTTCGCCGGTCAGATACTTGATCGAGTGGTAGAGCGGCGATGCGTGGGGCTTGACCGCGACCTTGTCTTCGCCCCCGATGTGGGCAAACCAGAGAGCGGTCATGATCGACACCATCGATGCACAGCTCGCCTGATGGCCCCCGACCTTCACCTCGCCGCCCTCGCGTCGGTTGGCGTGGTCGACCATGCGAACCGCCAGCCACAGGATCCGACGTTCGATCTCCTGGAGGGTGGCGAGATGGTCGGCAGACAGCAATGCAGGCGGTTTGTCGGCCATGGGGGTGAAGTCTTGCATCAGTGCGGCGTCAGGGGTCGATCGTTGAGGCGGCTCGCTCGGCGAACGCGGCCGCAGCAGCTGCGGTGAGTGGACCTGGTTCGAGGATTCGGTCATCGATGCGATCGATCGCCATCACGTCACGGGTTGATGAGGTGAGGAACGCCTCAGACGTGGTGGCGAGGACCCCGATCGGAACGTCGGTCTCGTCGACGTCGGACGTCTCGACGACGAGACTGCGGGTGACGCCCGCGAGGCACCCGCTCGACAGCGGCGGCGTAACGAGTCGGCCCTCGTGCTCGACGAAGATGTTGGTGCCCGTGCCTTCGCAGAGGTTGCCGATCGTGTTTGGGAAAATTGCTTCCGAGGCGCCGGCGGCCTTGGCCCGGGCGAGTGCAATCACGTTCTCGGCGTAGCTCGTGGACTTGATGCCCGCGAGGGCGCCGCGCTCGTTGCGGGGCCAGGGCACGGTGACGACACCGGCTCGGTCGCCCCAGCCGCGGTTGGGACCGGCGGCAACAATCAGGGTGGGCGGGCCGTCGCCTCGACCCGAGCCGAGCGGACCGGTGCCAGCGGTCACGGTGATGCGAATGATGCTGGCTCCCGGGTTTGCGGTGACGACGTCGTTGGTCGCAGCGCGAAGCTCGGCATCGGTAACCGGCAGGTCGATGAGCAGGCCGGCGAGGCTGTTGCGCAGCCGAGCCAGGTGACGCGTCATGGCAAAGGCGGCACCGCGAATGATGGCGGTGGTTTCGAAGCATCCGTCACCCACGGTAAGTCCGTGGTCGGCGACCGGTAGCGACGCGGCATCGGACGACACCATTTCGCCGTCGACCCACCACATGTATTCGCTCATGACCGAAGCGTAGAGCGCCCAGACCCACGCCGGGGGTCTGTTGGACTTGCGCCAAAAGCACTGTCACGCGCCATCTCCGCATTCGCGCAATCGACGGCTGCGCGGGTTCTCTGCAATGGTGCTCGAGCTGACGGGGGTCTTCAGATGCGTGTGCTCGTGATGGGCGGTACCCAGTTCAACGGTCTGGCGTTGGTTCACCAGCTGGTGAACCAAGGGCACGACGTCACCGTGTGTAACCGAGGTCGCACCGAGTCCGACATTCCGGATTCGGTGGCTCGCCTCGTGGCCGACCGCACCGATCACGATCAGCTCCGCAGCGTCCTCGGTGGCACCGAGTGGGATTGCGTGCAGGACATGTCGGCGTACCACCCCGAAGACGTCGACATCATGATGGAGATCTTTCGCGACCGCATTGGCCATTACCTGTTTGCCAGCTCGACGGTCACCTACGCGTCGAAGGACACACCGATCAGCGAAAACGACCCCGACGAACGCGGCGAGACCCAGATCGAGTACGGCTACCGCAAGATGCTCTGCGAAGACCGCCTCTTTGCTGCTCACGCCGATCATGGCTTCCCAGCCACCACGGTCCCGTTCTCGATGGTGCTGGGCCCCCACAACGCAATGACCGACCGAGAGCAGCGCATGTTCGCCCGGTTGCGCAATGGCCGCCCGATCCTCGTTCCCGGCGACGGATCCACTCGGTTGCAGGTCGGCGACGTCGACGATCAGGCCAGTGCCCTCGTCGCGCTCATGGGCAATGTCGCGAGCTACGGTCGGCGCTACAACCTGACCGGCATCGAGTCCGTCACCCGTAACGAGTATGTCGCGCTCGCGGCTGAGGCCGTCGGTGTAGACGCAGACGTCCGCCACATCCCGGCCGAGATGATGGAGGGGTTGTGGACCGGGGAGCACTCGGTTGCTATCGCAGCCGCGTCGGGTGCGCTCAACGTCCGTTCGTCCGGCCAAGCGCAGAAGGAACAGGCAGCCGGACCCCGCGCGTTGCTCCGCACCCGCTTCATGCTGTGTGTCAACCTCTTGCAGCACCTGGCTCCCAACGTCCACTGGTGGAATCAGGACACGTCGTTCAGCATCGACCGCTTGCGCGCCGACACCGACTGGGTCCCTCAACAGACCACGGCCTCAATGCTCGACAGGGCGCACGATTGGTGGGCCGGCAGCAGGAACGCTGCGTTCGAGTACGACTGGACAACCGAGGACCAGATCCTCGCCCAACTCGGCTGACGCGACACCTTCGGCCAGCGCTGGTGTGAGAACATCAGCGCCATGTTTCGCCGCGGCATCGCGGGCCTGATCCTTGGCCCGGCGCTCTTGATCGGGTCACTCGCCTGGTCGGGATACCTCGCGCTCCAGACCGTGTTCGACGAGGAGCGCTCCGAGACGATCGCCCGTGAATTGCTCGAGAACGATGAGGTCCGAGACCAGGTGGCAGAGAACCTCGCTGTGGCGATTGAGCGAGCGCTCCCTGCAGAGGTGCCGGTCTCGGCTGCTCAGGTCGATGCTGCTGCGCTCGCCGTGCTCGAGGACCCACGCGTCACCGACTCGCTGATCGAGTCGCTCGGGTTAACCCACCGAGCGTTTCTCGGCCAAGGCAACGCTCCCGAGAGTGTTGATCTCACTCCACTCGCCGACGTCGCCCGCGAACAGATTGCGCAGGTTTCGCCAGCTGCAGCCGACGCCATTTCCACCGAAGCTGATTGGACCGTCGACCTGCCGACCGAGCGCATCCCGGATTTGAGTCCGGTGAAATCGTTCCTCGAGACGGTGGTCCCGTACCTCGCTGGGATCTCGGTCGTGATGGTCCTGATCGCGTTTCTTGCCACCACCAACCGGCCGTCGGTCTTGCGTCGTGCCGCCTCCTGGGCGATTGGAACCACGGTCATCTTTCTTGTTCTCGGTCTTGGTGTACCTGCGCTCCTTCGGGCGTTCGCCCCCGACCAGGCGAAGGTACTTGCCGCACTTCTCACGGCGTTGCTGCGCTCCACGCTCATGCCGTCACTCGTTCTCGGCGGTGTCGGCGCTGCGCTTCTCGTGGCGTCGTGGCTCTGGCCCAACGCGGACCACGGCCGGTCACGGCCTGCTCGAAGCGCCGAAGCAGAGCCGGTCGTGGCCCGCTCCGGGCCAGAGACTCACCTGGCCCCGCAGGCTGCCGCTCGGCCAAGTGCGGAGCGTGCTGACCTCACTCACCGGCGGTCCATGTCCATGCCCGTGTCCGAGGAATCGACGCCCACGCAGCCCCCCACCACCCACGTGCCACCGGTCCGCCCCCAATCTGGGGCGCCTCCGCAGCAGCCGGTCACCCCGCCATCAACGCCGATCGTTCCGGCGCCCACTCCGCCGTCCAACCCGCTGGTCGATCCCTTCGCCCCACCGCCCGATGGTTCCGGGGAGCCCACGTCGTCGACGGCGATCCCCGGCGGTCGTGTGCCGCCGCCGGTGGTCACCGGTGACGTGGAGATGGCGCTGCACAGCGAGCCGCCGCCGTTCCGTCCTACGCTCCCGACCCGCGCCGCGCCGAGCGAATCGGTCTCGCTGCCTGCGTGGACCGGCGACCTCACCCCGACCCCTGCGCCTGATCCCCGCTCGCGTCCGCCGCGCTGGGTCGACGGGCACGGCTGGGTGCTCGACCCCGACGACGAGCGGCCGATCCCAAACAACGCCCGCTATGCCGAGGGCGTTGGCTATGTCGTGCCGGGGCCGCCGCCTCGGCAGTGAAGCTGCAGGTTAGTTAATGCCCTTGTCGGCGCTCTCCCAGTACGGAGCGCGGAGCTTGAACTTCTGGAGCTTGCCGGTGGCGGTTCGGGCGAGTTCATCGCGAAACTCGACCGAGGTAGGGCACTTGTAGTGTGCGATCTTCGCCCGACAGTGGTTGATGAGATCGCGCTCGGTGACCTCAGCCCCGGCACCGATGACCACGAGCGCTTTGATCGTCTCGCCCCACTTTTCATCGGGAACACCAATCACGGCGACCTCTTCAACCGCAGCATGCGAGAAGAGGCAGTCCTCGACCTCGATGGACGAGACATTCTCGCCGCCGGAGATGATGACATCTTTTTTGCGGTCTTGGAGCGTCACGTAGCCCTCGTCGTCGATAAAGCCACCGTCGCCGGTGTGAAACCAGTCGTCAGCGAGCGCTTCGGCTGACGCCTCCGGGTTGTCCCAGTACGACTTCAAGATGTGGTTGCCGCGGGCGAGGATCTCGCCCTCACTGTCGGCCCCCATCGTGATACCGACCGCAGGAACGCCTTGCCGGCTGAGCTTCGACGCCCGCTCGGCCGGCGTGTCGTTATCCCACTCGCTGCGGCTGCGGTTGATCGTGAGGAGCGGAGCGGTCTCGGTCAGGCCGTAGATCTGGATGAATTCCCAGCCCAACTCGGTTTCGACCCGCTCAATGGTTCGAGTCGGAGGCGGTGCACCGGCGACGATCATGCGGACCCTGTCTTTGCCCGGAATCTCGCCGTCCCAGTCGGCGGCAGCGTCGAGGATGGCGGCGACCACAGCAGGCGCACCGCACAGCAACGTGACGCCGTACTTCTCGATGCGGCGAAGGATTTCGGGGCCATCGACCTTGCGGAGGTTGACCTGCGGCACGCCCATTGCTGTGGTGGTATACGGCATACCCCAGCCATTGCAGTGAAATTGCGGGAGCGTGTGGAGGTAGACGTCGCGGTCGTTGACACCCGTGTGCCAGCCGAAGATGGCGGAGTTGCTCCACAGGTTCCGGTGCGTCATCTCGACGCCCTTGGGGCGTGCGGTTGTGCCGGACGTGTAGTTGATCGTGGCGGTGGCGTCCTCGTCGGCAGTCCACGGGCGGGCCTCGGCGCCCATTTTGAACAGCGAGTCGGATTCGTCACCGGAGATCAGCCGATGCTTGACCTTGATGTCGCCGAGTGTGGGCTCCAGCTCAGGATCCATGATCAAGACGTCGCAGCCCGAATGATCGACGATGTACTCGACTTCATCGGGGCCAAGGCGGAAATTGATCGGCACAGCCACCCGGCCCCAGGCGCTGGCGCCGAACAAGGTGACGAGCAGGCGGGCAGAGTTCTGCGACACGATGCCGACGCGAGCGCCCTGCTCGAGTCCAAGGTCATCGAGGCCGGCTGCCATGCCCTGGGCGAGATCGTAGAACTGGCCGTAGGTCAGGTCACCAAGGCTTGGTGCGGGCTGATCCGGTTCGTCGTAGATGCCGATGCGATCGCCATAGACGATGCGGGCACGCTCAAGGTGATCGCGGATGGTCATCGGTGTTTGCATTGGTCTCCCACAAGCTGGTCAACGGCGTGGTCAGCTTCGCGGCTCGCGCCCGCGCGGGCAAGCGGTGCAAGACTGTCGCTCATGGCAGTGCGGGTCGATAAGTGGCTGTGGTCGGTGCGGGTCTACAAGACCCGCACGATGGCAACTGAGGCCTGCACGACCGGACGGGTCAAGGTCAACGGCACGATCGCCAAGGCGGCGACCAAGATTACGATCGGCGACCGGGTGCAGGCCACCCGTAAGGACCGTGTGATCGTTTACGAGGTCGCGGGCCTGATCGAGAAGCGCATGTCGGCCACCCGGGCCGCCGAGTGTGTGATCGACCGCTCGCCCCCGCCGCCTGAGCGCTCGCCGGACTTCATCGAAACGCCGGTGTTCGCCCAACGTGAGCGGGGGAGCGGCCGCCCGACCAAACGCGACCGCCGGATGATCGACAAGCTTCGCGGCGAGCGCCGCTAGCCGCTGGCGCGCTCAGCGTTGCGGCGTTCGATGATCTGGCGCAGCTCGTCGTGGCCAATCTCCCCGCGAAACAGGCTCGCGAGAAGGCTGCCGAATGGCCGGCGTGGCCAACGCTCGTCGTCAACGAGATGCGTATTGCTTGACCACGAGCCGTCGGGTGCGAACTCGTAGGTGCGGTAGCCGGGTGGTAGCCAGGTCTGCGGGTCCATGGAGAAGTTGTTTTTGAGCGACGGTGCAACGGCTACCGGACGGCCGTCAATCTCGTAGTCGTCGGGGACGTGCGTGTGGCCGCCGCCGAACCCCCGCACACGCGGGAGGTGGTGGAGGAGGGTCCGCCACTCGGCCTCGTAGGCCGCATCCTCTGTGAGCACGAGTGGCGCAGCCGGCGGATGGTGCAGCCAGATAAAAATGTGCTCGGCCGTAATCGTGTCGCAGGTCTCGCGGATCCATGCGGCTTCACGCTCGCCAAGAACACCGTTGGAATGCAGTCGGGCCTGCTCAGGTGGGTCGATGACCGTGCCCGAAGGTTGGTCGAGGAGCGTCCCTGCGGCCGAGTCGACGAAGACGTGGGCCCACGTGTCGATCTCGATGACCCGCGACGTGCTCACGCCGGGGCGACCCATGCGCGCAGAATAGTGGCCGAAGTGATCGTGGTTACCGGGGCACACGTTGACGGGCACATCGAACCGGGAGAATGCGTCGGCTGCTTTGCGGTACTCGTCGGCGAAGCCATTGTCGGCGATGTCGCCGGTCACGACGACCATGTCGAGCTCATGATTCGCCGCGATGTGTTCGAACACCGCGTCGAACGCTTCGTCGGTGTCGTACGCGCCCTCACCGCCTTCGGCGGGAGCGCCGTCTTCCAAGAAGTGAGTGTCGGAGAGTTGGGCGATGCGAAACGGTGCAGTCATGCGCTAGACGGTGGCGCACCTCGGCGTCAGACGCAACCGGTTCAGCCCGTCCAAAGCAGTGTGCCGGGGTAGAACTGGCTCCAGGCGAACCAGAACGCTTCGTGGGTGGCAAGGGATTCACCCTCACCGTCGATCGCCAGGTAGCCGCCACCCGATGCCTCGATCGTGATACCCGCGAAGGTGACGACCTGGTCGGCGAGCGGGCCGTCGGGTACGTCGGGTGCCGGTGGGAAACTTCGTGGCGCAGCGGCGTCTGTCGTTGCGATGATGGAGTCGGAACTGCATGCACCGGCGAGCAAGGCGAGTGCGAGGAGGGCGGCGACAAGCTGACGCATCGGGGTGGAAACGCCCTGCGACCCGCAGAAGTTCCCGATTTGTGGGATCACCGACGGTGCACGGTCCGCCCGTCTACCCACACCTGACTGATGTCGGACGTTTGCGCGAGGCGGACCACCTTTTCGAACAATCGCTCGTCGTCGTCGAGGTCGACGTGGCGGCGGATGACGCCGTGCGGATGGTCAAGGTTGATTGCTACCGCATCGAAGCGTCGGCCTGGTTCGAGAACACCCAACGGAAGGCCAAGCGCCTCGGCACCGCCGGCGGTCGCAAGCCAGAACGCTGTCGTGGTGTCGATGGCGCTATCGGGAGCGCCTCGCTCGGCCGTCGAAAGGTCGGCGTGAACGCCGTCGCGCCGCATCCGGCTCATCGTGACTGCCTCGTGGCACTGCTGCAGGACGCCGGGCCGTACGCCGGCCCCGATGTCGGTTCCGAGACCAACTCGCGCGCCGGCGGCGAGCAGCTCTGGAACAGGGAGGACGGCGTTGGCGAAATAGGCGTTGCTGATCGGGCAGTGGCCAATTGCCGCGCCTCGCTGCGTGATGAGTGAGATGTCAGCGTCGGTGACGTGGTTGCTGTGAGCGAGCACGGTGCGGTTGCGCAACAGCCCGAAGCTGTCGAGTGCGCTCGTGTCGGTCTTGCCGAACCGTTCGAAGGCGTACGCGTGGTGCCAGTCGGACTCCGAACAATGGGTCTGGACGAGAGCTCCGGTTGTCTCGGCAAGGTCCCCGAGGCCGGTCAACAGCTCATCGGTGCAGGCGGGAAGGAAACGGGGCGTGATGATCGGTTCGACGAGGCCCCGGCCGGCATCGGCGGTGCGGATGGCTTCGATCGATCGAGCAGAGGCCGTCAACCCGGTTGCGGCATCGGCGTCTCGGTACCACTCCGGCGTCGCATCAGGATGGTCCATCGCCACCCGGCCGACGAAGGCGCGCTGCCCAGCCTCGGCGCAGGTCTCGGCCAGAACGAGTGTGGCGGGCTCGTGCACGCTCGCGAAGTAGACCGCGGTGGTGGTGCCATGCGCGAGGAGCGTGGCGACCAGGTCGCGGTAGACGACTCCGGCCATCGCCGTGTCGGCGAATCGCGCCTCGAGCGGAAAGGTGTAGGTCTGCAGCCAGTCCTGTACGGGCAGGTCGAGCGCGGTGCCGAGCTGCTGCCACTGGGGTGCATGGATGTGGAGATCGATCATTCCCGGGACGATGACCGTGTCGTGCCCGAGGTTGAGGTGCTCGGGTGAGTCGGCTCGCAGCACCGCTGCTTCGTCGCTGGAGGCAGGCGCGACCGCCGTGATCTCGCCATTGGCGATTGCGATGACAACACGTTCGGTTTCGAGCGTCGATGGACCCGGGGTCTGGAAGCGGGTCGCTTCGACACTGAAGTCGCTCACGAGTCGGTGTCGACCTGGTCGCTGGCAAGATGCCCGCGGCGGTGGCCGCCGGTCCAGTCTTCGAATTCGGGCTCGTCGCCAATCGCGCCGGTGATGCGCAGCTGGGGTACCTCACGCAGGCTTCGTTTCATCTCGGCAAACCCGGGGAACGACGCCAGCGTCGTGACTGCGTTCCAGAGCGGAACAGCTTCGTCGGCGCTGGGCACGCGGCTCATGACCGGACCAAAAAAGGACAACGCCGTGCCATCGCCGCCATTGAAGGTGATGATCGGTGTGCCGACATCGCGTCCGGTTCGTTCGAGCGCCAGTTCGGTCTCGGCATCGAGTTCGGCATCCCGCGATGGGTCGTCGAGCGCGTCGGCGAATCGCTGGTCCACGCCGGCGGCGGCCAGGACCTCCCGGGTGTGCGTATCGGACGACAGACCGGCGTGGACTTCGCGGCGAGCGCTGTGGTCGGCGTCCCAGTAGCTCTCGCCGTAGGCCTTGACCAGGGCGGCCATGGCCTCGCGACCAATCTCGGCTCGCACCGCCGCTGCGACTCGCAGGAACCGGAGCCCGGCCGTGTGGCCGTGTTCGTAGGCGGGTGGAAACTCCGTGGCGTAGTCCTTGTCTTTGTTGAGCAGCCGTAGCGAGATGAACCGCCAGTCGACCTTCATGCCGGTTTGTGCCGCAACGTCCTCGACCCAGCGAGACGTGATCCAGGCAAACGGGCACACCGGATCCCAGAAAAACTCGATGTCGAAGTTGGGAGCGGTGTCGGTGTTCATGAAGGAATCAACCCTTGTCGTCGGTGACTAGTGCGCCGCGTCGTGGGGGAGCGAACCTCGGGCCGCGCGGAGGTAGCCGTAGGGCGTGGCGGCAGCAAAGTTGCTCACCCGGCTGGTGTACACGTCGGCGTACTTCTCGACCTGTCGGGCAAAGAGACTCTTATCGACACCAGCGCGCATCAGCGGACCCCAGTTGGCGTTGCCCTGCAGCACAGCGGCTCGGGCAAGTGGTGCGATCGCGTCATCGATGTCGGAGAGTTGCCGAGCGATCGCATCAATTTCAGCGTCCACCGCATCGTGGTTCGCTCCGTTGACCACCAGGTGACGGCGCTGGAGCCGCAAGGTTGCATGTCGCTGTTCGAAGTCGATCTTGGTAGCCATGTCGGCGCGGAGATGGTTTTCGTCATCGGCAAAGTCTGCGGCCGCGCGCACCTCTGCCTCCATCTCGCGAGCGATCAGCGCTGTGCGCCACCGAAGCACGTCCTTGGTGACGTGGACGTCGCCGAAGAGATGGTCGCCCACATAGAGAAACTGGCTGGCCTCGTGGCCCAGCGCCCGCTCGACCATTCGGGCGTTGCCGCCGTGGTACACCTCGCCCGCTTCGAGTGGCCCGAAGTGCGGTTCGAGATGACCAGCTGCCTCGTCGACGAGCCGAAAGATCGGGCCCAGCTCTGCGAAGAAACGAGGTTTGGCTGCCGCGACGATCACGATGTCGAACAGGTCACGCCAGGTCTGGTCAGGCCCCATGGCCTCGTCGAAGCACCAGCTCATCATCTTCTGCGTGTACCACCATTCCGAATTGGTCACGAGGAGGAGCTGCTTACCGGCGAGACGTTGATCGCGAAGCGTGTTGATCAGTCCCGGATCGCGGTCGACGAATCGTTCGGGATCGTCGACGATCTGTTGTTTGAGCGCGCCTTCGAGATGCGCTGCGCCCAGGGCTCCGTCGATGGCGCGGTACAGCGCAACGTAGGAGTGGACGCCGGGAAGGGGCGTCTGATCGTGGATCTCGACGAGTTGGGTCCACAGTGATGCTCGGCTGAGCTCGAACAACGTGTTCATGAACTCGAAGCGGTCGTCGCCGAGTTCGATGACGGTGCCGTCGTAGGCCGCTCGCTGCTCGTCGAACGACAAGACGTCGGACCCGTGCTGGGCGCGAACGACATAGCCGAACCGGGTGGCCTTGACCAGGTTGCCGAGGTCGAGGTCGAAGGTCAGACCGAGAGTGAACGCTTCGGGATCGAACTCGACATTGTCGACTGGCCACCCCTCGTCGTGCAGGTTGGCACGGGCATGTTCGAAGGCCGCTCGTTCCCACTCGTCAACGAGGTAGTGAATGAGGGTGTAGTCCATGTCGTAACCGATGGCCCGCACCCCGCGAAGGTTGAGGGTCCGGTTGCAGAACAGGCCACGCTCAGGAGGAAGCGACGAAGTCACCGTTCGATCATCGCATCTCGAGCGACCGGCGGACGGGTTCGAGTGCGTCGACATAGTCCGCGAGCCGAGCAGCGACCTCCATGGAGGCTTCGGGGTCATCGGGATCGGGCGGATCCCACACCTCGGAGATCCGGACCCAATCGTCCATCCCGATGAAGGGGCCAGCCTCGGCATCGGCGCCAAGTTCTTCGCGCCATATCGCCTCTTCAGCGAGGAGTGCAGCGAGCACCGCCTCATTACGGGTGGGATCGCGGTGTTCCGCATGAAAGCCGATCTCGCACGAGACGGCCCCGTCGACGCGAATGAGCTGAGCTTCGTAGTGCTCCTTGGCACTACGACTATCGGTGGTGCCGAACCACACCTTCAGGCCTCGTCCATGCGAGGAAGCGTGGACGGTTCCGTTTGCGTCGCCGGCGAAGCCCTCGAACGCATCGAGTACGTGGTCGAAGAATCCCTGCTTCATGACGCCGACTAATGGATCTGGCCTGTCGCCGAACGGGGGTGGAGACGGGCGACGAGTCGACCTTCCTCGACCATCGCCGTCCGGAACTCGTCCCAGTTGTCGTGCTCGCCACCGGTCACGGCCCGGTAGATGCTCATGAGATCATCGACCGTCGTGTCGTTGGGAGCCGACGCGACGGCGGAGAGTTCGGCCTCGGCATCGATCGACGCATAGCTCCAACTGTCGGGATCGGTGATGTGGAACACCACCCGTGAGTCGCGCCGCATGTTCCGGGTCTTGGCCCGGCTGTCGGTCAGTGAGATACAGATTGCACCGTCGATGACGGCGTACACCACATCAGAGGACTGGGCCCGGCCATCGCCGCGCAAGGTGATGAGTACCCCGAGGGTGCGGTTTGATGCCCAGGTAAGGGTGGGGGAGATGTCCATGGAGCAGGTCTAGCACTCGTCGTTCGTCGCTCCACCAGCCGATGAGGCCCTGCGCATCCAGCGATCACCGAGCGGACGTGGCCTCGTGTACGGAAGGCAGAGAGGCCCGGCATGATGGGGCCAATGGCTGCGAAGGATGAAACCAAGCCGAAGCGACGCTGGGGTACGACGGTCCGTCATCTGCGCGACGATCCCGATGCGGCAGTCGAGCTCGCGGCGCGCCTCGACGTCGACACCATCACCCATCTGGCCGCAGCGTTGCGCGACGAGATGCGTCGCAGGGCCGTGTCCTCAGGCGACCATGACGCCATGATCGACGAGGCGTTCGAGCAGGCATTTGGCCGCGATGGGCTCGGCAGCCCGCCGTGGATCGAGGGGCAGGTCATCATCTGTCCTGGTTCGATCGTGGCGAAGAACAAGTCGAGCCACCGGTGCCGTTTCGTGAGCGTCGATGACGTGTGGATATGGGACTCGATCGATCTCATCCGCGAAGAGAAGCTTTCCCATCCTGGTCGGGAGGAGGGTTTCAAGGCCGTCGCGCTTCTGCCGGTGATCGAGGGCCTTTCGCTCGACCTTGTCACCGGGAGAGCTCGGGCGGGCCAACACTCCGTCGAACACGTCGTGTCCTACGAGGTACGTTCCGGTGACCTGGTCGAGGTGAGTCAGCGCACCGTCAGTGCTCGTGACATGCAGTAGGCCGCTATGATCCGAGCGCGTCGAATTGGCGACGAAGCCAACGGGTCTGGTCGGCGTCGTAGGCCCGGGCAATCTGGGTATGCGCCCAGAACGCGACGCCGTGAGGAGTGCCGGGGTACACGTGTAGCTCGGTTGGTTCGCCGGCTTCCATCAGTCGGCTGGTATAGGCGATGTCTGCGTCGCGGAAGCTGTCGCCGTGCCGATCGAGACATAGGCGGGTGGCAGGTTCGATAGATCGGTAGCCCGGGCCACAGCTGCGTAGGCCGGGATGTCGTCAGTGCCGTACCGGTCGCCAAGATACGACCGCCAATCGAACTCGTCGGAGCTCCGGGTCCAAACGATCAGATCATTGAGCTGGGAACTTGGCGTGGTCTGGGTGTCATCAAGCGTCGGGCAATCGAGCAACTGGAACTGCACTTTGAGCTCACCGCGGTCTCGAACCAGCAAAGCCAGGGCCGAGCACAAACCCGCCCCGGCGCTCACGCCGCCGATCCCGATGCGGGCCGGGTCGATGCCTAGCTCGCCCGCGTGCATAAAGATCCACGCGAGCCCGGTGTAGACGTCGTCGGTCGAACATCACTGCGTCGGTATCGACCGAGCCCATGACGTACCCACCACCGTGGATCCAGAAGAGCGCCGGTGCCGGTTCCTCGAGACCGGCTGGTCGGTGCACGGTGACGGTCACCCCGGTCTTCGCATCGATCTCGTGCGCCGTCTGTTCAACAGTGCCGCTCAGCTCGGGTGTCAGCCGCAGGTTGCTATTGCGCAGCTCGGCGAGGAGGTTGGCGGTAATCGTGCCGACTGGGAATGTATGGGGATCGATCTCCGGGTCGAGAAAGGTCGCCATCGTCAGCTCGCCGGCGGCGGAGAGGCGACTTCGGCCTTGAGTCCGAGGCGTATCGTGATGTTGCAACGCATTGGGGCGAGGGTATGTGACGAGCTTTGGCTGCTGTCAAACGTCGAGAACCCCGGTGATGATCTCGATGACGGCCTCGCCGTAGCGCTCAACCTTCACGGGCCCGATGCCAGGAATGTCGAGGAGTTCATCGTCACTGAGCGGTCGACGATCGGCGATGGCGTAGAGCGTCACGTCGTTGAAGACGACGTAGGCCGGCATGCCAGCCGCCTTCGACGTCTCGGTGCGCCAGGTACGGAGGCGTTCGCGAATTTGGGCTTCTTCGATCGAGTTGGCCTCGGGCACGTCGCGCTCGGATTTGCTGGGGGCGCGGACCGGTCTGGTGGGTGCGGGCGCGTTCGGGTCGGGCGGCTCGGTCATCTGCGCAACGAAGGGTGATGTCGGAGTGCCGCTGACGACGAGGGTCCGCGCAGACGAACGGGTGATGGCGACATGGAAGACCCGTCGTTCCTCTTCCACATCAGACGAAAGACGGTGGGGCATCAGGCCCGCAGTGGCCTCGTGGACCACCACGTGGGGCCACTCGCGGCCCTTGACCCTATGGATGGTCGACAAGCGGACGCCGCTCCAGTCGGGTGTTGCCGCGGAGAGTCGCTCGGCCAGCCAGTCAGGGAACGCTTCGGGGTCAGGCTGGTGACGGGCGACGGCAAGCAGGGCGGTGAGGTCGTCGCCATGGGCTGAACGGTCGACCGACCGACGGCTGGCGTCGAGGCGCTTGTCGAGGGCCCGACCGAGGCCAACCTCGTCGCGGATCGCAACAAGAAGGGTCTCGGTGTCGGCCTCGTCAGCGAGGTCACGGATCCGTTGGAGATCGGCGGCAAAGTCGGCGACCTTGTTCTGGTCGCGTGCCTCGTTAAGGCGGGAGGCCAGGTCGACAATCTCTCGGATCGACTGTTTCTCGCCGATCCACGATGTGATGTTGCGCCGGAGGCCGCGCGGTGGGCGACGGATTGCGGTCTCAAGCGCAGTGCCAGGCAGCGCCCGGCTCGGTGCGGTGGCGAGTCGGAGCCAGGCAAGGGCACCGGCGACGCCGGTGCGCTCGACAAAGTTGGCATCGATGGGCGCAGTAGTAGCGACGCCAGCTGCGTCGAGCCCGAGCATGGGGCCGAGCAGCGTGGCGTTCACCCGCGTGAGGATGGCGATGTCGCTGGGGCTGACTCCCTCGTTGATCAGCTCGAGCACGTGCTCGACGGTGACCGAGCTCGGATCGGGGCTGGTGCGGTGTTCGAGCGCGAAGCCATCGACGTCGCGTCCGGGTTTGGCCCGCATCGTCTTCGCGATGCGGCGGCGGTTGTGTTGAAGGAGTGTCGACGCACCATCGACAACCGGCGGCGCGCAGCGGTAGTTGACGTGGAGATCGTGTGCAGCCGAGCCAGGGAACAGGTTGGCGAAGTCGAGGAGCCAGGCCGGTGACGCGCCGGCGTAGCCGTAGATGGTTTGGTCGTCGTCGCCCACGCCGAAGACGTTCGCCTCGGGACCGGTCAGGAGACGGACCAGCAACACGTGCGCCGGGGTGAGGTCCTGAAATTCGTCGACCAGCATGATTTGGCAAGCCCGTCGGGCCGCTCGGCGGGCGCCGGGATCGGTGAGCAGCACCTCGATTGCGCCAAGGATCTGCTCGTCGAAGTCGAGGGCGCCAGCGCGGGCGAGACGATCACGGTACTCACGCGAGATCGAGAGGAAGTCGCGGATATCGCCGGCGAACTCGGTTTCGACGTGGGCGGGATCGCGCAGGCCGAGTCGGGTTGCCGTGAGCGCTTCGATCCAGACCGCCATCGGATCGGCCATGGCCTGCCGGCGGCCCGGCACCAGATCGTCGAGGATACGTCGGACCTGACGCTCATCGATGACCTCGGACCCTCGCCGAACGGTGGGGCGTCCGAACGGCGCCCGCCCTGCCACGACGGCAAGGGCGAGGCTGTTCAGGGTGCGGATCTCGAGGCCGGGTAGATCGGTTGTGCGCTCCTGCATTTCTTCGCGGGCGCGGACGTTGAACGCCAGAAGGCAAATGCATCGCGGATCGACATGGCGGTCACGGATTAGGTGACGGGCCCGCTCGGTGAGGACGCGGGTCTTCCCGGACCCTGCAGGGGCGATGATTCGGGCACCCGCGCCGGAGTGGGCGACCGCGGCGAGCTGATCGGGGGCGAGATCGGCACTTGGTTCGGTGCACTGCAGGGGGGTGAGTGAGCCGCACCGGAGGTTCGGCGCAGGCACCACCGAAGCACCGTCGATCGGGTTGAACCAGTGCAGCGGCCCGCCGTCGCACCACACGGGCCCATCGGGACCGACGACGTCGCCGGGGCCCGAGTCGGCAAGGGTTGCCCCGGCCGCGAGCGCGAGGTCGACCGCGGCGATGGTGGGTCGATCAGCGAGGCGGGCATCGACGGCGTGTGACACGACGACATGGCGGAGCCGGTCGCCGGGGAGGTCAGTGTCGGGAGCCAGATGCCAGTACTCGACGGGCAGGATCGGGTCGGGGTCGGGCAGCTCGCCGGTCAGCCGCACGACGACTGGTCGACGGTCGATGCGATGGTCGACCAGCTTGTCAAGCAGGGCATCGTCGGGCGCATCAGCATTGAGCTCGATAATCGGCGCATCGGCCCACGGCGCAGGGACCGGGTCGGTCGGTCCGACGATGAGGTTGCGGGCGAGCTCCGGTGGACCTGCGAGCCGACTCCAGTCGACAGGTAACGGCGTGGCGTCGGGCGCGGTCTGGGGCTGCAGAGACGTTGTTTGCGCGGTGGGGTGCCTGCTCGGCGTCGATCCGGCGGCCGCGCCAGAGCAGGCACGGACGTCCGCCACTGTCGCATGGGCGCCTCCGCAGTGGCCGCAGTTGATCATCATGGGCGACGCTACGGCACGAGTGAGACAACCAGCGTGCCCAACGCCACACTCGGCTGACCGCCCGGATCGAGCCTGATCGGCAAGACTCGCCTCATGGCCTGGCTCAGTTGGATCATTCCCGGACTTTTCGCTGGCCTGCTCGCTCGGCTCCTCGTTCCCACCGGCAAACCCATCGGCTGCATTGGCACCATCCTCCTGGGCATCGTCGGCTCAGGCGTTGGCGGAACCCTCGGCTCTGTTGTCACCGGTGACGGTTTTGAGGTGTCGCGAGGTGGCTTTATCGGCTCGGTCGTCGGCGCAATGGTTGTGTTGCTGGTGGTTCGGCTAGGCAAGGACTGATTTTGCGACCGAATGGCGATGGCCGATCTTGCGTAGGTCTGAGCTGCCCGGAACCCGAAGACGTCTATCTGGCCCGCCGCAAGACGGAGCCAAGAGCGCCAACCTTCTAGATACGGCTGATGTCGCTGAGAGTCGGTGCGGGGCGGTTCGGTGCCAGCCGTGGCCCGGCCATTGTGATCAAACGCACGACGCGCTGGCGATGGCCAGCGAATGGCTCGAGAAGTTCGAGCATGCAGTCGTCGTCGGCATCTTCGCCGCAGAGCGCTCGGCTGACCATGCGGGCGATGTGCAGGTCGCCAACTGGGACGACGTCGGCGTGACCACTGGCGGTGTCGACAAGGTGTTCGATCCGGTCGGCTTAGCGGGCTGCGATACGGATCACCCGAGCCCGGGCGCGATCGATGCCGGCCCGGTGGAAGTCGTGGTCGGGCGGGCGCAGCATGCGGTCGGGCTCCGGGAACGCAGGAATCGGCGCAAGCTCAACCGGCCGCTCGCCGTAGCGCAAAGCCAGACGCTTTCGGCTCGTCTTTGCATGGGCGGCGACAACCCGCTGGCCGATCGCTGCGATGCAAAGCGATTCATACCAGTGGCCAGTCGACCCGAGCCGCACGGTATCGAACTGGCCGGCGAGGCGTCGGACGAGCGGATGTGTCGGCTGGAACTCATCGGCGGTGTTGTCGTGGGCATCGAGGAGCTAAGGGAGTTGGGTGAGAGGGCCCAGTCTGTGCCAGATCCCCGGGACTCGGCGCGGATTGTGCCATCGGTTGACGGCCGAAACGCGACCGACACAGGGCCGTGAGGTGTGACGGTGGTCCACCACCGGACGTCTCGGATCGAGGTCACTGATTCGAGGCCCATCACGCGAATCGGAGGTCGATCGCGTGGCGCGGTCGGTAGGCGGTGGTGGCAGGTGAGCCGCCTGAATGGGTCACCCGACGAGGACAGTTTCGTCGTCCGTTGCGTTGTCTCCGTCGCCTCGATCGTCGCCCGCTTCTCGATGGTGGCGACGTTCGAGCCTCTGCTGTATCGGCGCATCGATTGCGATCACCAACGCAACGAGGGCTAGCGCTCCGAACACGTCGAGCCACCAGTGATTTCCGGTCAGCACGACGGCGGCGGTCATGACCGTAGGGTGCAGCGCGGCGATCCAACGCCATAATGAGGTGCCCGCTTTGATCAGCCCCCAGGCACCGATCAGTGCCCAGCCGACGTGCAGCGAGGGCATGGCTGCGATCTGGTTGGCGGTATTGGCGATGGTTTCGCTGTCGTAGATCTTCGGCCCGTAGGTCTGCAACGTGTCGACGAAGCCCATGTCGGGGAACCAGCGCGGTGGCGCAAGTGGGAAGACGATGTGGATCACCAACGCGCCGAACGTGGTTCCGAGGAGGACTCGCCGGATGCGGCCGTAGTGCTCCGGATATCGGATGAACATCCAGCACACCCAGATGGTCGTGCCGAGAAAGTGTGCGAGGAAGTAGTAGCGGTTCAGGCCCCAAACGATGGCATCGTTAGTCAAGATCGAGGCCTGGAGTTCGACCTCATTGAAGATCCCGAGTGCTCGTTCCCAGTCGACGACGCGCTGGGTGTTGACGAACGCCTGGTCGATCTCGTCCTTTACGAGGAGACGTACGGCGCGGTACGCGAACAGGCCAATGATCAGGAGGGTGATCTCGCGACTCAGCGGCCACCCAAAGCGGTCCCAGACCTGGCGCGCACTTCTCCGAAGGGCAGTCTTTGGGTTCGGGATCGCAGTATGTGCCATCGCTCCTCCCTTCAGAGCCACCGTGTTTCAGGCTTTGACATTCCGGTCCATTGGCGCACCAAACAGGAACCGATCACCGCCCAGTTTTGCATCCCGAGGGATCGGTGTCATGTCAGATCGATTGAATTATTTGGTCAGCCCTCGGCGTCGGCGTCGCCGGCGTCGTTCGTGGCCGAATCCGCCGCATTCGCAGCCGCCAGCGCATCAGCGAGTGACCGCACATAGTCGAAAACCGCTCGGTTGCTCGCTGTGACATCGAGCTGGTACTGCACGATCGCAGCGTCGATCGCATTCTGGGTGGCATCGCCCATGATCCCGTCGACAGCTCCCGGGTCAAAACCGAGCGTCGTGAGATCGGTCTGGATCTGGCCGACCTCCTCGCCGGTGAGGGGTAGATCCTCCTCGGCCTCGCCTGCCGCAACGTCGGCGTCGGGGGTGACCTCAGCGCTTTCGGCGACGATCGCCCCCTCGTCGCCCAGGGCATCGGACAGCACCGGCGCAGCCATGCGCGCGGTGAAGAGCACGGCGATGAGGACGATCAAGAGGAGGAAGATGCCTTGGATGTGGTACCGCATGAGAGAGTTTTCTCCGAAGATGCTCCTCGGCCTGACACCTGGATCCACTCCTTGGTTCCCGATCGTCATGATTCCGACATACATGTTTCGAAGTTGGATTGGGATCCACGGGACCCGAAACGAGTCATCGTGGGTCTCAGCTTGCGACGCCGAGCGATTCCTCCGCGGCATCGAGTGCCGCAACGACATAGGCAGCAAGGCCTTCTTCGAGTTGCCCGCGCTTGAACAGGCGTCCACCGAGCCATTCGCCGCCGAGCAGGGTGACGACGTCGGCCATCTTGTTGAGGACCTTGCCGGCGTGCAGGGCGTAGGTCATGAATCCGGCGGTGGGCTTACCCCAGATGCCGGGCATATCGAGCAGCTTTCCGGCATCGCCCGGGTTGTGGCCGGTGATGAAGATGCCGTCGGTCCAGGTGCCCAGGAACACCATGTCGGCGTCGGTCAGGTAGTCGAGGTTGGCCTTCGCGGTTGGCCAGACACCCGCTTCGTGCCCCAGTTCTTGGACGGCGGCGCCGATCATCTCCGCAACGTGTGCGGTGTTCCCGGTGCGGCTCTCATAGACAACGGCGACCTTCACGGCTGCTGGTACCCCCTGGTGTTGCGACAACGCTGACGTGCTGACAAGAGTCTCGCATCATGGCGCATGAAACGCACGGTTCGACATCGGGCTCTGCCGACCGGGTTCCGGTCAGCTTTCATTGCCTCGCGCTGCGCGATGCCGGAGCGCTCGCTGATGTCGTGGGCGGGACAAGTCCCGTGATCGCTCGGGAACGGCGACACAAAAAGTGGTGCGGATCTAGTTGTTGGAGCGGTTCATGAGTCGGTCTCGGATCTTCGCGCACTCGGGGCACACCCGATACTTGCTCGGGTCGCGGCTCGGCACCCAGACCTTGCCGCACAGGGCTCGGACCGGAACGCCTTCAACCGTCGCCCGGGCTGCGTCGGCCCGGCGGACGTAGTGGGCGAAACGATCGTGGTCGCCGTCGTCAGTGACCGGGTTGGTGACCGTCTCTTCGATCTCGACGGGCGACGTGATGATGTCCGGCATACGCCCACAGTCTGCCCGGAATCAGTGACGCAGCGCGCGAACCGTGCCGATGGTGTCGGCTTCGCTGGGTGACTTGTCATTGCGGTAGCGAACTACCCGCGCAAAGCGCAGCGCGAGCCCACCGGCGTAGCGCGTGGATCGTTGGACACCGTCGACTGCGATCTCGACGACTTGTTCGGGTCGCACTGTTACCACCCTCCCGTTGTCGGCGATGGCGAGTTCGCCGAATCGCTCGGTCTGCCAGCGCAGGAGATCGTCGGTCATGCCCTTGAAGGTTTTGCCGACCATCACGAAACCCTCACCGTCGTCAACTCGCGCCCCGAGGTGGATGTTGCTCAGCCAACCGTGCCGTCGGCCGCTGCCGTGTTCGATGGCGAGCACAACGAGGTCGAGCGTGTGTACCGGTTTCACCTTTCGCCAGGTCTTGCCACGACGGCCGGCCTGATAGGTGGAGTCGGCTGCCTTGATCACGACGCCTTCGTGGCGCTGCTCGAGAGCAGCCGCAAGGACGGCCTCGCCCGCAGCTGCGTCATCGGTGATCGTTCCCGGGATGCAGTGGTCACCGGTCACCCGTTCAAGGTGGTCGCGTCGTTCCGCTAGCGGCGTGTCGAGCAGATCGGTGCCGTCGAGGTGAAGGATGTCGAAAAAGAATGGCGTGACCGCCGATCCCTTGGCGACAGTGTCTTGGAAGTCGATCGGCGTGCCGTCTTCGTGGATGCCGAGCACCTCACCGTCGAGCACGAACGAATCGGCCGGAAACCTCCGCACGATGTCGGCGACGTGGCCGACACCACGGGTGATGTCGTTGAGGTTGCGAGTCCAGACGCTGACGGCATCACCCCTGCGGTGAACCTGGATACGGATGCCATCGAGCTTCCACTCGATCGCTGAGCGGCCGAGGTCTCCGACCGCGGCGGTGACGCTCTGTGACGTCGACGCCAGCATCGGCTGGACCGGCCGCCCAACTTCGAGCCCGACCGCCTCGAGGCCTGCCCGCCCGTCGGCTGCGGCGATGCGCGCGCCGACTCCGAGGTTGCCGCAGAGCATGACCGCTCGACGCAGCGCGGTCACAGGAACATCGACTGCTTTCGCTACGGCGTCGGTGGTCAGCCCCGCGTTCGCCCCCTGGCGAAGCTCACCAACCAGCAACCGACGGACGAAGTCGATCTCGTTCGCAGTGGCGGCCGCGAGGAATCTCGTGAGGAGTTCCGCGCGACGGGCCTTGGAGCCGCTCCCATGGGTGTCGGCCACCTCGGCGAGTATCTGATCGAGATCAATGATCGAGTGTTGGGGATGCGCCGCCGGTTCGATCGAGAGCCCCGCGACGGTTGCCCAACCGACGCCGATTCGGCCCTGACGGGGATCGCCTGAGACCAGACCGACCGCGATTTCCATGTCGTTGGGCTGGGCGCCGCGCAAGACCTCGGCAAGGATCGCAACCTTTTCCTTGCGAGCTGATGTGGCGGCGACGGCGTCGGTTGCTGCGACCAGAGCGGCGAGCTGCATGGACACGAGCATGCCAGTCGGTGGCGACGGGACACACCGGTAGCGTGCCGCGATGAACCGCGGCGGGATAAGCCAGGGTGTGGGGCGCGCACTGACGGCGTATGTGTTGTGGGGACTGTCGCCCCTTTTCTGGCGGCTGGGAGACGGGTCGACCGGGTCGGTGCTCGTGGTCCGAGTCGTTGCGACCTTTGTGTTCCTTGGCCTCATCCAACTCGTCCGCGACCGGGCCGCCGGTGTTCGGGCCATTGCCCGCAACCGGCGGATACTGCTGCTCATGGCCACGTCGGCCGCCCTCCTGGCCGTGAATTGGCTGTTGTTCATCTGGTCGGTGACCAACGACCGCGTGCTCGAGGCGAGCCTGGGCTACTTCCTTAATCCGCTCGTCAGTGTGATGCTGGGGGTGACGGTGTTGCGGGAGCGGCTCCGAGCACCCCAGTGGCTCGCGATCATGGTCGCCGCTGCCGGGGTGATCGTCTTGTCAGTCGATGTCGGCCGTGTGCCGTGGATCGCCATCACACTCGCCGTGTCTTTCGCGTTCTACGGACTGATCCGCAAGACGGCGCCGCTGGGCTCGCTCGATGGCCTGACTATCGAGATCTCGCTCATGTTTCCGCTGGCCGTCACCGCGCTCGCGGTCCTCATCGTGGTCGATGGTGGGACCGACGTTGTGTCTGAGCCCCTCGAGTGGATCTGGGCGGGCGGTACAGCGCTGATTACCGCGGCGCCGTTACTACTGTTTGCCTCTGCTGCTCGACGTATCGAACTTTGGATGGTCGGCGTGCTGCAGTACGTCGTACCGACATTGCAGTTCCTGCTCGGTGTATTTGCGTTCGACGAGTCGTGGTCAGGTGGCCAGGCCGTTGGGTTCGTCGTGATCTGGTCGGGGCTCGCAGTGTTCGCCGTCGACGGCATCGTCGGGGCTCGACAAGTGGGATCGGACGATCGTTCCGCCAACACACTCCGCGTTCGGCACTGACGGCTGAGGCTCAGCCCCCTTCGCCGAGCACAGCCCCGGTCAGCTCGACTGAGCAACGCTGGCCCGGTTGGCATTCAACCGGATCGCAGCGACCATCTCCGGCGTGCGAGACGCAGGCAGGTTGTGGCCCATGTCGGGGAACACCAAGAGGCGTGAGCCAGGCACGGCAGCGGCCGTCGCCGTGCCCCCCGACGGGAGGACGAGGAGATCCTTCAAGCCGTGGATGACGAGCGTTGGCGCCGTCACGGCGTTCAGGCCCGCGGTGCGGTCAGGGCTGCCGCCGATTGCGGCGGTTTGCCGCATGACCCCGGCTGGGGTCCAGGATCGTTCGATCGCAGCGGCCATGCGGACGCGGGCCTCCGCCTCGTCGAAGTGATCGCCTGAGATGTGGCGCCAAAGCCGTACCCCTTCGTCGACTGCGGTGTCGCGGTTCGGCGGTTTCGGGATGCCAACCAGGCGGATGAGCTTGAGGGAGATACCGCCGTGCTTACGGTCGCCCGTATTCGACATCACCGAGCACAACGATCGGACCTTGTTCGGGTGGCGGATCGCCAATGCCTGACTGATCATGCCGCCCATCGACATACCGACAACGTCCATCGACTCGAAACCGAGTGCGTCCATCAGGCTTGCAGCGTCGTCGGCCATGTCGTCCACCGTGTAGCCAACGCCCTTTACCGGCCGACGCATGATCATGGAGATGATCGACTTCCGGCGAGAGGGCGGCGCCCAGTCGGCCATTGTCGACAGGCCGACGTCGCGGTTGTCGAACATGACAACTTCGAATCCGGCGTCGATCAGCTCGTCAACGAACTCCACAGGCCAATCGGTGAGCTGGCCAGCCAGCCCCATCACCAACAACAGCGGGTCGCCGGCCCCTCGACGTTCGTACTTGAGGGTGATCCCGGACGGAAGCGTGATCTGCGACATAGCACGACAGGCTAACCAGCGCCGGTACGTCAGCCGTCGCCGGTCTCGAGCTGCTCGGCAGCGGCTTCCCACCGCTCCATGAGCGACACGGCCTTGTCCTTCGCCTTCTCGTGCGCAGTGGCGAGTCGGTGGACGTCTTCGGGGCGGTCGTAAAGAGCGGGATCGGCCAGTTGAGCCTGCAGCTCAGCGACCTCTGCTTCGGCTCGCTCCAACGCCTTTTCGAGCTTCTGCACCGACTTTCGTAAGTTGTTTGTGGTCTGGCGGTCAGTCGCGCTCGCTCGCCGCTGCTCGGCCCGAGCATTGGTTGGCTTGGTCAGGCCGGCGTTCGCACTGGCGACCTTGCTTGGGTCGGCCGGGGTGAGGATCTCCTCTGGTACGCCGTCGTACCAGGTGGCCTGGCCGTTACGAACGTCGATGATCGCATCGGCAACGTTTCGGATCAGGTGGCGGTCGTGGGTGACCAGTAGCACGGTGCCTGGGTAGGCGGTGAGGGCGTCCTCGAGCACGTCGCAGCTCGGAAGGTCGAGGTGGTTGGTCGGCTCGTCGAGCACGAGCAGATTGACCGGCTCGATCATCGTCCGGGCCAGTGCGAGTCGGGTGCGCTCGCCGCCGGACAGGTCGTTGATTCTCCGTTCGGCAGCGTCACCGGGAAATCCAAAGCTGCCGAGCACGGTTCGCATGTTGCGTTTGCCTGGGTCGATGCCGCCGGAGAATGCAGCGATCACCGTCTTGTCGAGATCGAGCTCATCGGCTTGATGCTGATGGAACTTCGCGACCGAGACGTTGTTGCCGAGTTCGGCGCGGCCCTCGCTCGCTTCGAGCTCGCCGAGGATCAGCTTCAGCAGGGTGGTCTTCCCGGCACCATTCGGACCGATGAGGGCAACGTTTGCACCTCGCTCGACCGCGAGCGTCACGTTGCGGACGACCGGGATGTCGCCGTAGCCGACCGTGGCGTCGTTGAACTCGGCGACGACCCGAGACGACCGGGGTGGTTCGGGGAACGCGAACTTGGCAACGATCTCCTTGCGGTTCGGGACGGCGATCGCGTCGAGCTTCTCGAGAGTCTTGATTCGGCTCTGTACTTGCCGGGCCTTGGTGGCCTTGTACCGAAAGCGGTCGATGAACTGCTCGACGCGGGCGACCTCGCGGGCTTGGCGCGCCGCCGCGGCTTCGAGGCGCTGCAGGCGCTCCTCGCGCTGTACGACGAACTCTGCGAACCCGCCGACGTACTCGAGCGCGGTGCCCTCCGCGAGCTCGACGACCCGGTCTGCAACGGCGTCGATGAAGTCGCGGTCGTGGCTGACGAAAAGCAGGGCACCCGGCCACGCAGCGAGCTGCTGTTCGAGCCAGGCGACCGAGTCGACATCGAGATGGTTGGTCGGTTCGTCGAGGATGAGAACGTCGGGGCTGGCAAGCAGCAAGCGCGCAAGTGCAACACGCATTCGCCAGCCGCCGCTCAGCTCCCGCACCGGGCGCTGGGTGTCGGATTCTTTGAAGCCGAGGCCAGCGAGGACCTTGTGGGCATCGGCCTCGAGCGCGTAGCCCCCCATCGACTCAAATCGGCCCTGGACGTCGCCGTAGTTGGTCAGGATCGTGTCGTAGTCGACCCCGGGCGGTGGGTCGGTGAGTTGGGCTTCGAGGCGGTGGAGGTCCTCGGCAAGCGCGGCCATGTCGCCAGCCCCAGCGAGGACTTCTTCGATGACGCTCCCGGTAGCTGTGTCGACAAGGTCCTGGGGCAGGTAGCCGAGTGTCATGTCGCGGGGTCGGGTGATCGACCCAGCATCGGGTTCGGCGTCGCCGACCAGGATCTCGATGAGGGAGGTCTTCCCGGTGCCGTTGCCGCCGACAAGCGCGATGCGGCGACCGGCGGAGAGCTGGAGAGTGACGTCGGTGAAGAGGTCGCGAGGCCCGTACGAACGAGCGATGCCGGAGGCGGTCAACATGACCGGGTCAGGCTATTGGTCCGCGCAGACGGCGGGCTCCCTGATTAGGCGTAGAAGTTGTCGAAGGCGCCCTCGGCCGACTTCATCGATGGGTGATGCGGCGTCATCCCTTCGATCCGGCCGAGCCAGGTGATCGAGGCGTAGCCGGCCATCACGGCGCCACCGTCCTCGGTCTCGGGGATCTGGATCGCGTCGCCCCACTCCATCTCGACATGAAAGGTGTCGGCTGCGCCCGGCTTGGGGGTCATCGACGCCTTCGCGAGCCCGCGAGGCGGCGCTTCGCCGACGTCGGTGCGGCGCCAGCCCTCCATCTCCTTGGCCAGGCGGTTGGGGACGTTGATGTTCAGCACGAGTGGTTCGTCGGGCATGTCCTCGACCAGCGCGCCAACCGCGATCGCGGCGACCTCGGCTGCGCCGTCCCACTTCTGGGTAACGAGTGCCTCCTCCCAGCCTTGGCCTTCGACACCGAACGCATCAACGCTCTGACTGACGGCGACACCGCTAATGCCGCCGTTGCGGGCAGTGAGGCAGGCGCCGACGGTGCCGGAGTGGTAGACGGCACGACCGACGTTGGCTCCGGGGTTGATACCCGAGACCACCAAGTCGATGTCGCCGAACACGTTGAGGCGGCCGAACATGGCGCAGAGCGCAGGCGGCGCGCTGATCGACCAGGCCTCATCAATCCCTTCGACGTGCTCGACCCGCACATCGGGCTTCATGTTGTGAAGGGTGCCGAGCGCCGCGCCGTACCCCGAGTATTCGGTGTTGGGAGCGGCGATCACCACGTCACCGAAGGGCCGCATCGCCCGGGCCAGCACGTGGAGGCCGATCGAATCGATACCGTCGTCGTTTGTAACAAGAATGCGCACGATGCCGACCCTAGGCGCGGCGAGTTCCACCGGTGTGATCGTCCCCGAACCGTCGTGGCTTGGGACGCAGCGTTCTCACTCAACCCTCACCTGTTGGTGGGAGACTGATGCTGTGCCGAAGATTTTGATTGCGGAAGACGACCGTCGGGTCCGGGAGTCACTCGAGCGAGCCCTGACCCTCGAGGGGTACGAGGTTGTCACTGCTCGCGATGGGGCTCGTGCTCTCGAACTCCACGCGGAGACGCCTGCCGACCTCTTGTTGCTCGACGTGTCCATGCCAAATGCCGACGGGCTCAGCGTCTGCCGACGCATCCGCGACCGTGGTGATGAGACGCCGGTGCTGATGCTCACCGCTCGTCACGAGGTCTTGGACCGTGTCGCAGGACTCGATGCTGGCGCTGATGACTACCTCGTCAAACCTTTTGCGCTTGAAGAGCTGCTCGCTCGGTTGCGGGCCCGGCTTCGGGCCGGGGTGCCCCAGAGCGACAACGGTCTGCGCCTTGCCGACCTCCACGTCGACCTCGATGGGCGTCGTGCCTGGCGCGGCGACACGATCCTCGACTTGTCGAAGACGGAGTTCGACCTGCTTGAGGTGTTGGTCCGCAACGCAGGCGTCGTGCTCAGCCGCGACCAGCTCTACGACGCGGTGTGGGACGGCGTCTTGGAGACCGAGTCAAAGACGCTCGATGTGTATGTCGGGTATCTGCGCCGCAAGCTCGAAGCCAACGGCCAGTCTCGGCTCGTTCACACGGTTCGGGGACTTGGCTACGTCGCCCGCGACGAGGACGACTCCGGCTCGTGACCCTACGGCTTCGGATCGTCCTTCTCGTCATTGCTGTCGTCACCGTTGTGGTGGTGGTTGTCGGTGAGCGCACGTACACCGCGGCGGAGAGTGAACTCGTCGAGGAGGTGGATCTCGAACTCGCCGGTCGCGCTCGGAACCTGGTAGGCGCGAGAGGTCCGGGCGGTGCGTTCGGCCTTGGGTCGATCGACGAGGTCGACCGTCCTGCCGCCCGCGGCCCAGGCGCTGGCTTGGTGGACGCGATTCAACGCGATCTATGGGCCCGTTTAGTAGGTGTGGATGGGACCGTGCTCCGCAACTTCGGTGAGCCGTTCGAGACCTCCGTCGACCCGGATGATTTCCCCGTCGGCAGGGAGCGGTTGGCCATCGGCGATGCCGAGATCAGCGACGCCCGAGGGCGGGTCGTCACCGTGGCGCTCGGCGACCTTGGGTTCGTCCAAATCGCGCGGCCCTTAGCCGAGATCGACCAGTCACTCGACGATCTGGTGAACCGGATCATCTTCATCGGTCTGCTTGCCGTCATTGCCGCCGGCGGCGTCGCCTGGTTCCTGGCTGGGTCAACCGTCGAGCCCATTTACCGGCTTACCCGGGCGTCGGAGCGCGTGGCGCAGACCGGCGACTTCGACCATCCGGTCGATGGTGCCGGCGGTGCGGAGGTTGGCCGCCTCGCTGCAAGCTTCAACGCAATGCTCGCAGCACTCGGGGCGTCGCGCCGCCAGCAGCGCCAGCTCGTGATGGACGCCAGCCACGAGCTGCGAACACCCCTCGCAAGCATGCAGACCAACATCGACGTGCTCCGCTCCCGACCCGACCTCGAGCCTGAGATGCGTGCGGCGATCGTCGACGATGTTCATGCAGAGATCGACGAGTTGAGCACCCTCGTCTCCGAACTCGTCGACCTGGCGACCGATGTGAGCGAGGACGAGGCCGTCGCTCCGCTCGAACTGGCCGTTCTTGCGGAGCCGTTTGTCGAGCGGGCCGGTCGGCGGGGCACCCATAACGTGTTCCTCGACGTGCGTCGGCGGGCCCTCGTCGAGGGACGCCCGATGGCGTTGGGCCGTGCGGTCCGCAATCTTGTCGAGAACGCCATGAAGTTCGCGCCCGAAGGGACCAGCGTCCGCGTCGAGGTCGACGGCGGGCAGGTGACGGTTCACGACCAGGGGCCCGGAATTCCCGAGGCGGATCGTGAGGTGGTCTTCGAACGGTTCCATCGCATCGAGGCCACCAGGACCCTCCCAGGATCTGGCCTTGGTCTGGCGATCGTGCGTCAGGTCGCTGAAGCCCACGGCGGATCGGTTGCGGCCGCAGCGTCGCCCGACGGCGGTGCTGCTGTCGGCTTCATGGTCCCCACCGTCGACGATTGATCATGGTCGACCATCGCCCCTAACTGAGGCTGGTGGTCTGTCGCGCGGCCGTGCAGCGCGAGATCAGGCGCTCACCAGCCTCGCCGAGGACTGAGTGGTAGTGTCACGCGCTTCGAAGAAGGGAAACTGCTGATGGCCTACCCGGCAACGTTCACGCTTGATGCGCCTCCACGCATTGCGAATTGGCGGCCGCTCATCCAGTGGATCCTTGTGATCCCACACCAGGTCGTGTTGTTCATCTTCGCCATCGTGGTGCAGGTCGTCTGGCTCATGGCCTGGCTTGTGATCGTGATCACCGGCAAACTGCCCGACGGCCTGCGCGGCATCATTGTGGCGTACCACCGCTACAACACCCGGGTCATCGCCTACGCGGGCTTCCTCCACAGCACGTACCCGCCGTTCAGCTTCTCGACCAGCGACGTCGACCCTGGCGACCATCCAGTCGCAGTTTCGTTCGAGTCGGCTCTGGAGGGACGCAACCGGCTCACGGTTCTGCTCCGGTTCATCTGGGTGATTCCGGCGATGATCTTTTTCTATGTGCTCTACATTGCAGCCTCAGTCGTGTGGATCATCGCCTTCTTTGCCGTTGTGTTCACCGGTCGTTGGCCAGGTGGGCTGCTCAACTTTGCGACCGGTGCTTACCGCTACGGCACCCGCTTCGAGGCCTACGTGACGCTGCTGACCGACCAGTATCCGCCGTTCAGTCTCGACTGATCCCCGTGTCGTCGTTGGCACGAGTCGGCTCGGGGGGGCGCCCGCAGGCTTCTCGCATCCTGTCGCCAAAACGACTGATCCCCGACCCAGGGGGCCGGGGATCAGGAGACCGAACGAACTAGGGGAGGGTGGCGGGATGCCGCCCGGTCTCGGAAGGGACTCCTCAGAGTCAGGCGCCAGCGTCGTTGCTATCGGGCGCCCCTCCGGGACCGCGGCGGCCAGCGCCCCGCTTGCCGGGCTCGAACTCGCCGCTGACGATCGCCTCGGCGCGCGCTTCTGCGTCGGCGAGGATCTCGGCCGCCTTCTCTTCGTCAATGCGACCACTCTCGAGGGCACCGTCCACGCGCTCCTCAACCTGGTCGACGATCGCGTCGACGAGATCGTCGATGCTGATGCCTTGGTCGGCGGCAATGTCTGCCAATGACTGACCGCTCTGAAGTGCCGCGCGGAGCTCGGTGGGTTCGAGGCCGAGGGTCTCGGCGATTACACCGGTGCCGCGCTGGCCGTGACCGCGGTGACCGCTGCGCTCGGCGCGGGCCTCCTGCAAGGCAGCCACGACGGCGTCGCGCTGGCTCTCATCGATCGTCCCGTCGTCGACCAGCCCCTGGAGGGCATCGGACACACGGCTCGACTCGGGTGCCTCGGCCCCGGTGTCAGCGCTGTCTTGGGCACCGGCAATCACCGGCGTGAACAGGGTGGCGCCGGCTGCGGCACCGCCGAGGGTGGTGGCGGCGATGGCGGCGGCGGCAAGTGACTTCTTCATTGGGATTCTCCTGAGGGGGATGGGGGTTGGTGTTGCCTCTCGGTTGAACACACTGGCACCCCTCGGTAAGACGATCGTGAGTGGAATCGGTCGAAGCCATGAGGAAGTCGTGAGGAATGTGTGAAGAGCGACCCGCCTTGCCGGACACCGTAGGATCGCTGTCGTGAGCAATCCCTTCTTGACCGAACGGCTGCAGGGCTTCGGCACCACGATCTTTGCGCAGATGTCGGCGCTGGCCGTCGAGACAAACTCCGTCAATCTAGGTCAGGGATTTCCCGACACTGACGGGCCTGCGGAGGTTGCGGAGGCTGCACGTCGAGCGATCACCGACGGACACAACCAGTACCCACCGTTGCCGGGCATCGCTCCACTTCGCGAGGCTGTCTCCGAGCACCGTCGACGCTTCCGGGGCCAGGACTTTGATCCCGATGGCGAGGTGTTGATCACCGCCGGAGCAACCGAGGCGCTCGCCGCTGCGATGCTCGCCCTGACCGGCCCGGGTGACGAGGTCGTGACCTTTGAGCCCTACTACGACTCCTATGCCGCCGGCATCGCGCTCAGCGGTGCCACTCGCCGGGTTGTCACGCTTCGGGCGCCGGACTGGTCGTTCGACCCCGACGAGCTGCGGGCTGCGTTTACCCCTTCGACAAAAGTGCTGCTGCTCAACACACCACACAACCCGACGGGCAAGGTCTTTTCCCGTGACGAGATGACGCTGATCGCCGAGCTGTGCTGCGAGCACGGCGTTCTCGCCGTAACCGACGAGGTCTACGAACATCTCGTCTTTGACGGCGAGCACATTGCGCTGGCCACCCTGCCCGGCATGGCTGAACGGACACTGACCGTGTCGTCGGCGGGCAAGATCTTCTCGTTCACGGGCTGGAAGGTCGGATGGGCGTGCGGGCCGGCCGAGCTGGTGGCGGCTGTTCGAACGGCAAAGCAGTTCCTTACGTTTGTGAGTGGCGCTCCGTTTCAGCACGCTGTCGCGGTCGGCCTCCGGCTAGGCGACGACTTCTTCGACGGCTACACGGCCGAGATGCAGGCCAAACGCGATCGGCTCTGTTCGGGACTCGCGGAGACAGGCCTCGACGTTCTGGTTCCGCAGGGCACCTACTTCGCAAGCTGCGATATCCGCGCGATCGAGAACTCGAACGGCATCGACTTTTGCCTGGCGTTGCCCGAACGCGCCGGTGTCGTCGCGGTCCCGACGATGGTCTTCTACGACGACAAGGACGTCGGCGCTCCGATCATCCGCTTCGCGTTCTGCAAAAGGGATGAGGTCCTCGACGAGGCTGTCAGTCGGCTCAAGGCGGGATTGGCATGACGATCGAGCTCGCAGCGATTCAGCACGACATCGTGTGGGAAACGCCCGCTGAGACGATGGCGCTAGTACGACCGCTCATTCTCGACGCGGCCGACGCAGGCGCCGAGCTCATCTCGCTGACCGAAATGTGGTCGTGCGGCTTTTCGATGAACACCGCCGTCGTGGCTGAATCGCCCGACGGGCCGACCGCGTCGTTCATGCACGAGATGGCAGCCGAGACGGGGTGTTGGATCGCAGGCTCGGTTCCGGAACACACCGACGGCTACGACCGGCCGACGAACCGCTTTGTCCTCGCCGGTCCGGACGGCGAGGACCATCGGTACTCCAAGACGAAGCCGTTCTCGTTCGCCGGCGAGACCCGTCATTACGCCGCGGGCGAGCCGGTCGCGTCGATTGACGTTAACGGTGTCCGCATCACGCCATTCATCTGTTACGACCTGCGTTTCGCTGATCTGTTCTGGGACGCAGCGGCCGACACCGATCTGTATCTCGTGCCGGCGAACTGGCCGGGGGTTCGGCGTGAGCACTGGATGGCCCTGTTGCGGGCTCGTGCGATCGAGAACCAGGCGTACGTGGTGGGGGTGAACCGCGTGGGGTCCGGTGATGGCCTCGACTACACGGGTGATTCCCGCATCATCGATCCGCTCGGTGAGCTCGTGGGGGAAGCGCCAGCGGGCGAGGTGACGACGTTGCGGGCTGCGATCGACGCGGCCCATGTCGCTGATGTCCGCAATCACTTCCGGTTCATGGCCGACCGGTAGGGCGGTGGCGAGAGGGCCGACCGGTAGGGCGGTGGCGGAACGCGGGACTTTGCGAACGATGAAGCGGGCGCTGACCGCTGCCTGGCTCGGGCAGGCTGGGATTGACGCTGGATGGTGCCGGTCAGCCGCCAGCGGTGAGGGTGTCGCGGAGCTCGCGCTTGAGGAACTTGCCGTTCGCGTTTTGAGGGAGGGGATCAGCCATGAACCAGACGTGTTCGGGAACCTTGTACTTCGCCATCATCGGTGCGAGGAACTCGGCGAGGCCGTTCTGGTCGAGGGTGGCGCCATCCTTGAGGTGGAGGGCGACGCCGACGGCTTCGCCCAGGCGGTCATCAGGCACACCGAACACGGCGGCTTCGGCGATATCGGGATGTTGGTAGATCGCAGCTTCGACTTCGGCGCAATACACGTTCTCGCCGCCGCGAAGGACCATGTCCTTGGCGCGATCGACAATGAAGACGAAGTCATCGTCATCGATGTAGACGATGTCGCCGGTGTGGAAATAGCCGTCGACAATGGCCTCGGCAGTTGCTTCTTCGCGATTGAGGTAGCCCTTCACGACAGCCGGGCCCTTGACGCAGAGTTCCCCGCGCTCGCCGTTAGCAACCTCGTTGCCTTCGTCGTCGACAACCTTGTAGTCGAAGGTCGGCATGATGCGCCCAGCCGATGCTGGCTTGGCGCGGAAGAAGATACTGCCAACGGCGGTGACGATGCCATGGGTCTCGGTGAGTCCGTAGCCGGTCGAGGGCTGCACACCTGCGTCCTTCGCGGTGGCGATCTTCTCGACGAGGTCGGGCTGCAGGGCTGCGCCGCCGCCACCCATCGAGTCGAGGGAGCTGGTGTCGCGAGTCTCCCAGTCGGGATGCATGAGCATCTCGCGGCTCATGGTGGGAACGCCGGTGAAGCCGGTGGCCTTCTCGCGTTCGATGAGCTCGATCGCCCGAGCGGTATCCCACTTGTACATGAGAATCATTTTTGCCCCGGCCGCGGTGGCGCCGTGGAGCACACAGTTGTTGGCAGTGACATGAAAGAGGGGGGTGGCAGCCAGCAGCGAGGGCGCGGGGGCGTCGGCGTCGGGCTCCGCCGGCGCCTCGCCGGCGGCTGCGGCGACGCTTGCCGCCGCCATCGATGCGACGGTGTTGGCGAACGCCAGGTGCAAGACGTTGTGGACCGACCCGCGGTGGGTGAGCTGGGCACCCTTCGGGAATCCGGTGGTGCCCGACGTGTAGAAGATACACATGTCGTCGTCGGGGTGGATCTCGGCGTCGGGCAGCGTGTCGGGTGCGACGGCTGGGTCGATCACATCGGCCCAGCGGACGGCGTCGGAGGGAAGCTCGCGGTTGGAGCGCACCGAAACGACGTGCATGTCGCCGCCCTTGCGGAGACCGTCGAGCACCGGAAGCAGGCGCTCGAGCCGCTCGTCGTCAGCGATAACGACCTTCGGACGGGAGTCGGTGAGGCCGTACTCGAGCTCGCTGCTCGTCCACCACGCGTTGATGCCGACAGCTGCGCCGCCGAGGGCGACGACGGCCCAGTACGAGAAGACCCACTCCGGATAGTTGCGCATTGCGATAGCGACTCGGTCGCCCTCGCCGACACCGTGATCCTTTAGGTAAGCGGCCAGGGAGCGCACGATGGCATGGGCTTCGGCAAACGTGTAGGTCTCGTCTTCGTAGACGAGGTATGGCTTGTCGCCGTGGGCGGCGGACATTTCCCAGACCAGGCGGAGGTTGGGTGGCGCCGCGTCGAAGGTCTTCATTGTCATACCCCGGACCTCGGTCTCGGAGTGGGCGAACGGGCCACCGGCGGCGGTCAGGGCGTTCCAGGTCTGGGTCAGTGCGTCGATCACGTCGATATGCATAGCGGGTCAGGTGCACCGTCAGCTACCTCGGGGTCGTAGCCTCCGACCGATGAGAACCAACGTCTTCCGACTCGGCGACGAGATCGCGGCAGCGATCGAGGCGCAAACGCCGGTCGTCGCGATGGAGTCGACGATCTACAGCGCCTTCGGACTGCCTGATCCGGCAAACCGCGAGGCGCTCGCTCGCTGCGAGGCGGCGATCCGGGCTGCGGGCGCCGTGCCGGCGATGACTGCCGTGATCGACGGGGTCAGCGTCGTTGGCGTCGCATCGGGGAACGAGACCGAGCGGGTTCTTGCGGGAACGACCAAGATCGCCGCTCGCGATCTCGGCCACGCCCATGCAACGGGCCTTGACATCGGTGTCACCACCGTGTCGGCGTCAGTGACGTTGGCCGCGCGTGCAGGTGTGGCGGTTTTTGCGACCGGGGGCATCGGTGGTGTCCATCGCGATGTGGCGCAGACCGGCGATATCTCCCACGACCTTCTCGCAATCGCCAGACATCGGGTTGTCACCGTGTCAGCCGGTGCGAAGGCGTTCCTCGACCTCGGGCGCACCCTCGAGGAGTTCGAGACGCTCGGGGTGCCCGTCGTCGGTTGGAACACCGATCGCTTCCCGGCCTTCTACACCCGCGATTCCGGACACCCGGTCACGATGACCGTCCAGACCGGTGCGGAGGTTGCGTCGATACTCGCGGCGAATCGCGAACTCGGCCACCCTGGAGGTGTGCTGGTCGCGAATCCGCTACCCGAGGCCGACGAACTCGACGCTGTGCGCATTGATGCTGCGATCGCCGACGCGCTCGCCGACGCGGAACGCCAGGGTGCGCGCGGTCCTGGCGTTACGCCAGCCGTGCTCGGCGCGATCGCAGCGGCGACAGAGGGTGACAGCGTGCCGGCCAACCTGGCCCTCGCCGAGAGCAACGCTCGCGTCGCTGCCGAGATCGCCGTGGCGGTCGCCGATGTCTGAGGCCGGCGACTGGACGCTCTGTCTCCGCGAACCGTGCCCCGACTGCGGCGGCGATGTGGGGACCGTCGGTCACGAGGACCTCGGCCGAGCGATTACCGACGCGGTTGCCGCCTTCGCTCGTACGTTGGCCGCGGCCGATCCGCATGGGGTACGGGCTCGTCGGAGCGCCGATGCCTGGAGCGTGCTCGAGTACGCCTGCCATGTCCGTGACCTCCTCGGTGTCTTCGAGCACCGGGTGCGGGGCACGCTGAAGACGCCAGGCATGGCGTTGACGATGTGGGATGTCGATGCGTCCGCAGTCAACGATTCGTACAACGAGCAGGTCCCGGTACTCGTCGCCGAAGAGATGGCCGCGATGGCTCGTTCGTTCGTCGGCGTGCTCATCGATCTCGATGCGAAGGCCTGGGATACGTCCGCCGACCGACGGGGCCAGCGGTTTACAGTCCGGGATCTGACTCGGTTTGTCCTCCACGAGTTGATCCACCATCGTTGGGACGCCGAACGAAGCGTCACGGCAGGTACCCCCTTCATATGACTGAGACCTTTGACCCTGATGCGACGCTGATCCGGGTCCTCACCGACCCCGAGTGCATCCCCGATCCGTACCCGCTCTACAACGAGCTGCGCAACCACACGCCCATCTTTCAAACGTCGGTGACGGGGACGTGGGTCGTCAACCGCTACGAGCACGCCAAGGCGATGCTGCGCGACCCGCGTTGCGGCAGCGGCGCAGCCCTCGGGGGCGACGAGCGCACGGCGATCGACGGCAGTTCGCGTCGGGCTCGTGCGGGCACCCTCTCGATGCTGTTTCTCAACCCGCCCGACCACACGAGGGTCCGAGGTCTGGTCGCCCGTTCGTTCACGCCGCGCCGGGTTGAGCAGATGCGACCCGAAGTCGAGGCGATGTGTGACGCCTTGCTCGACGACCTGGGTGGCGACGGCGACTTCGTCGACAAGGTGGCGTTCCCGTTGCCTGCGAACGTCATCAGCGCCCTCGTCGGGGTTCCCGAGGCAGATCGCGAGTATCTGCGGCCACTGATCTACGACCTCGGCGTCGGTGTCGAACCAACTGCGAGCGAAGACGAGATTGCGGCTGCCGACACTGCTGGTGAAGAGATCACCAGCTACGTGGTCGACCTCATCGCAAAGCGCCGAGCCGATCCGCAAGACGACCTGCTCAGCGGGATGATCCAGGCCAAAGACGGCGAGGACAAACTCGCCGAAGAAGAGATCATCGTCAACACGCTGCTGATCTATGCGGCCGGATTCGAGACTACGACCCATTTGCTCGGCAACACAGTCCGGCAGTTCGTTGCTCACCCGGACCAGCACGAGTTACTGCGCAAGGACCGGTCGTTGATTCCGCAGGCAGTCGAAGAGGTGCTGCGGTTCGATCCACCTGTGCAGATGGACGGGCGCTATGTCTTCGAAGACATCGAGATCGGCGGAATTACCATCCCGGCCGGGTCGGGAACGATGACCCTGATCGGCGCTGTCAACCGCGACCCCGACCTCGTTGACCACCCGGACAGGTTCGATGTCACCCGCACCGACACCCAGGTTCTTTCGTTTGGGTCGGGCATCCACTATTGCCTCGGCGCATCGCTGGCGCGCCTCGAGGGACAAGCACTCCTTGGCCGCATGCTCGATCGCTACGACACCTGGGAGATCGTGGGCGAGCCGTCATGGCGTCGCCGTTTCACACTTCGCGGGGTCGAACACATGCACGTACGCCTGTCGTAGCCCCACCGCAACACGGGTCAGTGCAAACACCAGGTTCACTGCCCAGTTCGAACGCTCAGCTGGCGAGCTCGCCAGCGGTCTCGAAGAAGCCGATCACGAGGTCGAGTAGGCCGCCTTCGATGGTGGGTGGGAGGCCGTGATCGGCGCCCACAACGCCGTAGTGCATGACTCGATGACCGTTGTCGCAGGGGGCCCATTCGAGTCGGATGTTGCCGTCAGCGGTGCGGGAGGCGTCGGACGTGGCGGGGCAGCCGAACCGGTCGGCCCACAGGGTGGCGCTGTCTTCGACAGGGAGGAAGTCGTGGCCCGCGACCCCGCCGCCGCCGTTGTAGGGCACGACGGAATCGTTCGTGCCGTGCAGACTGAAGAAGGATACCGGCCCGACCGGTTCGGTGGGGAGCAGGTCGTAGGAGAGGCCGCTGGCCGCGGCAGCAACGGCGCGAAACCGGTCGGTATGGGCGATGAGTTGGTTGACCAGGCCAGCGCCGTTGGAGTAGCCGAAGGCGTAGACCCGGGCTAGATCCAGGCCGCCGACGTCGGTGCGGGCCCCGTCGAGCTGATCGAGCAGGAGTTCAACGAAGGCAACATCATCGGCAGTGGAGGCTTAGCGGCCGAGGTTCCAGCTGCGCTCGAGGCCCTCGGGGATAAGGGCGATGAAACGGCCCTGGTCAATAAAGGGCTGGAAGTCGCGGAGCATGCCCTCGGGTCGGCCACCGTTGCCGTGCAAAGCCACCAGCAGATGAAGCGTTGCCGCAGCGCTTTCCGGATCCCCGCCAGTGTGGCTGTCTTGTGGGACCACGATCAGTGCCCGTCGCTCAACGACGACACCGTCGACGACTCGATCAACGACGATCTCACCAACCCCGGCACGAAGCACCAAGCCATGCTCCGCCTCCGGCTCGTCGGGTTGGGGCGCTGCTGTCGGCTTGGCGGGTTCGGGGTTGGAGTCGACCGCAGCATTGAGGGCTTCATCGAATTCCTGGTGGGCCTCGAGCTCGGGCGTATCGGGCGATCTGCAGCCGGCGAGCATTCCGACTGTGAGGAGTGCTGCCCCAACCCAGCGAAGCGAGCCGGCCCAGCGAGCATCATGAGCCGAGTCCCTTTGCCGCCGCAGGACTGAGGGGGAAAGGCGACGACGGGGCAGAGGCCGATTGTTCACCGGCGCCAACCTAGGTGGTCTGCGGTCCGGAGTTGGCCGTCACAATGGGGGATGTGCTTCGGGCCGGTCGTCTCGGTGCCGCACCACACCCGGTGGCGGCAGCGAGATGTCGAGGCACAGACCGCAGATGTACGCAGGTGGAGTGAGCCTTCGTTACGTTGACGTCGTGCGATCTTGGTGCCTGCTGTTGTCGGCTGCTCTGTTGTTGATGGGCGCCTGTGCAAGCGGGGATGTATCGGAGGTAATGGCACCGACGACGACCGGGGTTGAGGTGTCCGAAGAGCCGGACAGCTCGTCCACGACGACGACTGCTGCGGCTGCCACCACAACAACGACCACGTTGGCTCCCACGACCTCAACGACCGAGGCGCCGACGCCCACAACGACGACGCGGCCCGCCAACGTATATGTCAACGAGACAGTCGGCTTCTCGTTCGAAATTCACGAGCAATACCGCACTGTGGGTGGGGAGAGCGTGCGGGGG
>JAQWLJ010000006.1 GCA_029247365.1 Acidimicrobiales bacterium | reverse complement strand
GTTCCATCCGGGTGCGGCGGCTGATGCTGAGGCGTTCAACGAGAACCCGGTTGGTACGGGTCCGTTCATGCTTGAGAGTCGTGATTTGGATAATGAGACCTTGGTTGTTCGTAACCCGGATTACTGGTTTGTCGATCGCTTCGGTACCCAGCTGCCGTATCTCGACAGCATCGCGTTCCGTCCGATTCCCGATGAGGGAACTCGTCTCGACGCAACGCTGTCGGGGACCACGGATGTGGCCCAGACGTTGCGTCAGGGAACGATCCGCGATGCTCGTGCAGCGCGCGATGGTGGTGCGGACATCTTCTTGTTCGAGTTCCAGGGCAACAATGTCGGTGGCGGCATGTTCAACGTGCTGGTTCCGCCGTTCGACGACGTTCGCGTACGTCGTGGTCTGACCCATATGAACTCTCAGGAGAACGTGATCGAAGCCCTGGGTGGCACTGGTATTTCGTTGCCGGGCACCCAGTTCTTCAGCCCCGATTCACCCTGGTACTCCGAGGATGTCGCTGCGGCGTGGCCGCAGTTCGACTTCGCTCAGGGTGTCGAGCTGCTCACCGACTACATCAACGATCCAGCACGTTCCGATGGCAAGGCTGCCGGCGAACCGATCGAGGCGGAGCTGTCGTGCCCGCCGGACCCGACACTGATCGCGGCGATGCAGGTGATTGAGCAGGTCTGGACCGAGAGTGGTCTGGTCAACACCAACATGACGAACTTCGACCAGGGGACCCACATCAATATTGCCCTCGGCGGCGATAGCGGCTTTGTTGGCAGCCACACCACTCACTGCTGGCGCTTCTCGAGCGATGACGATCCGTCGCTGATCCTCGATTCCCAGTTTGCTCCGCCGACCGCTGAGATCGCTGCAGCAAACGGGCTGGACGGGGTTGTGTCGCCGCTGAACTTCGCCAACTACTTCTCATTGGAGATGTTCGGCAACCTGCAGGCTGCAACTCAGACTGATGACTTTGCCGAGCGCTACGTGCTGTACGAAGCCGTCATGATGGAGATCGCTGAACAGGTCCCGGTCTGGTACTCGGGTCACACAGCAACAGCGCTGATCGTTGACTCCTCGATCAAGGGACTCAACAGTTGGGAGTTCCCCGACGGCACACTCGGTATTGGACATCCAGCCGCTGAGGCTCGCTGGGCCCAGACCTACATCTCCGAAGGCTGACACTGGTGAAACCTGGGGGGAGTGACGTCTGATGGGACGAGTACTGATAGCCCGCTTCGGCAGGCTCATAGCGACATTGTTCGCGGTGACGTTCTTGTCTTTCATGCTGACGTCGCTCCTTCCGGGCGACCCGGCGGTTGCCGTGCTCGGACAGGACGGCATCCAGAACGAAGAGTTGTTGGAACAGGTCCGCGAGGACCTGGGCCTCAACCGTCCAATTCCTACTCGCTACCTTGAGTGGCTGGGCAACGCTCTGACGCTCGACCTTGGCGAGTCGTACATCAACAAGGGCCAGGACGTTTGGGGCGACGTCATCGTCACTCGATTCCCTGTTACGGCTCAGCTCGCCGTTATGGCAATAGGCATCGCCGTTATCCTGGCCGTCCCGATCGGTATCCTCGGCGCCTACCGGGAAGGAAGATGGCAAGACTCCACGACCTCTGCGGCAGTGCAAGTGGCCCTATCGGTGCCCAATTTCATCACCGGCATCTTTTTCATCTGGTTGTTTTCGG
Source organism: Acidimicrobiales bacterium (assembly GCA_029247365.1). Lineage (GTDB taxonomy): Bacteria > Actinomycetota > Acidimicrobiia > Acidimicrobiales > Aldehydirespiratoraceae > UBA11606. Next base: position 10,233 of record JAQWLJ010000006.1, on the reverse strand, counting down.
TACAGTTGGGGTGGCTGCCCGCGTCGAACTGGAACCGGGTGGGCGATGGGTTGGTCGACAACCTCAAGACTTCAATCCTTCCGGCTGCAGCGCTTGCGTCGACCCAGATGGCAATCTTCTCTCGCCTGGTACGGGCCGACATGATCGCCACCCTCAAGGAGGACTACATCCTGTCGGCGCGGGCCAAGGGGCTCAGTAACCGCTACATCCTTGTCCGGCATGCACTGCGTCCAAGCTCGCTCAGCTTGATGACAATAGTCGGCCTCAATTTCGGTGCACTGCTTGGCGGCACCGTCGTCATCGAGACCCTATTCGCGATCCCGGGCCTCGGGTTCCGGCTGATCAACGCCATCAACCAGCGTGACATTCTGGTGATCCAGGGAATCACAGTATTCGTGGCGGTCGTTTACGTCGTAATCAACACCATCGTCGATCTTCTGTACGCAGTCATCGATCCGCGGATTCGGAGGAGATGACCCATGACCAACGTGTCGAATTCCCCTGACTATCCCCGAGAGCGACTATCACCAGTCTCGACCTCGGTGGGCAGTAAGACACCCTCTGGCAAACAGAAGCGGGCCACTGTACGCGAGGTCTTCGCCGAGATGCCGTGGCTGGTCAAGCTGTCGGCCATCTGGTTAATCCTCATCATCGGCGGCGCGATCTACGCAAAGCTTGATGTCGCTGTCTTCGACGGCGCGCTTCCTCTGCAAGACCCGAACCTGCAGACCAACAACTTCAGCGCCGCTGCGGGTGGGTTCGGCGACGGTGAGCCGCTCGAGAGCCCGTCGGCGAGCCACTGGCTCGGCACTGACGCGATCGCACGCGACACGTTCTCGCGCCTCATACATGGTGGTTGGGTGAGCCTCATCGTGGCAACCGTCGCTGCGTCCTTTGGCGTCATCGTCGGCGGCTTTCTCGGCTCGCTCGTTGGCTTCGTACGCGGGCGGACCGAGGCGGTCGTGATGGCCGGGATCGATGTCATTCTGGCATTCCCGGCGCTCATCCTCCTGCTCGCGCTCGTCTCGATCTTCGAGGTCCGGAGCTTGACGTTGATCAGTCTTGTGATCGGCGTGTTATCGATCCCGTCGTACACCCGCGTTGCTCGAGCGAGCAGCCTGGCGATCTCAAACCGAGAGTTCGTGATGGCCGCCCGTTCCATCGGCTCCAAACCCCAAACGATCCTTTTCCGCGAAGTGATCCCGAACGTCTTCCCGATACTGCTGTCGTATGCGATGGTCGCCGCAGCGTTCGTCGTCGTGGTGGAAGGATCCCTGTCGTTCCTTGGCCTGAGCGTCCAGCTACCGCAGGCGACGTGGGGAAACATGATCAATCAAGCCCGTCGTGACATTAAACTCAATGTCGCCCAGGTGTTCTGGCCATCGCTGGTCTTGAGTGTCACCGTGCTGTCGCTCAACCAGGTCGGCGATTTCTTCCAGCGTCGTGGTGCAATCCGCGCCGCGGCGCTCTGAGCATCGTCCTCCCGCACGCCGTCGACGCAGTTCTTTGCTCGACACTGGACAAGCCCCAGCAACGCGGCGCGCAACTGCTTGCCAACGTTGCGCTGGTCATCACCCTCGGCCTCTTCGTCACGGGGGTCGGCACGTTTTGCACCCACACACCCGATCCGAATTGGTACAACTACGTTCAAGGGCAGGGGGTAAAGCCCTTCGGCGCACCGTCGGAGGGCTGGGCCGAGTGGCACGGCCTGTTCGCTGATGCTGCCTTCGTTCTTGTGTTGTTTGGGAGTGCCTGGTTCATCTACAAGGTCTCGTTCTACGTGAGCCGCTTCAGCATGCTTTCACTGGTGGTGATCCTTTTCGGCAACGTGACCGGCTCGGTCATTCGCTACAACGTCGTGAAGTTGCAGGGCAAGACGCTCGAGCAAGCGGGCGATGGCTACTGGCAACTCTTCACCGGTGACCTCGACTACATCGTGACCTCCCGCTTAGAGCTCGGGACCCTGGCAAGTCAGCTCTGGGTGGCTTCGCATGTGCTGACACTGCCAGTCGTCGTCGGGGGAGCACTCGTGGCGCTCCGGACTATCGGACGGAGCGATCCGCTCGAGTCCGCCATCTCACCGACGAGTGCGCCACCGGCTGCAGATACCCCGCCCCCCTAAACCCGGTGTCCTAGAGTCGGCTCATCGTGTCGACGAAACCGCAGCTCATCACCTATGTCGACCGACTCGCAGGCGATCTCCGCGGTCTTGCCGACGTCCTGCGAATGGAGTTGGAAGGTGTGTTTGCTGGCGTTCATCTCCTGCCCTTCTACCCGCCAATTGACGGTGCCGATGCTGGTTTCGACCCGGCAGACCACACATTGGTCGATCCGCGACTCGGGAACTGGAACGACGTCGGAAGGATCGGAGCGGAGCACCGAGTGATGGCGGACCTCATCGTCAACCATGTTTCATGCGACTCGGCCCAGTTTCGTGACTGGGCCGCTCGCGGGGCTGAGTCCGAGTTCGATGGCATGTTCCTCACCCGCGATCGCGTGTTCCCCGATGGCGCGTCGCGAGAGCACCTCGACCTGATCTACCGTCCCCGCCCGTGGCCGCCATTCACGACCTACGAGATTGCAGGCGAGGCCCGCGAGATCTGGACAACCTTCACCAGCGAGCAGATCGACCTGGACGTCAATCATCCCGCTGCGTGGAACTATCTGATGACGGTCCTCGACCGGTTCCGCGATGCCGGCATCGACATCGTTCGCCTCGACGCGATCGGCTACGCGATCAAGAAGCCGGGAACGACATGCTTCATGATCCCCGAATGCTTTGCTTTCATTCAACGGGTCACCGATGCCACTCGGGCGCGTGGCATGGACGTCTTGGTTGAGGTCCACTCGCACCATCGGTTCCAAGTCGACGTAGCCGGCCAGGTCGACCGGGTCTACGACTTCGCCCTACCCCCGCTCGTCCTGTACGGCCTCTTGTGCGGAGATGCGGAGCCGTTAGGGCGATGGCTCGATATGGCACCGCGGAACTGTGTCACGGTCCTCGACACACACGATGGCATCGGCGTGGTCGATGTGGCCTCAGAGGGCGACGAGGCCGGTCTTCTGAGCAACGACCAGGTGGATCGTCTTGTTGGTGCAATCCATGCATCAAGTGGCGAAACGTCGTTACGGGCGACGCGTTCAACAGGGCTGAGTAGCGACGTCTACCAGATCAATTGCTCGTTGTACGACGCCTTGGGCCGCGACGACGAGGCACACTTCCTCGCCCGCTTGCTTCAGGTTCTGGTCCCCGGTCTTGCGCAGGTGTACTACGGCGGACTCCTCGCCGCGCCGAACCAGATGGCGTTGCTGGACCGGACGGAGATCGGCCGTAATATTAATCGTCCCTATTACGACGCAACGAGCCGCCGCGCTGCGCTCGGCCAACCGGTAGTCCGCGCTACCCTCAATCTCCTTCGCTGGCGGGCCGACAACGACGCCCTCTTCCATGGCTCGTTTACGTGCGCAGCGACGGGCGGAACCCTGCGCCTGAGGTGGCAGGGACAAGACGCTCAGCTCCGGGCCGAGGTTGATCTTGCCCGTCGGTCCTTCATCATCGAGCTCGCCGGTCGGCAGATTGTCGACTGGAGTGGGTTCTCCTGACCGCCAGCAACCAACTCCATGAAGCGTTCGGCGAGTTCGTCGCAGCCCTCGAAGCTGCCGAACGGTCGGTTCGGGCCAGCCCCACCTTCGTCGGTGCGGGCGAGCAAAGTCGCGGCTATCAGCACCTCCTCCGGACGTTGTTGAAATCGGTAGAACGCGAGCTAACCCACGACCCAGTGCGTCCACGATTCCGGGTGCTCGACGATCGTGTCCGAACCGGCGGTGACAACCCTGATCAGCAGTACTGGTTCGCCCACATCGAACCCGGGGGGCGCTATCGAGTTCTCGGTCGACTCGGCTCAGCGAAGCGCCTCGAGATGCAGCTTTACTCACGCGAACCGTACGGGGCCGAAGACCTCGTGGGTCGGCTACCTGACCCACGAGGAGATCTCGTTCGATACCGACGGACGCTTTACCGTCGAACTCGGCCCCAGCCTCGCATTCGATTCGGCGGGCGCAACGATTCTCCAGGTCCGCGAAATATACGATTCGTGGTCCGAGACGGTGGCATCCGAACTCGTGATTGAGCTCATCGACGCTCCCGGTCCGCCGCAACCTCGTTCGGTTGACGAGGTCACCGCGATGTTCGCCCGGGCAGCGCATGACCTCCAGCGTTCGGCCGAGGCGTGGCCGAGCCTGATCGCTGATCGAGTCCTGAGGTTCCTGGAGCCGAACTCGGTCGCGCCCCTCCGCAATCCGGGCGGTTCAGCCGGGGTCGAGGGCGGGTGGATGACGATCGGGCCGTATCGCCTCGACGACAGCGACGCCGCCGTGGTCGTGTCGCTGTGCAACACCGGTGCTGAGTACGTCGGAATTCAGCTGGCCGATCTGTGGATGGCTTCGCTCGAGTATGCCGACGCCAGCTCATCGAGAACCGGTGCCCAGAGTCACCGCGCACCCGATGGCCGGATGCACCACGTAATCAGCCTTGAGGATCCTGGTTATCAGAACTGGCTCGACCCAGTCGGCGTCGCGACCGGCCTTATCCACGTACGCATTGACGGGTTGACCGGGGTTGCGGAACCCTGGCATCAGCCGATTCTGACTCAAACGACGACGGCAGAGTTAGAGGACATCATTCCGGGATACGGGCAAGGCGTGCTCTCGCCGGACAGGCGGGCCATCGAGCTGGCCCAACGGCGCAGGCATATTCAGAAGCGATACGGCCGTTAAGCACTGCAACGGTGCGTCCAAGTGGTCCCGTTGTCGCGGCCCAGCACCGACTCGAGTACGCGGCGGCTGCACCCACCGTCAGCAAGCGTCGGATCTCGTCAGGCGGCGAGCTGCGATTCCCAGGCCAAGCACGCAACCACCGCCGAGCAAGGCCTCCCCGGGAAGGGCGGCAATCAACACAATGCAACCAACGAGACCCGCCCGTGCCAGCACCTTTGGAAAACGGCGCTGCTCGGCGCTGAGCGCGAGGGCCGCTGCGTTCGTGACGGCGTAGTACAACAGCACCGCGACACCACTAACTGCAATAGAGTCCCGGACATCGAGGGTGAGCACTAGCAGTGTCACCACCGTCGCGACGGCTAGTTCGGCTCGCAGGGGAAGCTGGCGGATCCCATCAACATGCGCAAACCACTGCGGGAGCTCGCGGTTTCGTGCCATGGCCAACATGGTCCTCGACACGCCAGGGATGAGGTTGAGCAGGACGCCCAGCGCCGCAATCGCAGCGCCAACCCGAACGACGGGACCTAGCGGCGAGTCAGCAGCATCGATGACGAGGCGCAACGGGGCGTCGATTGAGGCGACTTCCTCGCTTGAGATCACGGCGAGAAGCGTGACACCGACCACAGCGTAGACCAGCAGCACGCCGCCGAGCGCTGCGGGGATGGCACGCGGGATCGTTCGTTCCGGCTCAACTACCTCCTCACCCAGGGTCGCAATCCGGGCGTACCCGGCGAATGCGAAGAACATGAAACCCGCGCTTTGAAGGATGCCTCGGACATCGCCTTCGCGCAGATCGATCGCTTCCAAACTTGCATCAGCACTGGTCCAGCCCAGCACGACCACGGTCGTCAGCGCAGCGAGTGAGATCACGAGAAGGACGCGAGTCACGGCAACCGTGCGCGCCAGCCCGCCGATATTGACGGCAGTAATGACGCTGACCGCGGCAATGGCGGCGACGCGCTGATTGTCAGGGGCTACATAGGCGCCGGCCGTCAGCGCCATGGCCGCGCACGAGGCGGTCTTCCCAACCACGAATCCCCAGCCAGCGACGTGGCCCCAGCCGTGACCCAGCTGGCGGCGTCCATAGACGTAGGTGCCGCCTGACTCCGGGTGGACCGCAGCCAGCTGGGCCGACGATGTTGCGTTGCAGAAGGCGACGACAGCAGCAAGAGCAAGACCGATAAGCAGTCCATTGCCTGCTGCGCTCGCGGCCGGCGCCCATGCCACGAAGACACCTGCACCGACCATTGATCCAGCTCCGATGACAACCGCATCCCCGAGGCGCAGGGAGCGCTTCAGCTCAGTCATGAGGTAAACCAGATTGTGTTGGCGACTTCGACGAGCCCGGCCGGCCCAGTGGTTTCACCGGTCGACGTCTGTGTGACGATTGGCATGAGGCGGCCGGGTCCGTCGGCCCCTGGCAACAGTGGGTCGAGAAGGCGTATCGAGGCGGCTACCCCCAACATTGGGGATTCGTTGACCCGCTGAACCTGCGTCGGGCCCGGTTGGGGATGCACGCCCGTCGGAGACTGCGGCCAGACATATGCGAGAGGATGCGCCATAGTCGTAGTCTGCCCGACTCCTGTTCGGACCGGATTCGGCCACTTGCGACGGTCAAGGCTCGCTTCCATATTCGTCTTGCTGCGGTCTGATTCGGCGTCTACCACGAACGTCACAAGGTCTCTGCCGGTTGGACCTCTCGTGGTGTTCGGGGAGCTCCCCGAACACCGAGCGGAGGAGGTAGACACCGATCGGGAAACGGGCCGCGGTCGACTAGCGAAACTCGAGCCCCTCGAAATCGCCCGACTCTCGCCAGCCCTTGATGTACTGGAAGTACGCCCAGGCCCCTTCGGGATAGCCGACGCCAGCGAGGCCGTCACCGATCTCGTCGACCTTGCCCTCATTGTTGTAGTAGCTGGGGGTGCAGTCGGGGTCGGCGCCGAAACGACGCGGGTTGGAGCGCAGGAGATCCATCCACGCATTCTCGGCTTCCTGGGTGACTTCGATCTCCGTAGCCTCCGCTTCGACCGCGTGCTTAATGATTGCTGCGAGTGTGTTGGCCGCTTCGACCAGATTGTGTGGAATGTTGGAGATGAGGTTGGCGGCCTGCATTGGACTTATGACGTAGAGGTTCGGAAAGCCGTGGACGTGCATTCCGTGCTTGGAGACCATGCCGGGGTCCCATCGTTGCGAGAGCGTGACGCCGTTGCGGCCAATGGTCTCGTAGCCAGAGCGGCGGGCGTAGCTGGTGCCGACCTCGAAACCCGATGCATACACGATGCAGTCGAGCTCGAAGTGCTCGTCGCCCACCCAAATACCGGTCTCATCGACCTCGCGCACGCCCTTGCCGTCGGTGTCGACCAGCGTGACGTTTTGCCTGTTGTAGGCGAGCAGATACTCGTCGTGGAAGCAGGGCCGCTTACAGAGTTGCCGGTACCAGGGTTTGAGCGCTTCAGCCGTCGCGGGGTCGTTCACGGCCTCCTCACAGCGGGCCCGGATCTCTTCCATCTTCTCGTCGTCAGACTCGCGAAATGCCGCTAGCCACGTCTCGATCGTGCGCTCACCGATGTCCATCTCGGTGAACTTCTTGAAGATCCGCTGCGTGATGTCGGTCCAGCCATCCTTGACGAGGTCCTTGTCGGCCCAACCGCCGGTCTGGAGGATTGTGAAGTTCTCGAGCCACTCCTGCTGCCATCCTGGCTCGAGGGTGGCAAACCACTGGGGGTCGATCGGGTGGTCATTGCGGATGTCAATCGATGACGGCGTGCGTTGAAATACGAACAGCTCGCCGGAGTGCTGCGCCAGCTGAGGGATGCATTGCACGGCGGTGGCACCAGTACCGATGATCCCGACACGCTTGTTGTTGAGGCCCGTCATCGGTGCTCCCGCCGGGTCCCCGCCGGTGTAGTCGTAGTCCCAGCGGCTCGTATGCCAGGCGTGGCCGTTGAAGCGGTCGATCCCCGGGATACCAGGCAGCTTGGGGCGGTGCAGGGGGCCGGTCCCCATGCTGACGTGACGAGCCCGGATCTCGTCGCCACGATCGGTGCGGATAAGCCAACGGCTACTGGAGGCCTCCCATTCGAGTTCGGTCACCTCGGTCGAGAGCACAGCGTTGTCGTAGAGGTCGAAATGCTCACCGATCCGGCGGCAATGCTCGAGGATCTCCGGCGCCTTCGCATACTTTGTGGTCGGCATGTGCCCGGTCTCTTCGAGGAGGGGCATGTAGACGAACGCCGCGGTGTCACACATCGCTCCCGGGTACCGGTTCCAGTACCAGGTGCCTCCGAAGTCACCGCCCTTCTCGATGATGCGAACATCATCGATCCCAGCACGCTTCAGGGCCGCACCGACCAACAGGCCAGCGAACCCGCCACCGATAAACGCGAACTCAACGTCGTCGGTGAGGGGTTCACGCTCCAGCTTCGGGACGTACGGGTCATCAAGGTAGTGAGCGAATTGACCGGTCGGTTCGACGTATTGATCGTTTCCATCGGCGCGCAGACGTTTATCGCGTTCTGCCTGGTATTTCTCTCGCAGAGCGGTGCGATCCATGAAGCCAGTATCGCAAGTGGGGTTGACATCGCACGAATCGTTAGCTGGTTGCGGCCACATGCAGCACGGCGTCGCCCTGGTTGACAAGGGGATGGAGCAGCTTTCCTACGAGCACGCCGTCGGTGGGAGCCCGAAGCCGGCCGAGTTGCTTGCCGAACGGGTCGCGTAGAACACCCATCTGTTCGCCCTTCTCGACATCGGCCCCAAGGGGTAGGCGGCAGTCGACGATGCCGCTCTTGGACGCTCGAACCCAGCGCGACGAGTTGGCGATGCGTGGTGCCGGAGCCGGGGGAACGAGTTCATCGGTCATCCCGAGACGGTGCAACACTCGGAGGATGCCATCGACGCCCATCTGGACGGCGTCCTCGTTAAAGCGATATGCCTCGCCACCCTCGAACAGCAGGCAGGTCGCGCCGGCATCGGTGGCCGCGCCGCGGAGGGACCCGTCGCGCACGCGCGAGTCGATAGCGATCGGGGTGCCGAATCGCATGGCCAGGTCGAGCGTGCGCTTATCGGAGAGATCACCCCGGATTTGCGGAAGATTTGCTCGATGGTCTGAGCCGCTATGGAGGTCGATGCCAACCTCGCAGCGGCTGACCACCTCGTTCATCATGAGGTTCGCAATCCGTGAGGCGAGCGAGCCGCGCTTCGAACCCGGGAACGATCGGTTCAGATCGCGTCGGTCGGGGAGGTAGCGATCGCCGGTATTGAAGCCGTGCACGTTGACGATTGGAACCGTGATCAGCGTGCCGCGCAGCGATGCTGGATGCACGAGCGACAAGACTCGCCGAATGATCTCGACGCCGACGATCTCATCGCCATGTGTCGCAGCGTTGATCCACACGTTTGGGCCGTTGGACTTGCCGTGCAGCACGACGACAGGGAGAGCAACCGGTGTACCCGACATCAGCCGGGCGATGGGGAGTTCGGTTTGGGTCCGACGGCCTGCGGGGGCTTCGGTATCGCCGATCGGGAACGGCGCACGCTTGGGCATCAGCTGTTGTCGCTGATCGGTTCGTTGGGAAGTGGTTGGACCCGCAGCCGGTTCCGGCGACGTCGCTCAGGGACCAAGCCCCGCATCGCCTCCAGATTCCCGAAGCACAAGAGACGATCGTCGACTTTGATCACCCGATCGCTTCGAGGATTGGGTACGACCGCAGTACCACGCTGCAGTGTGAGAACCGAGATGTCTTGTTGGCGAAGTTCGCCGATATTGGTGCCCGCTGCGACGATCGCGGCGCCCTCATTGACGGCCAGTTCGACCACGCCGTAGCCAGCGCTCACCGTCAGGCGTTGGCGGACATCCAGTTCGGGAAAGGCCACCTGGGTCGTGACATAATCAACAATTGCGCCGGCGATATCGAGCTCCGTCGCCCGTTCGATTCCCTCGAACCCGGGTGACGAGTTGACCTCCATCACCACCGGTCCCTCGGCACCCTCGAGCATGTCGACCCCGGCGACCCGCAGTCCCATGATCTGCGCTGCCTGCACCGCCACGCGTTGGAACTCGGGATCGAGATCGACTGCCTCAACGGTGCCGCCTCGGTGCACGTTGGAACGGAATTCGTCGCCTTTTGCGACGCGCCGCATCGCGGCGACGACGCGGTCGCCAATGACCAGCGCCCGAACGTCGCGGCCCCTCGACTCTGCGACAAATCGTTGGATCAGCACGTTCTGCCGTGCACTTTGGAGGGTCTCGATGACCGCCTCGGCAACCTTGGTGTCAGGGGCGAGAATGACGCCGATGCCCTGGGTGCCCTCGAGCAGCTTGATGACGACCGGTGCACCTCCGACCCGTTCAATGGCTGGGAGGACGTCTTCGCGGTCTCGGACGAACGTTGTGGCGGGGATGGCGACGTCGTGGCGGCTGAGGATCTGGATTGCCCGGAGCTTGTCGCGCGAATT
>JAQWLJ010000073.1 GCA_029247365.1 Acidimicrobiales bacterium | reverse complement strand
TCACCGTCAATGGTGAGGTGCCGCGCGATGTCATCCGCTGGCAGATCCTCACCGACGATGCCGACGTGCGATTGGCGGTCACCCGCGACGAGCAACGCTTCGATGTTGTGGTCCAGAAGCAACTTGGGGAGCCGATGGGGGCCGAGGTCCACGCCGCCATCTTCGACAAGGTCCAGACCTGCGACAACCACTGCGAGTTCTGCTTCATCCATCAACTGCCGAAGGGCATGCGCCGCTCGCTCTACTTGAAGGACGACGACTACCGCCTCTCCTTTCTGTACGGGAACTTCACGACGCTCACTCGATTCACCGAACTTGATCTCGAGCGGGTCATCACCGAACGGCTCTCACCGCTCAATGTTTCAATCCATGCCACCGACCCCGACATCCGAGCCGACATCTTGCAGAACCGGCGGGGCGCCGTCTCGCTCCGGTGGCTGCGAGCGCTTCTCGATCATGGTGTCGAGGTCCACGGACAGATCGTCGTGTGTCCTGGGGTCAACGACGGTGAGGTGCTCGACGACACGCTCGCTGGCGTCCTCGAACGATTCCCCGAACTGGCATCGATCTGTGTCGTGCCGCTGGGCATCTCGAAGTTCTCTACCCAGCCACGTATGCGCGAGCACACGCTCGCCGAGGCACAGCGGGTTGTCGACATCGTCGCCGAGTGGCAGGACCACTTTCTAGGAGCGCTCGGCCGGAACATGGTCTTCGCGGCTGACGAGTACTACCTGATGGCCGAACGACCGTTCCCTGCAGCCGACACTTACGAGGGGTTCTCGATGCACGAGGACGGCATCGGTATGGCCCGCACCCTCGAACTCGAATTCAACGACCCAACCATCACCGAGGCGACGGGACCGAGGGCGGGCTTTTTCGCGTGGGTCGACGGCGCCCCAGCCGACGGCTACCGCGCACCGCGGGAGGGTTCACCGGCTGCTGCGGTGTCCATAGGTGCTGCCGAACCGACACCAGTTTCTCTGTCTGCGCGTCGCGATGCTCCGACCGGCGTCCTGACCGGCGCGCTCGGCGCGCCGGTCATCGAGCCTTTGGTGGCTTCGGTCGGTCGGCCCGACGTTCGCGTCATCCCGGTGCCCAACGAGTACTTCGGTGGCAACATTGGCGTGACCGGCCTCATGGTCGGTGAGGACGTAGCCCGCGTCTTGGAGGGAGAACCCGAGGGGCACCGGTATCTTCTTCCGGATGTCTGCTTGAGTCGCGGGGTTTTCCTCGATGGCATGAGCGTGGCCGATCTCCCTCGCCCTGTCGATGTGATCTCGACCGACGGCACCGCCCTCCGCACCGCATTGGAACGATTATGAGCCTGCCTGTCGTCGCCATCGTGGGTCGCCCCAACGTGGGAAAGTCCACGCTGGTGAACCGCATCATTGGACGTCGCGAAGCAATCGTGGAAGAGCGCCCTGGCGTCACTCGCGACCGAAAGGCCGTCGATGGTGAATGGCAGGGCTACCACTTCACTCTGATTGATACGGGCGGCTGGATGGCCGACGGCGACATGCTCGACGACAAGGTCAGCGCCCAGTCCGAACAGGCGATGCAGGGTGCCGAGGTCGTGATCCTCGTCGTCGATGCCGCGGTCGGCGTCACGCCCGAGGACGAACGAATCGCGTTGCTTCTTCGTCGCAACGAGAAGCCCGTGGTCGTGGTTGCCAACAAGGTCGATGACGCTGGCCACGAGGCTGCCATCTGGGAGTTCATGAGCCTCGGTCTCGGCGACCCGTTCCCGGTGAGCGCGCTGCACGGCAAGGGGACCGGCGATCTCCTTGACGATGTGGTCACGCTTTTGCCTGATGGCAGCGACCAAGAGCCCCAAAACCCGCTACTCAATGACCCCGAGCTCTACTCGGTGTCATTGGTCGGGCGCCCCAACGTTGGTAAGTCGACCCTTTTCAACCGACTGATCGGCGAGGAGCGGGCCGTTGTACACGATCGTCCGGGCACTACCCGCGACGCAATCGACACGATCGTAGAAACCGAGACCGGACCGATCCGGTTCGTTGACACTGCAGGGATGCGGCGCAAGGCGAGGATCGACGAGGACACCGAGTACTACAGCTTGTTGAGAGCCCTCAAGGCAGTCGATAAATCCGACGTCGCCCTGCTGGTGATCGATGCGACCATCGGGGTGACCCATCAGGATCAGCGGTTGGCAGAGCGCGTCGACGGTGCGGGCTGCCCGATCGTGATCATCCTGAACAAGTGGGAACTTCTCAACACCGAGCAGCGCGAAAAGATCGGGAGTGATGTCGAACGTAAGCTCAGCTTCCTCGGCAGTCCTCCTGTGCTGCGGATGTCGGCGCTGTCGGGCAAGGGAGTCAACCGGCTGTGGCCGCAGCTGCAGCAGGCAGTCGGCGACTACCGCACCCGTATCCCGACCCGCGATGTGAACAAGTCGATTCGCGCTGCCCAGTCGGCCCAACCCGCGCCGCACGGTGCTCGCGTCCTGTACGCCACGCAAGGCGCAACGGATCCGCCTACATTCACGCTGTTCTCGAACCGGGAGTTGCCACCGACGTACATCAGGTACCTCGAACGCAAGCTCCGGGAGGACTTCAATCTGGGCTCGACGCCGATCAAGCTTCGGGTCCGTCGCCGTAACGACTGACGTCGACCGGCTAACATTGTTACACCTTCCTCGGAAGGAGGCCCTCTGTGATCACCGCTCAGTATATTCTCGCCAGCCTTGCTGTCGTCTGCCTCGCAGCGGCACTCGTCTACGTGCGTTCGGCCCGACTGCGGTATCGCGTCGTTCGACTGATCGACGCCGACATCAACCGCGACGTCGAAGCACACTCGCTCGCCTTCTCTGCATTCCGTAAGGAGGGACACTCGGCGATCGTCTACGCCCTGCTTGCCCCTGCAGCCGCTGCGATGGCATTCCTCGACAACGACAATGTCGCTGTCGTGCTTAGCGTCATGGCGATCCCGGCCCTTGCGTCGCTGTGGTGGGCTCGTCTGTCGGTGCGCGAGTCCCGCATGGCCCGCAACCGCTGGGACATCGAACGACGCGCCGGTGAAGCGCTTGAGCAAGAACAGTTGGCGCCCAAGGCCTGGGCCGCCCGTCTCGCGCCCGAAGAGGTGCCCGACTTCGCCGGCTTCGAGATTGGCCGCGTCTACCAGGCTGGTTCTGGCTTGATGGCCGGAGATTTCTTCGATGTCCACCGAGTCGGCGCCACGCGGGTCGCCGCCGTTATCGGCGATGTGGCCGGGCACGGCATCGAGTCGTCCATCACCGCCTTTCAAGCGAAGTATCTGCTGCGGGTTTTTCTCCGCCAGTTCCGCGATCCGGCGCAGGCGTTCGAGGAACTCAACGAGCAGCTCGCTGCCGGCGATAGGCACGAGGAGTTCATCTCGTGCGCAGTCGTTGTGTTCGACACCGAGGCCGGCACGCTGCGCTACGCCTCTGCTGGCCATCCCGCGTTCTTCTTGTTCCAAGAAGACGGCATGTTGCCATTGCGGTCCACTGGTCCCCTGCTGATGCTTGACCCGAAGGCGGAATACTTTTCTCGGGAGATCCCGATGGAGTCGGGCGACCTTGTCGTCATGTACACCGACGGTCTGGCCGAGGCCCGAGCCGGCGGTTCACTGTTCGGTGAGGACCGAATCATTAGGACTGCGGAGCGGGAGCTCAATGCTCCGCCCGACGTCCTCTGTAAAGCCCTTCTCGATGCAGCCAAGGACCATGCCGGCGGCGTCATCGATGACGACACAGCCATCATGGTCGTCCGCCGAGACTAGGCCTTGCTCCGGGGCCGTCGAACTGGCCCCGCGGCCGTAGCCTCACACCGTGCCTTGGTGCGAGCCGTGCGAGAAGAACTGGACGCCGACCTCCGTCGGTGCCGATGGGATCTGTCCCGACTGTGGTGACTCGCTTGTCGGCACGCCGGGGATTGACCACGAACCGCAGGACCCCCCACCGGCGCCCTGGCATTTCTGGGTCGGTGTAGCTGCGGCCGGCGCGTACCTGTTGTGGCGGGCGTTCGAGGGCGTACTCCTGCTGTTCTAAGACGGTGGCAGGCTCAGTCCGTCGCGAAGGCATCCTGACGGCCGAACAGCCGTCGAACCCGGGACCGAACGCCGGCAACACCGAGGTACATCGCGGGGAATGCCGTAAGCACCAGGAACGTCGAACTGACCAGACCGCCGATCAGCACGAAGCAGAGCGACTCCCAGAACGGATCGGCGAGCGCCAATGGCAACAGGCCGGCCACGGTGGTCGCCGTGGTGACGAGGAGGGGTCGGAAGCGGCGCTCAACCGCGGTGCCGATTGCTTCGGCCGGGGTCGCCCCGGCTCGGCGCTCCTGATTGGCGGCGTCGACCAGCAGGATGGTGTTGTTCACGGCCACACCGATAAGCGCGATGAAGCCGACCATCACGAAGAAGCTCAGCTGGTTGTCGCTCAGTTCGAGCAGCGTGAACACGCCGAAGAAGCTGAACGGCACGGCAAGGAACACCAGCAGCGGCTGAATCAACGAGCGGAACTGAAGTGTGAGGAACGCGATCGTCAAGATGACCGCCACCACGAGGGCAACGCCGAGGGCTGCGAAGTCGTCCTGGTTGTCGGACTCGAGGCCGAAGTCGAACTCGAGCGCTTCGGCGTTGAGACCCCGGGCCTCCAGAGCGTCGGAGGGGTAGAGCTGTTTCAGAAGCTCTTCAGCGGCGGTCAGGTTGCCAGTGGTGTCATCGGTGTCGAACTGTGAACGCACTTCGATCGCCGCCTCGCCGTCGAAGCGCCACACCTGCTCAGCGGAGGCGATGAAGGTGGTGCCAACCGTGGTGGGATCGCCCGTCGTTTTGTCGAGTGCCATGCCCGGCAGGGTTGCGGCGATCTCGTTTGCGAGGTCACGTGCCGCTGCCTCCTGGCCGGGCTCGAACACGATCTGGGCTTGGAACGGAAAGTCGAGCGTGGGTGGTCCGTTGCTTACCGGGTTAGAACCGACGCGAACGCCGTCGATATCGGCGGTCGCCTCTTCGATCCGTTCGGCGTAGGTGGGAGAAGTGGTCGACCGCTCGTTAAACGGTGTGAGTTCCACAAAAGCGAACGCGCCCCGTCGATTGCCGTTGATCACCTGGTAGCGATCAAGGTCGTCACCGAGGACCCCGACCACGATCTCGTCGATGCCAGCTTGGATTTCCCTGGCTGCCTCGATGGTGGTCCCGGGGTCGAAGTCGACGCTGATCTGCAGCTGATTGGAGTCTTTGGCGGGCGGGAAAATGTTGAAGCCGACGCGGCCCGCAGCTCCCATCCCGAGGAAGATCAGCAGGATCGCTCCCAGAAAGACGCTGGTGCCGGTCGCCCAGCCCTTCCAGCCATTGCCCGATGGATATCGGGCGAGACGGCCCAGCGAGCGGCTTGCGAAGCGTTGCGGGCCGACAAGCGGTCCCTGCGCGTTGCCGCCGAGGATAAATACTCGTCCGAGGGCCGGAATGATCGTGATCGACAGGACGAACGACAGCGCAAGGGTGGCGATCACGGTGATCGGCACCGGACGGATGAACTCGCCGAGAATGCCGGTAACGAACGCCATCGGAGCAAAGACGGTCAGCGTCGAGAGCGTGCCAGCGAAGGAGGCTGCCCCGACCCGATCGAGTGCTCGGCGAACGATTCCAAGGCTGGTGGCACCGGAGGCATCGTCATCGCCGTCGCGGCTGGCGTCTATCGACTCGCTGATGACGATCGCGTCGTCAACGAGTAATCCGAGGGTGAGGACGAGGGCAAAAAAGGTGATGGTGTTCAGCGAGTAGCCGATTGCCCACAGGCCGATCATCGTGACGAGCATCACTGTCGCCATGAACACCGCAGTAACGAGGGCAGTGCGCCAGCCGATCAGCAGATAGCTGACGATCGCAACGGCGATGAGGCCCACGAGCAGATTGCTCGTGAGGTTGCTGAGCTGGGCGCGCACGTCGTTCGCAAAGTCGGCGCCGATTACGGCGCGGTATTCGGGATCGAGGTTGAGGTCGGCATCGACACGAGCCTGGATCTCGTCAGAAAAATCGAGGACGTCGGCATCGGCATTCGCATTGCGGATTACCCCGACCAGCACCGATTCGGTACCGGCAGTGTCGCCCTGCTCGGCGTAACGGGTGTATTCCGTGCGGCGAATTGCCGCTTCACCTGTCGCTGGATCGATGGCCTCGGTCAGCAACTTGACGACCTCGATCGCCTCGACAGTTTCGAGCGGTACGAGTGCGGCCGCTGCGATCGCAGCTTGCGCTTCCAGCGCCTCGGGTGGGGCATCAGCTGGGCCGATGATCGTGACGATGAGGTCGTAGGTCTCGAGGAACTTCGTCGCCTCGACCGCTTCGATGGAGAGTTCGACGCCGTTGGGCAGAGATGGGGGAGCGGCGGCCGTAAGGGCCGCAACGCCGTCCGCGGACGAAAACGACGTGTCGAACTCAAATACCGCGGCGAAGCCGTCGGACCGGCTGAACGTTGAAACCGACTCGACCCCGTCAACGTCCTTGTAGGCCTCGTAGATGGGAACGGCGAGTGCCTGGTCAACAACGGTCTCGTCGTCGACAAAGTAGGTGGCGTTGACCACCGCGATGGGGACGTTGACCGGAGGAAAGCCCTCACGGGCGAGTCCGCCCGCGTAGGCGTAGATGCCGGTTGCGAGGAGAAGAAGCCAGACGATCACCGTCACCCGGGGCCGACCTGCAGCGGCGAGAGCCGCGCTGGTAATGAGTCGGGGGCGTTCGGCGGACGGCCCGTTGGGGGAGGAAGAGCCGCTCACGGCGGGGACCGTAGCCGCGTTGAATGGGTCGTGCGCCGGGCAGGCGGGGTCATCCGTCACGCCCAGTCGAAAGCGGGGTGTGAGCCACCGAGCCCGTCCGGTAGCCTCTGCCCCTCACGGGCTGTGGCGCAGCTTGGTTAGCGCGTCGGTCTGGGGGACCGAAGGTCGGAGGTTCAAATCCTCTCAGCCCGACCCCTGAGAATCCCTGCTCCGGCAGGGGTTCTCGCCGTTTTGGGCTGTCGTCAACGTCTTACCCGTCGGCTCACGAATGGATCAGCCTCGCGGCACGCTGACCCACCGACTGGCTAATGTCGCCCTATGAAGCTCGACAAGTTCCGCTCACAGGCCGCTGCGCTCCTTGCCGCCGGGGAGACGGTGATAGCGGTTGCCAAGGTCACCCCCCGAGGGGCGGCGGAGGAGGCGATCCTACGTGGCGCCGGTGGCGCCGGCGGCCTAGCCGCCGGAGGTGCGGCGCTCGCTGGCGTAGGCGCAGTGATCGGCGCGAAGAGCGGCGAGGTCCAAGGCGATGCAGGACGGACCGAGCGAGACAATGCCGGGCTCGACGTTGGCCGTGCGATGCAGGTCCTTTTCGCCGTGACCGATCAGCGAATCGTGCTGTTGAAGCGCTCGGGGCTCGGCAAGCCTAAGCAGATCCTTGCCTCGATGGGCCGCGATCAGGTGGTGACTGCGACCTTCGGTTCTACCAAACTGTTCGGGCAGACGATGGGAGAGATCGTGCTCACCCTGGGCTCTGGGGCCGAGGCAGGCTTCGGCGTGGCAAAGATCGACCGCAAGGATGGAGAGTCGGTGGTCGCTGCGCTCAGCGGCTGACCCGACCTGACCGCGCGTAGCGAGGGCGTGGTCCTGCGCCGCCGTGACTGATCAGGGACAACACCGCGTCTGCCACCAGTGATGGTGACTGGTCGGGTGTGGAAAGCTTCCTCAATGGAGTTCGGCATCTGTCTTGCGTCCCGTCCCGGCGATCTTGGCCATGTTGTCGAAGCTGAACGGCTCGGGTTCACCCACTGCTGGATGGCCGACAGTCAGATGATCTGGTCGGACGTCTACGCCATGCTCGCACTCGCAGCTGAGCGGACGACCTCAATGAAGATCGGCACCGGTGTGGCCGTTGCGCCGACCCGGCCGGCACCGGTCACCGCTGCTGCCCACGCGACGATCAACGAGCTCGCACCGGGCCGGGTGTTCTGTGGGATCGGCACGGGCAACACGGCGATGCGGATCATGGGCCACAAACCGATGCCGATTGTCGAGTTCGACCACTATCTCGGCACCCTTCGAGCGCTGATGGCAGGCGAGGAGACTGACATTGCGTTTCGCGGCAGGGTTGCGCCGGCCCGCCACGTGATGCCCGATGACGGGTTCGTTCGGTTCAATCCACCGATCCCAATCCACGTCTCGGCGTTCGGTCCCCGGGCTATGGGCCTGGCGGCCAAACACGGTGATGGTCTGATCACGTCAGCGCCTCCACACCCGGCTGCGATCGATCGGGTGAGGGCGGGACTCAACGCGGCGGCCGCTGACGCCGGACGCGAGATCGACCGCAGCGGGTTTCCGGTCGCCACCTTGACGACGACGTGTGTGCTCCGGCCCGGCGAGACGCTCGAAAGTGAGCGGGTCCGCCAGCAGACTGGCGCGTTTGCGATCGCCGGACTCCACTACACCTACGAACAGGTGACGCAGCTCGGCCGTCCCGTGCCCAAGTACCTCGCCGATATCTGGGACGACTACGTCGCTGTGCTCGAAGAAGTGCCGCAGGAGCGCCGCCATCTACGCACCCATCTTGGCCACAACTGTTGGGTGATTCCCGAAGAAGAGCGCTTTGTGACACCGGCCCTGATCGAGGCGTCGTGCCTTGTCGGGACACCAGATCAGTTGCGCGATCGGATCGTTGAACTCGACGACGCCGGTCTCGATCAGCTCGTGATCCTCCCGCCCATCGACGAAAAAGGGGCAGTGGTGGCCGACATCGCCCGCCACCTCATGTGACGACTGCGCTCAGACGGGTTTGTCGCCCTTGATGGTCACTCGACGCATGTGTCGCGTTTGCCCGGCGTAGTCGAACATTGCGTAGTGCTGCACGGATCGGTTGTCCCACATGGCGACCGAGCCCGGCTCCCAGCGGAAGCGGCAGGTGAAGGCCTCCCGGGTGGTCTGGTCGTGGAGCATCCGGAGAAGTGCCGCGGACTCGTGCGGGTACATGCCGATGATGCCGGTCGTAAACGCCCGGTTGACATACAGCGCCTTGCGACCGTTCTCCGGGTGGGTGCGGGTCACCGGATGGCGGACGGTCTCGGCGGCCAAATCGGGGTTCTTCGTCTTCATCAGCTTCGAGCGGGTCGAGTAGCCCCCCTCTTGATACTGCGGCCCGGCGGAGTGCACCGCCTCTAGCCCGTTGAGCAACGCTTTGAGCCCGTCACTCATCGCGTCGTAGGCCGCGTGCTGGTTTGCGAAGAGCGTGTCGCCACCCTGGTCTGGCACCTCGACCGCATAGAGAATCGAGCCGAGGTCGGGCTCGGGGAGGAACGTGACATCGGTGTGCCAACCCCCGCCAAAGTTGGCGACGTCCTCGGGGTCAGTGACGACGTCGAGGATCTCCGGGTACATCTCGTTGCCCTCCACGAATGGATGGGTGTCGAGTTCGCCGAAGCGTCGTCCGAAGGCAATTTGCTGCACTGGCGTCAAGTGCTGACCCCGAAAAAAAAGCACATGGTGTTCGTTGAAGGCTGCTCGGATCTCAGCAACCGTCGTGTCGCTTAGGTCTTCGGCGAGATCGACGCCGGTGATCTCGGCACCGAGGGCGCCCGTCGTGCGATAGATCTCCATGTCATCAGGCCTACCACGGCCGTTGGGGAAGCCGGAATTGAGCGAATCTCGAGCCTGCTGCATCCGGGTCAGCGGGTCCGTCCGTCTGCTTGAGCAGCACGCCACCCGGGGTGCACTCGCCACCGACACAGGAGTTTGTCATGAAGAAGGCACCTGCGCTGATTGTGGCGCTGTTCTCGCTGATGCTCGCCACCCCGGCCAGCGCCCGAGATGCATCGATCATGCTTGCGCACGGCATTCCCGACACCGGTGTTGACATCGTCGTCGATGGCGGTGTCGTTATTGCAGATTTCAACTTCGGCGAGATGGAGGACCTCTCAGCGTTCTCCGGTCAAACCCTTCCCGCTCTCACGGTCAACCTGGCCGGCACGGAAACGGTTGCGCTCGACCTCGGTGACTTCGCCGTCCCTGCGTCGGGCAACTACACGGTGATTGCCCACCTCGACGCAGACCGCGCTCCAACCGTTTCGGTCTTCGAGAATGACGTCAGCGCAATTGCAGCCGGCGAGGGCCGCCTGACCGTGCGCCACACTGCTGCTGCGCCAGCCGTCGACGTGTGGGCCAACGGCTCTCCGGCATTCCAGAACGTTTCGAACGGCGAGGGCGGCTCCGCCGACCTTGCCGCCGGCACCATTTCTGCCGAGGTCGTTCCCGCCGGTGTCACCGAGCCTGTCGTGATCGGCCCAGCCGATCTGCCGATCACTGAGGGCGCCTTGCTCATCGTTTTCGCCATCGGCTCGCTCGAGGCAGGCAATCTCGGGGTCTTGACCCAGAGCATCTCCGGTCTCGGCGAGTCCCCATCGGCGGTCAACACCGGTAACAGCCCGGTCGACAATGGCATGGATGCCAACGTCGCTTACGGCATCGTTCTTGCTACGGCCATCCTCGGCCTGGCGTTCATCGGCACCCGCCGCGGCGCCGCTGTCGAGGCCTGATCCTCCCAGATGAGGCTTGGTCGGTGTGTTGCCGCTTCGTGCGCCCTAGTGCTTCTGGGAGCTGCGTGCGGAGGCAATGTCCCTGCGCCGGATGAGCCTGCGGCGGGAGCCGTCGTCGTACCGACTCGTTCGACGACGGTTCCCGCCACCACCTCGAGCCCGCCGGTCCCCGTTCCCCCCGACGGGGACCGGATGCTTGAGCGTTCTCCTCTCGCTGACCTGGTAGAGCCGGTCGGCGACATGCGTCTGGATCTCGACGCACCGCGCCGCGAGGCCGGACCGGCTCCAATCGGGTTGAGTATTCCTGCGATCCGTCTCGACAAGTCGCCCGTGCGTGCTGTCGGCGTTGAGGCGAACGGGGAAATGGAGATCCCCGGAGGTTCTGAGATCGGTTGGTACCGCTGGAGCCCGGCTCTGGGCCACGCCGGCTCGTCGGTCCTTGCGGCGCACATCGGGTGGAATGGACGCGACGGGGTCTTTCGCAATCTTGACGACCTCGACGTCGGCGCTGTGTTCACCGTTCACTTCGACGACGGTTCCGAGCGGAGCTTCGAGATCACGGAGACGGCTCAGTACGGCAAGAAAGACCTCCCGTTCGACCGAGTCTTCTCCAAAGACGGCGATCCGACCGTCGTGCTCATCACCTGCGGAGGCGATTTCACACGAGCACTGAGCAGCTACAACGACAACGTCGTCGCCTACGCTGCACCGCTGTGACTACCGGACCGGATGGATGATCGAAGCCCTCAGCGCCCTGCCGACGACGACGTGGTTGCGGGCGGTCCCGTATGCGCTGATCGCGGCACTGCTCATTGCTGTGCCGTCGGATGTGATTGATACACCGCTGTTCGGTCGGCCGGTAGAGGTGCAGGCGATCAACTACGTGATTCTGGCCATCACCTCAGGACTGACCGGCCTGATCTTCGCGATCCGGGTGCAGCAGTCCGCGGCATCGGAGACGCAGGGGAGCCGCACCGTCTGGGGCGGGTTCGTTTCGTTTCTTGCCGTCGGTTGCCCGGTGTGCAACCAGCTCGTCGTTGCTGTGGTGGGAACATCGGGCGCGCTGGCATGGTGGGCGCCGGTCCAGCCGCTGGTTGGGTTGGCCGCCATCGGACTGTTGCTCTGGACGCTGCGGTACCGATTGCAGACCTACCAGGCAGAGGCGTGCCCGGTCCCGGTTGAGTGCCGTTCAGTGCCCGTCGATCAGTGGGCCGAAGAGAGAAGCGCGATCGGCGGCGAGGTCGGCGGAGGAGAGGCCGATGTCGACCAGATGTGATGGCCAATCGGTCTGGCCGATGTTGGCCGCCGCCACCTGAGCGAGCGCGTCGGATGTGTGGATTCCATAGCCGCCTTGGCCCACCAGCCAATAGAAGCCGTCGATCTCGGGGTCGAACCCGCTGACCGGCGTCCGGTCGGCGGTGAACGTGCGAAGGCCGGCCCACGTCGATCGAACATGGTGCACGTCAAGGGTTGTGTACTCGCTGAGGTTGTGCAGGCCGAGCGCAACGTCGATCTCTTCGGGCTTGGCGTCGCACGGCTCCGATGGGGTCTCGTCAGCTGGGGAAACCATGAGGCCCCCCGGCTCCGGCTTGCAGTAGCCGACCATCGGTCCCTCGTCGGGCTCGAACGAGGTCAACGGCCAGCGAGCTACGTCGTTCGGGTCGTGCCCATCAGGGATCGAGGCGATCGCGATCGTGCGCCGCAGCGGGTACAGGCCGAGCGGTTCTGCTCCTGCGAGGGTGGCGACTTGGTCACCCCAGGCACCCGCCGCGTTGGCGACGATCGCCGCATCGATCGTGTGCTCGCCGGCCTCGACCCGCCAACGACCCTCGGATCGGGTCAGCGAGCGAACTGATGCCGATGCCAGGATCGTTCCACCCTCGGCCCGGAACCAGCGCACGTACTCCTGATGGAGCGCAGCGACGTCGATGTCTTGCGAGTCGGGCTCGTAGAGACCGCCAGCGATGTCAGGAGCGAGGAGTGGAAAGAGTTGGCGGGCGGTCTCGCCGTCGACGAACTCGGTCGAGGGCACAAGTTCGATGGCATGTTCGACTCGCGCTCGGAGGTCATCGATCCGGGCCTCGCGGCCGATTTGCAACAGAGGACGGGGACCGAGGAACGGCTCGAGGAAGGGACGCGTCATCAGCGTGAGGCGTCGGACCGTGTCGTTGCCGTAGTTCTCGAGATACTGAGCGGCTGAGCGGCCAGTCGTGTGGTACGCCAGCGTCGACTCGGCCTCGAGGAGGATCACTGACCCGCCGTCGGCGGCCAGCCGCGCCGCAGCCGAGATCCCACCGATACCGCCACCGACGATCACCACATCACAGTTCGTCATGGCCGCACCTTAGAGCTCCCACTACGCTCGCGGCATGGCTGTTACCGACGCGAATCCCGAGAGCTTCACCCGAATGGACGAGTCCACTGCCGAGCAGTGGGCCCACATCGGCGAACGAACCTTCGCCAACCAGGGGCGAGTGGCCGATCGGCTGATCATGCTGCTCGAGTCGCTCGCAGAGATCAGTGACGGTTTCATCACCGATCAGCTCACCCACTGCCTGCAGACGGCAACCCTGGCCGAGAAGGCCGGTGCGGACGACGAGATGATCTTCGGCGCGCTGATGCATGACGTCGGCAAGGCGATCTCGGTGCCGAACCACGGCGCCATCTCCGCGGAGATGATCCAGCCCTACGTCCGCGACGACGTCTACTTGGCGATCAAGAACCATCAGGACTTCCAGGGCATGCACTACTACGGCCACTTTGGCGCGCCCACCGACCTACGCCACACCAAGTACGACTCGTCTGAGCCGTGGTGGCAGCTGTGCGCGACGTTCACTGACGACTGGGATCAGCAGGCCTTCGACCCTGAAGCCGAAACGTACCCGCTTGAGCACTTCGAGCCGCTGATCCGCACGATCACCGCCGAGACGAAGAACTCGCTCGGTGACTGAGCTGTTCGGCTAGCGCGGCGGGGCAAGGCCGCCATCAGCGGTGACCACCTGGCCGGTGATGAAGCTGCCGGCGTCGGAGCACAAAAGGAGCGCGGGGCCGACCATCTCGTCGGGGTCGGCGCCCCGGTTCATGTAGTTGGCCCGTTCCATCGACTCGATGCGCTCGGGCGTGTTGTTCAGCACCATGTCGGTCATGACCGTTCCGGGCGCGAGCGCGTTGACTCGGATGCCTTTCTCGGCAAAGGCTGAGCCCATCGATCGCGTCATCGACAGCAAGGCCGACTTGCCAGCGGCGTACATGGCGCCATGGGGATTGAAGACGAACGCAGCCACCGAGATGATGTTGAGCACCGCAGCATGATCGGACGCTTCGAGCTGGGGAAGTGCCTTCTCGACGAGAAACGCCGGGCCTCGGACGTTGGTGTCGAGGGACTTTGCCCAAGCCTCCTCGGTGAGCTGGCCGAGAGGCAAGGCCAGCGCGTTGGCTGCGCCGTTGACGATGATGTCGATGCCGCCGAATGCTTCGACCGTGCGGTCGACGAGGTTGCCGATGTCGTTGAGGTCGGCCATGTGGGTCGGCACACCGATCGCCTCGATCCCCAATGAGTTGAGATGGGCGACCATGGTGTTGCACGCGTCAGCCTTACGGCTGGCGACGGCGATCGTCGCGCCAGCAAGACCAAAGCCTTCGGCGATCGCCTTGCCGATCCCGCGGGTTCCCCCGGTGACGATGGCGACGCGGCCGGTCAGGTCGTGCAGCGAGTCGAGCTTGTCTCGATCCATGGGTTCTCCTAGTCGGTCAGGCGAGCAGCCCGATGTGCTTGTCCTTGAGGTGACCGTTGTCGCGCAGGGCGCGCATCGTGTCGGTCATCGTCTCGTCGATCGGCCGGAGGGTGATGCCCAGCGAGGTGAGGTCGGTGTCGTCGGCGCCATCCCACCGGGTGATCGTCGTCATTCCCTCTTCGGTGAGGGGGGAATAAAAGGGGATGGCTTTACGGATACGGTCCATGACGATTCCCGACCCTCGCAGCATCGCTGCGGGAACTGGTGGCACCCGAAACGTCCGACCGGTGAGTCTGGAGCAAATCGTGGCGAGTTCTGTCATGGTGCAGTTGGTGCCGGTCGCGAGGAAGCGGCGGGCACCCTGGCCGGGTTCGAGCAGCGAAACGACGAGTGCGGCGAGGTCTCGAACGTCGATGAACGACATCGCCGCGTGACGGGTCGGCATGATGCCCGGCGCAATGAAACCGGTGATGCCGGTGCCGGCCTCGCCGAAGGAAACGCCCGCAGGTGGGCCGATGACGCCGCTGGGGTAGACGATGGCGACTCGGTGTCCGTCGGATTGGAGGTCGCGAGCGATGGTCTCGGCCTGCACCTTTGCCTGTGCATAGGAGAAGGAAACAGTCGTGGGTGAGTCGTCGGTTCGTAACGGTCCGCGGCCGGGTTCGAAGAGTGCGCTCGTGCTGGAGAGATGTACGATCGGATCGACTCCGGTCTCGGCAGCCGCGCCGAGAACCAGTCGGGCGCCGAGCGCGGTCTGATCGATCATCTGGTGCGCATCGCGCGGGTTGAGCGAGACGATCGCGGCGGTGTGAACGACCGCCTCAGCACCCTCGAGCAGCGCAGTGATCGAGGCCTCATCGGTCATGTCCCCAACGATGTACTCGGGCATCTCGACGCCCAGCGAGTCCATCGACGCCGCCAACTTGTCGGGGGAACGGACCAGCGCGATCACCCGGTGGCCGGCCGCGATCGCCTGGCTCGTGACGTGGCCTCCGATGAAGCCGGTGGCCCCTGTGACTGCGACGCGCATGGTGGGACACTAGGCCACCCACCTGAGGGTGTTGGCCTTGCGAAATCGGTATCGGTAGCCTGGCAGCCGTATGTCTCCGTCTCTCCTCGAGCGCTTGCAGGCCCGCGGCTACCGCCTTACGGCCCAGCGCCGCGCCGTTGCGCAGGTCCTCGAAGGCGAGAACGTGCACCTCACCGCTGACGAAGTGCTCGACCAGGCACAGGCGCTGCTCCCCGAGATCAGTCGGGCCACCGTGTATTCGACGCTCCAGCAGTTCACCGAGATGGGGGAGCTCCGAGAGCTCTCGCTTGACGGCCGCTCGAAGCGCTACGACCCGAACATCGCGCCGGTCCACCACCACCTTGTGTGCGAATCGTGTGGGTCGGTCTTCGACGTCGCCCATGGCATCAAGGCGCCGACGCTGCCGGCTGCCCAGCACCACGGTATGGCGATCACGTCCGCTGAGATCGTCTACCAAGGCACCTGCGCGGACTGCCGCTAAGCGACGTCAGCTACCGGCCAAAAGAATCTGTCCGTTGCCGGCGGTGACGTCACCGATATGCGCAGCGGTGTGACCAGTGGCGATGAGATCGGCGACGACGCCGTCGGCCGCTGCGGGATCGACGCCGAACACGAGTCCCCCGCTCGTTTGTGCGTCACCGAGAATCGTCACGTCGAGCTCGTTCACGCCGTGGCCTATCTCGACAGAATCGAGGATCCAGGCCAGGTTGCGGCCTGTCCCCCCGGGAACGACACCGTCGGCGGCGAGTTCACGGGCACCGTCGATAACCGGTACCGAGTTGATGTCAATTCGCAGCGACACACCCGATTCCTGAGCCATCCGGCCGGCGTGCCCGAGCAGGCCGAAGCCTGTGACATCGGTGGCGCCCGTGGCCCCTGCGGCGACTGCAGCGGCTGCGGCCGCTGCGTTCGTGCGAGTCATCGAGTCGATTGCCGCCGCGATGGTGGCGTCGTCGACCACATTTCGTTTTTGTGCAGTGGTGATGATGCCGATGCCGAGTGGCTTGGTGAGAATCAGCGATTGCCCGGCAAGGAGACCGGCGTTGGTGAGCATGTGGTCGGGGTGAACCTCGCCGACCACAGCCATGCCGTACTTGGGTTCGGGATCGTCGACGGTGTGGCCGCCGGCGACGAGGAAACCGCACTCGTCAGCGATGTCTTGACCGCCGAGGAGGACATCGCCGAGGAGTTCGTTGGACAGCTCTTCGGTGTTCCAACACACGAGATTGAGCCCGAGGATGGGCGTGCCACCCATGGCGTAGACATCGGACACGGCGTTGGCTGCGGCCACGCGTCCCCATGCCCGTGCGTCGTCGATCACCGGCGTGATGAAGTCGGCCGTGACCACGAGGGCGCGCTCGGGCGATATGCGGTAGACCGCGGCGTCGTCGCCACTCGTCGCCCCCACGAGCAGATCTGGAGAATCAGGAGGAGTGAGGCGACGCACAACGTGCGCCAGTTCGCCAGGGGCGAGCTTGCAGCCTCAACCAGCGCCGTGACTGAACTCGGTGAGACGCTTCGTCATTGTTGGTGAACCCCCTCTTTCCACTTGCTGAGCATGGCGGCACAGATTCCTGGCACCACCCTGGTTTTGCTGAAACCCGATGGGCACGCGGGCCCGGATCGCCGGACCAACTCGGATCCTGCCCACACTAGGTCTTAGGCTTTGGAGATGGTCGATCCCCGACTCCAAACACGTGCAACCGAACTGTTCGGCGTTCGATTCCCGATTGTCCAGACCGGCATGGGCTGGGTTGCCGGTCCATCCCTCGTGTCGGGAACTGCCAACGCCGGCGGTCTCGGCATTCTTGCGGCGGCCACGATGACGTTCCCGGAAATGGTCGAAGCAATCGACGAGGTTCGGAGCCGCACAGACCTCCCCTTCGGCGTCAACCTCCGCACCGATGCGGTCGACATCGAGCAGCGGGTCGACCATCTGATCCGCGCTGAGGTCAAGGTCGCGTCGTTCGCGCAGGCACCGCGGCCTGACATGGTCGCCAAGCTCAAGGAGGGTGGCCTGGTCGTCATGCCGACAGTCGGCGCCAAGCGGCACGCTGAGAAGGTGGCCGAGTGGGGCGTAGACGCCGTTCTCTGCCAGGGCGGCGAAGGCGGCGGCCACACCGGCACCGTCCCGACATCGCTGCTGTTGCCGCAGATCCTTGATGCGGTCGATATTCCCGTGATTGCCGCCGGCGGCTTCCATGACGGCCGTGGGCTCGCCGCTGCGTTGGCCTGGGGTGCTGACGGGGTTGCCATGGGAACCCGGTTCCTGCTCACAACCGACTCGAAGGTTCCCGACGAAATCAAGCAGGCGTACCTCGACACACCCGTCACCGGCACTGTCATCTCGACGGCGATCGACGGTGCGCCGCAACGGGTGATCCGCACCGAGATGGTCGACTCGCTCGAACGGGCCAGCCTGATGCGACTCCCGAAGGCGGCCCTCAACGCACTCCGGTTCCGCAAGCTCACCGAGACCCCGCTGCGTGCCCTGGTGAAAGAGGGCCTGGCGATGAAGAAGCACCAGGACCTCTCGTGGTCGCAGCTTGCAATGGCGGCCAATGCACCGATGCTCACGCGGGCGACGATGGTTGAGGGGCAGATCGATATCGGGATCCTTCCCACCGGGCAATGTGTGGGGGTCGTTGAGGACCTGCCCACGTGCGCCGAACTGGTCGGCCGCATCGTCGCCGAGGCGATCGAGCGCTTGGACGCCATCGGCCGCTAGCCTTGCGCCGTTCGCTTCCAGCGAATCCGGTGAGATCCCGGAACTGTCCCGCAACGGTGATGCCTGTCCACTTCGGTGGGCTGGACGAGTCCGGTCGCCTGGGGTGAACGACGAACCGACCCTCGAGGAAAAGGGACGGCTCGTGCGATCGGGGGTTCCCGGGCGCTCGTGCCAACCGCACTCGAGCCAAAGGAGGAACCCCGTATGAACCAACTGACCCCGTTGTTCGCTCTACTGCTCGCGTTGGCGTTGTTCGCTGCTGCGTGCGGCGACGACAGCACCACCGAGACAGCCGTCGATCCGGGCGGTACGCCATCGGGCGAGCCAGCTGAAGGCGAGTCAGTTGACGACGACGCCACCGCAGACGTGAGTGAAAGCGAAGCGCCCGCGGACGAGGTGCCGGCCGAATCGGTGCTGGCGAACCGCATTGTCTCGATCAATCCCACAGGTACCGAGATGCTGTACGCCGTTGGCGCAGGCGACATGGTGGTGGCCGTCGACTCGTTCTCCTACTACCCGGAGGGAACGCCAGTCACCGATCTCTCGGGTTGGGACCCGAACGTCGAGGCGATCCTGTCGTACGAACCCGATCTGGTTGTCATGGACTTCAACGAAGACGTGCAGAGCAGCCTCGAGGCTGCGGGTGTGACCGTTGTGTTGATCACCGCCCCGGCCGTGTTTGACGATGTTTACAGCCAGATCCAGATGGTTGGCGACGCGACCGGATTTGGGGCCGAGGCGCTCGAGGTGGTCGATGAGATGCGCACCACCGTCGATGAGCTGATCGCGGATGCTCCCGACGCGTCGGGCCTGACCTACTACCACGAGCTCGACAACACCCTGTACAGCGTTACCAGCACAACGTTCATCGGTGCGGTGTACAGCCTGTTCGGCCTCACCAACGTTGCCGACCCGGCCGATGCCGACGGGGTTGCCTTTGGCTACCCGCAACTCAGCGACGAGTATCTTGTCGACGCCAATCCCGACCTTATTTTCCTGGCTGACACCCTGTGCTGTGCGCAAAGCGCAGCAACAGTTGCCGAACGACCAGGATGGGATCAGCTGAGCGCTGTGGAGAACGGCACCGTGGTGGAACTCGACGACGACATCGTCTCTCGTTGGGGGCCGCGCCTCGTCGATTTCGTTGACTCGATCGCCACGGCGATCGAGTCGGTTGAGGCTGGCTGATCCGATGACGATCGAGACGGCCCGACTCCAGCCCGGCGCACTCGCCGCTGGGGTTGGTGCCGTCCTCGTCGCGGTCGTTGCCGGCCTGACGATCGGGCCGGTTGGCATTGCGCCCAAGAGCGTGCTCTTCGCCTTGCTGGACGCCCTGCCCGGGATCAGCGTCGACTCGGGGCTGAGCGGCCTCCACGAGGCGATCGTGCAAGAGATCCGGCTGCCTCGAGTCGTGCTCGGGCTTCTTGTCGGCGCCACCCTCTCGATGAGCGGCGCTGCGTATCAAGGAGCATTTCGCAACCCACTTGCCGACCCGTACCTGCTCGGCATCGCAGCCGGCGCTGGCCTCGGAGCCACGGTCGCTATCACCCAGAACCTCGGCGACGGCGCCGGCTTTGGCGATCCGGTTCCGCTTGCGGCCTTCGCCGGCGCACTTCTTGCGGTGGTGATGTCCTACGGCGCCGGCCACATCGGTGGTCGCTCTACGGCATCGCTCGTCTTGGCCGGTGTTGCGGTTGCAAGCTTCCTCACTGCCTGTCAGACCTACGTCCTGCAGGCCAACTCCGACGCATTCCGCGAGGTGTACTCGTGGATCCTCGGCCGTATTGCAACCTCGGGCTGGTCCGAGCCGGTCGTGATGCTCCCGTACTTTGTGCTGGCGGTGGCGGTCCTCCTGCGCTACCGACGTGCCCTTGACATTCTTGCGGTCGGCGACGAAGAGGCGCAGGCGTTGGGGATCAACCCCCGTCGGGTGCGGATCCATGTCGTCATTGCGGCATCGCTTGGTGCGGCCGCAGCAGTGTCGGTGAGCGGCCTGATCGGCTTTGTTGGGATCATCGTCCCTCACGTCGTGCGTCTTGCGTTTGGCGCCAGCTACCGGATTCTCATCCCGCTGTCGATCCTGTTCGGCGGTGCCTTCATGGTGCTCGCCGACCTCGCGGCGCGGACGCTCGTCGAACCGGCCGAACTGCCCATCGGTGTCGTCACCGCTTTTCTCGGCGCACCGTTCTTTGTGATCGTGCTTCGCTCGACCCGTCGGGAGGTGTGGTGATGCCTTCGATCTCCACCCACAACCTTGTGGTCGAGTTTGGCGGCACGTCCATTCTCCACGGGATCGACCTTGACATACCGGCGGGGGAGTGGCTCAACATCATCGGTCCAAACGGCGCCGGCAAGACCACGCTGCTGCGTTCGCTGCTTGGGACTATCGACCACGGCGGGCGCATTGAGTTCGGTGGCGCAGTGGTCGATAAGCCGCAGGACCGGGCTCGAATCCTCGCCTACGTGCCGCAGTCGCCGGTCATACCCCCTGGGATGTTCGTCGCCGACTACGTGATGCTGGGACGAACCCCGCACCGTGGGGTATTCGGGCGAGACAGCGACACCGACCTCGGCGTCGCCGTCGACGTGCTCACCCGTCTCGACCTTGCTGGCTTCGCCGAACGGGAGGTCCGGTCGCTGTCGGGCGGGGAACGGCAGCGGGTGGTCCTCGCCCGTGCGCTGGCCCAGCAGACCGACATCTTGCTGCTCGACGAGCCGACGACAGCGCTCGACCTCGGCCACCAGCAGGATGTTCTCGACCTCGTCGACGACCTGCGTCGTGAGCGAGGGCTGACCGTCGTTGCGACGCTGCATGACCTGACGCTCGCGGCGCGCTACGGCGACCGGATCTCAGTCATCGCCGATGGGCGTATCGTCGAGTCTGGTACGTCAACCGAGGTGCTCACTACCGAGACGATCGCCAAACACTTCGGCGCCAACGTTCGCATCATCGACGATCCCGATGGCCCGGTGATTGTCCCCGCCACCACCGATCGGAGCCGATCATGACCGATGTCCCGCTCGAAGAGGACCCGAGACCCGACGGCCTTCGCGTCGCGAAGAGCCTCGTGCTCGTCAACACCGGTAATGGCAAGGGCAAGTCGTCCGCCGCCTTCGGTGTTGCGATGCGTGCTCGAGCCCGCGACTGGCCTGTTGCGGTCGTGCAGTTCCTGAAGAGTGACGACTGGGTGACCGGCGAGCAGATCATGGCTGAGCGCATTGGGATCGACTTCTGGTCACTCGGCGACGGCTTCACGTGGGACTCTGATGATCTGACCAAGGATGAAGCCGAGGCGCAGGAAGCATGGCGTCAGGGCAAGGCCCTCGTCGAAGCCGATGAACACCGTCTCGTGATCTTCGACGAAATCACGTATCCGTTGAACTGGGCCTGGATCGATGCCGACGAGGTTGAGCAGACGTTTCGCAATCGCCCCGAGCGGGTGTCGCTCGTGCTGACCGGGCGCGACGCCCCCGAGTGGATGATCGATCTCGCCGACACCGTGAGCGTCATCGAGAACCGAAAGCACGCGTACGAGTCGGGCATCGCGGCCAAGAAGGGCATCGACTTCTAGGGAATCGGCGCTCGTGCCGGTTTTCCTGCTCACCGGCGATGCGCGATCGGCTGAGCGCCGAGCGGCGATGAAGCGAGCACGCCGTTCGGGCGATCGGATCACGTTCATCGCATCACCCCAGCGAACGACAAAGAGATGACGACGCGGCGATCATCGACTGAACCGAATCATCAGCGCTCGCTCACTGTCGTGAAACGACATCAGGCCACGCTCGGAGGGCCTGTCTGCACGATGATCGCCTGACATCTGCGCATCGCTTGGGTTTGCCCTCGCGTGAGCGGTGAGGGTACGGAGGTGGCAGTCCTGGCCGAGTACGGACGTCGGCAGCGGATGGCGAATGCGGTTGTGCAGGTGTGCGGGGGCTGGATGGCGCGACTCTGCGACCGGCCACCGAGCGTCAGCGACGTGACCGATCAGCCGCCGCTAACGAGCTGCTCGGCGCCCTTGGGTATGGCGACCTCGTCGTCGCGTGTGTCGAGCCACCCCGCGGGCAAGTGGACATCCTTCGGCGAGCCCGAATGGCCCCGCACCATGCGCATGCCGCCTTCGGGGAACGGGATGTCGCGGTCGAGCACGGCGATGAGCTCGCGCATCTCGGCCAGTGAGCCGACCCGGTTGAGGCGGGCCCGCATCGCGCCTCCGGCGGGGAAGCCCTTGAGGTACCAGCCGGTGTGTTTGCGAAAGTCGCGGATGCCGTGGTCTTCGCCCATCCACTCGCAGAGCAGCCCAGCGTGTTCGACCATGCCGTCGAGCACCTGGCCGAGGTCAGGACGGGGAGGGACGGGCCGCCCCTCGAACACTTCGGCGAGATCGCCGAACAACCACGGTCGGCCAAGGCAGCCACGGCCGACGGTCACGCCATCGCAACCTGTGGTTCGCATCATGCGGAGGGCATCGTCGGCCTCCCAGATGTCGCCGTTGCCAAAGACCGGGATCGACGTGATCGCGTCCTTGAGTTCGGTGATACGCCGCCAGTCGGCCTGCCCGGAATACAGCTGATTGGCGGTGCGGGCGTGAAGCGCAACGGCCTGGACGCCTTCGTCTTCGGCGATCTTGCCTGCATCAATGAATGTGATCGCATCATCGTCGATGCCAATCCGGAACTTCACCGTGACGGGCACATCACCGGCGTTTTTCACGGCGGCTCGGACGATCTTGCGGTAGTGCTCCCGCTTCCAGGGCAGCGCTGCACCACCGCCATGACGAGTGACTTTCTTCATCGGGCAGCCGAAATTCATATCGATATGGTCGACGGGAATACCGTCGACCAAGCCGTCGACGAGCAGCCGAGCCGCTTCACCGATCGAGTACGGATCGGTGCCGTACAGCTGGATCGATCGGGGCGACTCGTCGGGTGCGAACGCTGCGAGCACAAGACTCTTGCGGTGTCCCTCGACCAGCGCCCGCGCCGTGATCATCTGGTTCACATACAAGCCAGCGCCGTAGCGGCGGCACAGCGTGCGGAACGGTGCGTTCGTGACACCGGCCATCGGCGCCAGAACAACCGGTGGCCACACCTCCATCTGGCCAATCCGGACCGCGTTGAACTCGCCGCGGCGTGCGGGCGGTTCCGGCTCGGGAGCCGGCAGCGGAGCGTCGACCAGATCAGTCACGCGATCCAGGCTAGAGACAGGATCATTGGGCGAGGCGCCAAGCCGCCTCGCTGTGCTCGGCGATCAGATCAAGCATGCGGTCGGCGTCGTTGAACGACACTTCGGGATTCATGAAGATCAATCGGAAGCAGTTGATGCCGTGGACTGGCTGATAACCGATCAGCGCTGATCCCTCTGCCTGCATCCGGGCCTTCGCTGCGGGCGCAATGGCGTGGAGCGCTGCGTGCTCCTCGGCGCTGAGTGAACCCAGGTTGAGCGGGCGCATCTGCGGGGGCACCCACAGGCACGTCGACGTCACGAAGTCACCCGCAACGATGGGGGCGAGATCATCTCGCTCGGTGACCCGGGCCCGAACATGATCAGCGAGCGCAACCGCATGATCGACTCGGTGCGCCATCCCTGCGTCGCCCCGACCCTTCCACATCAACCATGTCTTGAGAACGTCGTTACGACGGCCGCAGTGGATGTTCTGGTCGCCCGTGTCGTACTCGCCAAAGAGCTTGTCGGCCTGGAACAGGTAATCAGCACCCGACGCGAACGTCGGATCCAGCCGGCTTGCGTCCTTGGTCAGGAGCACCGAGCACTGCTGCGTGACGCCGCCAATCTTGTGGAGGTTCCACGCAACAGAGTCGGCCCTGTCGATGCCCCGGCAGCGCCACCGTTGCCGTTCCGAGAACAACGCAGCGCATCCGAATGCACCGTCGACGTGCATCCAGATGCCGTGCTCGGAACACCGAGCCGCAATCTCATCGAGTGGGTCGAAGGCGCCCGTCACCGTCGTTCCGGCGGTGGCGACGATCGCCAACACCTCGGGACCGTCACCGAGTGCGGCATCGAGAGCGTCCATGTCCATCGCTCCATCCGGCGTGGTCGCGATCGCCTCGACGGCGTCGCGGCCGAAGCCCATGACCGCAGCGAGCTTGGCGGTGGAGTAGTGAGCAGACGTACTCACCAGCAGCCGCAATGGTGTCCCGTCGTGACCACGATTGATCGACGCAGGGTCACGGGCCGCCCGCGCAAGTTGCAGACCGTGCATACCGGCGATCGACCCGCCTGCGCACAGGAGTCCGGCTGGCTGTTTCGGATCGGGGTCCCATCCAACGAGTCGGGCCATCTTGTCGAGCAACGCCCGCTCCATGAGCATGAAGACGGGAGCGATCTCGAACGTCGTGTGGGCGGTGTTGAGGGCGGCCCCCAACCAGTCGCCCACAACGGCAAGCGGGTCGGCTCCTGCATAATTCTGGTTGACGAAGCGAGGGTGGTTGGTGTGGACCGACCGGGCGATCACCCGCTCGGCCGCGTTAACGAGGTCGCCGGCGGCCGCTGCCGGCTCCTCGGTGGCGAATCCGGTACCGATGGTTGCTGCCAGGTCGGCCAGCAAATCTTCGGGCGATCCCCAGTCGACGACCCGGTCATCGTTTCGCGGGGGGTTGGTGACGTGGTCAAGCGCGAGTTCGGCTATTGCACGCACCGGGTCGAGCGGTGGAGCGCTACGAAAGGCCAGTAGATCGAGCCCGTGGCGGGCGAAGAGCTCGTCGACGAGGGGGAGGGGAAGACCGATGACGTTTGTGACGCTGCCGTTGACTCGGTCGGCAAAGATCCCTGCGGCGCCCTGAAGCCCGTATGCACCGGCCTTGTCGTCTGGTTCGCCGCTCGCCGCGTACCAACCGATGCGCTCATCGCTTAACTCGCCGATCTCAACAGCAGCCGTTTCGACTGCGGAATGGACCATCGTCGTTCCATCGGCTTGCGTGACGGCTACGGCGACACCGGTCATCACGTCGTGTCGGCGGTTTGCGAGGGACCGGAGCATCGCTGCCGCGTCAGCGGGGTCGGTCGGCTTGCCGAGGATGACACCATCGAGGACGACCGACGTGTCTGCTGCAAGAACAACGCGGCCCGGTCGCGCTGAGGCAGCAGCCTTTTCTCGGGCGAGACGCTCTACGTAGGCGTCGGCTTGCTCACCCGGCGCTGGTGTCTCGTCGATATCGGCGGGCTCCACGAGCGGGTACACGTCGAGCCGAGACAGAAGCTCTTGGCGGCGGGGTGAGCCGGATGCCAAGACGAGTTCGAGGTCGGTCACGTCAGAGAGTCTCGCAGAACCCGGCGCAGGCGCCACCAGCGTCGTCGACCAGAGGCGTAGTCTCCGCAGGACGTGAGCGACGACCTGCCCGACCCGACTGTGCCCGACGAGGGCGTTGCAGATCTGCCCGAGGAATTGCCTCCGCCCACAGAGGAGGAGATCCAGCCGGACAGCTTCCTCGTGACCACGGGGTTCCTGCGTGCTGGAGACGGCCCGGTCCAATTACCGGTTGGGGCCAAGGGTATGGCGTACACGGCTGCGGAAGCCGACGCAGCTGCTCGGGGCTTCTTCGACGCACTTGCCGGTGAGCGCGAACTCGAACACGACCTCGCAGACCCGGTCGAGCATGTGCGAAGCAACGGCCTGTTGCTCTTGTTTTCCGAGGGCGTCGCCGAACTGTTCGAGACGCATCTGGTCGCGATGCCCCCCGGCAACCAGGAGCGCTGGCGCGATCTGATCGCGGGCGGCGCCCGGTCCGAGGCCTTCGGCCCGCTCACGCTGCAAGAACGACTCGACGAGCGACAGGTCGAAACGAACCTCGTGCTCGGGCGGCGCCAACGGCTCGTCAACGGCGTGGTGGGCGTCGTCATCATCAGCGCCTTGATGGCTAGTGGCTGGTGGGCCTACCAGGAGTTCGGTATCGAAGCGCAGCGGGAGCGAGGTGCACTCCAGTTCGAAGCAACTGACCAACCAGCGACCGAGGCCGCTCTCGAGGGCGGCCCGCCCGCGGCGCAGCCGGCGCTAACGGCGGGGATCACCGACACCGTTGCGGTCCTGGCGGGAGTGGGTCCCGTCAACGATCGGGTCACGACAGCGCCGTTCGCTGCCTACCCGTACCCTCCGGGCGCGCTCGTGGCGTCGCTGTTCCAGTACGCGGGCGCAGGTCACATCGTTATCGTCGGGCCAACCAATTTCGCGGACACGGTCTGTCTGCGGGCGAGCGTTGTCACCTCCGGACTGCGGCCGCTCGACACGGTCACCCACGGGCCGTGTGTCGACCCTGTCGGGCGTGAGCCGGCGATCGGTTGTGCCGGACCGACGGCGCTGTTGTTGGCACTCGATATCCCGGCGGGGCAGGTCGACTTACCGGAGGGCGGTTCCGGTTTTGCCGACGCAGTGCGGGTCCAGCTCATCGCCGACGGTGGCGAGGAATACGAGGTTCTTACCCAGCGCACGACGATCGCGGTCGACCCCGATAGCGACGTTCGCATCCCCCGTTTCGGCGGCGCAACCGGCGACGAGCTGACGTTCGACCTCGGTGGTGGCAAGGTTGGCACCTGCACGCTCACCGGTGATCTCCCCTAGGGGTCCCCATGTGCGGCCGCTACGTCTCCGCCACACCTCCCGATCAGCTCGCGCGGTACTTCGGTGCCGAGTTGATGGTCGAACCACCTGAGGAAGGCGACGACAAGCAGGCTGCGAACTACAACGTCGCCCCGACACAGGGCGTGTACACCGTGTACGAGGCAGAGGGAATTCGGCGACTCGACACGTTTCACTGGGGGTTGGTGCCGTTCTGGGCGAAGGATCCAAAAATCGGGTCGAAGATGATCAATGCCCGTGCCGAGACCATCCACGAAAAGAACTCCTACAAGCGGCCGTTCGCGAAGAAGCGCTGCATCATCCCAGCGGACGGCTTCTATGAGTGGAAGAAGGTCGAGGGCCAGAAGCGAAAGCAGCCGATGTACTTGACGACGATCGACGGGTCTCCGTTCGCGTTTGCCGGCCTGTGGGAGGTCTGGGAGGACCAGAACAGCCTCGACGATGCCGGCGAACCACTCGAGCTCTACAGCGTCACGATCATTACCGGCGAGCCGAACGACAAGGTCGCGCCGGTGCACGACCGCATGCCTGTCATGCTGCCGCCCGACACCTGGGACGCGTGGCTCGATCGCAACAACCACGACCTCAACGCGCTTCAGGGTTTCCTCGTGCCAGCCCCCGCGGAACTGATCCGCCTGCACCCGGTATCGACCAAGGTTAACAACGTCGGTAACAACGGGCCGTCCTTGATCGAGGACGCTGGCCCCGTCACCGACGAATGAGTCAACCCGCCAGCGCGGCGGACAAGACCGCGTGGATGCGTTCGACGTCGGCTTGGTCGGGGTTGGGTTCAGCCCGGCTGAAGTCGAGGTCACCCATGCTGTTCATCGGCACGACGTGGACGTGGACATGGGGTACTTCGAAGCCGGCGATCATCAGGCCAACACGGGCAGGGGAGAGCAGATCGCGCTGTGCTCGTCCGATTCGCTGAGCGACCATCATCAGATGGGCGGCAGTGTCGGCGTCGAGATCAGTCCAATGGTCGACCTCGGTTCGGGGCACGACGAGAACGTGGCCGGGCGCAAGTGGCCGGACGTCCATGAACGCAACGCATGCGTCGTCGGAGTGAACAAAACGACCAGGGATCTCGCCGTCGATGATGCGGGTGAAGATGGTGGGCACAAGGGGATCGTAGGCTGGTCGGCGTGACCACGGAATCCGGTGACAGCCAGCGCGAGCGGCAGAAGGGCATCTTTGAGGACAAGATCCTCACGGTCCCGAACCTCATCTCGCTCGCTCGCCTCGGATGTGTGCCCGTCTTTCTCTGGCTGCTGTTCGACCAGGGCGATCGGTGGGCTGCAGCCTGGCTCTGGGGCCTTGTTGGGGCTACTGATTGGGTCGACGGCTGGTGGGCTCGCAAATTCGACGTCGTCAGCGAGTTCGGCAAGCTGATCGATCCCTTGACCGACCGGGTGTCGTTGATCATCCCGATCCTGGCCATCGGCTACGACGGCGCAGTGCCGTGGTGGCTGATCATCGTCACCTTGTTCCGCGAAGTGCTCGTGGCAATCGGTGCCGTGGTTCTGGGCGCCATGGGGGGCCGGCGTATCGACGTCACCTGGTGGGGCAAATGCGCCACGTTTGGCCTGTACTTCGCGTTCCCGTTCCTGCTCGCAGGAGCCAGCACGCACTCCACCGCCGACTGGTTCAACATCGCCGGATGGCTGCTCGCTGTGCCGTCGCTGATCTATAGCTATCTCTCTGCGTTCGAGTATGTGCCCCTCGCACGCGAGGCGTTGAGCGAAGGCCGACTCGACAAGCAGGGCTGACGGGTGCAGTGAACGGGGTAAGGCGGTGATCACCGTTGGTGGTGGGTGAGGTCGCCTCGGGCCGCTGATGCCGAACAGGCTGAAGTGGGGGATGTGGCGGTTTCGCCGGGTAAGGATTGACCACATCAGTGATCCACTGACGCAAGAGAGTTGTCACGAGATCATCGCCACCGTCGCATTCCGTGCCAAACACGCCCGCCACCGGTTTGGCGATATTTCCGAACACGGCGTGGTGGTGATCGACGCGGTCGAGGCGACGCTCCGAGGGACTGCCGGCGAAGGTGCAGTGGTCGGCAGGGAGACCAAAACGTGTGTAATTGCGACGATTGCGATGGAGTCCATGATCAACTCGTAGCGCATCTTGCGATGGTCAAGAGGGCGACTCCTGAGTCCGGTGACGTTGTCAGGATGAGCAGGGACTGTGGTCAATCGGTTTGCACGCTCGAATGCGTGATGTACGTAACGCTCAACGCCCAACTCTCGGTGGAGCTGATCGTCACCCGAGGGAAGCAGACGAGGGGGGTTCATGCGCTCCTTCGTCGAGGAGTCGGCGGAGCGACTGGCCGGACTCGTCGACGGCGTGTGGGTTTACCACGACCACGAGTGGCCGCTCGTCCTCGCCGGTGCCGGAGGGCTGCTGGCTTGGGCCATCGTCGCAAGCGCGGCCGTCGATCATGCGGGCCAACTGGCCATCGAGTACCGATGCCGCATCGAGCAACTCGTTCCCGGCTAACCCGAACGGAGGTAACCGGCTGAGCGGTTCGCGATGCGTTAGGTTCGCGCCTATGAACACGCCTGAGGGATTGCGCTACTCCTCGGATCACGAATGGGTCCGCGTCGACGGCGATATCGCCACTGTTGGCATCACTGACTATGCCCAAGATGCTTTGGGTGATGTCGTCTACGTCGACCTGCCTGAGCTGAGCGCGGCGGTGACGGCCGGTGGCACGTTCGGCGAGGTCGAATCAACCAAGTCGGTTTCCGAGCTCTATGCGCCGATCAGCGGCGCGGTCGCTTCGGTCAATGACGAACTCGGGGATGAGCCCGAGAAACTCAACAGCGATCCATACGGTGAGGGTTGGATCTGCACCATCACGATCGGCGATGCCTCCGAACTCGACGGCCTCCTTGACGCGTCGGCCTACAGGGCACTGACGGAGAGCTGATGTCTGCTCGCGTTTGCCCCGCGTGTAGTCATGTCAACGCCGCAGGTACCAGTTTCTGTTCGTCGTGCGGGAGCGACCTGCGTTTCGACAACGTCACGACCGAGACACCGGCAGTGGTGGTCGACCCGGCCGACCTCGCCGGGGTCGACCGGTCTGCCTTCGGCCCGCATGAAGGACTTTTCGTCGTGGTTCAGGGTTCCAAAACGGGCGCTCGCTACGCCCTCGATCAGGACGTCACGAGCCTCGGTCGTCACCCCAAGAGCGATATCTTCCTCGACGACATCACCGTCTCGCGCCGCCATGCCGAGGTCCGTCGTGATGGCGCTCGATACTGGGTCACCGATGTCGGGTCGCTCAACGGCACCTATGTCAACCGCGAGCGCACCGAAGAAACCGAACTCGATGACGGTGACGAGATGCAGGTCGGCAAGTTCAAGCTCGTGTTCGTTCACGGCACCGGCGAGGTCTGAAGGAGTTCTTGATGGCTGACGGTTCGCATCACGCGATCGGAGAAGTGCTCTCTCTCTTGAAGGAAGAGCATCCCGACGTCACCATTTCGAAGATTCGTTATCTTGAGAGCCAAGGCCTGATCGAGCCCGAACGGACTCCGTCGGGCTACCGAAAATTCTCCCAGGGCGACATCGATCGGCTCCGGTGGATTCTCACCCAACAGCGTGACAATTTCCTTCCGCTCAAGGCGATCAAGCGTCGTGTTGCCGAGGAAGGGTTCGACCCGGTTGCCGATATCGGTGAGCGGCTCGACAGCTTGCCACTGCCCGAACCGTCGCTCTTTGCTGAGCGCGAACCGGACCCCGAGCTTTTTGACCAACCCGACGCCGGTGGCCCGCAGATAGGCACAATCGAAGATCCCAGTGACAGTTCGGCGACCGACACCGACGGCGAGCCTCAGCCCATCTCCACGTCGGCCATCACTCGAACACCTGCGTCAGCTCCGTCGGGCGGCTTCGGATCGATCGCCCTTACCGCCGCAGAGCTTGCCGGTGCTTCCGGTGCTGACCTCGGCACGGTGGCCGAGCTTGAGAAGATGGGTCTCATCGAGGGAACTCAGACCGTCGATGGCATGCGCTTCGATCACGAGGCGATCCTGGTGGCGAAGGCTGCAATCGTCTTCCAGAAGAGTGGCATGGAGTTGCGTCATCTCCGGATGTACAAGGTCGCCGCCGATCGCGAGATCGGCATGCTCCACCAACTCCGAGGGGCGGGGCTCACCAAGGGCGGATCGGCTGCAGCAAACGCGCGCGTCGAACTCGCTCTTCTGGTTGCGGAGGGAGAGGCCATCCGCCGTTCACTCGTGCGTCGGGCACTCGGGCTCGAAATCGAGAGCTGAGATGGCGCAACCCGAGATCCTGCTCAACGAGGCGGACGTGCGAGCGGTCGTCGACCGCCTTGCAGCCGAACTCTCCGAAACATACGACGACGGTGTTGTGATGGTCGCCGTGTTGCGAGGCAGTGTGCCGTTTCTCGCCGACCTGGTGCGGGCGATGACCATTCGCGCCACGGTCGACTTCGTGTCCCTCAGTCCGTACACCCCGGGAACCGGTCGGGTTCGGTTCGTGATGGATGCATTGACCAACCTCGAAGGTCGGCAGGTGGTGATCGTCGAAGACATCGTGGACACCGGTCTCACGTCGGCGTTCCTGCTTGGTGAGTTCGCCCGCCGTGCACCGGAGTCGCTCGCACTGTGCACCCTGATCGATCGGCCTGCGCGCCGGGTTGTTCCTGTCGATATCGGCCATACCGGTCTGCAGATCGAGGATCGGTTCGTGATCGGTTACGGACTTGACTTTGAGGGCCGTTACCGCAACGTGAAGTGTGTCGCGGCGGCGGACCTCAACGTGCTCAGTGCCGACCCAGACGCGTACGTGGAGGCCCTCTACTGCGCCTAGGGTGGGGCTATGCAGGAGATGGATCTTCTCGGAGTCCGGGTCGAGATGCCCGCTAACGCGCCGATGGTGCTGCTGCGCGAGCGTTCGGGCGCGGGCCGCACGGTGCCGATTTTTATCGGTGCACCGGAGGCGACGGCTATTGCTCTCGCTCTCGACGGGGTGGCGACGCCACGTCCGATGACGCACGACTTGATTCGTGACCTTCTCGAGTCCCTCGCCGTCGACCTCGACCGAGTCGTCCTGAGTGAGCTGCGTGACAAGACATTTTACGCTGAACTCCACCTTGTTCGCGACGGTGAACGCACGGTGGTGTCGAGTCGTTCGTCTGATGCCCTCGCGATCGCAGCCCGCACTGGCACGCCGATTTACGCATCTGACCAGGTGGTCGATCAGGTCGGCTACACCGAGGGTGCCGAGCCCGATGGCGATGAGCCCGAAGAGGTCGTCGAGGAGTTCAAAGACTTCCTCGACACGATCTCTCCCGACGACTTCGCCGACTAGTTCGCGCGCTTCGCGCGAATATTCGCGCGAAGGGTCGTTGACCGCGCTCGATGGGTTCCCTATTGTCAACGGCGTCACATCGGCGTAATTTCGTCGGTGTCGGTTAGGTAGGGAGTTGTAGATGACCGAGCAGGGTTTCTCCGGCAAGCGAACAGCCGAGATCGTCGATATCACGTACCGCCAGCTTGACTACTGGGCGCGTACCGATCTCGTAAAGCCGTCGATGACCGAGGCGACGGGGAGCGGCAGTCGGCGCCAATACAGCTACCGCGATCTCCTCGAGCTGAAGGTCATCAAGAGCCTGCTCGATGCGGGCATACGCCTCGAGCAGGTGCGCAAGGTGTTTGCCTACATGCGAAACCAGCTTGGCGAGGACGTCGCATCCGCGAACCTCGTCATCGACGGGTCCAACTCGGTGCTTGTCAACACCGGTGAAGAACTCATCGACCTGCTGCAGAACGGCCAAGGTGTCCTGAACGTCTTGCCGCTCTCCGGCGTCAAGGAACAGGTTGATGCCCGCATTGTCTCGTTCTATCCCGAGTTCGCCAATCAGGTCATCACCCACCGAGTGGTCGGTGAGAACTAAAACCTGCATATGGAAGACTTCGCGCACGAGTCGGAAGCCCAGGTCGCTGGACTTCTGACTGGCTACGGCATTCGCTTCGAGTACGAGCCGACCACGTTTGTGCTCGAAACTGACTCCGACGGCAACGTGACTGAGGCGTTCACGCCCGACTTCTACCTGCCTGATTTCGGCACCTATGTCGAGTTGACCACCATGCGTCAACCGCTTGTGACCAAGAAGAATCGCAAGCTTCGTCGCATGGCTGAGGTCCACCCTGAGGTGCGGGTGAAGCTGCTGTACCGCCGTGATATCGAGGCCCTCGGCTCCAAGTACGGACTCGGCCTCGCCGATGCCGCCTGAGCGGCGGTCCCCGCTCTACGACGCTCACCTTGACCTCGGCGCGAAGCTCGTCCCATTCGGGGGCTGGGACATGCCGCTCAACTACAGCGGCGGGACGATCGCCGAACACATGGCGTGCCGTAGCGGTGCGGTTGTGTTCGATGTCTCACACCTCGGCACCCTTCGAGTAGTGGGTGACGGCGCGTTTGGCGCGCTGCAGGCGGCGTTCACTAATGATCTCACTCGTATCGAACCCGGACGGGCGCAGTACACCCATCTCCTCGACCCCGCTGACGGTTCGGTG
This sequence comes from Acidimicrobiales bacterium, assembly GCA_029247365.1. Taxonomy (GTDB): domain Bacteria; phylum Actinomycetota; class Acidimicrobiia; order Acidimicrobiales; family Aldehydirespiratoraceae; genus UBA11606. The sequence goes on along the minus strand of JAQWLJ010000073.1, from coordinate 53,845 downwards.
CTCGACGACATAATCGTGTGGTGGGTCGAGCCCAACCGGTTCGACGTCATGCCCAACGCATCCAACACCGACCGCGTCGCCGATGCGCTGAGTGGTGCCGACCTCGAGATGGCTGACGTCACCTCGTCTCGCGCTGTGCTCGCCGTGCAGGGTCCCGATGCTCGGGCTCGACTCGAGGCCATCGCACCAACAGTCAGTGCTGTTGGCCGGTTCCGAGTCGGCTTTGCCACGATCGCAGACGTCGAGGTGCTCGTTGCCGGTACCGGTTACACGGGTGAGGATGGCGTCGAGATCGCCGTGCCTGCGGCGGCGGCGCACGTCGTGTGGGACGCTGTCGTGGCGGCGGGTGTCGAACCTGCTGGCCTCGGCGCCCGTGACACGCTGCGTCTCGAGGCCGGGCTTCCACTCCACGGCCATGAACTCGGCCCGGGGATCACCCCAGCGCAGGCTGGACTCAACTGGGTCGTCCGGATGGGTAAGGGCGAGTTTCAAGGGAGGGCCGCCCTCGAGGCCGAGGCGGTGGCGGGTGTACCGAAACATCTACATGGCCTCGTCGTGGACGGGCGACGTCCACCCCGCGAAGGTCAGGCGGTCATGCTCGACGGTTCCGAGATCGGCGCGATCAGCAGTGGCAACTTCTCACCGGTTCGCGAACAGGGCATCGCGCTTGCATTCCTCGACCGGCCGTTGGAACCGGGTACGTTCGTGACGATCGACGTTCGGGGCAAAGACCTTGCCGCAGTGGTGCACAGGCCGCCGTTCGTCTGAGGCAGCGCTACGGCAGTTCGGGCAGCGGCGGAAGCACGTCGACCGCTCGCTGACGGAGCCAGTGATCTGCGAGCACCAGCAGCATCTGGGCTTCGACCATTGGCACGGCGCGGGGAAGCACGCACGGATCGTGGCGCCCGCGGGCTGCCAGCGTTGTGGCCTCGCCGTCGCGCGTGACAGTTTTTTGTTCACTCGAGATTGTGCCGGTGGGCTTGAACGCGACCCGGACAGTGATGTTCTCGCCGTTGCTGATTCCACCCTGGATCCCACCGGAGTTGTTGGTGGTGGTGGTGATTGTGCCGTCGGCACGGGATTCGAACGGGTCGTTGTGGTCGAGACCGCTCATCCGAGTGCCAGCGAACCCGCTTCCAATCTCGATGCCTTTGGCCGCAGGGAGCGACATCAGCGAGCCAGCGAGGTCGGCGTCGAGCTTGTCGAACACGGGCTCACCGAGGCCGGCCGGAACGTGGCGGGCCACGCCTCGAATGACCCCGCCAAGGGAGTTGCCGTCGCGACGAGCTTGTTCGATGGCTTCGGTCATTGCGGCCGCCGCAGCGGCGTCGGGGCAGCGGGTGGGGTCGACCTCGACCTCTGCGGGGGTGACTGTTTCGGCGTCGACCGCTGCATCGATCTGGGCGACCTGGTCAACCCAGGCCAGCACCTCGACACCGACGACCTCGTGAAGGAGCCGGCGGGCAATCGCAGCCGCTGCCACCCGTCCGATCGTTTCGCGCGCACTCGCACGACCGCCGCCGGCCCAGTTTCGGAAGCCGTACTTGGCGTCGTAGGTGTAGTCGGCGTGGGACGGCCGGTAGACGTCGCGGAGGTGGTCGTACGCACCGCTGTTGTGATCCTTGTTGCGGACGAGGATCGCAATTGGCGTGCCGGTGGTGTAGCCGTCGAAGACCCCGGAAAGAATCTCCGCCTGGTCGGCCTCGTCGCGTTGGGTGACAAGGCGGCTCTGGCCCGGACGTCGCCGGTCAAGATCGGCCTGGATGGTGGCGACGTCGAGGGCGAGTCGAGGCGGGCAGCCGTCGATCACCACACCCACGCCACCGCCGTGCGATTCGCCGAAGGTGGTGACGCGGAAGAGGGTTCCGGACGAGCTGGCCATGGAGAGAAGTGTAGGACCGGTGGGGCGGTCGACGACCGATGGTTTCAGGCCTCGATCAAGCCCCGACCGTCGACGGCGGTTCGCCGGACGGACTGTGCCGTCTCGTCGTCGGGGGTCGCGTTGGCCCCCACCTCGGCATCGACGCGATCGTGCCAACGTTCGACCTCACCGGCGAGGTCGCTATCGGACCAGCCGAGCTCGGGCCCGATCAGCGCTGCGACGCGGTCGGCGATCTCGATGCCGCGATCGATCGTCTCAATCGAGATTCGCATCCTGCGGGCGAGCACGTCTTCGAGGTGCAGGGCCCCTTCATGGCGCACTGCGTAGATGGCTTCAGCGGCGATGTAGCCGGCTCCGGGGAGCACCTCGAGAAGTTCGGGCTGGTCGTCGGCGAGGGCGAGCACGGCGACACTGCCCGATCCGTGGCGCCAGAGGAGTCGTTTGACAACGGCCTCGGGGAGACCGTGGCGCGCGGCCAACTCGGGACCCGAGTCCTTGACCGTGTCCCACTCATCGGCCCCGATGAGCTCGACGCGATCGGTGACCGACGCACCGGTTTGGCGCCCGAGACCTTCGACTGCCATGTCGATTGCGTCGGCGGCCATGACCCGATACGTCGTGTACTTGCCGCCCGCGATGGAGATGAGCCCGGGTACGGGTTGAGCGACAGCGTGTTCGCGGCTCAGACGAGCGGTCTCATCGGCTTCGCCGCTGATCAACGGACGGAGGCCGGCGTAGACGCCGACCACGTGGTCACGCCGTAGCGGCCGGTCGAGCGCGGCATTGGCTTGCTCGAGGAGGTACTCGATGTCGGCCGACGAGGCGGCTGGGTGGGCACGATCGAGGTCCCACTTTGTGTCCGTGGTGCCGAGGAGCCAGTACTCCCCCCACGGGATGATGAACAACACGCTCGTGGGTGTTCGAAGCACGACGCCGGTTTCGCTGTCGATGGCCGACCGGGGAACCACGATGTGTACGCCCTTGGCGGCTCTCACCGAGAGGCCGGATGGGCCGGCCATGTCCTGGATGTCGTCGATCCACACACCGGTGGCGTTGATGACCCGTTTGGCACGAATGTCGTGCTCGGTTTCGGACTCGACATCGAGTACTCGGGCTCCGACGATTCGACCCTTGTCCTTGAGGAGGTCGATGACCCGGGTCGAGGTTGCGATGTGAGCCCCGTGGCGGGCTGCGGTACGGGCGACGGCGACGGTGTGACGGGCATCGTCAATCTGAGCGTCGTGATAGAGGATGCCGCCGATCAGCGATGACCGCTTGAGGCCGGGCGCGAGTTCGAGGGCTTTGCGACGAGAGAGGTGCCGATGAACCGGGAACTTCTTCCCCCGGGCGAGCGCCATCAGGTCGTAGAGCAGCACACCGGCGCCGTAGTAGAGGCGTTGCCAGACCCGGCCGGTCAACGGGATCAGAAACGAGACCGGCCGCACCATGTGCGGCGCGATGCGGTTCGTATGCAGCCCGCGTTCTTGGAGTGCCTCGTAGACGAGGGCAAAGTCCTTCTCTTCGAGGTAGCGCAGACCGCCATGCATCAGCTTGGAGCTGCGGCTGGAGGTCCCCGACGCAAGGTCGCGCTGCTCAACGAGCCCCACTCGCAGGCCTCGGGTGGCAGCATCGAGCGCGCATCCAACACCGGTGACACCGCCGCCGATGACGAGGATGTCGAGCGGGCGTTCGGACATGTCACGCAACGCTGCAGTGCGTTGATCGGGGCTCAGTGAACCGGGTTCGGGAGAGGCCACGCGTCAAGCCTATGCTCAGCGGGATTCAGGAGGACCGTGATGCCGAACTTCGCCTCGATTTGGGAGGGGATCGCTGACGCGGTTCCCGACGCACCCGCGGCCGCACACGGCTTCGACATGCATACGTGGGGAGAGTTCGAAGACCGGTCGGCGCGCATCGCGGCAGCGCTGACAGCGGCTGGGGTAGGCCACGACAACAAGGTTGCGCTCTACCTGTACAACGGCTTCGAATACGAAGAAGCACAGTTCGCAGCGTTCAAGCAACGGGCGGTGCCATGCAACGTCAACTACCGCTACCTCTCCGACGAACTCCACTATCTGCTCACCAACGCCGACGCGAAGGCAGTTTTTTTCGATCACACGCTCGCCGACCGCATCGCGGAGGTGAAGGATCGGTGTCCCGACCTTGAACTTCTCGTCCAGGTCGGCGGGGGCACGTTGCTCGACGGCGCGGTCCACTACGACGACCTCACCGCGCACCATGAGCCCGCACCGCGCATCGAGCGGTCGGGCGACGACCTCTGGTTTCTGTATACCGGGGGGACTACGGGGCACCCCAAGGCCGTCATGTGGCCCCACGTCGAGCTGCAGAAGAACTCCGCAGCGTTCTACCGGCCGCTCGGCGTTGGGGTCCCAGAGACGGTCGAGGACGCCGTGGCCGCAGCGGTCGAGCTCCACGAGCGGGGCCGGACAACCCGGGTGCTCGCCGGTGCGCCCCTGATGCACGGCACTTCGGGCATCGTGTCGCTGCAGGTGCTGAGCTGCGGTGGCGCAGTCACCACGCTCGCGAGCCGGTCGTTCGACGCGAAAGAACTGTGGGAGGTCGTCGCCCATCACCGATTGACGATGCTGGCGATTGTCGGCGAGGCCTTCTCGCGTCCGATGCTCGAAGAGCTCGACCGGGCCACAGCCGCAGGCGAACCTCACGATCTGTCGAGTCTCTTCCAGATCATGTCGTCGGGGGTGATGTGGTCCAAGGAGTCCAAAGCGCGGTTCCTCAGCTACAAGACGTTGACCCTCCTTGACAGCCTGGGTTCCTCGGAGAGCCCGGGGCAGGGCCAGCAGCTCACCAAGGGTGACACCGAGGCGACCACCGGCAAGTTTCAGCTGGGTGAGTCGACAGTCGTCATCACCGATGACGGCCGGATGGTCACACCCGGTTCGGGCGAGACCGGTCGCCTCGCAAACCGAGGCATCGTTCCGCTCGGCTACTTCAAAGACGAACGCAAGACCGCAGAGACCTTCCCGACGATCGACGGGGTTCGGTATTCGATACCTGGCGACTACGCAACCGTCGAGGCAAACGGCATGATCACTTTGCTCGGGCGCGGATCGGTCTGCATCAACTCCGGCGGCGAGAAGATCTATCCGGAGGAGGTCGAGGAGGCGCTCAAGAGCCACCCCGACGTCGTCGACTGCAACGTGGTGGGCCTTCCCGATGAACGATGGGGTCAGACCGTCAACGCAGTCCTGAGCCTCGAGCCGGGAACCGAGGTGGTCGACGATGATCTCGTGGCTCATGCCCGTACCCATATTGCGGCCTACAAGACGCCGAAGCGGATTTTCCGAGTTGACAGCATCATGCGAGGCCCGAACGGCAAGCCCGACTATCAGTGGGCCCAGAAGACGGCGGAGGAGCTGGCGGGCGGCTGATTGACAACCGGTCGGCTAGGGCTGAAACGGATAACCGTCGACGTCGAGGAATTGGCCGCTGTGCTCGGGGCGAAGAGCCAACATGGCATCGACGAGACGTGTTGCGGACTCCTCGACGCTGAGGGCAGCTTCGGGCCCACCCATGTCGGTTCGCACCCAGCCCGGATGAACCGCAACAACGGTGACGCCCGGGAGGTCCCGAGCGAGTGTGGCGCTGGTAGTCGTGAGCGCGGCCTTTGAAGCGTTGTAACCGACGTCGCGGCCTGCTCGTCGCACGACCTCGGGATGGCCGAGCTGTGAGGAGACATTGACGATCCTCGGTGCCGTGGCGGCCTGCAACAGCTCAACCAGACCACGAGACAGCAGCAACGGGCCGAGGGCGTTGACCTCGATCTGCCGCATGAACACGTTGGGGTCGATCTCGAGCGGCCCGCGATCGTGTTCGCCGCCGCCGACCGATCGGCCATCGAGGCCGGCATTGTTGACGAGCAGATCGATCGGCTCGCCAATGGTGTTCAGCTCGTTGACAGCGGCAGCGATCGATAAACGGTCGGCGAGATCCAGCTGCACGATGTGCTCGCAGGACCGGGCAACGTCGGTTGGGACGTCGCGTCGTGCCGTCCCGATGACCGTGATGCCACGGGTGGCCAGCTCGTTGACGAGCGCGGCGCCCAAGCCGCGTCCGGCGCCGGTAACGAGCGCCCTCACAGCTCGAGCAGCGCCTGCTCGACGACCTCGGGGAGCGCCGGGTGGATGTAGTACTGGCCCGTTGCCATCTGATCAACGGTCTGGCCAAAGACCATGCCTTGAATCAGCTGCTGGATCAGTGTCGAGGCCTGCGGGCCGCAGATATGGGCGCCGACCAGGAGACGGGTCTGCGAGTCCATGACGAGCTTCACGATGCTGGTGGTGTCCTCCATTGCCCAGCCGTAGGCGGCCGAGGCGTACGGCTGGATGTGGCACGTGACGTCGAGCCCAGCGGCGTGGGCATCGCGCTCGGTCATGCCGACCGAGGCCACCTGCGGGTGGCCGAACACGGCATGGGGGATGAAGTTGTGGTTGACCTCGATCATCGAATCAGGGTTGGCGAGGTTGTGGCGTACGACCTTCGCCTCGTGGTTCGCGACGTGCTTGAGCTGGACGGGGTTGGTGATGTCGCCGAGCGCAAACACGCCGTCGATGTTGGTGCGGAGGTTCGAGTCGGTGATCAGGTAGCCGGCGTCGTCCATGGCGAAGCCATGCGCAGCCAGGTCGAGTTGGTCACCGTTGGGGATACGACCGGTAGCAACCAGCACCTCGTCGACGCGCAGCTCCTCGTGGCCGGGGAACAGATTGAGCACGAGCTCGTCACCGTCGCGGCGAGCCGAGTGCACTCCCGACATGAATCGGGTAACGAACTTCTGCTTGTACGCCTCGGTGAAGGCGGCAGAGATCGCGTCGTCTTCGTTGCGCAGCATCGCGTCGCTTCGGACGATGAATGTCACCTCGGTGCCGAGCATCCCGAACACGTTGCCGAGTTCGGTGGCGATATAGCCGCCGCCAAGGACTGCGAGCCGCCTTGGAAGCTCGTCAAGCCGCATGATGGTGTCGGACGTGTGGTACCCGACCGCGTCGAGACCGTCGATGGGTGGCGCCCAGGCTCGGGCTCCGGCCGCGATCACGATCTTGTCGGCGGTGATGGTCTCGCCGCCAACGTGAATCTCTTTGGGCCCGATGAACGTGGCATCGTTTTGGTAGACGGTGACGTTGTCGAGGCTCTTGCGATAGTCCTCGCCGCCGGCAGCGATCGGATCGATCCGATCGAAGACCCGGTTGCGTATCGCTGGCCAATCAGCGCCCTTGAACGTCGTGTGGACCCCGAGCTTGGGGCCGATGTGCGCGGCCAACTCGGCAACCTCGGCCGCATAGACCAACATCTTCGAGGGAATACAGCCGACGTTGAGGCAGGTGCCGCCGAACAGTCCGCGTTCGACAATGGCGACGTCCATGTCATCGTGTTCGGGGCCGATCACTGAATTGCCGCTGCCGGCGCCGATGATGAGCAGGTCGTGGGTGGCCATGGAGAAAGGCTACCGGTGAGGGCGGCCCGGCAAGAGTGTGTCGACAGACACAAGATTTCCGCTCGCAGTAGTGCTGTTCGGCATCATCGCATCTCCCGGCTCGGTCGAGTTCAGCGAGGCTGGTGATCGTATCGAGACCGGTGGAGCCCGGGTGGAGGTAGCCGATGTCGTCTCACTGTGCGCCCACATCCTGGTGCCGTTTCGACCCGACACGGCGACGTGCGAGGATCGGGCATGAGTTCGCGTCGCCACATCTCTGCGGTCCGCAACGACGGGTACGACCACTGCGCTGACGGTTGCGCGACGCGTTCGGGCCATGACGATCCCCGACGTTGCCACGCCGTCGGATTCCGACCTGCAGAGAGCTCGCGGCGATGACCCGCGCCGCGCTGCTCCTCGCAGCTGTGCTACTTGTATTCGGCGGCTGTGGCCGTTCGCTCGGTGTCGATCAGACCGTTCGATCGCCGATCGGCGCGATCCTCGAACCCGGCGAACTCGGCACCGTCGATCTGCGTGTCGCTGACTGTGTTCAGGGTCCGATTCCGCAAGCAGTTGCAGCCCTCTATGGCGTCCCGTGCCATCGCGCCCATATGGCCCAAGTCTTCGCCATTGGCGACGGCACCGAGACCTGTTTCGAGATATTTGAACGTCAGCTGAGCGCGCTCGCGTTGCGAAGCGACCTGCCCCGCGTCGACCTCAGCGCGCTCGTCGTGGCTGCCGCTGAAGGACGGGTCGTGTGCATCCTCGAGTTCGCGGAGCCGATTACCGAGGACCTCGTCCGACCGAACGCCTAGCCGGTCGCCTCGGGAGTCGTTCGCAGCTCGACGAGGACGTCGTAGTGGGCGTAGTTCTCTGTTGTCGGGCTGTGGTGATCGTGGGTGAGGCCGTACGCGTCGCCCTCAATGAAGTCGTCGATCCAGTGACCCTCCCGGATGAGTACACATCCTGCTCGGATGGTTTCGTCGATGACGCAGCGGATCGTCACCCGGCCGCGGTCATTGAAGACCTCCACGATCTCGCCGTCGCTCAACTCGCGGGCGCGGGCGTCGGCGGGGCTGATCCGCACGACCGGCTCCGGCTCACTCTTCTTCGTCATCTCGAGGTTTGCGAACGTCGAGTGGATCCGGTGGCGACTATGCGACGACAACAGCACGAGAGGGAAGCGCTTGAACAGCGGATTTTGGGGTGATGCTTCTACCGGTTCACGAAAGTACGGCAGTTCGGCGCCGTGCTCGCGCAAGTGCTCAGTGAAGAACTCGACTCGGCCTGACGGCGTGGGAAAGACGCGATCACGAAACCCGACATAGGGCTCGTTGGTGGGCCAGGGGAAGACGACCTTCTCGCGCCGAAGCCGTTCCATGGTCACGTCGGTGAGCAGCGCCGAGTCGTCGTCGAGCATCTCGTCGATGTACTCGTCGGGTGACTTCGCAAAGTGTTCGCCGATGCCGTATTCCTCGGCGAGTAGGCGGAAGATCTCGAAGTCGGGTTTCGCGTCACCTGCTGGTTCGACGATGCGCTGCTGAAGTTGGATGAATCGGTCGACGATGACGTCGTCTTTCTCGAAGATCGAACACGCCGGCAAGACGAGGTCTGCCCACTTCGCCGTGTCGGTCATGAAGTGGTCGATCACGCAGATGAACTCGAGCCCGGCAATGTGTTCGGTGAGAACCTTGTTGCGGTGGGGCTTCACTTGATTGAAGGGGTTGCCGAGCGAGACGCAGGTCATCTTCACTGGGTACGGCGTGCCGTCGATGACCGCAGAGTCGGCTTGCATCATGCTGAGAACGTCGAGGCGGGTGCGGTCGGGCATCGCGAAGTGGGCGGTCTTGACCGGAAGGCTTCGGTTGCCGCCTTCGAGGCTGACGCCGCCACCGGGGATCCCGATGTAGCCACCGAGGCACGCCAGCATCGCGATCGCACGAGCGCTGAGATCAGCGCTGTACCAGCGGTCGACTCCGTAGCCGATGCGGATCGCCGCCGGGTCGGCCCCGATATAGCGGGTGGCCAGCGACTCGATAACCGCGGCCGGCACGCCCGTGAGCTGGGCCGCAGTGGGAGCGGGAAACTCCGCAGCGAGCTGTTCGACCTGGCTGAAGACCGAGCGCGCGGGCCGTCCGTCGATGGCGCGATCCACCCGAAGGACCGGATCGACGGCGTCCGACACCAGCACGGCTGCATTGGCGGAGCCGCACCAGACCAGCGGCTCACCGCCTCGGCGAACGACCGCACCAGTCTCGCGGTCGACGAGGAACGGCAGGTTTGTGTGGGCAGACACGAAATCGTGGTCGAAGCGATCGGTGCTGAGCAGTTGATGGACGAGTGCCCATGCCAAGGCACCGTCACTACCGGGGCGAAGCGAGATCCACTCGTCGGACATCTTCGCTGTTTCGCTGCGGACCGGATCGATGCAGATGAGCGTGGTGCCGGCCTTGCGGGCATGGCGGAGCGCGACCTGGTCGACCCGCTTGGTCACCGCAGGGTTCCCGCCCCAGATGATCGTGAGTTCGGAGTTGATGGCATCGTCGTGGGAGTGGCCGCCGGGAGAGAAGTACGTGGTAGCGGGTATGCCGAACATCGCCTCGAGACCCTTGGCGATACCGAAGTCGATGCCGCTCGGTCGTATCACCGTGCCGCCGGTGAGCGATGCGTACCGGACCGGCGAATTGCGGGTGAGAAGACCGTACGCGCCGGAGATTTGTTGGAACGAGACGGCGCGTTCACCGTACGCGGCCGCAACCCGCTTCTGTTCGGCAACGAAAATTCGAGCGGCTTCCTCCCACGAGATCGCTTCCCACTCGCCGGCACCCCGCTCGCCAACTCGCTTGAGTGGTTTCGTGAGCCGCCCGGGGTGGTACTGCTGTTCGAGTCGGGACCGGCCCAGCAGGCAGATCCGGTTCTCGAAGCCGTCGATCGGGTAGTCGGCCGGGCCGATCTCGGTGATTCGCCCGTTCCGGATCGTCGCATTCAGCCCACACTTCGGGTTGGCGTGGCAGTTCGGATCGCAGACGGTGCGTTCGACTCTGGTCATGGTTGGCGCCACCGTACTGCCCACGCTCGCCCCGGGGATTAGTGTCCGCGCCATGAGCGAACGCCCGGTGTCAGGCAAGTGGTTAGAGGAACTCGACGAGGGGCTCGTCATTCATCACGTCATCCGTCGAACGATCACCGAGGCCGACAACGTCGGCTTTACGACGATGACGATGAACCCGGCCTGGCTGCATCTCGATGCCGACTATTGCGAGAACGAGACCGAGTTCGGTCAACCACTCGTCAACTCGCTGCTGACGCTCAGTCTGGTGGTCGGCATCTCCGTGCACGAGACGACCCTCGGCACGACCGTAGCCAACCTCGGCTTCGAGGAGACCGTCTTCCCCGCACCGTTGTTCCATGGTGACACGATCCGGGTCGAAACCGAGGTGCTCAAGCGGCGTGCGTCGCAGTCACGCCTCGGACAGGGCGTTGTGACGTTCGAGCATCGGGCCTACAACCAGCGTGATCTGCTCGTGTGCCGGTCGGTGCGCAACGCGTTGATGTTGGCGAAGCCAGCCGACGCTTAGCCCTCGGCCAGAGCGATCACCCGGCGGGCTTGGGCGGCGACCGGTTCGTCGACCATGTGTCCGTCGAAGGCGATCGAGGCGACACCTCGCGCTTTTCCGTCCTCGTAGGCAGTCAGGAGTCGGTGGGCGCGCTCGACTTCTTCGGAGGACGGCGTGAACGCGTCGTTCGCGATCGCTACCTGTGCGGGGTGGATGCAAAGCTTTCCGCCGTACCCGATCTGGCGGGCTTGCTCACACTCGCGGCGACAGCGCTCGTCATCGGTGAAGTCGGCGGTGATCATGTCCATTATTGGGATCTCGGCCAGACGGGCAGCCAGCGCAACTTGCGCGCGGGCGAAGGCGACCTCGTGGTTCGACGAGGTGCGGACACCGCCCATGTCAGCAACGAAGTCTTCGGCGCCGAAATATCCCGCAGCGACAGCAGGGTGAGCGAGGAGCATTCTGGCGTCTGCCACGCCAAGCCCGGTCTCTATGCCGCCAACGATGGGAACATCGAGTCCACGAGCCTCTAGGCCGCGCTGGAGCGCGTCGAGCCCGCCAATCGTCTCAAGCTTTGGCACGACGATGGCATCGAGCCCGTCGGGCAGCGAGTCGAGGTCGTCGTGATGCCACGGTGTCGATGCGTCATTTATCCGGGCGAAAATTGGGATCTGTCCGTGAAGGTCGGCAACGGCCGAGCGCAGTTCCGTGCGGCCGGCCTCTTTGGCGTCGGGTGGCGTGGCGTCCTCGAGATCAATCACCATCGCGTCAGCGCCAGTTGCCGGCATCTTGCGCAGCAGATCGGGGCGAACAGCGGGGGCGAAGAGCAGCGAGCGGATTCGTCGGGGCAGCACGCTGGCACCCTACGCGTCGGTCTGGCAGCGTGTCGTCATGCGAGAACCCATTGAGGACCGATGCGAGAGCTAGGAGTGAATCGAGTGGTTATGGCCGTTCGCGACCTGGAGGCAGGGCGGGCGTACTTTGAGAAACTGCTCGGGTGCACGTTCCACAGTGCCGACGAGGACGAGGCGGCCGTGTTTGGCGTGCAGATCCTTATGTCGTGGGACGGCGGTGTTGAGCTCGTCGCTCCCATCGACGGCACCGACAACCACGTCCAGAAGATCCTTGATGAGCGGGGCGAAGGGTTGATCGGCGTGGTCTGGGCAGTCGGCGATGCCGACGCCAGCAGGAGCGCCGCTGAAGAGCTCGGCCATCCGAGCTTTTTCACCCTTGACTACGACCAGGCCAAGATCGACGACGTGCTGCAGGGGCGGTTCAGTCGCTATTACGAACACTTCATCGCGCCGGGCGGACCGCTCGGCGACATGCAGGTGCTGGTGGGGGAGTTCGACACCGCCACCGAGTGAGCGCCGAGGCTCAGACGCTGATGGCGAACTCTGGCGGCACGGCCTGGTTGACGACCGGGTCGACCTCGCCGTTGAACTCGGGGAACTGAGGCACCGCGGCCTCCCGCATTCTGGTCGTGCGGTGCACCGGATCCTTGTCGAACTCGGGGATCACGCCGTTGCCGAAGCATTCGATCATCTCGAGGACCTGATCGTGGCTGTAGCCCTCGTCGGGGGTCCCGAACACGAGCTGGTCGCAGCCAACGTCCTGGTAGGTCTGTACCTGTTCGCATACCTCCTCGGGGTTGCCACAGAGCATGTAGCCACCCTCGATGGCGAAGTCGAGCATTGCGTCGTCGAGTTCGAAGCGGTCGCGAGGATTCGGCCACACCACAGCATCGGGGCTCTGAGGCATTGAGTCGTGGTACAGGTTGACCATCGTCACCCGGTAGCCGCGCAGGTTGCGCTTGGCCATGGCTCGGGCCTCGTCGCGATCTTCGAGACAGATGACTGCGTTTGTCATCATCACGTTGTTGTTCTGGTACTGGCCGATCTGGTCGGTGACGTTCTCGGCCGCTTCCTTGTAGGCCTCGACTCGGCCCTTGAGGTTGTGGATCGGTTCGAAGTTGAAGGCGATCGCGCCGATGCCGTGCGAGCCGGCCTTCGCGAACGTGGCCGGGTTGCCACATGCCACCCAGATTGGCGGATGACCCTTGCCGTAGGGCTTCGGCAGGATGTTGTGCGGTGTCGGGACCGAGAAGTGCTCACCGTCGAACTGGTAGTCCTTCTGCTCCCACATGCGCGGGATCTCATGAGCGACTTCGTCCCACATGGCCTTAGTCTCGGAGAGCTCGGTGCCGTTGAAGGTACGGACTTCGTGGCTGCCCGCTCCTCGGCCAGTGCCGAACTCGAAGCGGCCCTCGGTGAGGTGGTCCATCATCGCAGCGCGCTCGGCGATTCGGACCGGGTGCTCCTTGGCGGTGGGGAACGACGTGATCGCTGAACCGATGTGGATGCGGTTGGTCTGACCGGCGACGTATCCCATAAACGGGTACGGCGCAGACATGTGGCTGTACTCGGTGAGGGCGTGGTGCTCGCCGAACCAGGTGTACTTCCAATTGAAGTCGTCGGCGTGGATGGCGTACTGCGCTTCCCGCATGAGCATCAGGTGCTCGGACTCGGGGTCATGGGCCGCAGGGCCGGGCAGGTAACCGTTGAAGAAGAGTCCGAACTCCATGCGCGAATGCTCCCAAAAACTAGAACGTGTTCTGGTTCATCCTATCGTCACCTTGGGACATAGGCCAGCGTTTCGAGAGGTGGGCAGCTGCATACGAGGTTTCGATCGCCCGCCACGCCGTCGATGCGGCCGACCGGTGGCCAGTACTTGTTGGCCCGGTCGAACGCTTGCGGGTGGGCCGCAACCTTACGGGAATACGCATGTGGCCAATCGTCGGCGATCACGTCGTCGGCCGGATGTGGCGCGTTCACTAGTGGGTTGTCGTCGCCAGGCCAGTCGCCGGCCTTGACCCGCATCGCTTCGTCGTGGATGGCGATCATGGCATCGCAGAACCGGTCAATCTCGGCGAGAGACTCGCTCTCGGTTGGTTCGACCATCAGCGTTCCAGCGACCGGGAACGACATCGTCGGTGCGTGGAATCCGAAGTCGATCAACCGTTTTGCAATGTCGTCGACGGTGATGCCGGTGTCGTCCTTGAGCACGCGGGTGTCAAGGATGCATTCATGAGCGACGAAGCCGTCCGCCCCCCGGTAGAGCACCGGAAAGTACGGGTCGAGGCGCGCCGCGATGTAGTTGGCGTTGAGGATCGCCATCTCGGTCGCGCGACGAAGCCCTTCACCACCCATCATCCGGATGTACATCCAGGGGATCGGCAAGATGCCAGCCGACCCCCACGGTGCGGCGGCGATCGGGCCGGGTCCGGTGGGTGGGCCGGCAACCGGATTGAGTGGATGGTTCGGGAGGAACGGCGCAAGGTGGGCGCCAACACCGATCGGGCCAACCCCGGGGCCACCGCCACCGTGCGGAATGCAGAACGTTTTGTGCAGGTTGAGGTGGCTGACATCGGCCCCGAACGAGCCGGGCTGGGCGAGCCCGACCATTGCGTTGAGGTTTGCGCCGTCGAGGTACACCTGGCCGCCGGCGTCGTGGACCATCTCACAAATGGTCCGGACCTCGACCTCAAAAACGCCGTGGGTTGACGGGTACGTGATCATCAATACCGCGAGCTGGTCGCAGTGCTCGGTCACCATCGTGTCTAGGTGGGCGACATCGACGTTGCCCTGGTCATCGCACTCGACAACCGCAACGCGCATGCCTGCCATGACCGCGGAAGCCGCATTGGTGCCATGAGCCGACGACGGGATTAGACAGATGTCGCGGTGGTGGTCGCCGCGGCTGCGGTGGTAACCACGGATCGCAAGCAAGCCTGCCAGTTCGCCCTGCGCGCCGCTGTTGGGCTGCAGTGACACTGCGTCATAGCCGGTGATCTCGACCAGCCACCGTTCGAGTTGGTCGATCATTCGCTGGTAGCCGATGGTTTGATCGACCGGCGCGAACGGATGGATCGCTGCGAACTCGGGCCAACTCACCGGTTCCATCTCGGTCGCTGCGTTGAGCTTCATGGTGCACGAACCGAGCGGGATCATCGACCGGTCGAGGGCGATGTCACGGTTGACAAGCATCCGCATGTAGCGGACCAACTCGGTCTCTGAGTGGTACGCCTCAAAGACAGGGTGGACGAGTGGGGGTGAGGTCCGCGCAAGCTCACCGGGGCGCGGGTCGAAGTGTTCGGCTTCGAGTGCGTTGAGATCGGCTTCCACACCGAATGCCCGCCACACCCGTTCGATGACTCTTCGATCGGTGGTCTGGTCGAGGTTCGCCGCGACCGTGTCGTCATCGACCCGCCGTAGGTTGATCCCATGGGCGAGCGCCATCGCCATCACCTTGTCGGCCCGGCCCGGCACGCGGGCACAAACCGTGTCGAAGAAGTGCTCGTGGACGAGTTCGATGCCGCCTCGTTCGAGGCCGAGAGCCAAGATGCCAGCCAGCCGGTTGGTACGGCCGGCGATCTCGCGGAGCCCCGTTGGACCGTGGTAGAGAGCAAAGAACGATGCCATCACGGCGAGCAGGACCTGCGACGTGCAGATGTTCGAGGTCGCTTTCTCGCGTCGGATGTGCTGTTCGCGGGTTTGTAGCGCGAGACGAAGCGCGGCGCGGCCCTTCCTGTCGACGGAAACACCGACGACGCGGCCGGGAAGGCTGCGTTGGAACGAATCGCGGGTCGCAAAGTAGGCGGCGTGCGGTCCACCGAAGCCCAACGGGACGCCGAAGCGCTGGGTCGAACCGACGACGACATCGGCCCCGAGTTCGCCGGGCGGCGTGAGCACGACGAGCGCAAGCGGATCAGCGGCGACTGCGACCAGTGCGCCCGCCTGGTGCGCTCGGTCGATGATCGCGGCGAGGTCGGGCAGCCCGCCGGTAGAACCTGGATATTGCACGAGGAGACCAAACACGCCGTCGAGGTCGGCCGTGAGTGGGTCGGCCACGACGGTCGCCAGACCGATTGGTTCCGCGCGTGTCTCGACAACAGTGATGGTCTGGGGATGCGCCGCAGGGTCGATGAGGAACCGGTCACCGGGTTTGTCCTTGTTGACCCGGTGCAGCATCGTCATCGCTTCGGCCGCAGCGGTCGGCTCGTCGAGAAGCGACGCGTTGGCGACCTCCATGCCGGAGAGCTCGATCACCATCGTCTGGAAGTTCAGCAGCGCCTCAAGGCGGCCCTGCGAGATCTCTGGCTGATACGGGGTGTAGGCCGTGTACCAGCCCGGGTTTTCGAGGACGTTGCGACGGATGACCGGCGGCGTAACCGTGGGGTGGTACCCCATGCCGATCAGTGACACGTACTCTCGGTTGCCCTCAGCGATGGCTCGCAGGGCCTCCTGGGCCCCCAGTTGACCGAGCGGCTCGGGAAGGTCGAGAGGTCGGTCCAGGCGGATATCGCTGGGCACGGTGCGATCGATCAGATCAGCGACCGAGGCTACGCCGACGGTTCCGAGCATCTGGTCGCGATCGGCCGCGGTCGGTCCGATGTGGCGGGTCTCGAACGAGTCACGACCCTCCTGGTCGGCGAGCGAAGGGCCGTGCTCTTTAGTGTGCATGTTGTTGGACATGGGAACTCCCGGGTGGGCGAGGTGCTGGTTCCCGCTCGGTCCGGATGCCTGAGAGCTTCGCCGTTGCCGGCTTTCCCCTTCGGCGGGTGCACAGAGCACCACTCTCCCGAGACGTCCACGTTTCGGCGGTCGGGGTGCCTGAGAGGTTCCGGGACGGTTGCTCCTTCGGCGCCTCACTCAAGGTGAGAACTCTCCCGCTGTAACAGACGACGCAGGGCCGACTGTAGCAGTGGCCGCGCGGCGGTCTTGTGTGCGTGCCTAGGAAAGGGCGGTCAGGAGAGCAACGAAGGCCAGTGCGTTGATGATTGCGTGGGCGATGATGCTTGCGCCGATGCGGTTTGTGAGCTTCCGGCCCCAGCCAAGGACCAGGCCGAGCACGAAGATGATCGGGGTCCGCGTTGGCTCGAGATGCACGATCGCGAAGATGAACGACGACATCACCACCGCCCACCATTCAGAGTGACCCCGTTTGACGAGGGCGCCGAAGAGGAGGCCGCGGTAGCCGAGTTCCTCAATCACTGGAACCGCAGTCGCCGCAAGGATCGCTACGACCACGATCCAGATCGTGATACCCGATCCGGTATCGGGGTCCGTGGCCCCGTTGTCGTCGTCGCCGGGCTCACGGCGGCCGTCGGCCTCGTCGGGTCGACCGTCGACCGCGTCTTCGGTCAGCTCGGCAACCGCCGACGTTGGGGGCTCGACCCCCGCCGCGTCCATCGCGGCAGCGACGACGCCGGCAGCGACGATGCCAACGACGAACAACATCGCTCCGATCGCTATGTCCTTCCGCTGGAACGCGAAGCCGAAATCTATGCCGAGCCCGCTACCTCGGTGACGGGCCGTCCAGACCACGAACGCCAACTGCAACAGCTGGGGCACGATCAGGGTGATCGGAAACCATGGACCATCGAGAGGGTCGGCATCGATGACAACGACGACCAGCAGTGCCAAGCCGACCGAGGTGAGAAAGTAGATCAGCGTTGCGATGGCAGCATCGCCGAGCCCCCACCGTGATCCTTCGAGGTATGGGACTGACGGCGGTCGTGATTCGTCCTTCCATTTCGTCTTGGCCTGGCGGGTGTATGTCGGCGGCGGAGGCGGTGGTGGAAGGGACCATGGAGGCCGCGGGGGAGGCGGCGGGAGCATCGAGGGAGACATCCGCTGGAGAGCGTAGGTGTCGATCAGGGGTGAAGGTCACCGCGGTCGTGCAGGTTCATAGGCGGGAACGGGCCGAAAAACCCGTGCTCGTACAGGCCGTATCCGACGTTGTCGCCGTAGGTGAATTCGCCAACCGAGTCGACGACGCCGTACTGGGCGAGCCCCTTGATCTCGTCAACGGGATATTCGAGGGCTTGTACCACCTCTTCTTCGCCCTGCCACATCCCGTGGCGCCAGTCCTCGTCGATGCCGTAGCCGGTCCCGATCGAGATGAAGTTGGTGATGAGTGGCTTGACGTCGATGGTGATGGGTCCTTCCGGTGCATCCGGAAGGAGCAGGCGACTGCTGCTGAGCAGCCGACTCCCGCTGATCATGTCGTGTTCCCATTCGGGCCGGCCGAGCCATTCGATCGGACGCTCCGGGTCGGTCCAGACCCGCACCGCTTCCTCGAGTGGCCGCTCCCCGTCGGGCTTCTCGTGGCACATGTAAACGATCGAGTGATCGCCATAGTCATGCGGCATGTAGTTCCACATGCCCGGCATGATCGAGATCGACTGTCGAATGCCGTCTGGCTGCTTCTCGCCGACGGGCCGGATTCCCCACGAGCGATCTCGATTGCCGCCACAACAGTCGGGCGTGATGGCGATGTCGTCGCCGGCGACGGTGAGCGTGCCCTCCCATCGCCCGAGTTGGGCAAACCGCTGGGTGTCAAAGACGACGGTGCCGCGGCTGCGAAGGTACTGCCGAGGCTCCTCGAACGCCGGGATCGAGCCTGTCCAGGTGACGTCCATCGAAATATCGGCGTCGTTTGGCTCGACGACCACCCGAAGCTTGTGGAGCGGCTCGATGATCTCGATACGCAGCGGACCAACCGATATGTCCATGCGGTTCTCGAGCGGCTTGCTGGCCCGCATGATGCGTTGGACATCGCCCTTGGTGACCGCGAGAAAGGCGTCGGTTGTCCCGAGGTTCGGGTACTGACCGAGGCTGAAGATGGCGAAGAACTCGTCGGAAGACGAGTGCATGTTGAAGTAATAGCGGTCGTAGAAATTCCGGTCCGACGTCGCTGCGTGGCGGATGAACTCAGATGTCTGGTGGACGGGGAAATCGTCCCACGAGGAGATGGAGTGCTCGTTGCTCATGGGCCGGACCGTACAGCGTGGGTTCACCGTCGGCTGCATGGCGGGGTACCGTTCCATTCTGTGACGAAGACCCGTGTACCTGCCGTCGAGGGCCTCTTTACCGAGGTCGATGGCATCGCCCATCTGATCGGCGCCAAGGTGCCCGATCGGGAGTCCTACTTCTTCCCGGCCCACCAGGCCGGCATGGCCGGCGGTGATCCTGCCGCAGTTGGTGCCGATCTCGAAGAGTGCTTGCTGTCGAACACCGGCCGCGTGTGGAGCTATACGACCAGCTCGTACGCACCGCCGCCGCCGTTTGTGGCCAACACCGATCCCTACGAGCCGATCACGATTGCTGCGGTCACGCTCGAAAGGGAGCAGATGGTCGTCCTTGGCCAGTGCCCTCAGGGCATCACTCCTGACGATCTCGAGATCGGCATGGAGATGGAGCTCTGCATCGACGTGCTGCATGAAGACGACGAGAACGAATACACCGTCTGGAAGTGGCGCCCCGTCGCCGCCGGTGAGGGGAGCTGACGATGGAAGACCTTGCGATTATCGGCGTCGGTATGCATCCCTGGGGGAAGTGGGGTCGGAACTTCGCCGAGTACGGCACCTTTGCAGCTCGCGAAGCGCTCGCCGAAGCAGGCGTCGATTGGAAAGACGTCGGCTACATCTCTGGTGCCATCACCGTCCGCAACGGCTACCCCGGCTATGTCGCGGGTTCCACGTTCGCGCGGGCACTGGGGTTCAACGGCGCCCAGGTGTCGTCGAGCTACTCGGCCTGCGCCTCCGGCGTCACAGCGCTTCAGATCGCCCGTGGCCAGATCCTGTCGGGGGCGACGGACGTTGCGCTCGTCGTCGGCGCCGACACGACGCCCAAGGGGTTCTTGAAGCCCAACGAAGGCGATCGCCCCGACGACCTCGATTGGCTGCGGTTCAAGCTCGTGGGCTCCACCAACCCTGTGTACTTCGGCCTCAACGCGCGTCGCCGCATTGATATGTATGGTGCGACAAGCGAGGATTTTGCCCGAGTCAAGGTGAAGAACTCTCGCCACGCGGTGCACAACGAGCGGGCCCGTTTCACCAAGGAGTACGACGTCGACGATGTGATGAACTCGCCCGTCGTTTCCGATCCGCTCCGCCTGCTCGACATCTGCGCCACCTCCGACGGTGGTGCAGCGCTGGTGGTGTGTTCGCTCGACTACGCCCGGTCGCTCGGTCACGAAGACCCTGTCCGCATCGGTGGGCTGTCCACCGTTACACCTACCTATCCCGACATGATGATCGATCTGCCGTACATCGCCACTGATTCGGCCGGCGCCACTCCCGAACCGCTCCGTGGCTTCAAGCAGTCGATCGGCGACAAGGTGTACGAGGAGGCCGGTCTCGGCCCCGAAGATGTCGATGTCGCGGAGGTGTACGACCTGTCCTCGTCGCTCGAACTCGACTGGTATGAACAGCTCGGATTCTGCGCTGAAGGCGAGGCCGAGCAGATGCTGCGCGGTGGCCACACCGAGATCGGCGGCCGGCTCCCGGTCAACCCGTCCGGCGGTCTTGGTGCGTTCGGCGAGGCTGTGCCTGCTCAGGCGATCGCCCAGGTGTGCGAACTTGTCTGGCAGCTGCGCGGCGAAGCTGGACAGCGCCAGGTCGATGGCGCTCGGGTGGGCATCAGTGCCAACCAAGGCCTCTTCGGCCACGGTTCGTCGGTCCTGGTGCGTCGATGACGATCCATCAGTCCGTCTCCGAGGAGGGCGTTCTGGAGTTGGTGATGGACAACCCGAAGGTCAACGCGCTTCCGATCGCCGACACGCTCGCACTCGCCGAGATCCTCGACGGCGTGAAGCGCCGGTCTGAGATCACGGCCGTGGTTCTTACCGCCACCGGGCGCGGCTTCTGCGCTGGCGTCGACATCAAAGAGATGCAAGCGATGCCGGGCCACGAGGGAATCCTCGGAGTCAACCAGGCGTGCGCTGAAGCGTTTCGGGCCGTCTATGAGTGCGCGGTTCCGGTGGTGTGCGCAGTCAACGACTTCTGCCTCGGGACCGGAATCGGCCTCGCCGGCTCCGCCGATGTCGTGATCGCAGCCGAGGGTGTGCGCTTTGGGCTTCCCGAGGTTGACAATGGTGCCCTCGGCGCGGCGACCCACCTCGGGCGTCTTGTGCCAGAAAAGCACCTGCGGTGGATGCTGTACAGCTGCGAGCCGGTCTCGGCCGAGCAGCTTCTCGAGTGGGGGACTGTGCTGCGGGTGGTGCCCCTTCGTGACCTGATGGATACCGCCCACGAGGTGGCCGGTATCATCGCGTCGAAGTCAGCGACAGTGATCCGAGCCGCGAAAGCCTCGCTCAACGGCATCGATCACCCACCGATGACCTCGTATCGCTTCGAGCAGGGCTTCACTTACGAGCTCAACCTCCAGGGGCAGGGCGACGAAGCCCGCGACGCCTTCCTACGGGGCGAGCGCGATGCGAACCCCGCAGCGGACTGAGGCGCCTGACGCTTCGAGGGCACGCAGGGTCGCGACGAGGATCGCGCTCGAACCACTAAGTCCAGATTGCCTCGCCACGTCGGTGCGCAGAGTCAGCGCAAAACCGGCCCGTCCGGCTGCGTCGGACAGGAAGGCGGGCGGTGCATAGAACGTCGTGCGGTTGATGTCGACGACCGGCTCGAAGGTGTCGATGGTGGCGGAAAGCACGGTGCCGCCGCACAGATCGCCAGGGTTTCCAAGCAGGCCGATGCGGGCCGCGCCCGGCCGGTTGCGGCGTGGGTCATGCGTCAGCGGTCTCGACGGCGCACCGATCGAACGGTTCGTGCCGTCTTCGGTCGTTCGTCGGCTTGGGCATGCGTGCAACCTAGCAACCCGGCCAACCCAGAGGCGTCGGCGTCGCCTCTGGGTTGGCCGGACCACTACCGAGCAGCGCTACGGTGCCGACCGTGGATGAACAGGTCACGGTCTATGAGGCGGTCGGCGGTACTGCGTTCTTCACTGGCCTGGTCGACCGCTTCTACGAACGTGTGGAGACTGATCAACTTCTGCGTCCCATGTATCCCAACGATCTTTCAGGTGCGAAGGAACGCCTCACGCTGTTCCTCGTGCAGTACTGGGGTGGACCCACCACCTACAGTGACGAGCGGGGCCATCCCCGCCTGCGGATGCGGCACAACCCCTTCGCGGTTGACAGCGCAGCTCGCGACGCCTGGCTACGCGCCATGACCGACGCGCTGGAGGAAGCACCACCGGCGGAGCCGGTTCGGTCGGCGATGATTGAGTACTTCGAGCGGTCCGCCGACTTCATGCGCAACACCTCCGACCCCGAATCGACGACGGAGTCGTCGTTGTAATTTGCTCCGCGCGAGGTCTGGCGACGTCGACTCGCACGTCGTTGCGAAGCAGGCAAAGGTTCCCAATCGGTGGAAATGCTTGACTCGGGCCGCAAAATCGGCTCGCGTGTGATTTGTCCACTCCGCGAAAGCCGTGGAATAGCCAAGGAGACAAATCATGAACAAGAGTGAACTTGTTGCAGCAATGGCCGAAGCGGCTGACGTGTCCCAGAAGGACGCGGGCGCTTGCCTCGACGCAATGTTCGACGTCATCGCCGGTCAAGTATCAGCCGGTAACGAGGTTTCGATCACCGGTTGGATGAAGGTTGAGAAGGCCAACACCAACGCTCGTACCGGGCGCAACCCGCAGACGGGTGAGCCGGTCCACATTCCGGCGGGCACCCGCACCAAGGTGAGCGTGGGCTCGAAGCTTAAGGCCGCAGGCAAGTCCTGAACGGATCTCCTCACGGAGTTCGCAGACCGGGGGTGGCTACGGCCACCCCCGCTGCGGTTTTCGGCCTAGATTCCGGCTATGAGTCTGCCCCGCCCCGAAGACATCCTCCCGCATCGAGCACCGTTCCTGTTCGTCGACGAACTGACCGAGTTGGTGCCGGGGGAGCGGGTCGCCGGAGTCTGGACGCTCACCGGCGACGAGGCGTTCTTTGCCGGGCACTTCCCGGGCCGTCCGACCTTGCCTGGCGTGCTGATATGTGAGGCGATCGCTCAGGTTGGCGCTATTGCGGTTCTCTCTGACAAGCGTTACGAAGGCAAGCTTCCGCTGTTCGGTGGCCTCGACGGCGCTCGGTTCCGGCGTCAGGTTGGGCCCGGCGACACCCTCGAACTCGAAGCGGAGATGACGCGCCTTTCGGCGCGTGGCGGCAAGGGCACCGGACGAGCGCTGCTCAACGGCGACGAGGCAGTCAGCTGCGACCTGATGTTCGTGATCGTGGACGCCGACGCTGCGGCCTGACCTCGCCTACTGGCCAGGGCCAATAACGATCGTGCCGTTGTGCCCACCGAAGCCAAAGCTGTTCGACAGTGAAGGAGCGGGCTCCCAGTCGGCGGCTTCACCCTTGACGAAGTTGAGTACGGGAATCTCGGGATCGATGTTTTCGAGCCCGGCGGTTGGCGGCACCTGCTTGTTCCGCATGGCCAGGACCACTGCGATGGCCTCGAGAGCGCCGGCAGCACCGAGGGCATGGCCGGTGACCCCCTTCGTCGATGTGACGAGCGGGCCGCCATCGGAGCCAAACACCTTGGCGATCGCTGCGGCTTCGGCCGCGTCGTTCTTGTCGGTGCTGGTGCCGTGCGCGTTGATGTGGCCAACCTGATCGGGTGTGATCCCGGCGTCTTCCATCGCGATCAGCATGCAACTGACCGCGCCCGAGCCGTCGGGCGCAGGAGCGGTGATGTGGTGCGCGTCGGCAGTGGAAGCCGAACCCATGATCTCGGCGTAGATCGTTGCACCGCGCTCAACTGCCATGTCCCACTCTTCGAGCACGAGGATGCCGCCACCCTCGGCGATGGTGAAGCCGTCGCGATCAACGTCGAACGGACGAGACACGCCGCTGTTGGACAACGCCGTCATGTTGCTGAAACCGGCAATAGCGGTGGGCGTTAGCGGCGCCTCGGCCCCGCCGGCAATCACGACGTCGGCGCGCCCGTCGGCGATCATGCGCGCTGCGTTTCCAATGGCATGGGTACCGGCCGCGCAGGCGGTGACCGTGTTCTCGCATGGGCCCTGCCAGCCGTACTTCATCGAGATGGCCGCAGCGGGAGCGTTCGCCATCATCATCGGCACGAGGAATGGCGACACCCGCCGTTCCCCCTTACCGAGACGAACCTCTATTTGGTCCTCAAGCGTACCGATGCCGCCAACGCCGGTGCCGACGAATGTGGCGCGGCGGGCGGGGTCGGCGGTGAGTTCACCTGCCATCTCGAGCGCCTGCCCGGCCGCCGCAAGGGCGTACTGCGTGCAGGGGTCGCTGCGGCGAGCGTCTTTGGGGTTGTCGAAGTAGGGAGACGGGTCCCAGTTCTCGATCTCGCGCCAGCCCACCGGGGCTTCGCCGAGCAGACCGTCCCAAAAGGCATCCGCGCCGATACCGGCGCGAGCGACCACACCGATGCCGGTGACCGCGACCCGTCGACCCTGCATTAGAGCTTCGAGGTGACGAGCTCGAAGGCGGCCTGGATGGTGTTGACGCCCTCCAGTTCCTCTTCCTCGACGTTGACGTCGAACTCTTCCTCGAGCGCCATGACAAGCTCGACGAGGTCGAGGCTGTCGGCGTCCAGAGACTCGAAGGTCGCGTCCGGGACGACCTGGGCTTCGTCGACGCTCAGAACGTCGACGGCACACTTCTTGAATCGGTCGAAGTTGTCACTCACTGCATTTCTCCATTGGTAGGAAGATCACGCTGGGGAAGCATGATCGGAAAGACCTCTATTGGCGGCCAAAGAAGGCTACTGATCAACCCATCGAGAGGCCACCATCGACCGGCAAAACGGTGCCGGTGATGTACCCCGCTGATTCCGAGGCGAGGAATTCGACTGCGGCTGCAATCTCGTCGGGTTGCCCGAGGCGGCCGACAGGGACAGCGCCCTCGAACGCAGCGCGCTGATCGTCTGTCAACTCCATCAACATGTCGGTCACGATGGGGCCGGGGCACACAACGTTGGCGGTGATGCCTCGCGAAGAGAACTCCTTGGCGAATGTCCGAGCCATGCCGATCATGCCGGCCTTGGATGCCGAGTAGTTTGCCTGGCCGGGCTGACCGCCCAGCCCCGAGATCGACGAAATGAAGATCATGCGACCCCAGCGCCCGCGCATCATTCCCTTGGAGACCCGCTTCGCAACCCGGAAGCTGCCGGTGAGGTTGGCATCGATGACGGACGTGAACTCGTCGTCGGTCATGCGGAGGATGAGCCCATCCTTGGTGATGCCGGCGTTGGAGACGAGGACTTCGACGTTTCCGAGCTTTTCCTCGACCTCGCCGACTGCCACGTCGACCGATTCGGGATCGGTGACATCGGCCTTTACGACGAGTAGGCCGTCGGAATCATCGGCGCTGCCTGAGCGCGATGTGATGGCTACCTGGCCGCCGGCCGCAGCAAATCGCTTGGCGATGGCGTGACCGATGCCTCGGTTGCCGCCGGTGACGAGAACGACGCGACTGGTCACCAGCGCACCACCACACTGCCCCAGGCCATGCCGGCGCCAAAGCCGGTCATGACGACGATCGTGCCGGGTTGGAGCGCTCCGGCCTCTTCGGCGGCGGCCATGGCGAGCGGGATGCTGCCGGCCGATGTGTTGCCGGTGTGTTCAAGCACGTTGTGGGTCTTCTCCATTGGGATGGCGAGGCGGGTGCAGACGGCTTCGATAATACGGATGTTGGCCTGGTGGGGAAGGACCACGTCGATATCGGCGGCGGTGAGACCGGCCTGTTCGAGCGCGTTTTGAACTGACTGGGTCACGGCGCGGACGGCACGCTTGAAGACCTCTCGTCCCTCCATGACGATCGTGTCGTCGTGGTCGCAGTACAGGATCTCGCGCAGGTCGCCGGCGACGCCGAAGTCCTGCCCAAGCAGTGCGCCCTGTTCGTGGCGTTCAAGCACAGCGGCTCCGGCGCCGTCGCCGAAGAGGATTGCGGTGCCGCGGTCGGTCCAGTTGACGAAATTCGAAAGCGAGTCGGCGCCGATGACGAGCATCCGGTCGGGTCCGCCCGGCGAGAGCATCATGCCGTAGGCGGCGGCGTAGCCGTAGGCGAAGCCAGCGCACGCGGCGTTCACGTCCATGCTCCCGCACCTGATACCGAGGCCGCGGGCAATCTGGGTACTCGTCGCCGGGAAGATCTGGTCGGGCGTGCACGTGGCGAGGAGCACGAACTCGATATCGGCTGGCACGACGCCCGCCTTTTCGATCGCGTTGGTGGCCGCTTCGAGGGCCATCTCGCTGGTGATACCGCCAACGCGACGTTCGCCAATGCCAGAGCGCTCACGGATCCACTCGTCGGAGGTGTCCATGTGTTGCGCAAGATCGTGGTTGGTGACGACCTTCGCAGGAAGGGATGTGCCGATACCGGCGATGCGGATGGTCATGCGCGGGTTCTCAACCACGCGATCGGTTGCCGTGATGTCACTCGTTCACCTTCGTAGGCCAACACACCCATGATGTGGCCCTCGAATGAGCTGACCACGTCTTGGCCGTTGACGCTGCCGAGGATCTGACCAACGCGAATCAGTTCACCTTCCGCGCACCCGTCGCCGAGGGCGAAGACACCGGCGGCGGGGGAGACGACCATGCGCTCGGTGGCAAAGAGATGCTCGCCCTCCAGGATCGGGTTCGCCGCGGCTGCGACCGAGTCTGTCTCCTTTTCGCCCGACAGGGTCTCGAGGAGGCCGTCGATGTCGGCGGGCGTCTGCACGCTGCAGCGGCCGGCCGTCTTCACCGCTCGTTTGACAAGACCGGTGAGGACGGTGCCAGGGCCAAGCTCGACGAACGTGGAGAAGCCGTCGGTGTCGAGCGCCCGGAGGGTTTGGCGCCAACGGACCGGCGATGTGAGTTGGGCGCCGAGTAGCTCGGCGAAGTCGCCAGACGCGGTGTGCGCCATAGCGTCGACGTTGCAGTACACCGCCTGGTCTGCGTCGCGGAATTCAACCTGGTCGATCGCTTTGCGGAGGCGGTCGCGCGCCGGCGCCATGAGCGGCGAGTGGAACGCACCGCCGACCGGGATGCGCATGGCACGCTTGGCGCCGAGCTCCTTCGCCTCGTTGCACGCCCGGTCGAGGTCGTCGGGCGAGCCAGCAATCACGACCTGGCCGGGTGCGTTGTAGTTGGCAATCCACGCTTCGCCGGCGGTCTTCTGACACGCGATGTCGACCTGGTCGTCATCGAGGCCGAGGATTGCGGCCATCGTGCCGTCGTGCTCGTCGGCTGCGGACTGCATGGCATCGCCGCGCTCATTGACGAGGTTGACCGCATCAGCGAAGTCGAGAACACCGGCGGCAGCGAGGGCCGAGTATTCACCGAGTGAGTGGCCGGCGTGGGCGGCCGCCTCGACACCGGTCCGGCTGACTGCGTCGAGCGCCACCATGCTCGTGACGAAGGTGGCGAGCTGCGCGTTGCGGGTCATGGTGAGTTCGGTCTGGTCGGTGTCGAGCAGCAACGCCGCGATGTCGCGGCTCGTGGCGTCGGACGCCTCCTCGACGAGCTCCCACGACGGGTGGTCTACCCACGCAGCCCCCATGCCTGACGCCTGTGATCCTTGGCCCGGGTAGGTGAAAACGATCATCGGAAAATGCCTTCCAGCAGGTGAGCGGACGCGAAGGGGACGCCGCCCGGTGCTTCAGACCTCACAGGGTGGCCGAGGGTTTCATTACCGTCGAGTAGATCTGAGTGGAATCCGTCACGTCTTCGTTCCGGTACGCTGCGGGTCTCACTCGCCGCTGGCGAAAGATCACCTCGCCCGGGTGGTGGAATTGGCAGACACGGCGGACTCAAAATCCGCTGCTCCTAGAGCGTGCGGGTTCAAGTCCCGCCCCGGGTACTAACGGAGATGACATGTCCGAAGTCGATGCAGCCGACGCGTTGGGCTCGCTGTTGCGGAGCCGCCACTCAGTCCGAGGGTTCAAGCCCGATCGAGTTGCGCAGCCTCTGATCAAGAAGGTCTTTGAGGATGCCCGCTGGGCGCCGTCGGGAACCAATGTGCAGCCGTGGCAAGTGCTGGTGGGTTCTGGCGATGTCTGCGAGAGGTTGCGGAAGGGCTTCCTGCAGCGATTCGACGACCGTATTCCCCCAGATCGCGACTTCCGGACCGACGGCAAGGCTGCGGGCGTCTGGTTGGACCGGAAGCGGGCGTGTGCCCGTGCGCTCTACGGGGCGATGGGGATCGACTGGGACGACCGCCCGGCCCGCGTTGGGGCGGCTCGACGCAACTACGAGTTCTTTGGCGCGCCGCACGTGGCGTTCTTCGGGATTGACGAGGTGTTTGGGGTGCAAACTGCGGCCGACATCGGCATGTTCGCCCAGAGCCTCATGCTATCGATGACCGCCAACGGTCTCGCCAGTTGTGCGCAGGGGTCGTTGATGGACTTCCCCGATTTCACGCGAGAGGTTTTTGAGGTGGGGCCCGAGATCAAGATCCTGTTCGGGTTGAGCTTCGGTTTCGCTGACGACGAAATGTCTGTGAACTGCGCAAAAACCGGGCGTGCCCCGCTGACGGAAACGGTCCTGTTCCGTGGCTGATCCGGGCGAGGCAAACCCCGACGAGCGCGCGCTGGCCTTGCAGCGAGCTGGCGTGCTCCTGCTGGTGGCGCTGCCGGTTGTTGTGCTCCTCGGCGCGTTCATGTGGCGGATCGACGGCACCGACTTGGTGGTCGGCCTTCCCGTTGCGTGGGCCGCCGTCGCCGGGCCTGTGTTGATGGCAGTCGTGCATACGCGCCGCCGTATGGCTCGGCACGCTCGGCCTGCATTCGATCCTGCCGTTCTCGCTCGCTCAGGGCATTATGCGGCAGGTGCGTTGACGGGCTTCTTCGCGCTCGGGTATCTCGGTCTATTACTCGGAGCGCCTCTCGTGATTGCGGCCGGGGCGACGCTCGCAGTGGCGTGGGTGCGGCCCCAGGGAACCGACGCAATCCTCACCCGCTCGATCGGCGCAACGCTGCCCCTACTGTTATTTATCGCCGGGCTCAACGTCGATGAGCGGCCGATCGTGGGTGGAGTTCTCCTGGCGATGTCGACCTCAGCACTGCTTCGCCTGGCGGTGATGCGACGACGCCCGGGGGGTAACTCGCAGGTGACACCGGGCCAATAGATCGTCGACCGACGGCCCTGTGACTCCGTGGCCGGACCCCGTAGGGCTCGGCTGAGCCCTTGGTCGCGTTCGGCGAGGACACTGGACAGATTCCACACGGTCTTGAGGTCGACACCCTCGATGGCGACACAGGGTGTCGTGCGCATGCCGTGGGCAAGAAAATCGGGCCGCTCTATTGCGCCTGCTGCCGCCGCCTCGACAAGTGTAGAGAACTGTTGCTGCGTCAGATTCAACGCGTCCCCCGGATGTTTCGACCATCCATATCAGGGGCTATGCACCGCCAGCCGAAAAGGGGTGAGCGGAAAGAAAGGAACGACTGGCGGCGAAGCGATTCAGGTCGTTGGAGCCGGGTAGTCTCGCCGTATGTCCTCGCAAATGATCTCTGCGTCTCGGACAATGCCTTTCTCTCCGGCGCAGATCTGGTCGGTGATCGCCAGCCCGCAGGGTCACGTCGATATGGACGGCTCGGAGACAGTGAAAGGCGTTGCGTCCGGCCCGGCGGAACTCGAGCAGGGTTCGACCTTTCGCATGAAGATGCGTCTCGGTGTGCCGTACCTGATGCGGTCGACGGTCGTGGAGTACGAGAAGGAACGCCTGATCGCCTGGGCGCACCGGGGAAAACATCGCTGGCGCTTCGAGCTTCAACCGCTCAACGGCGGTACGCAAGTGACGGAATCGTTTGACTGGTCGACATCGATCTCGCCGAAGTTCATCGAGCGGATGGGTTACCCGGTTCGCCATGAAGCCAACCTGGTGTCGACGCTCGAGCGTCTTGAAGCAGTCGTAGCAAGTCGAGCGGGCTGACTATCAGTCGAGGCCCGGGGCGGCGGTGCGCCGCTCGCTAGCAAAGCGCTCGATCTGCTCAACGTCGATAGTGGCGCAGCTGAGCTTCCAGGTCCAGGCTGTAACGATTACCGCCGCAGGAAGATCGCTCCCCGGCGCCACGACCGTCTGATCGTCGGCGAGGGACAGGAGCTCAGCAGCAGCGATCGATGCGTCGTACTGCACCATCACCCCACCGGCTTCGAGGAGCCGGACTTGGAGGGCAAGTGGCACCGGCTTGGATACGACTCCACTCGGCGTCGGCCCCGCCACGTGAGCGCCAGAGGTCGGTGGGTAGGTCTGATAGACAAAGGACCCGTCCTCGAGTAGGTGCTGGCTGGAGGTGGGATCTTCTGGCTCCCGAAGCTCGACACAAGTTGCTGCGTTGTCAGAACCACAGCTGGCGAGGAGCACGACAGCAGCGAGGATCCATCGCGGGTGGCGCATCGCTGCAAGCCTATGCTCGACGCAATGACCCGGGCCCAGATCGAGCGCCGTCTCCGCAGTGTGAGCGAACAGCTCAAGTCGGCGCGCAACGATCTTGGCGTGACCGACGAGCAGCTGATCCAGCTCGCCGGCGAGGCTGACGATGCTCGGCTCCGTGCCCTGGTGTCGGAGACACCGATCGCTGAGAAGGAGTATCGAAAGGCGAGTCGCCACGCCGAACGGCTCCGCAAGCACCGCGACCGACTCCAGGCCAAGATTGCCGGGCTCGATGCAGAACAAGACGAGCTTCTCGACCGGCTCACCGCCTCGTGAGCAACGCGCTCAGGCTGGTTGTCGCCGAGGACGAGGCGATCATCCGGCTCGATCTCGTTGAAGCGCTGCGAGACTGCGGCTATGAGGTCGTCGCTGACTGTGACCGCGGCGACGATGCGGTGGCACTCGTCGCCGAGCACGCACCCGATCTCGCCCTGCTCGACATCAAGATGCCGGGTTTGAGCGGAACGGAGGCAGCGCGCGAGATCACTGCCGACTCGTCGACTGCGGTGGTGATGCTTACGGCGTTTAGTCAACGTGAACTCATCGATGAGGCGAGCGATGCTGGCGCCATGGCCTATCTGATCAAGCCGTACCGGCGAGAGGAGTTGATCGCTGCGATCGAACTGGCAGTCGCCCGTCGGCGTGAAGCTGACGCACTTGCAGGGCAGATGGCCGTTCTTGAGGAACGTTTCGAAGAGCGCAAGATGATCGACCGGGCCAAGGGTGCGTTGATGGACCGAGATGGCCTCTCGGAGGCCGATGCGTTTCGCATCATGCAGCGCAGCGCGATGTCGGGACGTCGCAAGATGATCGACGTCGCGCTCGAGGTGCTGGAACAGTAGGGTCGGCGGCGATGCCGACTGTGATGCTGATCGACGGAAACTCGCTTACCTACCGCGCGTTCTTCGCTCTCCCTACCGATATGGCGACAGCCTCTGGCCAAGTCACCAACGCCGTCTTCGGGTTCACGTCGATGCTCATCAACCTGATGAAGGATCACGAGCCTGACCGCATCGCGGTAGCGTTCGACCGGCCCGAGCCGACGTTTCGGCATGAGATGACACCGACCTACAAGGCGCAGCGAGAGTCGGCGCCCGACATTCTCCGCCAGCAGATGGGGCTCGTTCGCGAAGTGCTCGATGCGATGGCGATTCCTCAGCTCGACATCGTCGGGTTTGAAGCCGACGACATCATTGCCACGTTGGCGACCCAGGGGCGCGACCGCGGCGACAACATCATCATCGTCACCGGTGACCGCGACAGCTATCAACTCGTCGAGGACCCGCTTATCAAGGTCCTCTACAACAAACGCGGGGTGAGTGACTATGCCCTCTATGACGAGGCTGGCATCGTCGAACGCACCGGTGTGAAGCCGACCGACTACGTCGAGTACGCAGCGCTGCGAGGTGACAACTCCGACAATCTTCCGGGCGTGCCCGGCGTCGGCGAGAAGACCGCAGCGAAGCTGATCAACGAGCGCGGCGGGATCGACGGGATTTACGCCGTGCTTGACGAACTCACGCCAAAGCTGCGCGAGAACCTCGCTGCGAATGAAGCGAATGTCCGCAACAACGTCGAGATGATGGAACTCGTCCGCGACGTGCAAATGGATTTCTCGCTCGATGATCTCGTTCAGGGCGCACCCGACGTTGGCAACATCAAGAAGCTGTTCGACTTCCTTGAGCTTCGCACCCTGTGGGATCGCCTCGCCCCGGTACTCGGCGAGGCGGGCTCGGCTCCCGCCGAGGAATTGGTCGCAGCTGTCACGGTCTACGAGACTCCAGCCGACGCCGGGGCAGCGCTCGTGCTGGCGAACTTGGACTCCGATGTTCTTGCGCTCGGTGTGCCCGAAGCCGGCGTCGACGCAGGTCTTGCGTTCGTGGTCGACGGTGACCGCTCCGAGGTCGGGTTCGTCAAGGAAGACTTTCTGGGTGACGATGGCGTGCGCGACGCACTTCGTGCGCTGTTCGGGCCCGATGGCCGTCCCGTGGCTATGCACGGCGCCAAGGCCAGCATGCGCCGTCTGTTCGACCACGGTGTCGACGTGCGTGACCTCGCTGTCGACACTCGCCTTGCCGCGTACCTACTCGACCCGGCCGACAGTTTGTACGACCTTGGCGCACTGCTCTCTCGGCACTGCGGCATGGAGCTTCCCGAGTCGGGCCCCCCGGAAGGCCAACTCGACCTCGATGGTGGCGAGATCGCTGACGAGTCCGAAGAGCCGGCGACGGCTGCGCTGGCGGTCCACTACCTCGTGACCGCATTGCGTGAGGCGATGGCCAACCAGGGTTTACTCGCGCTGCATGACGACCTCGAAGTGCCGCTCGTGCGGGTACTGGCCAAGATGGAGCACCGGGGCATCGGTGTTGACCCGGCCGTGTTGCAGACGATCCGCGATGAGCTCGTCGCCGAGACGGAGGCAAAGCGCAGTGCGGTGATCGAACTTGCCGGTCACGACTTCAATGTCAACTCGACCAAGCAATTGCGTGAGGTCCTGTTCGACGAGCTTGGCCTCACGCCTCAGAAGAAGACAAAGACCGGCTATTCCACCGATGCGCAGTCACTCGAGAAAATGCGTAGCGAGCACCCAATCGTCGAGAACCTCCTCCAATACCGCGAGGTCGAAAAACTCCGGTCGACCTACGGCGAGGGCCTGCTTGCCGAGGTGGGGGAGGGCGATCGCATTCGCGCCACGTTCCAGCAGACCGTTGCCCGTACCGGTCGTCTTTCGTCGGATCAGCCAAACCTCCACAACATCCCCGTGCGTTCTGAACGTGGCCGGGTGTTTCGAACGGCTTTCGTTGCGCCAGAAGGCCACAAGCTGCTGATCGCCGACTATGACCAGATTGAACTGCGCTGCATCGCCCACCTGGCTGAAGACCCCGGGCTGATCGGAGCCTTCGAGGCGGGTGACGACATCCATACAGCCACGGCCGCACGCGTCTTCGACATCGCGCCTGACGATGTTCACGTTGAGGAACGCTCCAAGGCCAAGATGGTCTCCTACGGCCTCGCATACGGTATGGAGGCGTACGGGCTTGCCCAGCGACTCAACATTGCGGTGACAGAAGCGGCGGAAATCCTCGAGAACTACTTCAAGGCGTTCCCTGCGGTGAAGCAGTACATGGAGGACACCGTCGAGCTCGCCCGCGAACGTGGCTACACCGAGACGTTGTTCGGCCGCCGCCGTCAGATCCCTGAGCTGTCATCAGGCAACCGCCAGATTCGCCAGGCTGGCGAGCGTCAGGCGATGAACGCAGGCATCCAGGGCCTCGCCGCCGACATTTTCAAGGTTGCCCTGGTCAACGTCGACAAGGCGCTCGAAGACGAAGGTCTCGAGAGCACGATCGTGCTGCAGGTCCACGATGAGATCATCGTGGAAGCACCCGAGTCCGAGGTTGCGCACGTCGGTGAGCTGATGAGGTCGATCATGCGCGGTGCCTTTGCGCTGCGGGTGCCGCTCGAGATCGACCTGCAGATCGCCGATACTTGGGCTGATGCCAAGGGATGATCTGTCTGCTGCATTCGGCATCGCCTCCGACTGGCCGCGTGACCCCTTGCCTGGTGACACGCTGAGCAACGGGTGCGTCGTGCCAGGCACCATGATGGATGCATGGCAGAGGACCCGCAGCGTCACTGGTTCGAGGAGTTGGCCGACCACATGGGTTCGGCGTACCTGCGCTATTCGTTCACCATGGGCACCGAGAAGGAGATCGATGAACTCCTTCGTCGTGTGCCGCTCGCGCCGGGCGCGCGGATCCTCGACGTTGGCTGCGGCCCGGGTCGCCACGCCCACGAACTTGGCCGTCGGGGCTTCGACGTCCATGGTGTGGACATCAGCGAAGCGTTCGTCGACATCGCTCGGACAGGCGCACCTGATGGTGTGACCTTCGAGGTGATGGATGCGAGATCGATGTCATTCGCCGGTGAGTTCGATCTGGTTCTCTCGGTCTGCCAGGGCGCGTTCGGCATGAGCGGTGGGCCGGCGGCAGGCACGACGCTCGACCCCGATCGGGAGATCCTCGAAGGCATGGCTTGGGCCGTGAAACGCAGCGGACGCGTCGTGTTCACCGCATTCAACGCCTACCTCCAGGTCGCCAACATGGCCGACGGCAACGACTTTGATGCTGAACGTGGCGTTCATCGAGAGACCACCGAGGTTCGCAACAGCGCCGGTGCTGCGAAGATGGTGGACCTTTGGACCACATGCTTTACCCCTAGGGAGCTCCGGCTCATGTGTGAGACAGTCGGCCTCACGGTCGAGTCGATGACGGCCGCTACTCCCGGCGACTGGAGCGAACGCCGTCCAACCGCCGAGGACGTGGAGCATCTGGTGATTGCCGCCCGAGCATGATCCACGCTTCCCGCGTGGCGGGAAGTTCGCAGGATTTCTCACTGGCGCGTAGCCGGAGGGGTACGTTCCGTTGCCATGGTTCGCCGAGGTGAACGACGAAGAGGTCCAGCGGCGGAGCGGAGGGCGGCACCGCCGCCGACGTTTACGCCGATGCGGCGGCGGTTCTCGCCGTCAGCCGTCTTGTCTGACGATGAGGTGCACGAGGTCCACCGTCTGTCGATGCGGGTTCTCTCCGAGATCGGTCTGACCTTCCACGCCGAGTCGGCGTGGGACACGCTCGAGGCCAACGGCTGCACCGTCGACCGTGACACTGGCAACGTTCGCTTCGACCCTGCGGTCGTCGAGCATTTCGTCGGCCTGGCGCCGGGCAGCTTCGGAATGGTGGCACGCGATCCGGGCAAGACGGTCCACTTCGGGGGCGACTCAATCGTGTGGGGCTCAGCATCGAGTGCCCCAAACGTTGTCGATGCCGAGCGGGGTCGCCGGCCCGGCACCGGTGACGACTTCCAAAAGCTGATCAAGCTCGGCCACATGATCCCGAGCTGTCATCTTTTCGGGGGTCACTCCGTCGAGCCGACCGATCGTCCCCCCAACACCCGCCATCTCGACTCCGTGTTTGACTGGATCACCCTCTCCGACAAGGCCCTGCGGATATACGGCATTGGCACGACGCGGGTCGACGATGGCCTCGAAATGATCAAGATCGGCTACGGCATCGACGAGGACCAGCTCCGTGCCATGCCGCACACGATGTCGATCCTGAACGTCAACTCGCCACTTCTGGTCGACGAGCCGCTCGTGCTCGGATCGGTCGCGTTGGCGAAACGTGGTCAGGCGACGGTGGTGTCACCGGTGGCGATGTCGGGGGCGATGTCGCCCATCACTGCTTCGGGCAGCCTCATCCAACACAACGCAGAGAGTGTCGGTGTTTCGGCGTACCTCCAGATGGAGGTGCCGGGTTGCCCTCTCTTCTACGGGTCGCTAGTCGCCACAGTCGACATGCGCAGTGGCGCTCCTGTCATGGGTGTTCCCGAGGCGGTCACCGGAGCGATTGCCGCAGGGCAGATGGCCCGCTTCTACGACATGCCGTATCGGACCTGGTTGGGGAGTACATCCAACACGCTCGACTCGCAGGCCGCCTACGAGACGATGATGTCGATTATGGCTGCCCACATGGGTGGTGCTCACTTCGTGCATCACGGCCATGGCTGGATGCAGGGCGGCCTGACGACCGGCTTCGAGAAGACGATGCTCGACGCCGACTTGATCCAGATGTACGACGCGATCAAGCCCCGCATCGATTTCAGTGATGCCGACGAGGTACTTGATGCCATCAAGGAGGTCGGTGCCGGCGGACACTTTCTTGGCTCACCGCACACAATGACGCGCTACACGTCGGAGTTCCACACCCCGACGCTGTCGGATTGGAGCAACTATGAGGCGTGGGAGGAAGCCGGTTCCACCCGGGTGATCGACCGAGCCACGTTGGCATGGAAGGAGCTACTCGAGGCCTACGAAGCGCCGCCACTCAAGGACGCCGTCCGCGCGGAGCTGAGCGAGTTCGTCGAGCGGCGCAAGCGCGAGATTGGCACCGAGGACATCGGATGATGGCCGGATAGCCTCCATGGGCTGTCCGCCTGGACAGACCTGCGCGGTCCGATACCGCTCAGGTACCTCGATTCGCCGAGAAAAATCCCATGACTGATACGCCTGAATTCGGAACCTTTGATTCCGACGGCAACTACACCCCCCGCCAAATCATCGACGCCGACCTCGGTGGTGTCGACATCGAAGACGCCTACACCTCCACCATGGTCGTCGTCGAGGACGGCCAGCTCATTGAGGGCACCGTCGTCCGAGTTGATCAGGACGAGGTTCTCCTCGACATCGGCTACAAGAGCGAGGGCGTTATCCCGTCTCGCGAGCTGAGCATCCGTAACGACGTCGACCCGTCCGAGGTCGTCTCGATGGGCGAGAAGATCGAAGCGCTTGTCATCACCAAGGAAGACAAGGAAGGCCGTCTCGTTCTGTCGAAAAAGCGCGCCCAGTACGAACGTGCCTGGGGCAAAATCGAAGAACTCAAGGAAGCTGACGGCATCGTCAAAGGCCAGGTCATTGAGGTCGTTAAGGGCGGGCTCATCGTCGACATTGGCCTGCGCGGCTTCCTCCCGGCCTCGCTGGTCGAGCTGCGCCGTGTTCGAGACCTCCAGCCCTATATCGGTAACGAGATCGAGGCGAAGATCATCGAGCTCGACAAGAACCGCAACAATGTGGTGCTGAGCCGTCGCAGTTGGCTCGAAGAGACCCAGAAGGAACAGCGCGGTGCGTTCCTCGACAACCTCAAGCCCGGAGAGCGCCGTAAGGGTGTCGTGTCGAGCGTCGTGAACTTCGGTGCGTTCGTGGACCTCGGTGGTATGGACGGTCTCATCCATGTTTCCGAGCTCAGCTGGAAGCACGTGGACCACCCGTCGTCGGTCGTCACCGTCGGCGATGAGGTCGACGTCGAGGTGCTCGAGGTCGATCTCGACCGCGAGCGCATCAGCCTCTCGCTGAAGGCAACACAGCAGGATCCTTGGCAGGAGTTCGCTTCGGGCCACCGCGTCGGTGAACTCGTCTACGGCCGGGTCACCAAGCTTGTCCCCTTCGGTTCGTTCGTTCAGGTTGGCGACGGCATTGAAGGTCTGGTCCATATCTCCGAAATGTCGGCCCACCACGTCGATCTCCCCGAGCAAGTGGTCACCCCGGGTGAAGAGCTTTGGGTCAAAATTATCGATCTCGATTTGCAGCGTCGCCGGATCAGCTTGTCGATCAAGCAGGCCGCCGAGGGTGGTGAGGTCGCAGCTGAGTACCAGGAGCACTTCGGCGAGCACGCCTACGATTCTGATGGTAACTACATCGGTGGCGACGAGGCCTCCGAAGGTCAGGCGGCCTGGGAGGAGTACTACTCCGAGCAGGGCGAGCCTGCCGAAGGCGAAGAGACGCCCGGAGGGGAAGAGGGCGTCGAATACGAATACGAGTATGTCGAGGAAGAGGTCGAAGTTTCCGAAGAGCCCGAAGTCTCGGAAGAGCCCGAAGTTTCCAAAGAGACCGAGTGACTCGGTAGGTCGTCCGACTCAGGGCGGCCAAATCACCGAAGAGAGCGCAGATATGGCGATCTCTGGGGAGACCCAGGGATCGCCATTCGCCGTTTTCGGGCAGGCATTCCGGTGTCGGCGGCTAGTCTGCCGCCGTGATCGAGATCGGATTGACTGGGGGGATCGGCTCCGGAAAGTCGACCGTCGCCGACATGCTTGTCGAACGCGGCGCAGTGCTGCTTGACGCTGACCGTATCGTCCGTGATCTGCAGGCCCCGGGCGGTTCGGTGTTCGCGGCAATGGTGGAACGTTGGGGCGACCAAATCGTCACTGAAGATGGCACGCTCGATCGCAAGCTGGTAGCGGCGATCGTGTTCAGCGACGAAGATGAGCTCACGGCGCTCAACGGCATCGTGCACCCGGCGGTTGCAGAGGAGATGAAGGCGCAACGCAAGGCGGTCGAAGGTGCCGACGCGATCGTCGTGCTCGATATCCCGTTGCTGGTCCGAGCAGACGGTTCGTCTGAGAAGGACCGCTACGCGAACCTTGCCGGAATCATTGTGGTCGACGTCAACTCGGATCTCGCCGTCGAACGCCTGGTTGCGTTCCGAGGGTTTGGTGAGGACGATGCTCGGGCCCGGATCGCCAATCAGGCGACTCGGGAGCAGCGGCTGGCAGTGGCAGATGTGGTCATCGATAACTCGGGTTCGATTGATGAGCTGGCTCCCCAGGTCAATGAGGCTTGGGCGTGGGCGCTCGCCTTGCCACGCGCAGCATCAAGCGATTCGGGCCACGACTCCTGATCATCGGTTGCCGTCGGCCCGGGCTTAGGTCCGTCGCAGGTGTTGAGTAGGTTGACGAGATGGCTCCCGTCTCGGTTCCTTCGAAGAAGACTGCCCTTCGGGTGCGTTCCGACTTCGAGCCCGCCGGTGATCAGCCGAAGGCAATCGCAGCCCTGTCGGAGGGGATCGAGCGGGGCAATCGTTTCCAGACATTGCTCGGTATCACCGGTTCGGGCAAGAGCGCCACGATTGCGTGGACGATTGAACAGGTGCAGCGCCCGACGCTGGTGCTTGCCCCCAACAAGTCGCTCGCCGCCCAGTTGGCCAATGAGCTGAAGGAGTTCTTCCCCGACAACCAGGTTGAGTACTTCGTGTCGTACTACGACTACTACCAGCCTGAGGCGTACATGCCGTCGAGTGATACCTATATCGAGAAGGACTCGTCGGTGAACGACGAGATCGACCGGCTTCGCCACTCGGCGACTTCGTCGCTTCTCACCCGGCGCGACACGATTGTGGTGGCGTCGGTGTCGGCGATCTACGGCCTCGGGTCACCCGAAGAGTACGAGACACAGCTGCTGGTCCTACGAGTCGGTGAAGAGCATGACCAGCGTTCGATCCTGAAGCGACTGGTTGAGCTTCAATACGAACGCAACGACATGAATCTGGTTCGAGGCAACTTTCGTGTGCGCGGCGACACGATCGAAGTTCATCCCGCCTACGACGAGACGGCGGTGCGCATCGAGCTCTTTGGCGATGATGTTGAGCAGATCACCGTCGTCGACCCGTTGACCGGTGAGCGCATCGAACAGCTCGACGAGCTCGTGATCTTCCCAGCGACGCACTACGCCACATCCGAACAACGCATGCAAGCGGCCATCGAACGGATCCAGGTCGAGTTGCAGGAGCGCCTCAAGACGTTCGAGGAGGAAGGAAAGTTGCTCGAAGCTCAGCGGCTTCGTATGCGCACCGAATACGACCTCGAGATGATGCAGGAGGTCGGGTATTGCAACGGCATCGAAAACTATTCGGGGCCGATCGATGGCCGGGGCCCCGGCGAACCGCCGTACACGCTGCTCGATTACTTTCCCGAAGACTTTCTGATGGTGATTGACGAGAGCCATGTCGCCGTGCCCCAGTTGCACGGTCAGTACGAGGGTGACCGGTCTCGTAAGGCGACACTGATCGACCATGGGTTCCGGTTGCCGTCAGCGGCGGACAACCGGCCGCTGCGCTTCGAAGAAGTTATGGAGCGGCTGAACCAGGTTGTGTTCTTGTCGGCCACCCCGAGCGATTACGAGCTCCAGGTGTCGTCGCAGGTCGTAGAGCAGATCGTTCGCCCGACCGGCTTGATCGACCCTGAAGTCATTGTCAAGCCAACGAAGGGCCAGATCGACGACCTGCACGAGCTGATTAAGGACCGGGTCGAAAAGAGCGAACGCATCCTGGTCACCACGCTTACCAAGAAGATGGCTGAGGACCTCACCGAGTACCTGCTCGAGCTCGGCATTCGCGTGCGCTACCTCCACAGCGAGGTTGACACCATCCAGCGCATCGAGATCTTGCGCGATCTTCGACTTGGCGAGTTCGACGTGCTCGTCGGTATAAACCTGCTTCGTGAGGGTCTCGATCTTCCCGAGGTGTCACTTGTCGCGATTCTTGATGCTGACAAAGAGGGGTTCCTTCGCAGCGAGACGTCACTCATCCAGATGATTGGCCGCGCGGCCCGAAATGTGGCCGGCGAGGTCGTGATGTACGCCGACCAAATGACCAACTCCATGCAGCGAGCGATCAGCGAGACCATGCGACGTCGGGGCCTGCAGCAGGCCTACAACGAGGAGCACGGCATCAGCCCCGAGTCGATTCGCAAGGAGATCACCGACATCTTGTCAATGATCCGTCCGGCCGAAGACCGAGCGCCAGTGCCTGAGAAGCTTTCCGACATTCGTAATCGCCGGAGGGCTACCGAGGATCTTGGTGACCTGCCCGAAGACGAACTCGAGCGCCTCATTCGCAACCTCGAACAAGAGATGCGCGACGCGGCGGTCGATCTTCGCTTTGAATACGCCGCAAGATTGCGCGACGAGATCAAGGATCTCAAGCGGGAGTTGCGCGAGATCAGCTGATTGGCGCTTGGGGGTCAGCGGTCCCCCCTGCGTTCGTAGCGGCGCGTCAGGCGCGCCCGGCCACCGAATGGTGTTGCTTGAGGCGATCGCAAGGCTCTGGCCGAGCTGCCTGGGAGCCACCCAGATCCTACAATGGTTGCGTGTTGGGTGGAGGAGAGGACGCGGCGCGTCCCATCGTCGTGGCCGCGAATCTGTGGAAAAACTGTGGACAGTCCGAACACGTGTTCGGCGATGGGATGGCCGCTAGAATGCCGCCGTGGCCGATCGTCTCGTCATCCAGGGTGCCCGTGAGCACAACCTGCAAGAGGTTGACCTCGACCTACCTCGCGACAAGCTGATTGTGTTTACCGGCCTGTCGGGGTCGGGAAAGTCAAGCCTTGCGTTCGACACGATTTACGCCGAGGGCCAGCGGCGATACGTCGAGTCGCTGAGCGCGTATGCTCGGCAGTTCCTTGGGCAGATGGACAAGCCCGACGTCGACTTCATCGAGGGGTTGTCGCCGGCGATCTCGATCGATCAAAAGTCCGCAAGCCGCAACCCGCGCTCGACGGTCGGCACTGTCACCGAGGTCTACGACTATCTGCGCCTGCTGTTCGCGCGTATTGGCGTGCCGCACGATCCGGAGACCGGTGAAGAGCTCGTGCGTCAGACGCCACAGCAGATCGTCGACAAGATCCTCGTGATGGAAGAGGGGCTTCGATTCCAGATTCTCGCCCCGGTGGTCAAGGGCCGGAAGGGCACCTATGACACCCTGCTCGCTGACCTCGCATCGCAGGGCTTCGTCCGGGCGATCGTCGATGATGTGCTGGTCGATCTCAATGAAGAAATCGACGTCGACCTCGAGCGGTACGAGACCCACGACATTTCGGTAGTAGTCGATCGCCTCGTTTTGCGTGAGGGCATCGAGCGCCGCCTTACCGATTCGATCGAGACTGCCCTCAGCCTGACCGGCGGCCTTGCTGAACTTCAGATCGTCCCCCGGTCCGACGGTGACGGCGGGACGCCTGAGACAATTATTTTCAGCCAGCATCTGTCGCGGCCTTCCGATGGCAAGTCGTTCGACGAGCTCGCTCCCCGCAACTTCTCGTTCAACTCGCCGTATGGCGCGTGTACAGCTTGCGATGGCCTGGGCACCGTCTTCGAGGTCGACCCGCGTCTTGTGATCCCTGACGAGGAGCAGACCATCGCCGGTGGAGCGATCACGCCCTGGGCTGGCGGTCGGAGTCGCTACTTCTCTCGCCTCGTGGAGTCGATCTGCGAGGAGTACGGCATCGAGCAGGACAAGGCGTGGGAAAAGCTTTCTAAGAAGCATCAGGCCCTTCTGCTACAGGGCAAGGGTGTGAAGGGCCGCATCCAGGTCCGCTACAAGAACCGCTACGGCCGCACGAGGACCTACCAGGCCAAATATGAGGGTGTCGTTCCGTACCTGATGCGCCGGCATCAAGAGGCCGAGTCCGACGCCACTCGTGAGCAGATCGAGGGCTACATGCGCCAGGTGTCGTGCCACACCTGTGATGGCGCCCGACTCAACCCCCTGTCGCTTGCGGTCACGATCGACGGGCGCACGATCCATGATCTTTGTTCGATGTCGATCGCCGACGCGGCGAAGACACTCGGCGAACTGCAACTCAGTGAGCGTGACACGATCATCGCCGAGCAGGTCCTGAAGGAGATCAACTCTCGACTTGGGTTCCTGCTCGACGTCGGACTCGACTACCTGTCGATGTCGCGCAATGCCGCAACGCTGGCCGGTGGCGAGGCGCAGCGCATCCGCCTCGCCTCTCAAGTCGGGTCCGGGCTCGTCGGCGTGTTGTACGTCCTCGACGAGCCATCGATCGGCCTGCATCAACGAGACAACCAGCGGCTTATCGAAACCCTTGTGCGAATGCGGGACCTTGGGAACACCGTGCTCGTCGTTGAACACGACGAAGACACGATGAAAGTTGCCGACCATGTTGTCGACATTGGCCCCGGCGCCGGTGAGCACGGTGGCAACATTGTCCACTCGGGTACCTACAAGCAGCTGCTCAAAAACAAGGACTCCATCACCGGTCAATACCTGTCTGGCAAGCGTTCCATCCCGATTCCAGCAGTGAGGCGGATCGGCGATGGCACAAAGGTTGAAGTTGTCGGGGCCAAGGAAAACAACCTCAAAGACGTCAGCGTCGAATTTCCGCTCGGAAAGTTCGTCTGCGTCACCGGCGTTTCAGGCTCGGGTAAATCGACGCTGGTGAACGAGATCCTTCACCGCGCCTTGATGCAGAAGATCTACACGTCGAAGGTCCCACCCGGGCTGCACACCCGCATCAACGGCATCGAGAACCTCGACAAGGTGATCGGCATCGACCAGTCGCCGATCGGCCGGACCCCTCGCTCGAACCCCGCCACCTACACCGGGGTCTTCGATCACATCCGTAAGCTCTTCGCAACCACGAACGAAGCCAATATTCGCGGCTATCAGCCAGGTCGGTTCAGCTTCAACGTGAAGGGTGGCCGCTGCGAGGCATGCCAGGGCGATGGCACGATCAAGATCGAGATGCACTTCTTGCCCGACGTCTATGTCCCATGCGAGGTATGTAAAGGCAAACGTTACAACCGCGACACCCTTGAGATTACGTTCAAGGGCAAGAACGTCGCCGAGGTGCTGAACATGCCGATCGAGGAGGCACTGGAGTTCTTTTCGAACCAGCCTCCCATCGCACGGCACATGCAGACGCTGGTCGACGTCGGCCTCGGTTATGTTCGCCTCGGGCAACCAGCGCCCACGCTCTCGGGTGGCGAGGCGCAGCGCGTCAAGCTTGCGTCTGAGCTTGCGAAGCGCAGCACGGGCCACACGATCTACATCCTTGATGAGCCCACGACCGGCCTGCACTTTGAAGACATCCGCAAACTGCTCGGTGTGCTTGGACGCCTTGTCGAG
Source organism: Acidimicrobiales bacterium (assembly GCA_029247365.1). Classification (GTDB taxonomy): domain Bacteria; phylum Actinomycetota; class Acidimicrobiia; order Acidimicrobiales; family Aldehydirespiratoraceae; genus UBA11606. The sequence continues at coordinate 10,453 of JAQWLJ010000073.1, read as the reverse complement.
CAGGGGAACTCGGTCCTGGTCATCGAGCACAACCTCGATGTCATCAAGACCGCCGACTGGCTCATCGACCTTGGCCCCGAGGGAGGCGCAGGCGGCGGCAGGGTTGTCGCTACCGGCACGCCCGAAGATGTCGCCAAGGTTTCCGAAAGCTATACGGGGCAGTTCCTGGCGCCTCTGCTCGACGCAGGGCCGTAGTCTCGGCGCATGGTCCAGCGTCCGCCGGCCGGCACGATTCCCGACACACCCGGCTCTTACCAGTTCAAGGATGCCGACGGTCGAGTGATCTACGTCGGCAAGGCGAAGAACCTGCGGTCGCGCCTGTCGAACTACTTTCAGAACCCGCGCAATCTGCACAGCCGGACCCGCCAGATGGTCGAAACGGCCGAGACGGTCGAGTGGATGCAGGTCGGCAACGAGGTCGAAGCGCTGATGCTGGAGTACACGCTAATCCAAAGGCACAAGCCGCGTTTCAACGTGCGGTACATGGACGACAAGTCCTACCCGTTCCTGGCTGTCACCATGCTCGACGAGTGGCCGCGGGCGATGGTGATGCGAGGCAAACGAAAGAAGGGCAACCGGTACTTCGGCCCCTACGGTCAGGCCTACGCGATCCGCGACACACTCGATCTGCTGCTGCGGACCTTTCCGATCCGGACCTGCACGGACAACAAGTTCAGGCACCACGAGAAGCTCGGAAAGCCGTGCCTGCTGTTCCACATCGAGAAGTGTGCGGGCCCGTGCGTGGGCGAGATCGAGAAGACTGCCTACGACGAACGAGTGGCCGAGTTGTTGCGCTTCCTCGAGGGGGACACCGATGCGGTCGTCGAAGCGCTCGAGGCTCAGATGGATACGGCGGCCGAGGACCTCGAGTTCGAGTTGGCGGCCCACCTACGCGATCGGCTCAGCGCGGTTCGCAAGGCCATCGAGAAGCAGCAGATGGTCTTCCCGAAGAATGAAGACGCCGACATCATTGGTCTGTTCGACGACGAACTCGAAGCCGCTGTTCAGGTGTTCTTCGTCCGCAAGGGCCGCGTCATGGGACGACGAGGGTTTGTCGTCGATAAGGCCGAGGAACTCGACCGTCCTGAGCTTGTGAGCCGGGTGCTGGAGCGTCTGTATTTTGACGACAACCCGATCGGCTGGCCCAAAGAGGTGTTGGTTCCCGAACTCCCCTCCAACCAGGAGTTGTATGAGGCGTGGCTCTCGGAGCTGCGCGAGAGCAAGGTCACGATCCGTATCCCTCAGCGCGGCGACAAGCGCCAGCTCCACGAAACGGTCACGCAAAACGCCGAGGAGACCTTCACCCGCCATCGGCTCAAGCGCAGCGCCGACCACAACAGCCGGGCACGGGCGCTCAACGAACTCCAGGAGTATCTCGATCTGCCCAATGCTCCGTTGCGCATCGAGTGTTACGACATGAGCCACATTCAGGGCACCGACTACGTCGGCTCGATGGTGGTGGTCGAGGACGGTCTCCCGAAAAAGTCGGAGTACCGGCGGTTCAAGATCAAAACGGTCGATGGCAACGACGACTTCGCCGCCATGGAAGAGGTCCTCGAGCGGCGCTTCACCGCCTACCTAGCTGACCGAGAGCGACCGATCGAAGAAAGTGACGGCAAGTTCGCCTATCCACCGCAACTGCTGGTGGTCGACGGCGGCAAGGGCCAACTCAGCTCGGCGGTGCGGGTGCTCGACGAGCTCGGGCTCCGCAACGAGATTCCCGTGGTCTCGCTGGCCAAGCAGTTCGAAGAAGTGTTCGTGCCGGGGAAGAGCGAATCGATCAAGCTGCCGCGTCAGTCCGAGGCTCTGTTCATGCTTCAACGCATTCGCGACGAGAGCCACCGGTTCGCAATCACCTACCACCGACAGCTTCGTGACAAACGCATGACCAAGTCAGCGCTCGACGGGATTCCCGGACTCGGGCCGACCCGCAAGAAACGGCTCGCTAAAGAACTCGGTGGCGTCAACGCAGTCAAGCGGGCTGAGCTTGAGACCCTCACGGCGCTGTCGTGGCTGCCCGACGAGGTGGCTGAGAATGTGTATCGAGCGCTGCACCGCCCTGGTGGGGTGGCGTAGCGTTCCTCAGCCGGCGTTAGAGCCGGTCTTACGCTCCCGAGACCGAGGATTCGCCAATGACCGATAGGCCCCCCGAACCCGAAGACCCTGGGCTGTGGACACGCCTCGATGCGGTCGTCGCGCCACCCGAAACGGCCAATGCTCCGAGGCGTGCCGAGTTTGAGGTCGGTCAGCTGATCCCCGACGACCCTGAGCCCTCGATCGCTGCTGCTGCGCTGGGGCTGGGCGCCGCACCCAACACGGTGACGGTTTCGCGCCGCGCGCTGATGGTCGGTGCCGGGGTTGCTGGCCTCGTGATCGTCGTCCTGTTCTTCCTGTGGCGGTCGGCGGGCGGCGATGACGACTCGACGGCTGCGTCTGGAGACGACACCGCCGAGATGGCCGACCGCGACGCCGACGCTGACGAATCCAGTGCAGCTGGCGTTGACGATGCCGGCGTCAGCGCAACCGAGGATGAGCTTGCGGTGCTTGGTGGGCGAATCGGCGAGCTCGAGGCCGAACTGGCCGCGATGCGGCCGCCCGCGCTTGCCGGGTCGGCGATGCGGCGCATTGTGGTAGCCACCGATGCCAGTTTCGTGAGCCTCGGGAACCAGGGACTCGCGGTCATTGGACCGTTCGGCGGGTATGCCGCAGTCGATCCCGCCACCAATGCGGTCACCGCGACCGCCCAGGTCGCAAGCGGTGCAACTCGCGTGATGCGCACCGAGTCGGCGGTGTGGATCACTAACGCCACCGGCAATCAGATCGTCCGCGTTGATGCAGTGGCTAATGCTGTTCGTAGCGTGTTTGACTTCCCGAGCCCCGACGGCATCGCCAAGCTGGGTCCCACGTTGGTGGTTGCGTCGTTCGACGGCGGTTTCGTTGCCCAGGTCGACCCGGCCAACGGTGAGGTCCTCAACGAACTGGACGTACTCGGTGAGCCGGGTGATGTCTGGGTGAACGATAGCGAGGACTGGATCTGGGTTGCGTTGGTCGACAGCGGTGAGGTTGTGAAGATCGATGCCGAGACGCTCGAGATTGCCGACCGCGTCACGGTCGGTGCGGGTCCAAGCGGTCTCACCGGTGACGACGGCATCTTGTGGGTGGCGAACGACATCGAGGGCACGGTTGTCGGCGTCGATATGGATTCGGTCGAGGTCGTTGCCTCGATCGCCGTTGGTGACAGTCCTACTGCGGCAGCGATCTACGAAAACGACCTGTGGGTGTCGGTAACTGGGGCTGGTGAACTTGTTCAGATTGACCGTGAGACGGGTGAGGTCATCACCCGGACGCCACTCGGCAGCAGCAACCGCGGTGGACCCGGCGGGATGACGGCCGGTTCCGGCTCGCTCTGGGTCGCGATGCAAGGTGAACGATCCGTTGTTCGGATCACCATCGGTGAGTGATTCGGCCAGGTTCACCGCAAACCCTGCCCGACCCGGCATGGTTGGGCCATGAGTGAACCACACTGGGACGATCACGCCGACTGGTGGCAACGTGAGTTCACCGATGGCGTCGACCCGGAGTACGTCGAACAGATCATCCCGCTCGCGCTCGAGTACCTCGGCGATCGCCGAGATGTGCTCGACGTCGGTGCCGGTGAGGGTCAGATCGCTCGCGCGGCAGCTACCGAGGGGGCGAGGGTGGTCGGTCTTGACCCGACCGCCTCTCAGCTGGAGCTTGCCATCGAGCGTGGCGGCGGACCGGCCTACGTTCAGGCGGGCAGCGACGGTCTGCCGGTGGCCGACCAGTCGTTCGACGCTGTGGTCGTTTGTCTCGTGTTCGAGCATGTCGACGCGCTCGAAGCCTCGCTGGCTGAGGTCGTTCGCGTGTTGCGGCCAGGCGGGCGCTTCCTCTTCTTCCTGAACCACCCGCTGCTACAGACACCTGAGAGCGGCATGATCATCGACCACATGGTTGAGCCCCCCGAGACCTATTGGCGAATCGGGCCGTACCTCCGCGAGGCCGTCACGGTCGAAGAGGTCCAGAAGAACGTTCGCGTGCGGTTCGTGCATCGCCCGCTCGGGCGGTACCTCAATGGACTTCTCGAAGCCGGCCTTCAGTTGGTCCGTATGGAGGAGCCGGCGCCACCACCCGGATTCATCGCGAAGGCGGGGGAGTACGAGCATGATGTGGTGCAGACCACGCCGCGATTGTTGCTTCTTGTCGCCGAGAAGCCAGAGCTACGATCGGACCGGTCATGAGTGAGGTCGTTGTCATCGCGGGGATGTCGGGCGCGGGCAGAAGCGTCGCTGCCAACAATCTCGAGGACCTGGGCTGGTTCGTCATGGACAACCTCCCGCCTCAACTGATTCCGAAGGTTGCCGAGTTGGCCGATGGCTCGAGCAGCGGGGGTGACCGCCTGGCGCTTGTGGTCGGTTCGGGTCGCTACCACGACGAAGTCGTTCCTTTGATCGGTGCGCTGCGGCATCAGGTTGAGCGGCTTCAGCTCGTCTTTCTCGACGCGTCGACGAAGGTGCTGGTTCGTCGCTACGAGTCGACTCGGCGGCGCCATCCGTTCGATACCGATGGGACTGCGGGCGACACACTCACCGACGTGATCGAGGCCGAGCGGGTTGCACTCGAGCCGCTGCGGACGGAAGCCGACCTCCTGATCGACACGACGGAGCTCAATGTCCATGAGCTGCGCGCTCGTATGCACGAGGCGTTTGGCTCGATTGGGAGCGAAACTGCGATGCGCACGACGGTTACGTCGTTTGGGTACAAGCATGGTCTTCCACTAGATGTTGATCTCGTCTTCGATTGCCGCTTCCTCCCCAACCCTCACTGGGTCGAGGAGTTGCGGCCCCATACCGGCCTCGATCAGCCCGTCGCCGACTACGTCTTGGAGCAGCCGGTAACGGGGGCGTTCCTCGCACGGCTCGAGCGGCTCCTCGCCCTGATCCTGCCGTTCTACGTGCAGGAAGGGAAATCGTATCTGACCGTTGCGTTCGGCTGCACGGGTGGCCGGCACCGTTCAGTGGCCATCGCCGAGCAGATGGCACACGCGCTCGACAAGCTCGGTCATGCGCCGGCAATCGTTCATCGCGACATCGACAAGTGACCGACCCGACGGTTGTCGCGATCGGAGGAGGGCACGGGCTGTCGGTCGTCCTTGAGGCGCTCGTCGATCGCTGTGCGTCGCTCACCGGCGTCGTGTCGGTCGCCGATGACGGCGGATCGAGCGGCAGACTTCGCCGTGACCTGGCGATCGTCGCCCCTGGCGACATGCGGCGTTGCCTGGGGGCACTCGCGCCTGACGGCTTGGCCCGCGATGCGTTGGAGCATCGCTTCGCTACTGGCGTGCTCGCCGGTCATCCCGCCGGAAATGTCCTGCTCGCTGCCATGCTCGAGATCGAGTCCGACCCGGTCGTGGTGATGGACACGCTCGCCGCGATGGTGGGCGCGCGAGGACGTGTGCTGCCGGCGACGGCAGAGCCAGTCGACTTGATTGCCACCACCGACCGCGGCACGGTGAAGGGGCAGGTGGCGGTTAGCGAGAGTCGGACGATCGACTCGATCCGCTATTGGCCGGCTGACCCAACTGTCCCGTCGGCGGTGCTCACGGCAATCGCCGAAGCCGATGCTGTCATCGTCGGTCCAGGCTCGCTCTACACGAGTGTGTTGGCGCCGGTGGTTCCTGGCGTCGCGGCGGCGCTCGCCGCCTCGCATGCCACGGTGATCTATGTGGCCAACCTCGCTGGCGAGCCCGAGGAGACCGATGGCTACGATCTGGGCGACCATATCGAGGCGGTGGTACGGCATGGCATCGACCCTGATGTGGTTGTCAGCGATCATTCGGCGGTTGTGTCCGACGCGTGGCTCGGTAAGGTCGAGATGTTCGAGTTGACAAGCGGCCAACCGGACATGCATGACCCACATCGGCTCGGTCTGGCGCTCGCATCGATCATCTCGGCGGGCTGATCCCCCTACTCCCCAGGAGGGCCTCATGGTGGTCCGTGTTGGAATCAACGGCTTCGGCCGCATCGGTCGGAGCGTCTTGCGGGCCGCCAAAGCCGGCGGCGTCGATCTCGAGTTTGTTGCCATCAACGATCTCGGGTCAGTCGAGACCATGGCCCATTTGCTGCGCTACGACACCGTTGCCGGTCCGTATCCGGGTTCGGTGAGGTCCACCAAGTCGTCGATCACGGTCGACGGTGACCGGGTGCGGGTGCTCTCGGAGCGAAATCCGGCTGACTTGCCGTGGGGTGAGCTTGGCATCGATGTGGTGATCGAATCCACCGGTAGGTTCCGCACTCGCGAAGCGGCGGGCGCACACCTCGAAGCCGGGGCGAGGAAGGTTGTGATCTCGGCTCCGTCGCCTGACGGCGATGCCACCTTCGTGGTTGGCGTGAACGACGACGGGTACAACCCGGCACAGCATCACGTCGTTTCCAACGCGTCGTGTACCACGAACTGTCTCGCCCCGATGGCTCACGTGCTCGAAACGGCCTTCGGGGTCGAACAGGGTCTGATGACCACCGTTCACGCCTATACCGGCGACCAGAACCTCGTCGACGGTCCGCACCGCGACGCTCGACGGGCGCGAGCGGCGGCCGTCAACGTGGTCCCAACCACCACGGGTGCCGCAGCAGCGATGGGGCAGGTGCTCACGAAGCTCGACGGCAAGTTCGACGGGAAGGCCGTGCGAGTTCCGGTTCCGGCCGGTTCACTCGTGGACCTGACCGTGTTGCTAAAGAAGAACACTGACGTCGACGCAATCAACGCTGCTTTTCAGGATGCGGCGCGAATCGGGCCTCTCCGGAAGATCCTCGATTACAGCAACGAGCCGCTGGTTTCGAGCGACATCATTGGCCGTCCTGCGAGCTGTGTCTTCGACTCGGGGATGACGCAAGGCAGTGGCCGACTCTTCAAGGTCTTCGGCTGGTACGACAACGAAGTCGCCTACTCGCATCGCTTGATCGACCTTGCGCTGCTCGTCGGGAAGAAGAAGGCACCGAGGAAGCGGTCCCGGACCACGAAACCGGCCCGCCAGGCTGCTACCAAGTACGCATGAACAAACTCGCCCGGCTCGAAGATCTCGGCGATCTCGAAGGCAAGTCGGTTCTGGTCCGAGCTGATTTCAACGTTCCCATCGCCGATGGTGAGATCACTGATGATCTCCGGATTCGAGCTGCGTTGCCGACGCTGCGCTATCTCCTTGAGGCCGGCGCGTCGGTCACGGCTTGCACCCATCTGGGTCGCCCAACAGGAGCCCCAGACCCGATGTTTAGCGTCGAACCGGTCCGGGCCCGACTTGCCGAGATCCTCCCCGAGGTCGTCCTGCTTGACAATCTGCGATTCGATCCCGGTGAGACCGCCAACGATCCGACCTTTGTGCAGAAGCTGATCGACGGCCACGATGCCTACGTCAATGACGCGTTTGGCGCTTCGCACCGTTCGCACGCGTCGATCGTTGGCCCGCCGCAGTTCCTGCCGTCGACTGCGGGACGGCTACTGCATCGTGAAGTGGAAGTACTTGGCAATCTTGCGAACAACCCGCGTCGCCCGTTCGTGGCGATCATGGGCGGTTCCAAGGTCAGCGACAAGCTCGCCGTGATCGAAACACTGCTCGACACGGTCGACTCGTTGATTGTGGGTGGCGGGATGTGTTTCACGTTTCTGAAGGCGAAAGGCCACTCAATCGGCTCGAGCCTGTGCGAGGACGACATGGTTGACACCTGCCGTGAGTTGCTTGCGGGACCAAAGCCGATCCATTTGCCCTACGACATCACGGCAATGGGGCCGGGTGGCAAGGTTTTCGAACCCGAGGCTGGTGGCGACGTTCGCCAAATCGGTGTCGAGATCCCCGATGGTTGGATGGGTGTCGACATCGGCCCTGGTTCGGCGGCGCAATTCGGCGACATCATCTACGAGGCTGGCACAGTTCTGTGGAACGGACCGATGGGCGTGTTCGAAGATCCGCGGTTCTCCGGCGGCACTGGTGCTATCGCAGCAGCACTCGCCGATGCCCGTGCGTTCACCATCGTCGGCGGTGGCGATAGCGCTGCGGCTGCTAAGCAGTTCAAGGTCGTTCGCGATATGGACCACGTGTCCACCGGTGGCGGCGCAACGCTCGAACTGATTGAGAAGGGCGACCTGCCCGGACTTGCCGCCCTGAGAGGAGCCCCCAATGTCTGCTAACCGTCGCCCGCTGATCAGCGGGAACTGGAAGATGAACCACAATCACTTGGAAGCGATCCAGACGGTTCAGAAGCTCGCGTATGCGATCGAGAAAGACGACTATGAAGCTGTCGATGTCTCGGTACATCCGCCTTTCACCGATCTGCGGTCGGTGCAGACGGTCCTACAGGCTGATCAGATCCCGATCTCGCTCGGCGCCCAGAATGCCCACGAGGCTGAGAGGGGCGCGTTTACCGGTGAGGTTTCTGCGCCGATGCTTGCCAAGCTCAACGTCGCCTATGTGATTGTGGGGCACTCGGAGCGTCGCGAACTTTTCGGTGAGAGCGATGCCGATGTCAACGTCAAGGCCCGTGCCGTCTTGGCGGCGGGAATGACTCCGATCGTGTGTGTCGGCGAGACGCTCGACGGACGCTCCACGGGTCACGCCGAGGCTCGCATCACCGAGCAGTTGACGGGCAGCCTTGCTGGCCTCAAGGCGGATGCGGTGGGCGACCTCGTGATCGCATACGAGCCGATCTGGGCGATCGGAACGGGCGAGACCGCCACCCCTGTCGACGCTCAGCAGATGTGCGCGCATGTCCGGGCCCGCATTGATGCCATGTTCGGTGCGGCTGCGGCTGCATCGGTCCGGATCCAGTACGGCGGTTCGGTCAAGCCGGGGAATGCACCCGAGCTGATGGCGCAGCCCGACATCGACGGTGCACTCGTCGGCGGAGCCAGCCTTGATGCCAATGAGTTCGCCCGGATCGTCAAATATCGGCTGTATCAGGTCTGAGGCTGCTGCGTCGGAGCGCTCGCTGCAGTTGATAACCTCGCCGTTGTGCTTTGGATTGTCGCACCCCTTCACATCGTCTCGGCTCTCGCTCTGCTCTTCCTCGTGTTATTGCACAGCGGGAAGGGTGGGGGACTGTCCGACATGTTTGGCGGCGGCGCCGGTGCAGCGGCGGCTGGCTCAACTGTCGTGGAACGCAACCTCGACCGCATGACCGTTATTGCGGCGCTCGTCTTCGGCTTCAGTTCGATTGCTTACGGCCTGATCTTCTGATCTACCCACCTGAAGGCGCCGAATGGCTTCGGAGATCCGGCTTTGCGCCGATGGAACGCTCAACCTGAGCCGGTTCTCGGGCTTGCAGGTCGCGCCTGCGGCGGGCGTGTAGATGGTGAACTCGGCACATGCGGCCCGACGGTCTTGCGACGACAGAGGTCCTGTGGCGAGGCCTTTGGCCCTGTCAGGCCAGGCCGATTGGAAGCACGTTGAGCTCAGCAGATTCGGAGTCCACTCCGGGCACTGAGACCATCCCGCCATCAAGCCGGGGCCTGGTTGTGATCGCAGAACCGAGGTGGCGGTTTGGTGTGAAGGCGCTACGATTGCGCACCGCATCTACCCCGCTAGATGGCCACGTCGGAGTGGTGGAATTGGCAGACACGCAGGCTTAAGGTGCCTGTGCCCGAAAGGGCGTGGGGGTTCAAGTCCCCCCTCCGACACTGCTCAGTGGAAAACATCCCACGACTACAACCCGGGGATGCGTCGAGCGCAACGCTCCGCTTCTGACCGGGAAACAGAACCACATTTCACTACTGTCGACCCTGCCGAGTTGACCAACCTCGCTGTTCGCAAACTCGATCCAGCTGCACGTGAGACGGCAGTTGACACTCTCGTCGACGAGATGACACGGGCCGACGACATGACCCGACCCGAGTCGATGAGCGCAGGAACAAGTTCAGCCTGACAAACGCCGAACTGACACCGGACCGGAGCGGATCGGTGGTCACGTGAGGAAAGGGTAAATAGAAACATGGCTCCCACGAACCCACGCGCGCTCATCGGACCTCGAAGAGCGTGTGATCAACTCACTGAATCGGTGTGATCAACGGCTGTGCTGCGCCGTCAACATCCGCACCACAACAGGCCAAACGGATTTCTGCTAATCCCCCACAGCGGGGGATTAGCAGAATTTCAGGTCTCCTTCTAGTAGAAGTTGGGTGCCTGGGCAGTCCGTTTCCTCGACGATTTGTCGACGATTTGTGAACGGGTTGTGAACGATCAAGTGAATCGGTCGCGACCGCAGCGACAGCACGTAACTTTTTTCCACACACCTATTCAGGAGAGTTCGATTGTGCCCAGTCATCTAAGGTTGCTCGCACCAAAAAAATCTCCACTTCTGCTTTTGCCGCTTCTCACTGCTCTTTGCGTGCTCTCTTCTTGTGGAACATCTGAGACTGCGGAGCCTGCAAGTCCCCCTGAGACAGTTGA
>JAQWLJ010000072.1 GCA_029247365.1 Acidimicrobiales bacterium | reverse complement strand
CGTTCGCGGCCATCATCGGCGAAGACGAGGTCGCTGGCGGGGAGGTCACCCTCCGCGACCTCCGCGGCGACACCGGTCAGCATCGGGTGGCTCTCGACGACCTTGTGGCCACTATCAGCCGTCTCCTCGGCTAGCCGTTCCAGTTCCCCCTAAGAAAAGAAGTAACTCACCACCATGCAGGACCTCACCACCTCGATGCGCACCGACATGTGCGGCCAGTTGACGGCCGCCGATGCCGGGCGGACCGTTTCCGTGTGCGGCTGGGTCGACCGTCGGCGTGAGCACGGCGAACACCTGGCGTTCATCGACCTGCGCGACCACACCGGCGTCGTGCAGTGCGTGGTGAATTCGAGCCACGACCTCCGCAGCGAATACGTCGCCCGCATGATCGGCGAGATTCGTCTTCGCCCCAATGACACCGCCAATCTCGACCTCGCCACTGGCGAGATCGAGATAGAGGTCACCGATATCGAGATTCTGGCCGAAGCTGAGCCCCCGCCGTTCCCGCTCGACGAGCGCACCGATGTCGACGAGACCATCCGCCTGCGTCACCGTTATGTCGATCTTCGCAAGAGCCGGATGCAGCGAAACCTCCGCACCCGCGCCTTGGTCAACTCGGCCGTTCGCCGTGGCATGGAGGAGCAGGGCTTCGTTGAGGTCGAGACGCCCATGTTGATCGCATCGACCCCCGAGGGGGCACGCGACTTCGTCGTGCCGTCTCGCAAGGAGCCGGGTTCGTTCTACGCGCTTCCCCAAAGCCCGCAGCTGTTCAAGCAGCTCTGCATGGTCGGTGGCATCGACCGCTACTACCAGATCGCCCGTTGCCTCCGTGACGAGGACCTCCGTGCCGACCGCCAGTTCGAGTTCATGCAGCTTGATGCCGAGATGAGCTTCGTCAATCAGGAAGACGTCTTCACCGCGATCGGTCACGCTGTCGCCAACGCAGCGGAGGCCGTCACCGGCGAACGGCCAGCAGCGTTCCCTCGCATGACGTGGCTCGAGGCCCAGGAACGTTTCGGCTCCGACAAGCCCGACACTCGCTTTGGCATGGAGCTTGTTGAGCTCACCCCAATCTTTGCTGGCACCGAGGCCCGGGTGTTCCAGGCGCCCTGTGTGAAAGGCATTCGCATGGGGGGCGGCGTCGAGGCCCTCAGCCGTAATCAGATCGACGCCCTGGTCGCGACCTGTCAGCGGTGGGGTGCGAAGGGTCTCGCATGGATGAAGGTCATCGAAGGCGAGTCAGGGCCGGTGCTTGATGCCGGTGTCGCCAAGTTTCTTTCGGCCGATGAGTCGACCGCCGTCATTGAAGCCCTCGAAGCTGCGCACGGTGACATGGTGTTCCTGGTCGCCGACGAGCGTCGACTCGTACGCCACGTGCTCGGTCTTCTGCGGCTCGAACTCGGCAAGCCGCCGGTCAATGAGGGCAGACTCAACTTCTTGTGGATCGTCGACTTTCCCCTGTTCGAGACGATCGCCGACAACGGCAAGCCTGTCCCGGCGCATCACCCGTTCACGATGCCACACGAGGACGACTGGGGGCTGCTCGACCAGACCGGCGAGGCCCTCCTCGATGTCCGCTCGCAGTCCTACGACCTTGTGCTCAACGGCTGGGAGCTTGGCTCTGGTTCGATCCGAATCAACCGTTCCGACGTTCAGAACCGCATTTTCGAGCTGCTCGGGATCGGCGAGGAAGAGCGTCAGGCCAAGTTCGGCTTCTTCGTCGACGCGTTCAAGTACGGCGCGCCGCCGCACGGTGGCTTTGCCTTTGGCCTCGACCGGCTGGTTGCGCTGCTTGCGGGCGAGACCAACATTCGCGAGGTCATTGCGTTCCCCAAGACCCAGTCGGGTGCCGATCCGCTCACCAACGCCCCGTCACCGATCGACAGCGGTCACCTCGAGGAACTCGGTCTCCGGATCTTGCCCCCGGCCACCTGACTCGTATCGGCCGGCTGGCTGAGGTCGTATGAGGCCAGACCCAAGCGGTCAATTCCGCGTGGTGGGTCAGCGGAGTCGGAAGTCGGTAAGCACTGCATGCTCGGGGACTGCGTCGTTGGGGTCGTCTCGTACCGCACTGGCGCCTTGGGCCGACGCGAAGATACGAACATCGATTGCAGCGTCTGCGCGTATGGCCACGAGCATGTGCTCTTCTGGGCGCTGCAGTTCGAACCCGAGTCGCTCGAACTCGCCGGCGAGCGCGGTATTCACGATGTCGGAGGAGGCCGTGCTTGTGGTGAAGAGCGCGCGGCGAGGATTGACTGTTTCGCTGACGAGTGGGACCAGGCCGGCTGGCATCTGGATGCCTGTCAGCGCCTCGGCCAGTGTCTCGGTTCGGGCAACGCGCTCGCTATTCGGATCTGTCTCGGCGGCCGGGTCGTCGACTGGATCGACGCCGTCAGCGCTTTCTGACGGTGCTTGAGCGGCAAGCTTCGCTTCTAACGCAGCGAGATCAACGGCCGGCGCAGCACCTTCGAGCGGTCTCGTCGTGGGGCGCTTGGTGCTGTTGCGCACGGTTCCTGTTGTGAACCATCGGTACAGGAGGACTAGCACCGAGACAATGGTCCAGATCCAGAACAACGACACGAAGACGCCAGACATGGAAGTCCATCGGGAGCCCGCAGCACCATGTGAGTGGTCGGTGATCGGCCCGATGCCAGCGCTCGCCGGTAGTGTCGCAGCTGTGGGCGAGGACCTGTTCAGCGCAGCGGCGGAGGAGCGGCTCTCCAGCCGATCTCCGTTGGCTGCCCGGCTCCGGCCACGCAGTCTCGATGATGTTGTTGGCCAGCGCCATTTGCTCGCCCCCGGCAAGCCATTGCGGGCCCTGATTGAGGGCGACCGGCTGTCGTCGGTGATCTTCTGGGGTCCGCCCGGCACCGGCAAGACGAGTCTTGCTCGGCTGATCGCTGCTACCACTGAAAAGGTGTTTGTTGAACTTTCGGCGGTAACTGCGTCAGTCAAGGATGTTCGAGAGGAGATCGCCTCGGCCCGGCATCGGTTGGGCGAGCGCGGCACCGGCACGATCCTGTTCCTCGACGAGGTTCATCGGTTCAATAAGGCCCAGCAAGACACGCTGCTCCCGGCGGTGGAGGAAGGTCTGATCGTCCTCATCGGCGCCACCACCGAGAATCCACACTTCGAGGTCAACCCGCCACTGATGTCTCGCTCAACGCTGTTTCGGCTCCACGCCCTCGACGACACCGATGTGGCCGAACTTGTTCATCGTGGCCTCGAGGTTGAGGGCGCCTCAGCCGACGATGATGCCGTGGCGCACCTGGCCCAACGGGCTGGTGGCGATGGTCGACACGCGCTCACCAGCGCTGAGGTCGCCGTGGCGCTTGCCGCTGCCCGCGGCCGACCGATCCACGTGACCCTCGACGATGCTGAAGGAGCGGTTGACGCCAAAGCCGTCCGCTACGGGCGTGATGGCCACTACGACGTGATCTCTGCGTTCATCAAGAGCATTCGCGGCTCCGATGCCGATGCGGCCGTCTACTGGCTGGCCCGCATGCTTGAAGCGGGGGAGGACCCGCGCTTCATTGCTCGCCGACTGGTGATCCACGCGTCCGAAGACATCGGACTAGCCGACCCGCAGGCGCTGCTTATCGCCACGGCAGCCGCCCAGGCGGTCGAGTTCGTCGGGCTTCCCGAGGCACAGCTCAACCTCGCCCACGCCACAATTCATCTGGCCACGTCACCGAAGTCGAATCGGGTCACTCGAGCGATCGTCGATGCTCGAGCTGCAGCCCGCGAAGCTGGCGCCGGTGAGGTGCCGCCGCATCTGCGCGACGCCCATTACGCGGGGGCTGAATCACTCGGGCATGGGAAGGGGTATCGCTACCCCCACGACGACCCGATGGGATGGGCTGACCAGCAATACCTGCCCGACGAGATGGTCGGCCGAGTGTTCTTCGACCCCAGCCCCCACGGCCGTGAAGGTCGCCTCCGGCAATGGTGGCCTGGTCACGACCAGGTCGATGTCAGCGCTGCCGATACCGCCGTTGAGGGCAGTGTGGTTGACTGACATCCCATGAGTGCCACGGACCTCGCTGCGATCATCGTCACCATTGTCTGTCTTTTGGTAGTGGCTGTCCTCGTCGTCGCCATCCAAGCCCTCGTGCGAACCTTGCGCGAACTGCGGCTCACCGTCGACGAGTTGCGGGCTAGTACGCTCCCGATGGTCGATGACCTCCAAAGCACCGTCACGCGTGCCGGTGATGAACTCGATCGGGTTGACGGGGTTATCGATCGGGCCGAACGAATCACCGCAACCGTCGACGTCGCAAGCCGACTCGGCTATCGAGCATTCGCGCCGCCGGTCATTAAGACGCTTTCGGTGGTGCGGGGCACTGGCCGAGCAGCCAAGGTGCTCGCCCGGCCCCGGCGGGGTGCCGCCATCGATGTCAAGGGTCACCGGAGGTAGGGGAGATGAGGCGAGTGTTCTACACCGCTGCCGGCTACACCCTCGGAGTCGGTACTGGCTGGTACGTCCAACGCCGACTCAAGCGCACGGTGGAGCGAGTCGCTCCCGAGCAGGTCCGTGCCGAAGTCGCCGACCGCAGTCGTCAGGTCGCTGACGTCGGCGTTCAGGCTGCGACGCGCGCTCGCGATCTCGCGAGCAGCCTCCGCGAAGCTGCGCAAGAAGGTGTGGCGACAATGCGCCAGGAGCAGACTGATCTGCTGGGCGAGTTCGCGGCCGACGAAGCAATGCATACCGGTCCAGCCCGCCGGCTTCCCGGTCGCGGCGAGACGGCATCCGGCGGTGGGTATCGTCCGCGCCGCTGAACGGGGCGCGGGTAGGCTGATTTCTTCATGAAGTCCAACGAGGTCCGCAAGGCGTTCACCGACTTTTTTGGTGAACGAGAGCACAGCCATCAACCCTCGGCGTCGCTGATTCCGCACGACCCGACGGTGCTGTTCACCGTGGCAGGCATGGTGCCGTTCAAGACCTACTTCACGGGCGAGGAGACTCCGGCGTACCAGCGCGCAGTCACCATCCAGAAGTGCGTGCGGGCCGGCGGCAAGCACAATGACCTTGACGAGATCGGCCGTACCAAGCGTCATCTTACGTTCTTCGAGATGATGGGCAATTTCAGCTTCGGCGACTACTTCAAGGAAGACGCGTGTGCGTGGGCCTGGGAGTTCGTCACCGAGGTTCTTGGCCTCGACAAGGACCGACTATGGGTCACTGTTCATCTCAGCGACGACGAGGCCGCCGAGATCTGGGAGAAACAGGTCGGTGTTTCCCCGGAACGTATCCAGCGCCTCGACGAGGACAATTACTGGAAAATGGGCGACGTCGGCCCATGTGGTCCGTGCTCGGAGATCTTCTGGGACAAGGGTCCCGAGTTCGGTGCTGACGGCGGCCCCGCACATGGTGATGAGGATCGGTTCATTGAGTTCTGGAATCTCGTGTTCATGCAGTTTGAACAGCAGGCCGACGGCTCGAAGGTGCCGCTACCGAAGCCGTCGATCGACACTGGCATGGGCCTCGAGCGGACCGTGTCGATCCTGCAGGGTGTCGACTCGGTGTGGGACACCGACGAACTCTTCGCGCTCCAGGGAGCGGCGGCTGAACTGACCGGTGTCGACCCGGTAACCGCTCCGTTCGAGCAACTGGTGTCGATGCGGATCCTTGCTGATCACGCCCGCTCGACCTCAATGCTGGTGAGCGATGGCGTCTTCCCTTCCAACGAGGCGCGTGGTTACGTCCTCCGCCGCCTCCTTCGCCGGGCGGTGCGCCACGCCTACATCCTCGGTGTGGAGACGGCCGTCATGGGGGGCATGGTCGATGCCGTCGTCGAGACCATGGGGCCCGACTATCCAGATCTCGTGGCCAACCATGAGTTCGTCCGTGACGTCATCGACCGCGAAGAGGTCCGGTTTCGCGAGACCCTTCGCAAGGGTCAGGCGATCCTCGACGAACAGCTGGATTCGTTGTCTGAGGGCGAGGCCCTCCCCGGCGACATCGCCTTCCTGCTCCATGACACCTACGGCTTCCCGCTCGAGGTCACCGAAGAGATCACCCAAGAGCGAGGGGTCGAGGTCGACGTCGATGGCTTCCGTTCGGCCATGGCCGAACAGCAGCGGCAGGCCAAAGAGGCCCGCAAGGTCGCAGTCGCGGGCGACACCGCACACCTCACGGCGCTGGTTGACGAACACGGTGAAACCGACTTCACCGGGCGCGACGAGGTCTGGTCCGAGGCCACGATGCTGTACATCGATGACAACACCATCGTGCTCGATCGCACGCCCTTCTACGCCGAGTCCGGTGGCCAGATCGGCGATACGGGCACTATCACCGGCGGCGGCAGCACGATTGAGGTCACCGACACCCGCTATGGCGTGCCGGGTCTGCACATCCACGAGATCGCAGGCAGCGGCGGGTTCGAGGTCGGCCAGACCGTAACCGCCACGATCGATGGTGAGCGTCGTGCCGCGATCCGTCGCAACCACACGGCCACCCACATCCTTCACCACGCGCTCCGCGAGGTCCTTGGCGATCATGTCAAGCAGCAGGGTTCGTACGTTGGGCCCGACCGACTCCGCTTCGATTTCAGCCACTACGAAGGTATGACCCCTGACCAGCTGGCTGCAGTTGAAGATCTGGTCAATGCCGAGGTGCTCGACAACGGGTCGTGTCGTCACTTCGAGACCACGATGGAGACCGCTGAACAGCTCGGCGCAATCGCGTTCTTTGGCGATAAGTACGGCGACGTCGTGCGGGTGCTCGAAGCGGGTCGCAACTCCGTTGAGCTTTGTGGAGGCACCCATGTCAGAGCGCTCGGCGATATCGGCCAGTTCCGAATTGTCACCGAGGGCTCGATCGGCTCCAACATCCGGCGGGTCGAGGCGCTTACCGGCACGGCAACGGTCGCACGGGCGCGCGAGATGGAATCGATGGTCGCCTCCGCAGCAGGAATGCTCGGCGCGCAGAGCACACTCGACCTCGAAGCGGTGGCGGCCACGCGTATGGCCGAGATCAAGCAGCTCCAGACGGAGCTGGCCCAGCTCAAGCAGCAGCTAGCGGTTGGTCAGGCACCCCAGCTTGCGGCGACCGCCGTCGATGGCGTCGTTGTCGCCCGCGTCGACAATCTCGAACGGGACTCGCTGCGTGACCTCGCAGTCTCCATTCGCGACCACGCCGACGTGCATGCGGTTGTTCTCGCAGGCGCGCTCGTCGGTGGGAACGGCGTGGCGCTTGTGAGCGCGGTTACGCCCGAGAGCCCGCTGAACGCCGGCGTGCTTATCGACGACGCGAAGAAGACGGTGGGTGGGGGCGGCAAGGCGTCCGACGAACTCGCGGTTGCCGGCGGCAAGCACGTCGAGAAAATCGATGAAGCGCTTGATCAGGTCCGGGCGGCGGCCGGGATCGGGTGACCACCGTCAGGGCCCTCGGGCTCGACCTGGGCCAGAAGCGGGTCGGGGTCGCGGTGAGCGATAGTGCGGGCGCGCTCGCAATGCCGATCGAAGTGCTCGACCGGCTTGGCGATCGGCCCCGCGAACACCGTGTCATCGCCGAGCTTGTCGAGGAGTGGGAGGTCGAGATTGTGGTTGTCGGCCTGCCGTACAACATGGATGGCAGCGCCGGATCGCAGGCTCGAAAGTACGCGTCCGAAGCCAAGGCCCTGGGCGACACCCTCGACGTGCCCGTCGTTCTCTACGATGAACGTTTGACGACAGTCACTGCGGAGCGGAACCTGATGGAGCAAAACATGAACGCCCAGGAACGCCGCAGCGTCGTCGACAAGGTGGCAGCATCAGTGATGCTGCAGTCGTGGCTTGATGCCGGCCAGCCGATGGACAGCCAGCACCCGTGCGGGCCCGAGGCGAGCTGATGGTGAAGCGCAACTGGGGCGCATTCCTCACTGGTGCAGCCGATAACGGCGAACCGAACCAGCCGCAGCGCCCACTGGACCCACCCGTGCCCGGCACTCCCGGAGCGCCTCCATCGCAGGTCTCCGATCGGCCGCTCTATCCCCCAGCGCGGGCCCGTCGACCTGTCACTCGGGTCGCTCGCCCGGCAAGCGCATCGCCTGCGTCTGCGACCGTAGAACCGGTCATTTACGACGCGACGGGGCAGGCGCAGGTCCCGATTGCACTGCCCGACCATGAGGCGCCACCGGGTGCCGTGCTCGTCGCTGGCATCGATCCTGGGGGGACCGAGTGGGTGCTCGAAGATGACCCCGAGGCATTTCCGCTCGTGGACCCGCGTTACGACCATGAAGACAAGAACTGGGTCCGGTACCGCACAAGCTGGGGCGGCTTTCTTCGGTTCATCGCGTTCGTGTTGTTCTCGATTTGGCTGGTGTTTGTGGTGCGCGACCGCGTGTACAGCTGGGTCGACGGTCAGATCGAGCCCGCCGGTCTACAGGGGACCGAGGCGTTCGAGTTCGTGATCCCAACCGGCGCATCGACCAACAACGTCGCTACGTCGCTCGAGGGCGCGAACGTCATTCAAAACGCCACCGTCTTTCGGTACTGGCTTCGCTGCGAAGGTGAGCTCACGATCACCGGCTTCCTTGGTTGTGACACCGAGGTGACCTTCCAGGCCGGCGAGTACGAGCTGTACGAGAACATGGAGTTCGAAGACATCGTCTCGACGTTCGAAGGTGGCCCGATCCCGGAAGTATTCGTCCGCTTCAACGTGCCCGAGGGTCTCCGTCTGAGTGAGATTGTCGACCGACTCGTCGCCGTCAACGAGAACTTCGACCGTGCCGAGATCCTGAATGCGCTGCGGAGCCCAAATCTGGTGTCGGATTTCTATGCGCCAGGTCCTGACGCGCCGGCGTCGCTTGCGCTGGAAGGCACCCTCTTCCCGGCGTCGTACGACGTCAACGAGGACGACGTCTACGACGAGTCGAAGTTCCTCCAGCGCATGGCCGACACGTTCGATGAACGCTTCCAATCGCTCCTCGGTGAGCTGGGCCGCGATCCGGCGATTCTCGAACTCGGCCTCAGCGACTACGAGGTGATCGTCATCGCGTCATTGATCGAAGAAGAAGCGAAGGTCGACGTCGATCGTCCCCGGATGGCCCGTGCGATCTTCAACCGTCTGGCCCAAGGCATCCCGCTCCAGATCGACGCCACCGTCTATTACGCAGCGGGCAAGTCGTTCACCGAGCCCCTGTTCCAGTCCGATCTCGATGCCGAGTCGCCATGGAACACCTACACGACCGAGGGCATCCCGCCCACGCCGATCGCGGCGCCTGGTGAGGCTGCGTTGCGGGCTGCGCTCGCGCCAGCCGACGGTGACTGGATCTTCTGGGCTCGGACCGATGAAGGCGGGACGGTCGGCGCTCATACGTTCTCGGTCACGCTCGCCGAACACAACGACGCCGTCGCGGTCTGCCGCGAACTCGGCTACTGCGGATGATCCCGATCACTGGCGCCACGACCACTGTCGGCGTGATCGGCGATCCGGTTCGGCATTCACTTTCGCCGACGCTGCACAACGCGGCGTTTGTGGCCCTCGACATCGACGCGGTCTCGGCGGCCTATCCGGTTTCGGCAAGCGACAATGCCGGTCGAGTGGTAGTCGAGGCGATGCGAACGCTCGGCATTCGTGGGCTTTCGGTCACGATGCCGCACAAGGAAGTGGTTGCCACCGCCGCCGACCATCGCACGGCCGCAGTCGACGCGCTAGGCGCAGCGAATTGCCTCGTCAACGACGATGGCATCATCACGGCGCACTCAACCGACGGCGACGGTCTCGTCCGGAGCCTGCAGATTGAGTCGGCGATAAACGTCATCGGCCGTCACGTGGTCGTGATCGGCGCCGGAGGAGCGGCGAGGGCGGTCATCGACTCGCTGGGTCGGGCCGGTGCCACGGTTACCGTCATCAACCGAACGACAGACCGGGCTCTTGCTGCTGCGGCGCTGGCCGGCGAGCGCGGACGGATGGGTTCAGCGGCCGACATTGCGACTGCTGATGTGGTCATCAACGCAACGCCGATCGGTATGGAATCCAATCCCGGCATACCTGTCGAAACGGCGTATTTCCATGCCGGCCAAGT
>JAQWLJ010000046.1 GCA_029247365.1 Acidimicrobiales bacterium | reverse complement strand
AAGGTTTGGCACCTCGATGTCGGCTCATCGCATCCTGGGGCTGAAGCAGGTCCCAAGGGTTGGGCTGTTCGCCCATTAAAGCGGTACGCGAGCTGGGTTTAGAACGTCGTGAGACAGTTCGGTCCCTATCCTCTGCAGCCGGAAGAGATTTGAGGAAAGCTGTCCCTAGTACGAGAGGACCGGGATGGACGTAGCTCTCGTGTGCCAGTTGTCCTGCCAAGGGCATGGCTGGTTAGCGACCTACGGTCGGGATAACCGCTGAAAGCGTCTAAGCGGGAAGCCCTTTCCAAGATGAGATCTCTCACCGGGTTAACCGGGTAAGGCCCGTGGAAGACCACCACGTTGATAGGCCGGAAGTGTAAGCGCGGCAACGCGTTCAGCTGACCGGTACTAATCGGCCGAGGGCTTGGTTTCTACTTTGAAACCGATCCTTTGATCCGGGTGTTCGTGCTCGCTATGGAGTTCTCGAGAAGCTCTGATTCTCGTCCGCACTCGCCGGCTTCGGCGTGGTTTGAGTGCGGCAACAGTTCGCTCATTGCCCGGCCTCGGCCGGGAATCTGCAGCACTGCTGCAGTAATGACACAATTTCGGTGGCGATAGCGGAAGGGTCACACCCGTTCCCATTCCGAACACGGAAGTTAAGCCTTCAAGCGCCGATGGTACTTGGGCCGAGTGGCCCTGGGAGAGTAGGACGTCGCCGGATTTCTCACACGAGCCCCGCCATAGTGCGGGGCTCGTGGCATTTTTGGCCCCGGATCGCGTTGTCGGCGTGCGGCGGCCGAGAGCGGCGCTATCGTTGCGCTTCCGGTTGGCGCCGGCCCGCGGCGCTCACCGAGGAGTTTCTTGCCATGTCGAACGACCGTCCTCGAAGTAATCGGGGCTCATCTGCATCCGGCTCCGGCCGCGGAAATGACCGTGGTGGTCGTTCTGGAGGTCGTTCCGACGATCGGCCCGGCCGACCTGGCAAGCCTGCAGGGAAGCGTCCGGCCAAGAAGTCCGGAGGGCGGGCTGGTGGTCCGGACCAGAGGACGAGGCGGCCACCCGGCAAGGGCCGAGGTGGCCTGGGCGACAATGGCCCCGGCGGACCGCGCCGAGACGATGGTGGGAATGGGCGGCGCGACGAGCGCGCTGACGATCGCCGCGATGGACTGCGCAGTGAACGCCGGGAGGACCGGGACCTTGCCGGACCGAAGCAGTGGGGTCGGATTGCCCGCCGTGGCGCCGGCAACATGGACTACGAAGATCCCGAAGAGGTCGAAAAGCGGGCCCAGCGTAAGGCCGAGTATCTCGAGCGGCAGAAGGGACGTGAAGCCCGGGCCGCAGAGCGAGCCGAGACGGAGCGGTCTCTGCCCCTTCCGCCGGATCGCCATCTGCCCAACGCCGAGGACCTCGAGCGGACGGCCAATCGTGCGGTCAAGCGATCGCGTGCGACAAAGCGAACCGAACGCCGTCCGTTGCCGGCACGCCCGCACGCCGTCGTCGACCCGGCGGCGACGCTGAAGCGGCTTGTCGGTGAACCGCGGTGCAACACCTTGAACCGGAAACTCAGGGAAGGTGGGAAGGCGTTTGGCGCAGAACGGTTCGCCGATGCTCGCTCGGCGCTCACACCGGTGGTGAAGGAGGCTCCGGAGCTACCCGAAGGGCGCGAACTCATGGGGGTCACGCTCTACCGATTGGGCCATTGGAAGGAGGCCGCCGCGCAACTGGAGGCGTTCCGCGAGCTCAGCGGTTCGACGGAACAGCATCCCGTGCTGGCTGACTGCTACCGGGCCTTGCGCCGGTGGAACGACATCGACGAACTGTGGGATGAGCTTGGCGAGGCCTCGCCTTCGGCTGAGTTGGTCACCGAGGGCCGGATCGTCGTAGCTGGAGCAAAGGCCGACCAGGATGATCTCACGAGTGCCATCCGGATCCTCGAACAGAACTGGCGGCCGCCCAAACGGCCCCAGAGTCACCACCTACGACGGGCCTATGCCTTGGCCGACCTGTACGACCAGGCGGGCCGTATCCCTCGCGCCCGGGAGCTGTTCCGGTGGGTTCAGAGCCACGCGCCCGATCTCGCCGATGTCCGCGCTCGGGTCAAGGCGCTGGGCTGAACCCCAAGAAGTGCCGCACGACCCCAGTGATTTGAGGAATGCTTGCCTTCGGTGAGTGGTTGCCGGCGACCCACTCCATACGGATTGGACCGGTCACGGCATCGATGTGTTCGTCGAATTCGATGGGCGTGCCGAACGGGTCCTTGTCACCTGACAAAAACAAGGTTGGGATCGAGATGCGGGGAAGGTGCTCGGTTCGCAGGTTCTCGGGCTTTCCTGGCGGATGGAGCGGATAGCTCAACAACACGAGGCCGGCTGCGGGCAGGCCCTCGGCCACGGCGACCGAACAGGCGCGCCCGCCGAAGCTGCGGCCCCCAAAGGCGATCTGATCGGGGTCAGCCCCGATCCGCTCCGCGAATTCTGCGGCGGCGGCGGCGATCTTCTTCAGGGCGTTCGGCACGCTCGTGGTTGCAAGGGTCAAACGATCAACCGCAATCTCCGGTAGTGATGCTTCCAGGGCAACGAGGGTTGGGTCGTTGCGGTCGGCGCTCGCTCCTGGCGTGAGGATCAAGCCGGCGGGCGGGGTGGAGAGCACGAGATCGGTCATGCCTCGAGTATCGCCGGAGATGAGCCCGGCCGTCTGGCCACCTAAGGTCGGCCCAACACGACCCCTCGGGAAAGAGCAACCCATGAAAGCTGTCGTCTGCAACGCCTTCGGTCCGCCGGAGCATCTCACCGTCGAAGAACGTCCTGATCCCGAGCCAGGGGAGGGACAGCTGCTGGTGGAGGTGAAGGCAGCGCCTGTCACGTTCCCTGACACACTCATGCTCGAAGACAAGTATCAGTTCAAGGCGCCGCCGCCCTACATCCCGGGCGGCGAGGTCGCGGGGATTGTGGCGGCTGTCGGGGAGGGGGTCGTAGAATGGGCCGTCGGTGACCGCGTCGTCGGAGGACTTGGGGTGACCGGGGCGTTCGCGCAACTTGCGCTTGTGCACGCAGCCGGTGCCCGCCGCCTCCCCGACAATGTTGGTTTCGGCGAGGCCACCGGGCTCAACTACGCGTATGGCACCAGCCTGTATGGCCTCAAGTACCGCGGTGATCTACAGGAGGGCGAGACGATGCTCGTCCTTGGAGCTGGCGGCAACGTTGGCCTGTCGGCAGTGGAGCTCGGCAAGATCATGGGTGCGCGCGTGATCGCAGCGGCATCGACGGAGGAGAAGCTCGACCTGTGCCGAGAGCGGGGCGCTGATGAGACGATCAACTACGCAACCGAGAACCTCAAGGAACGAGCAAAGGAACTCACCGGCGGTCAAGGCGTCGATGTGGTCTACGACTGCGTTGGTGGCGACTACGCCGAGCAGGCGCTTCGGGCGATCGCCTGGGAGGGCCGGTTCCTCGTCGTCGGCTTCACGGCCGGTATCCCGTCGCTTCCGCTCAACCTCACCCTGCTCAAGAGCTGCCAGGTCGTAGGGGTTTTCTATGGAGCGATGACGGCTCGCGAGCCCGAGAAGGGGGCCGCCGTGACCAACGAACTGGTCGAGATGACGGCGAGTGGGAAGCTCGCACCCCACGTCGCAGGGCGGTATTCGCTCGACGATGCGGGTGTCGCGATGCGGGCGATGATGGATCGCAAAGCAGCTGGCAAGCTCATCATCGAGCCCTGACGGTTGCAGCCGTTCCAGCCTCGTGCATCCTTCCATCCTCGTCCTGCGGACCGCACGACCACGCCGACGTGTCTCTTTCAGCCCGATCGGCCTGTCGAACCCCGTGGCGTTTACCGGGATCGTGGGGAGCGGTCTGCGGGTCACCGGACGGCCGAAGCGATAATGCGATCGCCAAACCTGACCTGGCCACCGTAAGGCGCAGTGCGATGCCCATCCGTCGTGTGAAGGGCGCGCCATCACGCCGGGTGTCGAGGCTCCCGGTCAACCCTGAGGCCCTTTTGATACAGCCGATCGGTGTCGTTTCCGCCCTTCGGGAGGAGCCGGGATCAGGCGGGTGAAGGTGGTCGCAACGGTCATCACAAAGCCGGGGTCGGCCCGAATCCCAACAGCGCTCGATGGGTCGCGCGATGAGCGGTCGACCGGTCGGCGTCGCGTCGCCCCTCGGGGATGACTACCTAGTGATTGCGGCGCGTTATGGTCAGGTCACGCCGCGCAGACGTGGCGGGATGAAAGGGCTCCCACGGAAATGACCGACACCGCTGACCGGACCGACGAGATCCGTGAGGTAGAGAGAATCATCATCCGCTTCGCCGGGGACTCCGGCGACGGCATGCAGCTCACCGGCGACCGGTTCACCTCTGCGAGCGCCCTGTTTGGCAACGACCTCGCGACGCTGCCCGAGTTCCCGGCCGAGATCCGGGCCCCAGCTGGGACGCTCGCCGGAGTATCGGCGTTCCAGGTCCACATCTCCGACCACGACATCACCACTCCAGGCGACGCTCCCAACGTGTTGGTGGCAATGAATCCAGCCGCGCTCAAGGCTGAGCTCGACACCATCGAGCCAGGTGCCACCGTCATCATCAACACCGACGCCTTCGAGGACCGCAACCTTGCCAAAGCGGGCTATGACGCCAACCCGCTCGAAGACGGCACCCTCGACGGCTACACCAAGATCGAAGCGCCGATGACGTCGCTCACCAAAGAGGTCTGCAAAGACATCGGCGTGAAGCCACGCGACGCCGAGCGGTCCAAGAACTTCTTTGCGCTCGGACTTGTGTCGTGGCTGTACAGCCGGCCCGAAGAGCCGACGATGATCTGGATTCGCGAGAAGTTCAAGGGAAGAGATCTCGTCATTGCGGCCAACGAGGCGGCTTACCGGGCGGGTAACGCGTTCGGCGAGACGGCCGAGCTCTCGGCCAGTCGCCTTGCAGTCCGTCCGGCAAAGCTCCCCGGCGGTACGTACACGAACATCAATGGCAACACTGCACTGTCGTGGGGCCTGATCGCTGCGAGTCAGCAGGTGGGCCTTCCGCTGTTCCTCGGCTCGTATCCGATCACGCCGGCATCGGACATTTTGCATGAGCTGTCGAAGCACAAGAAATTCGGCGTGCGCAC
The DNA here is from genome assembly GCA_029247365.1 of Acidimicrobiales bacterium. Taxonomy (GTDB): domain Bacteria; phylum Actinomycetota; class Acidimicrobiia; order Acidimicrobiales; family Aldehydirespiratoraceae; genus UBA11606. The sequence goes on along the minus strand of JAQWLJ010000046.1, from coordinate 96,729 downwards.
CTTCCAAGCCGAAGATGAGATCGCCGCGGTTGGCTCTGCCCTCGGTGCCTCGTACGGCGGTCACATCGGCATCACCACCACGAGCGGGCCGGGCATCGCCCTCAAGGGCGAAACCCTCGGCCTCGCAGTCAGCCTTGAGCTTCCGTTGATCGTGATCGACATCCAGCGCGGTGGCCCCTCTACCGGCCTTCCGACCAAGACTGAAGCCGCCGACCTCATGATGGCCATGTACGGCCGTCACGGCGAAGCACCGATGCCAATCGTGGCACCCAGTTCGCCATCGGATTGCTTCGACGTTGCGATCGAAGCAGTGCGAATCGCCGTGCAATATCGAACACCGGTCATGATCCTCAGCGACGGCTACCTCGCCAATGGCACCGAGCCTTGGCGGCTTCCCTCGGTCGATGATCTGCCCGGACTGTCGGTTGAGTTCGCCAGCCAGACCAATGGCGTCGACGACGAGGGCCGCGAAGTCTTCTGGCCGTACGTTCGCAACGACGACATGGCCCGACCATGGGCTATCCCGGGAACCGACGGCCTGATGCATCGCATTGGAGGCATCGAGAAGCAGGACGGCACCGGCAACATCAACTACGCCCCTGACAACCACGAGTTCATGGTGCGGCTGCGTGACGAGCGCATTCGCAAGATCGCCGAGACGATCCCGCCACTCGAGATCAAGGGTGACGCTGATGCCGACACGCTGATCCTCGGATGGGGATCCACCTGGGGCGCGATCACAAGCGCCGTCGGCCGCATGCGCGCCGCAGGCGACAAGGTCGCCCAGGTGCACCTCACCCACCTGCATCCGTTTGCGCCGAACCTCGGCGAGATCCTCGGCCAGTTCGAGAACGTAATCGTTCCCGAGATGAATCTCGGCCAACTCACCAACCTGCTGCGCGCCGAGTTCCTCGTCGATGCCCAGGTCATTTCAAAGGTGTCGGGTCAGCCCTTTACCGCCGGAGAACTCGTCGCTCGAATCCAGGAGGCCACCCGATGACCGCCGTCCCGCTCACCACCAAGAAAGACTGGACCAGCGACCAAGAGGTCCGCTGGTGTCCTGGCTGTGGCGACTACTCGATCCTGACGGCCGTGCAGTTGCTGATGCCCGAGATCGAGCGCCGCCGAGAAGACACGGTTTTCATCTCTGGCATCGGCTGCGCGGCGCGGTTCCCGTACTACATGAACACGTATGGGATGCACTCGATCCACGGACGCTCACCAGCGATCGCCACCGGCCTGGCAATGGCTCGCCCCGATCTCGACGTGTGGGTCGTCGGCGGCGACGGCGACATGCTGTCGATCGGCGGCAACCATCTGATCCATGCGCTGCGCCGCAACGTGAATCTCACGATCCTGTTGTTCAACAACCAGATTTACGGGCTCACCAAGGGTCAGTACTCGCCGACGAGCGAGGTCGGCAAGGTCACCAAATCGACCCCGATGGGCTCGCTTGACTATCCCTTCAACCCGATCTCGTTGGCGCTGGGAGCCGAGGCGACGTTCGTTGCCCGCACCCACGACATGGACCGTGGCCACATGCAAGAGGTATTCCGTCGGGCCCACGCCCACAAGGGTGCGGCGCTCGTTGAGGTGTACCAGAACTGCAACGTCTTCAACGACGGCGCATTCGGGGCACTCACCAAGAGAGACTCCCGCGATGCCATGCTGATCGACCTCAAGCACGGCGAACCTGTGCGGTTCGGAGTCGAGCAGGAGCGGGGTGTCATCATCACCGACAATGGCGCCGAGATCGTGAACGTGGCCGACGTCGGTGAGGACAAGATCCACGTGCACGACGAGAACGCGGACCGCGGCGTTGCGTTCGCGCTGAGCCGCCTGGCGAAGGACCGGGTGTCACCCACACCGATGGGCGTCTTTAGCGCGATCGATCGCCAAGAGTACGGTGACGCAGCCAGTGCGCAGCTCGCCGCAGCCCAGGAAGCGAATGGTCCAGGCGATCTCAACGCGCTGCTGCACAGCTTGCCCACGTGGGATGTGAGCTGACCGGCTGGGCGCTCGACCTCGACGGGGTCATCTGGCGCGGCACCGACACCGTCCCGGGCTCGCCGGAGGCGGTCGCCGCGTTGCGCGCCGCCGGGATACCGATTGCGTTCGTCACCAACTCGGCGATGCGCACGCCTGCACAGGTTGCCGCCAAGCTGGCCCATCATGGCATTCCCGATGCCGAATCCGAGGTGGTGACCGCAGCCATGGCCGCAGCGACGATGGTCTCGCCCCGCGAGCGGGTGCTCGCTGTCGGCTCGGAGGGACTGCAGGTCGCGCTGGCCGAGGCGGGAGCCGAGCTTGTCGATGGCGGACCGGCCGACGTTGTGGTGGTCGGCATCACGATGTCGTTCGACTACGACGACATGACCCGAGCGATGCGAGCGATCGCTGGCGGTGCCCGCTTCATCGCAACCAATACCGATACGACGTATCCGAGTCAGGACGGCCTCCTGCCCGGCAACGGTGCGTTGGTTGGGTCGATCGCGATCGCCACCGGCGTTGAGCCGATGGTGGCGGGCAAGCCGCACGATCCGATCGCGGCACTCGTGCGAGCGAAACTTGGCGATGTTGGGATCATGGTGGGCGACCGAGCCGACACTGACGGGCGCTTCGCTGCGTCGGTTGGCTACGACTTCGGGCTGGTGTTCAGCGGGGTCACCGCGCGAGAGGATCTGCCCGTCGATCCAACCCCAATCGCCGTCGGCGCCGATCTTCAGGCGCTTGTCGCCGATTGTCTGGGGTGAACGATGGCTGCACGACGCCGCCTTGACGCCGAGTTGGTTCGGCGGAGGCTTGCGGCCAGCCGCGCTCGAGCCCGTGAATTGATCGAAGCGGGGCGCGTCACCGTCGGTGGGGCGCCGGCGACGAAGCCGGCGCGAATGGTCGACCCGGGCGAAGCGGTCGAAGTAGCCGGCGACGGGCCTCGGTTCGTGAGTCGGGCCGGCGAGAAGCTTGCCGCTGCGATCGAACGCTTCGGCATCGATGCGGTCGGGCGGCGGGTGATCGATATCGGAAGCTCGACGGGTGGGTTTACCGACTGTGTTTTGCAAAAAGGTGCAGCAGAGGTCGTAGCGATTGATGCCGGCCGCAACCAACTGCACGAGCGGTTGCGGTCCGACAATCGGGTGCATAGCCACGAGCAGACCAACATTCGCCATGCCGAAGTGGCCGAGCTCGGCGGACCCGGTGACTTGGTGGTGGCCGATCTGTCTTTCATCTCGTTGCGGACGGTCGCAGAACAACTCGTTGCGTTTACCGAGCATGGCGGCGAGATGATCGTGCTGGTGAAGCCCCAGTTCGAGGCGGGGAAGCTCGAGGCCGACCGAGGGAGGGGCGTTATCCGCGATCCCGAGGTGTGGCGGCGAACGCTTGATGAGTCCACGAGTGCGTTGTCGGCCGCTGGAGCCGCCATCATAGGGGTCATGGTCTCTCCGATCACCGGTGGCGACGGCAACGTCGAGTTCCTCGTGCATGCACAGCATGGCGGCGCGTCGTTGCCCGCTGCCGGCTGGGCCGTCGACCGTGATGCAGCGATCGCCGACGCCGAGGAGGCGTCGTGAGTGCCGTCGGCCTCATCGTCCACCTCGGTCGTGAGTCCGCCGGTGCACAGGCCCGCGAGTTGGCAGACTGGCTGCAAGCCGAAGGCCACGAGGTGCGGGTCCCCGCTGACGATGCTGGTGTTGCGGGCCTGACCGACGTTGCGATTGCCGATGGCGCCTCGTTCGCGGCCGGCCTCGACCTTGTTGTCACGCTCGGCGGCGATGGATCGATTCTCCGAGCTGTCGAACTGATCGGTTCGGGCGGGACGCCGATTCTTGGGGTCGATCACGGCCAACTCGGGTATCTGACCGAGGTTGAGCCGGCTGATGCGTCGGCTGCGGTCGCCCGTTGGCTTGCCGGCGAGCACACCATTGACGAACGCATGCTGCTCGATGTCACCGTTCAGCCGGGCGACGATCAGCTTGCGCTGCACTACCTCGCACTCAACGAGGTCGTGGTTGAGCGCGCGGCCGAGGTCAACACGATCCGACTTCGGGTCGACATCGGGGACGAGTTCTTTACCACCTACGCAGCCGACGGCATGATCCTTGCGACACCGACGGGTTCGACCGCGTATGCCTTCTCGGTTCGCGGGCCGATCATTGCACCGACGCATCGAGCGATGTTGCTCACGCCGGTGTCGCCTCACATGTTGTTTGACCGGTCGATGGTGCTCGACCCCACCACGTCGCTCACGTTGACCGTTGACGGGCACCGTCCTGCGACCGTGTCAGTGGACGGCCGTAGGATCACCGATGTGGGTGATGGCGCAGTCATTCGTTGCGTTGCTGCCACCCAGCCGGCTCGGTTGGTCTCGTTTGGGGCCCGCCGGTTCCATGACGTGCTGAAGGCGAAGTTCGGACTCAATGACAGGTAGCCATACTCGACGCAGGCACGACGATGCTCTCTGAACTTCTGGTCCGCGACCTGGGGGTGATCGACGAACTGTCACTCGTGCTGGGCGAAGGCATGACTGCGGTGACCGGCGAGACCGGTGCGGGTAAGACACTCATCGTGGGAGCGATCGACCTGCTCACCGGCGGGCGAGCCGATGCGTCGTTGGTGAGGCCCGGCGCCATCGAAGCCGAGATCCAGGGGCGCTTCGTCGTCGGTGACGATGAACTGATCGTTCGGCGCGTCATCCCGCGCGACGGTCGCAGCCGGGTGTACATCAACGGCCATCTCGCCACCGTGTCGGCGTTGAGCGACCAGGGTATCGACCTTGTCGATCTGCATGGCCAGCACGCCCATCAGTCCTTACTCAAGCCGGGGGTCCAACGAGCCGCGCTCGACCAGTTCGGCAGGATCGATACGCAGCCGCTCGCCTCATTGCTTGACGAGGTTCGTGCCACCGACCGCGCGCTGAGTGAGCTTGGGGGCGACGACCGGGCTCGCGCCCGCGAGATCGACCTCCTGCGGCACCAACTCACCGAGATCGGGGCCGCGGGCATCCAGGACGCCGACGAGGACGGCCGACTCGACGACGAGGAGAGCGTGCTGGCCGACGCGACCGCCCACCGTGAGGCCGCGGCTCAGACTGTCTCGTTGCTCGACGCCGACGGCCCAACCGCGAGCGGCGTCTCCGCTGCGATCGCTGCGCTCGACGGGCGGTCACCGTTCACCGACCTCAGCAGCCGACTCCAGGGTCTTGCTGCCGAGATTGCCGACATAGCGGCGGAAGCTCGAAGTCGTTCCGAAGGGATCGATGACGATCCGGCCCGCCTCGAGGCCTTGCGCGAGCGCCGGGCTTTGCTGCGCGAGCTTCGGCGGAAGTACGGCGAGTCACTCGAGGAGGTGCTCGCCTATCAGGCCGAGATGGCCGAACGCTTGGATGAGCTCATTGCCTTTGATGAACGTGCGGCCGCACTCGATGGGCGCCGAGCTGCGCTCCTCGCCGACCTCACCCGGGTGAGGGCCGAGGTCCTCGCGGCTCGTACCGAGGCTGCGCCCCGGTTCGCCGCTGCGGTCGAGGGGTACCTCGACGGTTTAGCGATGGCCGGTGCTCGGCTTGATGTCACCGTTGCCGGCGAAGCGGGCGACGACGTCAGGCTTCGCCTCGCAGCCAACGCCGGCCACGAGCCACAGGCGCTCGGCAAGGTCGCGTCGGGCGGTGAGTTGGCGCGCACGATGCTTGCGCTGCGCCGGGTGCTCACGGCTGGCCCACCCACGCTCGTGTTCGACGAGGTCGATGCGGGCATCGGCGGCGACGTCGCCAATACCGTTGGCGAAAACCTTGGCGATCTTGCCCGCACCCATCAGGTGCTCGTGGTTACGCATCTCGCGCAGGTGGCGGCTTTCGCCGATCATCACGTCGCCATCTCGAAGAAAGATGTCGGGGGGCAGACCCTCAGCGTGGCGGCGGTGCTCGAGCCCGACTCGCGCATCACCGAGCTGTCTCGAATGCTGAGCGGGTCACCCGACTCGTCGTCGGCTCGCGAGCATGCTCAGGAACTGGTCGCTTCCGCAACGACCCGTCGAGACGGGTGATTTGAGAAACCTCGCGGAACCAGCGCGACCAAACGCGCGGCGTGGGCGTCTCGTGGTTATGGTGAGCTTCCGATGACGAAGCATATCTTCGTGACCGGTGGCGTAGTGAGTGGGCTCGGAAAGGGCCTCTCTGGTTCATCGCTCGGGCGCCTGCTCAAGGCCCGTGGTCTCCGCGTCACCATGCAGAAACTCGATCCGTATCTCAACGTCGACCCGGGGACGATGAACCCGTTTGAGCACGGCGAAGTGTTCGTGACCGACGATGGTGGTGAAACCGACCTGGACCTTGGCCACTACGAGCGTTTCATCGACGAGAATCTGACGACCGAGTCGAACGCGACCACCGGTTCGATCTACTCGTCGGTGATCGCGGCTGAGCGCCGCGGCGACTATCTCGGCAAGACCGTCCAGGTCATTCCTCACATCACCAACGAGATCAAGCGCAGAATTAACAGGCTCGTGAGCGACGACGTTGACGTCGTCATCACCGAGGTCGGTGGCACCGTGGGCGACATCGAGATTTTGCCGTTCCTTGAGGCGATTCGACAGTTCCGACTCGACGTTGGCCGCGACAACGTCTGCTACGTGCACGTCACACTGGTGCCCTACATCGGGCCGTCGTCGGAGCAGAAGACAAAGCCGACGCAGCATTCGGTCACCGAGCTTCGCAGTCGCGGCATTCAGCCCGATGCGATCATCTGCCGGTCGGACGATCCGATCAGTGCCGACCTTCGACGAAAGATCTCCAACCTCTGCGACGTTCCGGTTTCCGGCGTCGTCAACGCAGCCGATGCGTCGAGCCTCTATGAGATTCCGATGGTGCTGCACAACGAGGGCCTCGATGCGTATGTATGCGACATGCTCGGTCTTGGTGACCTCACGCCCGATCTCGACCCATGGCGGATGCTGGTCCAGCGAGTTGAGCAGGCCACAAGCCCTGTTCGCGTTGGCCTGATCGGCAAGTACGTGTCGCTGCCCGACGCCTACCTATCGGTGGTCGAGTCGCTGAATCACGCCGGCATTCATCATGGTGCTGACATCAAGATTGAGTGGATCCAGGCCGAGGAGGTTGAGGGCATGCTCGCCGCCGGCCGCCTGCGGGACCTTGATGGCATCGTTATCCCTGGCGGCTTCGGTGAGCGCGGCGTCGAGGGCAAGATTACTGCCGCCGGCTATGCCAGGGAGAACGACATCCCGTGCCTGGGTTTGTGCCTCGGCATGCAGGTGATGACGATCGAGTACGCCCGCAATGCGCTCGGTCTGGCCGGTGCGAACTCCACCGAGTTCGATCTGCGATCGCCGCACCCAGTAATCGACCTCATGGAAAGCCAGCGCGACATCACCGACATGGGTGGCACGATGCGACTCGGAGCGTATGTCGCCCAGCTCAAGCCCGGAAGTCGCGTCGCAGAGGCCTACGGAGAAGAGGTCGTAAGCGAACGCCACCGTCACCGCTACGAGTTCAACCCGAAGTACCGGACCCGCTTCGACGAAAGCGATCTCGTCCTTTCCGGAGAGTCCCCTGACGGCCGACTTGTCGAGTTTATTGAACTCGAGGAACATCCGTTCTGGATTGCCACCCAGGCCCATCCCGAATTCAAGAGTCGACCGGATCGCCCCGCTCCGTTGTTCCGCGAGTTCGTCGCTGCTGCACTCGGCCGGGCCGAGGGTCGCAACCCCCAGCTCCCGTCGCTCGAGACTCAATCGGCCTTGGCCAAGTCGTGACCCCGGACGGTTCGACCTCGGCGTCGGGCTTCACGCACGTCAGGGACGAGTTGATCTACAACGGTTTTGTGATCGATGTTGTCAAGGGCGTATTCGCCACCCCCGACGGCGAGCTGATCGAACGCGACATTGTTCGCCACCCGGGTGCGGTCGGGGTTGTTGCTCTCGACGGCGACAACGTCGTACTGGTGCGCCAGTATCGGGCAGCGATTAATGATGAGCTGCTGGAAATCCCGGCCGGCAAGTGCGATGTCGAGGGCGAACGGCCGGAGGTCACCGCCGTACGCGAACTCGAAGAAGAGGTCGGGTTGCGTCCTGCGACGATCGAGTCACTTGGTGGCATGTATTGCTCGGTCGGCTTCTGCGACGAGTACATCCACCTGTATCTCGCCACCGATTTCGAGTCGGTACCGGTCGACCACGACGGTCCTGAGGAACGCCACATGGCCGTCGAACGCTGGTCGCTCGATGAGGTGGCTGCTGGACTCTCCGATGGCCGCATTACCGACGCCAAGTCGCTGGTCGCGCTTGGGGCTGTCCTCCGTCGTCTCGGTCGCTGAGCCAAACTGGTCGCCATGGCCGTCAACCTCGATCTCGTGGCGCTCGAGGAGCGCCCACATCCGACGATCGATGACTTCCTGACATGGCTCACGGTCGAGCGTGGCCGGGCAGCCAACACCCTTGCGGCGTATCGGCGCGATCTGGCGCGCTACCAGGCGCACCTTGCTCGTCGAGGTACCGATCCGCTGGGCTCGAGCCATGGCGACGTGCTTGCATTCGTGCATGTGCTGCAGGGCGAGGGCCTGGCGCGATCATCGATCACCCGCACTCTCGTTGCGGTCCGCGGCCTTCACCGCTTTCTGGTTGCCGATGAGATTCGGCCCGATGATCCCGCGGCCGATGTCGAGATCCCGTCGGTGCCCAAGGGGCTCCCAAAGGCGCTCACGCTCGATCAAGTCACTGCGCTGATCGAGGGTGTGCAGGGAGACGAACCGGTTGCCCGCCGAGACGCTGCGTTGCTCGAGACCCTGTACGGCACAGGGGCAAGAATCTCTGAGGTCGTCGGCTTGTCAATCGGAGACATCGACCTTCACGACGGGTTGGTTCGGCTCATGGGCAAAGGGTCCAAGGAGCGGATCGTGCCGCTGGGCCGAATGGCGGTGACTTCGCTGGACCGCTGGCTCGATGTCGGTGGCCGCAATGAACTGGCGCCGAAGCAGTGGGCTCGCCGAGGTGATGCTGAAGCGGTCTTTCTCAACCAGCGCGGAGGCCGGCTGAGTCGCCAGGGCGCGTTCGGGATCATCAAGGATCGCGGAGCCGTTGTCGGCTTGCGCGCTGGACTTTCGCCGCACATCCTTCGCCATTCATGCGCAACACACATGCTCGACCACGGTGCCGACATCAGAACGGTGCAAGAACTCCTGGGCCATGCATCGATCTCGACCACCCAGATCTATACGAAGGTGTCGACGGAGCGGCTGGTGAACGTCTACAAGTCGGCGCATCCCCGAGCAACGGGGTCCTGATGGGCGGCTTTCCCCACCTCGCTCGTCGATTCTTCGGATCGTTGCGGCCCGGCGGTCCGTCCGAAACCGACCGAGTCTGGGTCGAGTCGACGCTGTCGGAGGCCGAGTTCGGCCTGTGGGGGCGCATGGACGGCCCTGACCGTCGCCATTCGGTACGGGTGGCCTTGGAGGTCGAACGTCGACTCGAGCATCAAGCGACGCTGCCGATCCTTGCTGCTGCGTTGCTTCACGACGTTGGCAAGATCGATGCCGGCCTTGGTACCTGGGGGCGGGTCGTCGCGACGATGTCAGCCAAGGTTGCCGGTGCCGATACCGCGCGTCTTTGGATCACGAGCAAGGGCTTCACCCGCAAGGTTGGGCTCTACCTTCTCCACCCTGAAATCGGCGCTGACATGTTGGAGCTGGTGGGGAGCGATCCCCTTACGGTTGCGTGGACCCAAGACCATCACAAGCCCGCTGCCGAATGGACCATCGATGCCGACGTCGCCGCAATACTGCACGACGTCGACGACGACTGACAGGCACGGAGGTCGCTCGGCTGTGGTTCTGGCCCGGCTGCACAGGGGCTCGAATGGCAGCCCAGGGGACACAGCGCCACCGGTGTTGCTGATGTGCCGCCAGGGTTGCTGATCAGTCGACGAGGAGACCGACGTTGCGGCGGGCTCGATCCATAGTGGCCGCGGCGATCTCGCGCGCCTTGTCGGCCCCGAGTTCGAGCAGACGGGCCGTCTCGGCCGGGTCGGCCTCGAGTTCTCGGTAGCGAGCCTGGATCGGCTCGATCAATTCGACCACCGCAGCGGCGGTGGCCACCTTCAGCGGACCGTATTGCGAGTAGTCGTCGGCAAGCGCCACCGGATCGCAGTCCGTCGCCGCACCGAGAATCGAGAGCAAATTCGACACGCCGGGCTTCTCCGCGAAATCGAAACGCACGTCGCCGTCGGTATCGGTCACGGCGCTCTTGATCTTCTTCTCGATCTGCTTGGGGTCGTCGAGAAGGCCGATCGTGCCTTTGGGCGAATCTGATGACTTCGACATCTTGTTGTTCGGGTTCTGGAGGTCCATCACGCGAGCGCCGGTCTCAGGAATGACGGCTTCGGGGAGCACGAACGTCTGGCCGTAGTGGGAGTTGAAGCGCTCTGCGATGTCGCGAGTGATCTCGATGTGCTGGCGCTGGTCATCACCCACGGGCACCTCGTTGGTGTCGTAGAGCAAGATGTCGGCCGCCTGGAGGGCGGGGTAGGTAAAAAGGCCAGCTGACACAAAGTCGTGCTGATCGCTCTTGTCCTTGAACTGGGTCATCCGGTTGAGTTCACCAAAGCTCACGTTGCACTGCATCAACCAGGCGAGCTCCGCGTGCTCGCCCACGTGCGACTGCACAAACAGGGTGCAGACCTCCGGGTCGAGGCCGACCGCCATAAGCATCTGAGCAAGCCGGAGCGAACCTTCGCGCACTTCGCCATCGGGGAGCTTGATCGTAAGCGCGTGCAGATCGACAACGCAGAAAAAGGCATCGGTGTCATGTTGGCGACGAGCCCAGTTGCGCGTCGCCCCGAGGAAGTTGCCGAGGTGTTGTTCGCCCGTGGGCTGGATTCCAGAGAAGACGCGAGTCATTGCCCAGAAGAGTACGGCCTCAGCGTCCGAGGGCGGTCGCATATGCGGCCAAGGTTCGCTCGCGCGCTAACGAGTGGTCGACGATCGGCGCCGGGTAGGTGTCGTCGAGCACGACGCCAGCCGCAGCAAGGTCGAGCGGGGGTGTTTCCCAGGGTGCGTGGATCATCGAGGGGTCGAGCCCAGCGAGTTCTGGGACCCAGCGCCGGATGTAGGTGCCGTCCGGGTCGAATCGGCGGCTCTGGGTAACAGGGTTGAAGATCCGAAAGTATGGCGCCGCATCGAGCCCGGTGCCCGCAACCCACTGCCAGTTGCCTGCGTTCTGCGAGGGGTCGGCGTCGGAAAGCAGGTGACGGAAGTGACGCTCGCCGCGACGCCAGTCGATCAGGAGGTGCTTTACAAGGAACGAAGCGGTGAGCATCCGGACCCGGTTGTGCATCCATCCGGTCGCTGCGAGCTCCCGCATGCCGGCGTCGACGATTGGATAGCCCGTGGTTCCGGCCTGCCATGCAGCAAAGTCACGTTCGGCGTCGGGACCGCGCTCCCACTGGATGGCGTCGTATTCGGGCCGAACCGCGCGTCTGCTGATCTCGGGGAAGTCGAGCGTCATGTGTGCGTACCAGTCACGCCATGCGAGTTGGCGGACGAAGGCTTCTCGGCCCGCGGTGTCGACACCGATCAATTCGGTCAGGCGCCGTGGTGAGACCTCCCCAAAGCGCAAGGCGGTCGAGAGCCGGCTCGTACCTTCAACGGCGGGGATGTCTCGCGTCTCGCCGTAGCGCTCGACCAGCTGATCCCAACCGGTGGTTGCTGTGATTGGGGGCCTTCCCTCGAGTGTCGGCACGCCACTACCCGGGTCGGCGGAGACCGTTGCAACCCCGGGCTTCGCCTCGTCAGGCAGCGGGAGCTTTGCCCAGCGCCGCCAGAACGGAGTGAATACCTTCGACAGTGTTCCCTTGCCGGTCAGGACCGAGCCGGGTGGGTGCACGAGCGTCCCCCACGACCAAGTGACTGCGCCGCCGGTTGCGGCATCGACCGCCCGATCGCGTCGCTGCGACCATCGCGAAACGTCAGCATTGGCAAAGACACCTTCGGCCCCGTGCTCCACCATCAGCTTGGCCAGTGCGTCGGCCGGGTTGGCGCTGATCACATGGAGACGGCCACCTCGGCCCTCGAGATCACGATCAAGGGTGCGGGCGGCCTGCAAGAAGGCGTTCCGGCGGTATGGCCCGGCGCTGCCCAGCAGGGCGGGTTCGATTACGAGGAGCGGCACGACGTGGTCGTGGCGTCGAGTCGCATCGGCCCAGGCTGGATTGTCGTCGAGTCGGAGGTCCCGTCGGAACCAGACGATGCCGGTGCTCATGAGGGTGATACGACCAGGGTCGGGAGCGCGGATGCCGCGATCACTGAATTGAGCGAGGAGGCCGTAACAGACGCGCCGCGAACGACCGCCGTGCGTCTAGGGTCATTCCGATGCCATACGAGGTGCATACGCCCGTGTTCGACGGGGCATTCGATCTTCTCCTGCACCTGATCCTGCGCGAACAGGTTGACCTGTACGAGATCAATCTGTCCGACATCGTCGATGCCTATCTCGTCGAACTCGAGCGCATGGAAAGACTCGATCTCGAGGTCGCGACCGAGTTCCTGCTCATCGCTGCGACGCTCGTCGAGCTCAAGGCTCGCCGCCTCCTGCCAGAGGACAACGAGATCGATATCGATGACGAGCTCGGCCTGTGGGAAGAGCGTGATCTGCTCTTGGCTCGCCTCATCGAGTGCAAGACGTTTAAGGACGCGGCACTCATCCTCCGCAAACTGTCGGCTGCGGCTTCGCGCTCCTATCCGCGCCAGTGTGGTCCGGTTGAGGATCACTTCCTGTCGCTCGCCCCTGATTTGCTCGAGACGACCACGCCCGAGGACCTACGCGCTGCGTATGCCAAGGCGTCGGCACCCAAGCCGATCATCCGAGTCGATCTGTCCCACGTCACCCCGATCAAGGTAACGGTGGCTGAGGCGGTTGAGGAGTTGATCGACAAGCTGCCAACGGTCGGTCGCGCGACGTTCCGCGAGCTCACCTCCGAGCTCGTCGACCGCATTGAGGTTGTTGTTCGGTTCCTGGCTGTGCTTGAGCTGTTCAAGCAGGGGGTCGTCGAGCTCGATCAGCCTGCAACGTTCGGCGACATCACCGTGGTGTGGACCGGGGCGGAGGGTCTCACCGCCGAAGAGATCAAGATCGACGTTTACGAGGGCTGACGTGGCCGATCACATCGCACCTGCGCTCGAGGCAATCCTGCTGGTCGCTGAGGAGCCGCTCCCACCGGAGCTGCTCGCAAAGCTCGTCGGCGCGTCGGTCGACGATGTCGTCGACCACTGCGACACGCTCGCGGCGGAGTACCAGGCCGATAGACGAGGCTTTATCCTTGCGCGAGTCGCCGGTGGCTACCGCTACCAGACGGCCACCGAGCAGGCGCCGTATGTCGAGCGCTTCGTTCTCGATGGGCAGTCGGCCCGCCTGTCGGCCGCCGCACTCGAGACACTCGCCGTGGTTGCCTACAAGCAACCCGTGTCCCGCAATCAGATCGCGTCCATCCGTGGTGTCAACGTCGACGGCGTGATGCGCACCTTGCAGCAGCGGGGCTACGTCGATGAGGTCGCTCGTGATCCCGGACCTGGCCAAGCGGTGCTCTATGGCACGACGCCGACGTTCCTGGAGCGGCTCGGTCTTGACTCGGTCGAGGAGCTGCCGCCATTGGGCGACTTCTTTCCCGACTCCGATGTCGTGGAGGCGCTCGAGCGGGGTCTGCGGGTCACGCCTGACGACGACGACCCCGTCGCTGGCAGTGATGAGAACGGTTCGGCGGAGCCGAACCCAGACGAGAATGGTTCGGCGGAGTCGAACCCAGACGAGACGGCATGAGCGACGAGGGCGAGCGGCTCCAGAAGGTGCTCGCCCGGCTCGGATTCGGCAGTCGGCGAATATGTGAGGAGCTGATTGCCGACGGACGCGTCACCGTTGATGGGGTTGTCGCTGAGCTCGGGCGCCGGGTAGACGTCGATGCTGATGTCGTCGTGGCCGTTGATGGCGCGCCGGTGGGGATCAAGCCTGACCTCGTGTACTACCTGCTGAACAAGCCCGCTGGTGTCATCACGACGGCCAACGATCCACAGAAGCGCTCGACCGTCGTCGAGATAGTGCCCCGCGAGCCACGCGTGTTCTCGGTCGGCCGTCTCGATGGCGATACCGAAGGGCTGCTGCTGATGACCAATGACGGTCAGCTCGCGCACCGGCTTACTCATCCGAGTTTCGGTGTCGAGAAGGAGTACCTCGCGGAGGTAGCCGGGCAGCCGTCCCGTGGCGCGATCCGTCAGCTGCGCGACGGCATCGAACTCGAGGACGGTCCGACGGCGCGCGCTCGCGTGAGTGCCGTGCAGCCTTCGATGCTGCGGATCACGATCCACGAAGGCCGCAATCGCCAGGTCCGGCGCATGTGTGAGGCGGTTGGACATCCGGTCAAACGCTTGGTTCGGACCCGGATCGGTTCGCTCGTTGATCCGAAGCTCAAACCAGGGGAGTGGCGGGATCTGAGCCGGGAAGAGGTGCGGGCGCTCGAGGTCGTGGTCGGCGATGAAAAGTCCGATCGTCCGAAGTGACTGGGCCGGTATCCTCGACACCCGTGACCGAAGCCAAACGTGCCGTTGTCGTCGGAGTGGGCTTGATCGGCGGGTCGATCGCGCTTGGGCTCCGCAAGGCCGGCTGGCATGTCACCGGCATCGACCACGATGCGGATCGCCTCGCCATCGCTGTCAGCTCTGGTGTGGTCGATGCTGCGACGTCGATCGAGGAAGTCTCGGGCGGTGATCTCGGTGTGGTCGCGATTCCAGTCGGCACCGCCGCCGATGCGGTTCAGAAACTGCTTGATGCTGGTCTCAATGTGGTGACCGATGTTGGATCGGTAAAGGCCCCGATTGCCGCTGCGGTTGACGACCCGCGGTTCGTGCCCGGTCATCCGATGGCAGGTAGCGAACAGGACGGCCTGGAGGGTGCGTCCGCCGACATGTTCAGCGGTGCCTCCTGGGTGCTGTCCCCGACCCCGTCCACCGACGACACCGCGTTCGCGACTGTCCGAGAGATGGCTGTGACGCTTGGAGCCCACGCCATAGCCATTCCGGCCGAACGTCACGACATGCTCGTGGCGGTGGTTTCGCACGTCCCTCACCTCACCGCTGCCACCCTGATGAGTCTGGCCGACGGTCGGGCGATCGAGCACCGAGCACTCTTGCGCCTGGCCGCCGGAGGTTTCCGTGACATGACTCGAATCGCGGCTGGCCATCCGGCGATCTGGCCTGACATCTGCGCCGAGAACGCTGACGCGATCGTCGACGTGCTCGATGAGCTCCAGATGGAACTCGGGAGGGTCCGCGACACTATTGCCGGTCGCGACCGGACGGATCTTTTGCAGCGACTTGAGGCCGCGCGGATCGCACGGCGCAACCTGCCCACCACAGTGTCAGCCCCCGATCAGATGACCGAAATGCGCGTGCCGGTCCTCGACCGGCAGGGAGAGATCGCTGCGATCGCGGCGCTGGCGGCCGACCTCGATGTCAACATCTACGACCTCGAGATTGCCCACTCCACCGAGGGCCCCCGCGGTGTTGTCGTGTTGCTCATCGAGACGGCCATGGGCGAGCGGTTCCAAGGCGGCCTGATGGCGCTCGGGTATCGACCTTCGTCACAGGCGCTTGAAGCGTGAACCTCGCCGACCCACATCCGATCACACCGCTGGCCAAACCACCCGACACCACGGTGACGCTCCCCGGCTCCAAGAGCATCACTAATCGGGCACTGGTGTGCGCGGCTCTCGCCAACGGCACGAGCATGCTTCGTGGCGCACTGTTCGCCGACGACACCGAGGCGATGCTCAGCGTGCTTGATGGTCTCGGCATCATCACTCGGGCTAACCGGTCTGCTGCGACCATCGAGGTTGACGGCTGCGGAGGTGAGTTGCCGGGCCTTGAAGCCTACGTTTCCGCCAATCAGTCCGGTACCACCGCCCGCTTCGCCGTCCCGCTGGCGGCGCTCAGCGATACGCCTGTCGTTGTCGATGCCCATGAACAGATGCGCGACCGCCCGATGGGCGACCAGTTCGCTGCGCTCCGAGCAATGGGTGTCACGA
Source organism: Acidimicrobiales bacterium (assembly GCA_029247365.1). Lineage (GTDB taxonomy): Bacteria > Actinomycetota > Acidimicrobiia > Acidimicrobiales > Aldehydirespiratoraceae > UBA11606. The sequence continues at coordinate 80,660 of JAQWLJ010000046.1, read as the reverse complement.
TTGGAGAGCTCGGCGTCCCCAACCGTCTCCCGGCGCGCATCACCGGACCGATCACGGCCCACGACGCAGCGGTGCCCGGTAACACCTCGAGCCAGTTCATCACCGGACTGATGCTCGCCGGGGCCGTCAACTCGCTGCGAGTAAGGCTGACTACCGACCCGATCTCGCGGCCATATATCGACATGACCGGCACGGTCATGCAGAGCTTCGGCGCCGAGGTCGTACACGACGGCAACAGGGCCTGGACGGTGTCGGGGGGGTACCAAGGCATCGATTACTCAGTCGAGCCCGATGCGTCAGCCGCCTCATACTTCCTTGCTGCTGCGGCGATTACCGGGGGCCGGGTGCGTATCGATGGCCTTGGGCGGCACGCGCTGCAAGGAGATGTCGGCTTCGCGGAGGTTCTCGGGCAGATGGGCTGCGACGTCGAGTTCGGCGAGGATCACGTTCAGGTGGCGGGGCGCGCCGACCGAGGCGTGGATCTCGATCTTGCCGACATCTCCGATACCGCTCCTACCCTCGCAGTCGTCGCTGCCTTCGCCGATTCGCCCAGCCGGGTGTCTGGAATCGGTTTCATCCGCGAAAAGGAGAGTGATCGCGTCGCTGGGCCAGTCGCCGAACTGCGCCGGGCCGGCGTCGATGCTGAGGAGTTCGATGATGGATTCATCATCCGGCCGGACGGACTTCCTCGCTCGATCACGTTCGAGACCTACGACGACCATCGTATGGCTATGGCCTTTGCGCTCGTTGGGCTGCGAGTTGACGGTGTGAAGATCGCCGGACCGAGTTGCGTCAACAAGACCTTCCCGACCTTCTTCGATGCTTTGGAACAGCTGCGCTAACGCGGCAGGATGTCGGCCATGCGTCTGATCGCAATCGACGGGCCAGCCGGCTCCGGGAAATCTACGTTGGCTCGAGCGCTCGCACAGCACCTTGGTCTCAAGTACCTCGACACCGGCGCGATGTATCGCAGTGTGGCGTTCGCCGTGCTGCGCAGCGGTGGCGATCCCGAGGATGCGGAGGCGACCGCCGCGGTCGCCCGCGCGATCGACCTCGACGTCGGACTCGACTACGTCATGGTCGATGGCGTCGACGCGACAGTTGAGATCCGGGGTCCGCAGGTCAGCCAAGCGGTGAGCGTGGTCGCCGCCAATCCTGAGGTGCGCGCCGAACTCGTGTCTCGGCAGCGAGAGTGGGCGAACCGCCAAGGCGGGGGAGTGCTCGAAGGCCGAGATATCGGCACGGTGGTCTTCCCCAACGCCGAACTCAAGGTCTATCTCACCGCCGATCCGGCGGAGCGAGCCCGACGGCGGGCGAAGGAGGCGACCGGGCTCGACTACGAGGCGGTCGCTGCTGACATCGCCCGTCGAGACGCCGTTGACACCACGAGAACAGCTGACCCGCTTACTGAAGCGAGCGATGCAGTTGTCGTCGATACCACCGGGTTAACGATTGACGAGGTTGTGGTGGCCATCGGCGCGCTCCTCGACAATGCCTGCGAAGGAGAAGCGTGAGCGACAGCAAGTACGGCGCCAGGGAGGGCAGTGTCGAGGAGCGCAGCGGGCACTCGTTCTGGGGGCGTATCGGCTACTTCTTCTTCTGGCGGCTCTTTTACCTTGCAATTCTGATTGTCTTCCGGTTTCGGGTCCATGGACGAGAGAACCTGCCTGATGGGCCGTTCATCATGTCTGGCATCCATCGGTCGTTCATCGACACCCCACTGATCGGCATGACGACGTCGCGTCGTATGCGCTTCATGGGAAAGGAAGCGATGTGGGACAACAAGCTCATGGGCGCCTTCCTTACTGCGATGGGCGGCTTTCCCGTCGAACGCGGAACGGCTGATCGCACCGCGCTGCGCGCGGCCGAGGACGTGCTGGCACTGGGCGAGCCGCTCGTCATGTTCCCGGAGGGCACCCGGAAGGAAGGCCCTCGGCTTCGTCGAGAAGAACTCCTTGATGGCCCTGCCTTCGTCTCGGCTCGCACAGGCATCCCGATTGTTCCGGTCGGTATCGGTGGGAGTGCTCGAGCGATGCCGCTCGGGTCATCGATTCCGCGCTTCATCAAGTGTGTCGCTGTCATCGGCGAACCGATCTATCCGCCGAATCGGGGCGAGGGACGGGTTCCGCGCCGGGTCATCAGTGATCTTACTGACACCCTTTTCGACGAGCTTGGTGATCTCTACATCGAGGCTCGAGTGCTCGCCGGCGACGAGCCGGCCCCTGGCGACTGATCAGTCGCGTTGGGTGGGAGCCTCGAGGAGCGGATACGGCGTCCCTGCCGCGTAGCTTCGGCTCACGTTGACCAACGCATTCTTTCGCAGCGCTTGACGACCGAGCAGCATGCGAAAGCCCATGGTGTCGCGTCGGGTGAGCGTGCACTGGACCTTCCAGCGTCGATCACCCACGGTGATCATCGTTTCGATAACGGGCCGCAGTTCGGTAACGCCGTTCGATGACCGGATGCGGCGCTCGTCGACGATCGGCGCTTCGACACGCATCGAGTCGCGCGAGACCCGTTGGTGGGGGCGAAACGTGAATGTCGCCCACGAGTCGCCATCGCGCTCGAAGATCTGTAAGAGCGGAGCGTGGAGTGCTGAGGTGGCGGCCCCGGTGTCGATCTTGGCTTTGACCGGCACGTCGCACCCAAGACCGGTCATCAGTACCCACTCTCGCCAGCCGACGACAAGGGGGGTGCGCTTGGCTTTCCGTGCGCTCACGTCGGCGATGACTCTGTGAGTGACTCGAGGACGTCGGACGCATCGATGCCGCGGTCGTTGAGCGGTGCGGGGGTACCGCCTCCGAGGGTGACTGCGGTCACCGCATCGATCCCGCCCAAGAGCTCACGGAGGTTGCGAGGTGGCGGGAAGTACTCATCCTCATCGGTGACTCGAACCTCCTCGACGCCCTGAGTGGGGGCGAGGCGCGCAATGACAGCACGAACGAGATCCTCGGGAGCCGAAGCGCCGGCGGTGACGCCCACAACCCCTGAGATTATGTCGGGGAGCTCGATGGCACTATTGATGCGGTAGACCTCACGACAGCCTGCTTCACGAGCGAGCCCTGCGAGTGCGTTCGTGTTTGACGAGTTGGCGGACCCGATCACGACCATCGCGTCGCAGCGGGGCGCGATCTCCATCAGCGCCGATTGCCGGTTCGTGGTCGCGAAGCAGAGATCGCTTCGGCCCGGCTGCCAGAGTTCGGGGAAGCGTTCCCGGGTTGCATCGAGCACACCCGCCCATTCGCGGTGCGACAGGGTGGTCTGAGCCAACACGGCGACGGGCTGCTCGAGATCAGGCAACGCCGCGACTTCTTCGCGAGATTCGACCCGGTGGATGACGTCAGGCGCAACCGCCATCGTTCCAACGGCTTCCTCGTGGCCCTCATGACCGATGTAAACGATCTGGTAGCCCTTCTCAGCCCGGGTCTTCACCTCATGATGGACCTTGGTGACGAGGGGACAGACCGCATCGACGACATAGCCACCTCGATCGCGAGCAGCCGCGACAACCTCGGGTGCAGAACCGTGGGCCGACAGCATGATCGGCCGTCCCGCAGGAACCTCCGCGATGTCGTCGACGAAGACCACGCCAGCGTGCTGGAAACGTTCGACCACGAGCTGGTTGTGCACGATCTCGTGGTAGCAGTAGACCGGGGGCTCGAACGCCCGAACCATCCAGGCCAAGGCCTTAATGGCCATCTCGACACCGGCGCAGAAGCCACGCGGCCCGGCGAGCAGCACCTTCTCGACACCGCCGACGGGAGGTTGGGCGTTCTCCGACACGCCGAGAGGTTACCGGCAGCTGGGGTCGTGGATACGGTGCCTTGTCGTGCGCACATTGACCCCGAACGCCCTCGGCTCGATTGCGATGGCGTTCGCCGGTTTCGCAGTGACGGTCAACGACGCATTGTTGCGTTCGATCACTGACGATGGGCCAGGCCCGTACCAGGTGCTGTGTATGCGCAGCATCGCGATCGCAATGCTCTTTTTTGTCGTGGGTTGCGCCCGTGGTGAGTACACCCTCCGTGCACACCTTTCTCGGCCCCTCCTCGTTCGAACCGGCGCCGAGGTCGTAGGCGCCGCCTGCTTCTACACGGCGCTGGTCCGGGTCGAGTTCGCCAACATCCAGGCGATCGTGCAGGTGATCCCGTTGATGGTCACGCTCGGAGCGGCGGTGTATCTGCGCGAGCGGGTAACGGCTGCGCGCTACATCACCGTCGTGGTGGGCTTCATCGGTGTGGTGGTCCTGGTTCGGCCCGGCACCGATGCGTTCACGCCTTGGGCGTTCTTCGCCCTCGCCGCCGCAGTGTTCGCAACGATCCGCGAGTTCGCGACTCGCCGGATTCCGATCACCACACCGCTGGTGTCGATCTCGTTCGTCACTGCGGTGGGTCTCGCGCTCTTGACGGCAACGCTCTCGATCCCTGCGGGCTGGGAGCCTCTGCCTCCCTCTGCGTGGCTGCGTATGGCCGGCAGCGTCTTCGTGCTGTCGATCGGCTACATGCTGTCGGTCTACGCTGTCCAGATCAGCGATCTGAGTGTTTCTGCGCCATTTCGGTACGTTCCGGTGCTCGGTGCCGTCGCCATCGGATATTGGGCGTTTGACGAAACACCTGACCTGCTGACGTGGATTGGCGCCGCGATCATCGTCGTGGCGGGCCTGGTGGCGATCGAACTCGAGCGACTTGCTGGGGTGCGGCGCCGACTCGCCTTGATCGGACCTGCCGCGCGGGGTGGAGACGGGGTCTGAAGCCGTTACGATTTTGGGTCGTTCTGTGCTCGCGTGTGCGAGTCGCTCCAGGAGTTCTCCGATGTCCAAGATCTGCCAAGTCACCGGGAAAAAGCCCCACTTTGGCAAGCAGCTGTCGCACTCGCACCGTCGCACAAGCCGTCGGTGGGATCCCAACGTGCAGACCAAGCGCTACTACCTCGCCAGCGAGAAGCGCTGGGTCAAGCTGAGTGTCAGCACCAAGGGCATCAAGACCATCGACAAGCGTGGTATCGAGCGTGTCGTTGCCGACATGCGCGCCGCCGGCCAGAAGATCTGAGGTTTCGTCATGGCGAGCGACAAGCGTCCCATCATCAAGCTGCGTTCGACGGCCGGCACCGGCTACACGTACGTCACCACCAAGAACAAGACCAACACTCGCGAGCGGATCGAGATCAAAAAGTACGATCCGGTCATCCGCGAGCACGTGGTCTTCAAAGAAGAGCGCTAAGCGCTCTTCCGTTGAACCGAGGGCGCTGAGCGCCAGGGCTGCCTGACGATAATGGGCCGCCCGATCGCGATGTTTGACTCAGGCTTTGGTGGTCTTACAGTTGCGCGAGCCGTTATCGATCTGCTGCCCAGCGACGACCTCGTCTACTTCGGTGACACTGGCCGTTACCCCTACGGGCCTCGCGCCCACGGCGAGGTTCGTGACTTCGCCTTCCAGATCAGTGACTGGATGGTTGCCGAGTTCGACCCGAAAGTGCTCGTGGTCGCATGCAACACAGCCGCAGCCGTGGCGCTCGACGGGCTCCAGGCGCGGTACGACCTCCCCGTGATCGGTGTCCTCGAGCCGGGCCTCAACTCGCTGCTCTCGGTCACGCTCACGGGTCGGGTTGGCATCATTGGCACCGTCGGCACGGTTGCGAGCGGCGCGTATCAGCGAGCCGCCGAAGCCGTCGCCCCCCACGTCGATCTGACGTGCGCCGCATGCCCGGGATTCGTCGAGTTCGTCGAGCGGGGCGAGACCGAGAGCGAGCAGGTCCACGTCCTCGCCCAGCGACTCCTCGCACCGGTCATCGATGCCAAGGTCGACGCGTTGTTGCTCGGCTGTACGCACTACCCGTTCTTGGCGCGTACCATCGCCGACGTGCTCGGACCCGATGTGGTGCTGGTCTCGTCGGCGGACGAGACGGCCTTCTCGCTCATGCGCGCGGCCGGCCCCGTCGATGAGTTTGGCGCGAGCGAGCGTCGCGGTACGCACACGTTCGTATCGAGTGGTGACGTCGATATGTTCGCTCGGCTCGGTCGCCAGCTCCTCGGTCCTGAACTTGACACTGTGGTTGCGCACCGGTGGAGCAGCTCGTGACGTTCCGGGTCACCATCCTCGGTTCGTCGGGTAGCTATGCCTCCGCTGACAACCCCTGCAGCGGCTACCTCGTTCGCAGCGATGGCGCCACGGTCCTACTCGATGCGGGCCCGGGAACGCTTGGCCCGCTGCAGCGCGAGATCGAGCTCAGTGAACTCGACGCGATTGTTCTCACCCATTCACACCCCGATCACTGGCTCGAGTTGCCGGTGCTTCGCAACGTGTTTTTGTACTTTGTGAAGCGAAGCGGGGTCCCGGTCTTCGGCACTGCCGAGACCGCCCAACTCAACACCGACATCACGATTGGCAGGGACACGCCGTTTGTGTGGACCACAATTGACCCGTCGTCTGAGCTCACCATCGGCGACCAACGCTGGCGCTTTGGGTTGGCCGATCATCCTGTCGAAACACTCGGCCCTCGGGTCGATTGCGTCGGCCGATCCTTCGTCTTCACGGCCGACTCCGGACCGGGTTGGGACTACGCCACCGTCGACGGCATCGATGACCCGATCGATGTTGCGTTCTCCGATGCCAGCCATCTTCAGGAATTCGAGGGCCGGGGCATTCCTCATATGAGCGCACGCGAGGCAGCGCTGCGAGCGGGCGAGGCAGCTGTTCGCCGGCTCGTTCTTACGCATCTCGTCCCTGGATCGAACCCCGATGCGCACCGCACCGAGGCCGAAGCCGCCTACGGTGGCCCGGTCGAGGTCGCCCTCCCCGGGTTGACTTTCGAGATCTGATTCCTCCACCGACCAGGAGACCCTGTGTCCACTCGCTACGACGGGCGTGCGCCCGACGAACTCCGCCCGTTCTCGTTCACCCGCGACTTCACCACGATGACGATGGGTTCGTGCCTTGTGACGTTCGGTGAGACTCGAGTGCTCTGCACTGCGTCGGTCGAGGACGACGTGCCTCGATGGATGAAGGGCAAGGGTGAGGGTTGGGTCACTGCCGAGTACTCCATGCTGCCCGGCTCGTCACCGGAACGGATCGGCCGGGAGCGTCGCGGGGCGAAGGGCCGGACCCAGGAGATCGAGCGGTTGATCGGCCGCTCCCTTCGAGCGGTCACCAACATGAAGGCACTCGGCGAGAACTCGATCCGTCTCGACTGTGACGTCCTGCAGGCTGATGGTGGCACCCGCACCGCCTCGATCTGTGGTGCCTTCGTCGCTTTGCACGATGCCTGTGAGCGTCTCGTGCAGGCTGGCCGCATCCCGGCCAACCCGCTCACGACCGAGTGCGTTGCCATCTCTGTTGGCATCGTCAACGGCCAGCCGGTACTCGACCTCCCGTACCCCGAGGACTCGACCGCCGACGTCGACTGCAACGTGATCATGGACGGCAACGGCCAGCTCATCGAGATCCAGGGCACTGCCGAGGGCAACACCTTCAGTCGAGCTGAACTCGATCAACTGCTCGATCTGGCTGAGGGCGGGGTGGCCACGATCGCCGATGCGCAGCGGGCTGTTCTGGCCGACGCGCCGTCGCCTCGTACGCCGGGGCGCTGATGGCTGGGCTGCCTCGTCTCGTCTGTGGCAGCGCCAACCCCGACAAGGTCGCTGAGATCGCACTGGTTCTCGACGGGCTCGTCGAGCTCCGTCCGCGACCAAGCAACCTCGGCGAGGTCGTCGAGGACGCTTCCGATCTCGAGGGCAATGCGCGACTCAAAGCCGCCGCGGTCTGCAAAGCCGCCGGTGCCGCGGCGGTGAGCGATGACACTGGGCTTGAGGTCGACGCGCTCGATGGTGCCCCGGGGGTCTTCTCCGCCCGCTATGCCGGCGCGGATGCCAGCTACCAAGACAATGTCGACAAGCTTCTCGCCGAGCTCGACCGGGTCGGCGCTGCCACGCCGACCCAGCGGCGAGCCCGGTTCCGCACCGCAGTGATGGTGGTGTGGCCCGACGGACGTGAGCTTTGTGTTGAGGGTGTCGTGGAAGGTCACATTGCACGCGGGCCAACCGGCGCGGGCGGGTTCGGCTATGACCCCGTCTTTGTGCCCGACGAGGCTGACGGGCGAACATTCGCGCAGATGGGTCACGACAAACACGAAATCTCGCACCGGGGGCGGGCGTTCCGGGCTCTCGCCTCCAGCCTTGCAGACCAGCGCTGAGCATGTTGGAAGGTCGCCCCCGGGGGTGGGCTCTCGCCGCCCTCGGCATGCTGCTGGTCTCGACCGACTCGTTTTTCGTTCGCCTCGCCGACACCGATCCGTGGACCATTGCGTTCGTGGTGTCCTCGTTCTCGTTACTGGTGCAGCTCACGCTGCAGCGCTTCGTTGAAGGCGGGCGGCCGGTTGAACGGTTTCGGGCGTTCCCCAGGGGCTTGCTGGCGGTCGGTGTGCTCTCGGGCTGCAGCCAACTCTTCTTTATCGGCGCATTGAGCCATACCGAGGTTGCGAACGTCGTGGTGATCGTTGCGGCGTCGCCGGTCCTGGCCGCGGTGATCGGACGGCTGTTCTTCCATGAACGCACCGATGGTCGGGTATGGGTCGCAATCCTCATCACTTTGGTCGGCGTCCTCGTGGTGGTGTTCGCGTCGATCGGGTCGCCGAACTTGGCCGGTGATCTGCTTGCTCTTGGCGCGATCACGGCGTTTGCGACGAACATGAACATCTGGCGGCGCTTTCCCCACCAGAGCCGGTTCGTTGGGCTGGCGATCGCTGCGTCGGTCGCTATGGCTCTATCGGTGCCGTTCGCTGAACCGTTCCACCAAGACAGCCGCGTGTATCTGGCCTGCGCCGGCATGGGCCTCCTCTTCAATCCGCTCGGTCGCCTATGCCACACGTCGGCGCCGAGATACTCGCCTGCTGCTGAAGTGGCGCTTTTCACCCCGGTCGAGACCATTGCGGCATCGGCTTGGGCATGGCTGTTTTTCAGCGAACAGCCCCCGGTCCAGACGTTCATTGGGGCGGCGGTGATCCTCGTGGGGCTTGTCGTCGGCACACTCGCTCGCTGGGAGACGACAGCTCGGCTCGCCGCCTAGGGTCATCCCATGCCGAAGGTCTTCGTCCATGGAAACCCCGAGTGTGATGCGGTCTGGAGTCCGCTCGTCGCAGCACTAGCCGAACGTGGGGTAGACGACTGTGTCTTGTTGTCGCCACCTGGATTCGGCGCGCCGGTACCTGCCGGGTTTGGCGCGACACCCGCTGGGTATGTCGAGTGGTTGGCGGCGGAACTGCGCGAACTCGCCGGCCCGATCGACCTCGTCGGCCATGACTGGGGAACCGGCCACGTGGCTGGCCTTGCCGCGGCGTACCCGGATCTGATCCGTTCGTTCACGATCGACTGTGGCGGTCTGATCCATCCTGACTACGTCTGGCACGACATGGCTCAGATCTGGCAGACGCCCGAGGTGGGGGAGGAGGCGATCGCCGCAATGGTGAGCACCCCCCAAGGCGACAAGGTCGCGATGTTTGAGAGCTTCGGAGCACCGGCCGGCATCGCTGAGCGGATGGCGGCCGCGGTCGATCGTGCGATGGGGGAATGTGTGCTCACTCTCTACCGGGCCGGGGCGCAGCCCTACCAAGCCGAGCTGAGCGCCCGACTCGATGCAGCCGACCCACGACCAGCCCACATCATTTCGGCACTCGATGACCCGTACGTTTCGGCTGAACTCGGCGTGTCGACGGCTGAACGGCTCGGGGCGTGTCACACGCCGCTGCCGGGCCGAGGTCACTGGTGGATGACCGCTGACCTTGACGAAGCCGTCAACGCCATGACGGCGTTCTGGGACGGCCTGTAGGTTCCACCGATGAGCTCACCGAACCCGGCCTCGCCGGTCTCCATCGGTCAGGGATGGCATCGGGACCCAAGCTCGTCGCTGTCGCTGCATGCCGATGCCTACACGCAGCAGCGCTGGTTCGAGGCCGATCAGCAGCGGATCATCGGTTGCACGTGGCAGTGGCTGTGCCACAGCGAGCGGTTGCGTGATCCGGGCAACTACGTGACGGACACGATCGCCACTATGCCAATCGTTGCCATCCGTGCTGCCGATGGTGTGCTCCGTTGCTTCTACAACGTCTGCAAGCACCGTGCGCATCACCTGGTGGAGGGTTCGGGAACGGTCAACAACCTCGTGTGCCCGTACCATGCGTGGTCCTATGACCTGACCGGTCAGCTGAAAGCCGCCCGCCACACGCAGCATCTTGCTGACTTCGACCTGACCGACATCTGCCTCGACGAGGTGCAGATCACCGAATTTGGTGGATTTGTCTTCGTGAACCTCGACCCGGCGGCGGCGTCGTTGCATGAGCAGGCGGGCGAGCTCGGTGCCGAGATCGCACAGTGGGCACCCGACGTCGAACAGCTGACGTTTGCACACCGCCTCGAGTACACGATCGAGTCCAACTGGAAAAACGTCATCGATAATTTTCTCGAGTGCTACCACTGCCACGTTGCTCACAAGGACTTCGTGTCGCTCGTTGACATGGAGACATACGAGGTGACGACGCACGGCATCTACAGCTCACACCTGGCCGAGGCTGGCAAGGCGGCCAACACGGCCTACGACGTCGATGACGCAACCGTCACCGACCACGCGGTCTGGTGGCTCTGGCCCAATACCTGCATGATGCGCTACCCCGGGCGAGGCAACATCATCATCTTGCACGTCATACCGGCTGGCCCCGACCTCACCTACGAGACGTACGATTTCTTTTTCGAGTCCGCCGATCCGAACGAGGCCGAGTTGGCGTCGATCCGGTACCTTGACGAGGTCTTACAGGTCGAGGACATCAACCTCGTCGAAAGCGTGCAGCGCGGAATGCGCACTCCTGCATTCGAGCAAGGGCGCATCGTGAACGACCCCGGCGGGTCGGGCCTGTCTGAGCACGGACTACATCATTTCCACGGACTCGTGCTCAATGCATATGGCGATCGGGGCTGAAGGCTTTTGCACCGGGAGGACTATCGAGCCTGGCAGGGCAGGCCCGATCCTCGATGTCGAAACCGCCCGGCGATTGTGCGTCGGGGAAAGCGAGCAGGCCGCCTTAGCGCGGTTCCTCCTCGCCTGGTTACTTCGGGGGTGCCTCCGCGTGTGGTTTCTGCGGCAGGACTGAACGAAACCTGCTCCAGTGGGGGACCAGAACGTGAACCAGTCTGGTGCGGACGGGGGGACTTGAACCCCCACACCCTTTCGGGCACCAGGACCTAAACCTGGCGTGTCTGCCAATTCCACCACGTCCGCGTGACGGGAGCAGCGTAGCCATGCTGCGGTGTCGCACTGTAGGCCGAACCGGCCGGTACCCTGACCCGCATATGACCGAGTCGAACGTGTTTCCCCCCGTTACCGCCAGTGCTCCCGTCGCCGGAAGCCCGCAGGCCGACATCTACCACCGGCTGCTGCAGGACCGCATCGTGGTGCTCGGCACCGACGTCAACGACGACATCGCCAATTACATCACCGCGCAGCTGCTTTACCTCGAAGGGCAAGACAGCGAGAAGCCAATCTGGCTCTACATCAACAGCCCCGGTGGTTCGGTCACTGCTGGCATGGCCATCTACGACACCATGCAGTTCGTGCAACCCGAGGTCGGCACCATCTGCATGGGCCTTGGCGCGTCAATGGGTCAGTTCCTGCTCTGTGCTGGTGCACCGGGCAAGCGCTACGCCCTTCCACACGCTCGAATCATGATGCACCAGCCCCTTGGCGGGGTTCAGGGCCAGGCGACCGACATCGCCATCCAAGCTGAGCAGATGGCCTACACGAAGCGTCTTCTGCAGGAGCGCATCGCACAACACACCGGCCAGACCTACGAGCAGATCGAGGCCGACTCCGACCGTGACCGCTGGTTCACCGCCGAAGAAGCCAAGGACTATGGCATCATTGACCACGTCATTGTTCGACGTGGCGAAATGATCTGAGCGGAGCACGTAAGAGCCGGCTTCCGACGCTGAGCACCGACGGCGAGCTGACGGCGCTGCTTGTCGCCTGAGAAAGGTCAGCTGATCAGCCGTCGCCACGTGCGAGGCGTTCGCTGTACTCCTCCATGCTGATCGTCTCGCCCTCGGACTCGACGTGGGCGGCTTCGGCCGGCGGAAGTAGAGCGGCCATGCCGTCGAGTTTCTTCCATGCCGGGCTCGGTGCTTCGCCTTTGGCGTCGGGCACGTAGCGCGATGCTTCCACCCGTGCGTGCGTGACGATGTAGCGCGGACAGTTGACGAACGTGTCGGTGACCGAGGCCCGCACGATGAGCTGAGCACCCGGGAAGTCGGCGAGCAGCGGATCGTCGGGATCGACAGTCGCATCGGCGTGGACCCGCACACGATGCGGCGTCTCGAAGTCGATGAAGAGCATGCCAATCTTCGCGGTGGCTGCGATGTTGCCCATCGAGAAGAACATGCCGTTCCCGTTGTAGCTCGGGAAGGCGAGTGTCTGGGGGGTGAGGATCTTGACGAACCCAGGTCCGCCCCCCTTGTGTGACACGGTAGGTTGGCCATCGGCGGTCACGGTTGACAAAAAGAAGAACTCGCGGCTGGAGATGAAGTCGGCCGCCTGTTCGTCGAGTTCTGGTTGCACGATCATCGCCTCAAGCGAGTCGGCAAGGACTCGGCTCTCGAAGCGGTCCTGGAGCCCGCGATGGTGCTCGTCGTAGAAGCCGTCAGTCACGCGCCGCCTCGGCCTTTGCCCTGAGCTCGGTAACGCCTGCGGCCCTGTCGTCGTAGCGGAAGAGCGCTGAACCACTGACGAACACGTTCGCCCCCGCTGCAGCGCACTCCCCGATGGTGTCGGCACTGATACCGCCGTCGATCTCGATGTCGATGTCGTGATCTCCTGCATCGACCATCGCCTTGATCTCAGCGATCTTGTCTGTGAGTGAGAGGTATTTCTGGCCTCCAAAGCCCGGGTTCACCGTCATGATCAGGATGTGGTCGGTGGTGTCGAGAACGTGTTGAATCGTCGCAGCAGGGGTGTGTGGGTTCAGGACCACACCTGACTTCGCACCGAGGTCCCGGATGTTGGCAAGCGAACGGTGGAGGTGGGTGCACGCCTCGGCGTGGACCATCACTGTTGAGCAGCCAGCATCGACATAACGCGGAGCCATGGTGTCGGCCTCCATCACCATGAGATGCGCTTCGAACGGGATCGACAGGTGCGGTCGCAGACTCTTCACCACGTCGGGGCCGACGGTGATATTTGGGACAAACACGCCGTCCATGACGTCCCAATGGATGCGGTCGCAGCCCGCCTCCTCGAGGGCGATGCACTCGTCACCCAGACGAGCGAAGTCGGCGGGGAGGATGGACGGGCTGATCTCGATGGCGCGGCTCACCCGGGCGACCCTACTCGCGTCGACCGGCTGCGACGGTTCCAAACGGGCGGGGCCTGGATACCGTTTGCGAGGTGGAACTTCGGGTTACCGCGACTGCGCGGGATGGGGCTGGCGTCGCACGCGGAGACGACGGTCGAGTGGTCTTCGTGGAAGGCGCACTGCCCGGCGAATCTGTCACTGCAGAGATCGTCAAGGCTGACAAGCGGTGGGCCCGCGCCCGGGTAATCCAGATTCTGGACTCCTCGCCCGATCGGGTGCCGGTGTCGTGTGCTCACCAGCTCGAAGGCTGCGGTGGCTGCGACTTCCTGCACGTCGCCACGCCCGCTCGAATCACCATGAAGACGGCAATGGCGGTTGATCAGCTTGCCCGGGCGAAGGTGCAGGGTCCCGATCCTGCAATGCGTACGCTCGACGAAGACCACGGGCGCACTACCGTCCGTGCTGCCGTCCACGAGAGCTGCGCTGGCTACCGCATGCGTGGCTCACACGATGTCGTCGTGCCGGACTCGTGCGCAGCGGTCGACCCCAGCGCCGAAGAACTCTTGATCGATGGCCGGTACCCCGGCTCAACCACGGTCCTTATTCGGGTCGGCAGCCGCACCGGCGAGCGACTCGTTGTGGTCGACGGCCCAACCTTTGACGTCGAGGTGCCCGACGACGTCCGAGTGGTGAGCCAGAAAGAGCTAACTGAGGGGAAGCGGGCGTGGATCCACGAAGACGTTGCTGGGCAACGGATGCGGATCTCCGCTAACTCGTTTTTCCAGAACCGTCCGGCCGGCGCCGACGCGCTCGTCGACGAGGTCAGGTCGATGATTTCCGGCGCCCCCGCCGGACCTCTGATCGACGCCTACGCGGGTGTTGGCTTGTTCTCCCGCACACTCCATGACGGCCGGTTGGTGACGGCGATCGAACGGAGCCGCGACTCGATCGCCGACGCCCGGGTCAACCTCGCTGCCCTTGAGGCCCGAATCATCCGGACCGGCGTCGAGCGCTGGCGTCCCTCCGACGCAAGCGTCGTGATCGCCGACCCGGCTCGTGAAGGTCTCGGCGCCCGCGGCGTGAAGGCCTTGCTCGCAGCTGACCCGGCGGTTTTCGTGCTGGTGAGCTGCGACCCGTCGGCGTTTGGCCGTGACGCGTCACGGCTCGTCGAGAGCGGCTACGACCTCGACCGCTGGACGGTGATCGATCTGTTCCCGGGTACGAGCCACGTCGAGACGGTCGCCCGCTTCGTTCGCTGAGTCAGCCGATGGGGAATGGGGTCGGCGACGCGAGATCACCAGCTCTGGCGAGGCGATGAAGTCGCCAACCACCGCTCATGTCAAGCGTGACGGTGACGTCAAGGCCCTCGTCGCCGTTGGCGACCAGGAACGTGAATGAGTCACCCGGCACAAGCACCTTCGCCTCCGGCGGTTCGGAAGCTTCGAGTTCGATGGTCGACAGGTCGAGAGGGAACCCAGTGGTGTCGAACACGTGGTCGAGGACGGCCGCCGTCACGGCGCTGTCGGCGGTCCCATCGGCCGGCAGGAGCAGCCCGATCTCTCGCTGGGCGGGGCCGTCGAGCAACAGATACATCGAGACGTAGTCGCGAGCACTGACCAGCGTCGCGACCGTCCGCAGGAGGTCGTTGGGCGTGTCGTTCGGAAGGCTCGCCCGCCACGTAGTCGCCGCGTTGAGGGTGCGGACAGGGGAGGCGAGAACGGGTCGTCCCGAAAATGGGAGCTCGATCGCAGAGCCGTTCTCGAGGCGGACGTGACGGATACGCCACGCGCCATCAGACGTGGGTGCCAACTCGAATACGACGGGCGCCTCACTCGCTGTCAGAGTGGCGTCGACGACGGCGGTAAAGGCGTCGGCACTTCGCTCGACGATGTTTTCAATTCCACCGGCGAGGTCGACGCGAAAGCCACTGTTAACAGTTGCCTCTTCCATCGCAATCTCGAACACCCGCAGCGCGTCAAGCCGGTGATCGCCGCCCCGTTCGAGCTCGATGCGAGCGCGTACCGCCGGCTCAACCTCGGGCATGACCCATGTTGAGAAGTCAGCGTCCGTCACGTTGGTCGCCATCGCCGCCTGTGTTGCGGGATGAAACAGCAACATTGCGGTCACGAAGTCTCGGCGAACGAACGCGGAGCTGAACTCGGCGACAGCGGCCTTTGGCGAGCTGAGTTCGAGCTGTTCATAGGTGCGCGGGAGCGTGAACGTTCCCACTTGCTCGTCCTCGTCACCGCCTCCTCCGCAGCTCACCGCAAGCAACGCAGCGACCAGGATGCAGGTGGCGGGACGAGCGGCCCCCCAACGGCATGCCCACCCTCGCACGGGGGCAAGATACCGCCTGGCAGACGGTCGTGTCAGGTGAATGAGTTATCCGACGAGACGTTCGGGAACCGTCAGCCGCTCGATGAGCTCGTCGGCGACGGGGCCGTACTTCTCGTGGAGCTCGACGGTTCGATGGGCGACGTGACGGAACGGCTCGACATACTGGTTGTGCATCGGGGCCACGGTGGCGGCGAACTGACGACGAACATCGTTGGGCTCGCGACCCCGTTCGGCGACATCGCGGGTGATTCGGCGATCGAGACGTACCTGTTCGGGAACATCGATGAACACGGCGAGGTCGAGGTGAGCAGCGATCTCAGGGAAGCTGAGGAGCAAGATGCCCTCGACGATGACCACTGGCTTCGGTTCGATCACCTTGACCTCGGCAGTGCGGGTGTGGGTGGAGAAGTCATACACCGGTGAGGCGACTGCTCGGCCACTTCGGAGGGTCTCGACGTCGGCCGCGAACATCTCGTGGTCAAGGGAGTCAGGATGGTCGTAGTTCACGAGCGCCCGATCGACGGGGGTGAGGTGGCCTTGGTCTCGGTAGTAGGCATCGAACGCCACGACGGAGACCTGGTCGGCACCAAGTCGCTCGACGAGGTGTCGGGTCAGCGTCGTCTTCCCTGCACCAGAGCCGCCACTGATTCCGCAGGTCTTGACCACGAAAGATCACCGTACCGGTTGGAAGACGTGCCAACATCCTCTGATGGGCCCAACCCCCTCCCGCCGTTCGGCATCACAGCGTGGCCAGATCGCGCCGTTCTATGTGATGGAGGTCATGCGCGCGGCCGAGGAGCGCGAAGTGGCCGGCGGCGACGTACTTCACCTCGAGGTCGGCCAGCCGTCGACACCAGCACCGTCGGGGGTTATCGCCGCGGCGCACCGGGCCCTCGATGA
Source organism: Acidimicrobiales bacterium (assembly GCA_029247365.1). Taxonomy (GTDB): domain Bacteria; phylum Actinomycetota; class Acidimicrobiia; order Acidimicrobiales; family Aldehydirespiratoraceae; genus UBA11606. Next base: position 64,097 of record JAQWLJ010000046.1, on the reverse strand, counting down.
TGACGTTCTCGGCTACACCACGGCGGCCGGTACCCCTGCGTTACGAGAACGGATCGCTACGCATTATCGCGACTGGTACGGGGTGGACATTGACCCCGCCCGGGTGATGTTCACGGTTGGGGCCTCCGGTGCGTTTGTTGCTGCCTTTCTCGCCGCCTTTGATGTAGGCGACCGGGTCGTGGTGCCGTCGCCTGGTTATCCGTGCTACCGCAACGCGCTCGACGCCCTGGGGTGTGATGTCGTCGATCTGCCAACGACGATGGCGACCCGATTTCAACCAACGGTCGAGATGCTCGATGAGGTCATTGCCCGGGGCGGCCCAATAGCCGGTCTGGTGCTTTCGTCGCCTTCGAACCCCACCGGCACCATGCTTGACGCCGAACGTTTGGCCGAAATCACCAGATGGTGTCGAGCGAACGGTGTGTGGTTCATCAGCGACGAGATCTACCACGGCCTCACCTACGCTGGCCGGGCGCCAACTGCGCTCGAGCACGATTCCGATGCAATCGTCATCAATTCGTTCTCGAAGTACTTTTCCATGACGGGCTGGCGACTTGGCTGGCTCGTCATGCCGGCAGCGTTGACCGAGACACTCACCCGCATCGGGCAGAACGTGACGATCTCTGCGCCGACACTCTCGCAACTCGGCGCTGAGGCTGCCTTCGACTGTCATGACGAATGCGAGGCATACATCGCTCGCTACGCACTGAATCGCACGGTGTTGCTCCAGGGCCTGCAGGCTGCCGGCTTCGACGACCTTGCTCCAGCGGACGGTGCGTTCTACATCTGGGCGGGGATCGACCACCTAATTGAGTCAGATCGCACGACTGACAGCCAGGCACTCTGCTCCAAGTGGTTAGCCGATCTCGGTATCGCGGCGACGCCAGGTGTTGACTTCGATCCGAGTCGCGGGCACCGGTTTGTGCGCTTCTCCTTCGCTGGTTCGACCGAGGATTGCACGGAAGCGATGGCTCGCCTGAAAGACTGGGCTGCGACTTCCGGAGGAGGGGCATGAGCGAGCTCACCACGATCACTGTTGCTATCGACGCAACGACCAAGGTTGCGACGGTCACCCTCAATCGGCCCGACTCCTACAACGCCTTCAGCCCGACCATGCAGCAGGAACTCCAGGCGACCTGGAGGGCGTTTCGCCGCGACGATGACGTCAACGCCGTGATCCTCACAGCCGCCGGTGACCGGTCGTTTTGTGTTGGCATCGACCGCAACGAGACGGAGTTCACGAACCTGGCCGGCAGCGACAACCTGTACGGCACGTCGAACAACTTCATGTACGACGATCCAGGCGACGAGCTGGGACCAAAGTCATGCGATCTCTGGAAGCCCGTGATCTGCGCGGTCAACGGTATGGCGTGTGGTGGAGCGTTCTACATGCTCGCCGAGTCGGACGTCATCGTCGCTGCCGACCACGCAACGTTCTTTGATCCGCACGTCACCTACGGCATGGCGGCGGTCTATGAACCGATGAAGATGCTGCAGTACATGCCGCTGGCTGAGGTGCTGCGAATGACCCTGCTCGGCAATCACGAACGCATGACCGCTGCGACCGCCCACCGGATCGGTCTGGTCAGCGAGGTGTGCCCCGGTGACGAGTTGATGGACCGCGCCCGTTGGGTCGCCGAGGCGATCGCATCGCAGCCCCCGGTCGGCGTGCAGGCGTCGTTGCGGGCGATCTGGGCCGCCAATGATCTGGGCCCGAAGCAGGCATTGGCGATGGGGCCGGCACTGCTCACTACCGGGTTCGATCGGGCGGGAATGGAAGCCGGCACCGAGGCTTTCTCCTCGGGAAAGCGGATCGAGCCGAGAACTCGCTGATGCTGCTGCATTGGTTCATCGGCCCCGGTTGAGTCACTGGTAACGGGGAAGGCTGGATGTCGGGCGGACATCGACATCCCCACAGTCAGGTGGCACCGACTGCGTACGATGGGGTGTGCCGCGCAGCCGGAGCTGTTCGCGCTGCCTCATCGCCGTCACATCGGCCTGGATCTCGGAGTGGATCAGCTTGTAGCTGTCGATCTGATCGCCGAAGTGGGGCAGAGCCTGATCGATGACGTCGTCGTTCTCCCAGGACCGGTAGGACACGCCATCAGCGGGTGTCGGTGCGGCGGGGTCACGTCGCAGGGCGGCCAGAAGCTTTGTCCTGCATGCGTCTGTGGGGGTTTGATCTGGGCCTCATCAAGGATTGTGTGCGGCCTATCGAGACTGCTCGCGATCCTGTCGTGGACGTCACCCGCGTCGAACCGGTCCAGATAGCTGACGAGGAGCGGATGCCCAGCGATTCCTCGACCATCAGTCGCTTGTCGAATCACCCATGATCGCCGAGAAAGACCCTGGTCTTGCGAGGAGATGGACATCGTTTCGTCGAGGTCACCCCGCTCGCACAGCTAGCCGATCAGGCGCCCAGTGCCTATGTCGCGGCGTTGCCCGCCAGAACAAAGGCGATGTTGGGGCGGCGCGTCACCGGCCCTAGGGAGCGTCGATCAACCGCCGAGGCGGGCCCGGGCTGCAGCGCTCTTGTCGAGCCAGCTCTGCGCAATCACAACGCCGTTGATCTCGACGCCTGTGCTGGCACCGGAGGCGGCGTCGCCCCCGCCGCCACCATCGGAGTCACCCTTGGCGGCTGCTTCGGCTGCGGCAAGTTCGGCAGCCTTCTCGGCTTCGATCGCTTCTCGGTCGCGGGCGACAAAGAACTGGTCGTATTCCTTGGCCCGCACGAGCAGGCCGTGGTCGACGTGGCCGACCGCGTTGCCGTCGGGGAAGCGAACCCAGTAGCGCTTCCAGGTCACGCCGTTGGCGAGGCCGATCTTGCCGGTGGTGCCGGCCGGGTAGCCCGGGATGTCTTCGAGGAGACGGACTTTCTCGCCGCGCTTGTAGGTGCGGCCCTGGAGTTCAGCAGTCGTAGGCACGGCTCCTGAATCTAGCGGCGAGGACGAGGGTCGCGCCGACATGGGCAACTGCCTCTCGGGGCCGACAGCTTCTCTACTGACCCCTGGTGGTGGAACGACGCCCCGCCACGGCATCTCGAAGAGCATCGACTTCGTCGCCTGCGCCCGTCAGCGTTACATCGCGGCGATTCCTGACGAAGCTAGAAAGATGGGCCTTCTTCGTTCGGCATTGTTCGGATCCTCTTCGGTCAGATGGTGCAGATCACTTCGTCACCCGGTGCAGTGAGGGTCGCCAGCCACCGGTCTCGATGTTCGACGTTTTCGCCGGTCGTTCGGCCAACGGTCGGGCGCCTCGGAACCCAGGGTTAGCCACCTGGCCGGCCCATGTTGATGTGCGCCAATGGGCAGGCACTCGGGAGCAGTTCAGCAACCAGTCCGACATGGGGTGCGTCGGCTGAGGAAGCCTGAGATTCCGACACGCCTTCAGGTGCGAGTACCGTGGGCGCTATGACTCCAGACCAGCTCGACTTCGTCCCGTTCGACGCTGACAACCACTACTACGAGGCACTCGACGCGTTTACCCGTCACGTGCCCGCGGCGATGCAACCGCGCATCGTGCAGTGGGTTGACATGGGTGGCCGCAAGCACCACCTCGTCGGGGGCAAGCTCGCAAAGGCTGTTGCCAACCCGACCTGGGACCCCGTTGCCAAACCTGGCGCGTTGCGGCCCTACTTCGAGGGCAACCCTGACCGGCTCAACCCGCTTGAGATGCTCAAGGACCGCGAGCCGCTCCCGGCGTATTACATGGATCCGGCCGAGCGGGCGAAGATCATTGCGCAACAGGGACTGCAAGGCGTGTGGCTCTTCCCGACCCTTGGTGTGCTCTACGAGGAGATCATCAAGGAAGACGTTGAGGCTGCGGTCGTGATGATGCAGGCGTTCAACCAGTGGCTGCACGACGACTGGAAGTACAACTTCGAAGAGACAATCTTCGCTGCCCCGTACATTGCGCTCGGCGATGTCGATGCAGCGGTCGCTGAGGTCGACAAGGTGCTGGGCATGGGCGCCCAGATCCTTGTGATGCGGCCGGCTCCCGTCACGACCCGCCACGGCACCGTGTCGCCGTTCAACCAGTTGTTCGACCCAGTTTGGGCCCGCATCAACGAGGCGGGCGTCACGCTCGTCATTCACGCCTCTGATTCCGGCTACTCATCGCAGGGTTATGCCGACGATCGCTTCACGTCGCTTGGAATGGGTGGCGGAGCGGGACCGACGATCAAGACCTTCGCAATCGAACGCGCAGCTCAGGACTGGTTGATTCAAGCCGTTTTCGAGAAGCTTTTTGTCCGGTTCCCCAACCTTCGCGTCGGATCCGTTGAGAACGGCGCCGACTTTCTCGGCCCGATGTTTCGCAAGATGGATCAGGTGGCGAAGAAGAACTACTGGTGGTTCGACGACCATCCGGTCGACACCTTCAAACAGCACGTCTGGATGAACCCGTTCTGGGAGGACGACGTCGACGAGGTCGTTGAACTGATGGGTGCTGATCGAGTCATCTTCGGCTCTGATTGGCCTCATATCGAGGGGATGCCGCAGCCCCTTGACTATCTGGTCGAGCTGAAGAATCTGAGTTCTCAGCAGACGAAGCAGATCATGCTCGACAATGTGCTTGAGCTCACGAGCCCTCGACCGCTCTAGGAATAGCGAGGCCTTGCCGATGGGGCGTGGGGTCAACCGGCCCCAGAAGGGGTCGAGTTCGGCACGATCGACCACGGCACGTGCGCGGTGCAAGCGTTGAGTTGGCTGTGTCACCGTCACGTTTGGCCCTGCGGCGATCACCACTGCAGCGCAATGTGAACGATCGCTAACTTCTGGCTAGACTTGCCCCCATGAGCGAGCAGTCTGTCGAAGAGATCCGCGCCGAACTCGAAGCCTGGTTGGACGAGAACTGGGATGAGAGCCTCACCGTCGGTGAGTGGTGGGACCGCATCGGTCCCAGCGGCTACGCACATCCCATGCTTCCGACGAACGCATACGGCAAGGGCTACAACCAGGCCCAGGCCGCTGCCGTCAATGCGGTCCTAGCTGACCGTGAGGTCATGGGCCCGCCGACCGGCCTCGGCAAGATGCTCGCCGCCCCCACGGTGGCAACGCATGGCAGCCAGGAGCAGATCGACGCGCTCCTGCCTCCGATCCTCGATGGCACCGTCGGCTGGTGCCAGCTGTTCTCCGAGCCGGGCGCCGGCTCCGATCTCGCCGGTCTGAGTAGCAAGGCCGAACGAGACGGAGATGAGTGGATCATCACCGGCCAGAAGGTATGGACCTCCGGCGGTCAGATCGCTGACATGGGCATGCTGATCGCCCGAACCGACCCAAATGCGCCGAAGCACAAGGGCATTACGTACTTTGCGTTCGACATGCATCAGCCAGGTGTCACCGTGCGTCCGCTCACCGAGATGACGGGCCGAGCCCTGTTCAATGAGGTCTTTATCGACGAGGCTCGTGTGCCTCACGCCAACATCATCGGCGAGGAGAACATGGGTTGGTCGGTCGCCAACACCACGCTCATGTTCGAGCGTGCGTCTCTGGGCTCGGCCGGAAAGTCGCCGGCATCGGCGGCGGGCTCCGGTGTTCGTTCGGTCCGCCACGAACCGGTCACCAAATTCAGCCGCCGCGGGGGCGGTGAGGGCGGCGTTCCTGGCCTCGGTATCGGCCTGTGGCACCACCTCGTCGAACTGGCCGAAAAGAACGGCCTCAACAATGATCCGGTTCTGCGCCAAAAGCTCGTGCGCCTCTACTCGGTGATTGAGGTCAACCGGATGTCGATCCAGCGGGCAAAGGACTCCAGGCAGCGAACCGGCGCCGAGCCGAACATTGGCAAGCTGATCATGTCTGACCTGTTCCGAAGCTTCCGCGAGCTCGGGCTCGACATTCTCGGCGCCGACGGCATGTTGGCTGGAGCCTCCGAACCGCAAACGTCGGGTGCCATCGGTGAGATCGCTCTGTTTTCGCCGGGTCCCTCGATCTATGGCGGCACCGATCAGATCCAGCGCAACATCATCGGCGAGCGCGTCCTTGGCCTCCCTCGGGAACCGGGCCCCGGGAAGGACACGCCGTTCTCGGAGCTTCCGAAGAACTGAACCGATTTCAACCCAGCGTGACGCTTCCACGCGAGACTTGACTAGTGACCGCACTTGCAACAGGGCAACCCGGCACTCCCGGAGTGGGGCGAGGCCGGCTCCACATCAACAGTGACGAGGCGCTCGACGCCATCGGCGCTGGCGTCAAGGTCGTGCTCGTCCTCACGGCGAGTACGACGGCAGATGTGGCCGCAATGATTGGTAGCGCTGCGGTTGTCGCTGCGAGTGGAGGTCGGGAGAGCCACGCTGCTGTGGTCACCCGTAGCGCGGGAGTCCCGTCGGTGCTCGAAGTCGGAGACCTGGTGATCGCTCGTGACCAGATCATTCTCGGCGGGCAGCTGGTGGCCGTCGGGGAGGAACTGATCGTCGACGGTTCGACCGGCACGATTGATCGACCCTCGACGACTGAGCCGCTATCAGGGTCGGCCGGCAACAGGTTCCGCGACGGCGTCGATGATGCACTCGGCCTCGATGAGGCCTACGCGGTCGAGACCCCGGATGACAATCGCCGGCTCTACGGCAAGTGGGCCGACACCTACGAGTCGGGCTTCATCGAGACGAAAGGCTACCAGTACCACGAACGTGTTGCCGAGATCTTCGTCGCCAATGAACGGCCTGACGGACCGACGCTCGACGTCGGCTGTGGGACGGGCATTGTCGGTGCGGCGCTTCGGGCTCATGGCGTTGGCCAGGTCGACGGCGTCGACATCTCCGTCGAGATGCTGAAGCAGGCCGCTGCCAAGGATGTTTACAGCGACCTGATCGAAGCCGACCTCACCGCAGGGATGCCTGTAGCAAACAACACCTATGCCGGAGTCGTCTCCGCCGGAACGTTCACCCACGGACACCTTCCACCCGAACCGCTAGGCGAGTTGATCCGCGTCGCCAGGCCCGGCGCCCGCTGCGCAATCGGGGTCAACGCTGCCCACTGGAGCGAGCACGGCTTCGAGGCGTACCTCGACCGGGCTGTCGCTGACGGCCGGATCAGCCCATACGACATCACCGTGGTGAAGGTCTACGAGGGCAGTGATCCCGACAACCCCGACGATATGAGCAATGTCGTATCCTTCACCGTCTGCTAGGTACCCGGTTCACCTGCGCAGCACACCCCGGCTTGCATCGTGGATTTGCTGCGCCATCGCAACCGGACCGCCACGTTTCAGCGAATCGGAGAACACCTCGGCTGCAACGACCGGCGCTGCACCAATGTGATCGAGCGCGTCCCACAGGGTTTCGAAGTCGACGACCCCAGAACCGGGGAGAAGGCGGGCGGTCATGGCTTCGGGTTCGACGTCGGCCACGGGCGCTGCAGGTGCATCACTCAGCTGCACGCTGGTGATGCGGTGGCCCGGGATCGATCGGAGCAGTTCGAGATCAGGACCACCGGGCTGGCGGACCCAGTGCCACGTGTCGAGAAGGATCCCCGCCGCCGAACCGCCGTGCGCTGCGATCTCGTTCGCTGCAGCAAGGGTGGGGATACCGGTCCATGGGAGGAACTCGAGTCCCAACACCTTGCCCGCAGCCTCGGCACGAGCCGCAATGGCGGCATAACCGTCTTTCGCCGCGCCCATATCGGCCACCGGACCCAACGTCGTGGCGTGGATCACCGCCGCGTCTACTCGGTCGGCGACGGCGATCAGACCATCGATTTCGTCGAGGGCGGCCATGGAGGGCCCTTCAACCCATGACAGCGCTGCATCAATCGTTGTGACCGCAAGCCCGCCATCGGTGACCGCCGCAACAGCCTCCTCGCCGCCGAACTGGACGTGGAAGCCCCACAGGCCGACCGCCTCAAAGCCGGCGTCGCGGGTGGCAACGATGGACTCGCGGAGCGCGGCCGCGTTCAACTCGTAGGGGTTCGCCAACAAGGTGGGCGCGCAGTTGGAAAGCATCACCACCTTCTCAGGCCTCGAAAACGGCAAAGCTTGCGGTTGCGCTGGCCACCAGGCGGTTGTCGTCATCGAGAGTCTCGGCCGTAAGGTGCACGATTCGACGACCAGCCGTCGTGACCTTGGCAGTGGCACGGAGCCTGCCGGTAGCCACCGGGCGATGGAAACGGGTCTGCATCTCGATGGTGGCGCAGAGACGGCCATCGTCGATCGTGCTCATGACAGCGCCGCCCATCGCCGTGTCCATCAATGTGAACGGCACTGCGCCGTGTACCACCCCGTGGGGGTTGAGGTGGAGGTCGTCGACAGTGAGAGTGGCGATGGCCTCACCGTCGACGCTCTCGATCGTGAATCCGAGTGCCTCTTGGAGACTGAACGTTGGGCTAGGGGTCACGGTGGGGGAGCGTAGGCGGGTGGTGGCGGTACGGGCGAACTACCACGAGCCGCCGCCGCCACCGCCACCGCCACCGCCGATCCCGCCGGAGAACCCGCCAGAGAACCCACCATCGTCACCACTCGATGATGGGGCGACCGCAGCGGTGCCGGCAGCCGACGCGACGCTGGCACCCACAGATGCGAACGTCAGGTCGCGTCCGAGCGTGGAGCGCAACTCGGGGTTGCTGTCAGCAGCGGCTTCGACGGCTTTGGTCCATGCTTTCGATTCGCCGAGGGCGACAGCCCACGCTGTGTAATGGCGCAGCACACCCATTTCGGCAGCTTCGGAGACGTGGTGGGCTTCGGATTGTTCGAGAAACCGTCGGAACGACTCGACCCGAAGCCACATGGCCGATCCGACTTCGGTTCGGACCAGAAGTTCGAACGCGTTGGCAACTGTGGCGATCGCCGCGCCGACGACAAGGGAGATGATGATCAATGCGGCAAAGGGAAGACCGCCGCCTCGAGCCGCGAACACGGCAGCCAGCGCTGCCATCGCGAAGGCGACCGACCCCCCGACGATCCCGAGAACAATGGCGCGCGTGCGACGCCGACGGCCGGCGGGATCCCAGTGCACAGCACCGTCGAGCCAGTCGCCAAGTTCGTCGCGGAGGTCACCCCATCCGCTGGCGAACGTCGAGTCGTACCTGGTGAGTTTGACCTCGCTTCTGGAACCGAACATGGCGTTCAGTAACCGCTGACTGCTGGGGTGGGCGCGGGCATTGCCCCGCCGGAGGATGATCTCGTCGTCATCGTTGGCTTCGATGTCGATCTCGTTGCGGATGGCGCACTCGAGCAGCCAGGCGGAGAGATGTTGGTCGCTCACCTGTTCGAGCAGGAGCATGCCGCCTTCGACCGCGCTCATCGCATCGGGCGGGGCGAATTCGATGGTGGCCAACTCGGCGAGGTCCTTGACGTCGAGGCGACGCGATGTGAGCCCCTCCCCTTCGCCGAAGGCAACATCGGCGGCGCCCCCATGCCAGACCCGTTCTCGCCCGACCCGGCGAACAAACGCGGCGGCGAAGAGCCCGCCGAGGATCGCTGCGGCCGTCGCAGCGACGAACGGTTTCAGGATGCCGGTGCCCGGGTCGGAGATCGCGACGCTCGGGGGCACCGGCAACATGTCTGGCGGATCGCCGAGGGTGATTGGACCGCTGATCGTGACACCTTGGCCTGGGCCGACCGACTGGACCGAGGTCGTGTACTGGCCGCTGCCTGGTGATTGAAGCGCACAGTCCTCGGGACTCCACCGGTCGCCGTGGAGGCACTGTGCTGGGTCGAGGTCAGCGGCCATTGCGACTGTGATGCGGACGTTGCGTATCGGAACGGTCCACTCGTCACCGATTGCGTTCCAGGCGAACAGGCCGTCGCTCACGACCGTATCGAAGGGCAGAAGATAGTCGATGCGGTAGCGATGACGACCGACGATAGTGACGTCGGGATCACCGATCCGGGTCGACGCAGCCCATTGGGAGTCGGTGATACTCGCCTTTGCGGGCGCGGTGGGCGATCCGACGCTCAGTGACGAGGGGTCGGCATCGGGGATACGCCGGTAAATCCCGTGGCGGGGTTCGGCCCCGAAGTCGTAGTCGATGACTTCGGTGACGTAGAGGCCGTCGTCGGTGAGGACGGCGCCGACCCAGTAGGCGGTGATGCGTTCGGTGTCGCCGATGGCTGACGCAAGAGCAATAACCCCGCCAAAGACGAGCGACGCGATGAGGAGTGCGAGGACCGCGATACGGCGACGATGGATGATGGGCATGGTGGCACCGTAGATCCGCTAGTACTTGCGAAGTGACTTCTCGGATCGCACCGTTCTCGCGCGACTTCGCTCGATCGCTGCCCAAAGCCGAGCTCCATGTGCACCTCGAGGGGTCGGTCGACCCGGTGACGATGCTCGCCTAGGCCGAGCATCACGGCGAGATACCACCGGCAGCCGACGAAGCTGGCATCCGCAAGTGGCTCCAGTTCGCCGGCTTCCCTGCCTTCCTTGAGCGATTCTTTTTCATCTGCAACCTTCGCCGGAGCGGCGAGGACTTTCAGCGGATCACCGAGTCCTACCTTTGCGCTGCCCATGAACAGGGATGCGTCCATGTCGAGTTCCACGTGTCGTCGAGCTTCCACATCGTGGAGCGTTCAGCAGACTGGACCGAGATCCTCGGTGGGATCGTGGCGGGCTGCGAGCAGGCTGAGGCCGACCTCGGCATCTCGTCGTTGCTGCTCCCGGACGTCTCGCCCCACCTCGGTGCCGACGCTGCCCATCGGGCACTCAATGTTGTCCTTGCCCACCTCCATCCCCGCGTTGTCGGTATCGGGATGGGTGGCCCAGCCGACAACTGGCCAGCGGAGGACTTCCAGTCGGTATTTGCCCGCGCCCGTGCCGCAGGGCTGCATACGGTCAGCCATGCCAGTGAGCATGGGCCCGCGTGGGAGGTGCGTCACGCGATCGAGGAGTTTGGCGCCGAACGTATCCAGCACGGCATTGGCGCTATGCAGGACCCTGCAGTCGTTGCGATGCTCATAGACCACGGCATTGCCTGTGACGTGTGTCCGGGGAGCAACGTTGCGCGCGCTGCGGTGCCGTCACTTCGCGCTCACCCACTGTCGCAGATGCTCGAAGTGGGGATCACGGTCACCCTTGGCTCCGATGATCCTTCACTGTTCTCGACCGATCTTCTGACTAAGTACGAGCATGCCTGGAACCTTGCTGGCCTTGATGAGGAGGGCTTGGCGGTCCTCGCTGAGAACTCGCTCGTCCAGAGCTTCGCGAACCGGTCCCAGGTCGAAGCGGGGCTCGCGTAGTCTCCATGGCGTGTCACACCCCGAGATCACCCACCTCACCACCGAGCAACTGCTGGCCGGCCTCGATCATGTGAAAGCCGCACCGGCCGACAACGGAACCCTCACCATGATTGTGCTGCGCCCCGCCGAAGACAAGCGTGTGGTGCTCGAGGAGGGTGAGTTAAACAAAGAGGAAGGCCTGGCGGGCGATAGCTGGAATCAGCGCGGCTCCAAGCGCACCGCAGACTTCGGCCCGCATCCTGATATGCAGCTCAACCTGATGAACAGTCGCGTCTGCGCGATGGTCGCGGGGTCGGTCGAGCGCATGCCGCTTGCGGGAGATCAGCTGATCGTCGACATCGATCTGAGCGAGACCAACATGCCGGCATGGACCAAGCTCCGAATCGGCTCGGCGGTTATCGAGATCACTGATCAGCCTCACGAGGGCTGCGCCAAGTTCACCCAGCGGTTCGGCCTCGACGCGCATCGGTTCGTGAACTCCGACCTTGGGAAGGACCTTTCCCTGCGCGGCGTCAACGCCCGTGTCGTCATGCCGGGGCCGATCCGTTCGGGCGACACGGTCGCCAAGGTCGACTGATTCGGTTGACGATCACTCGTCGTTCCGGAGCGCTGCTAGTGCTCGCCGTGGGCGCAGTCTTCAGTTTCGGCGCGCTGTTTTTTCGCGCAACCGACAATGTTGGTGCCTGGCAGTACCTGACATTTCGTGGTCTTGGAGCGGGCCTTGTGGTCGGGCCGCTGTTGTGGTGGCAGAACCGGAGTGATCTTGGGGCGATCCGTCGCCGGCTGCCCTGGCAACACGGGGTTGCGGGCGTACTGCTCGGCGCAATGATGATCAGCTTCATCGTGTCGCTCACCTACGCCGATGCGGCGTTTGTGTTGCTCTTCCAGGCTGCCGCGCCAGTCGCGGCTGCGATCTTCAGTTGGCTGCTGCTTCGCGAGCGCCTCGAAAAGGAGGCTGCGATCGCTGCGGTTGCGGCGATTGTCGGTGTGATGATCATGGTCTCGTCAGGTCTCGACTCGGGGATTGGCTGGGCGATCCTCATCGTGATTGTTATCCCGGTGGGCCTAGGCGTGTACTCCACGCTCATTCGCGCCGGAACCGAAGGCGATCCGCTGGTTCCCGTGCTGATCGCTGGTGTCACGTGTGCAATCGCCGGTGCAATCGTTTCGCTCACTGGTGCCGGTCTCGCCGTATCGGGTCGAGACCTCGTCATCGGCGTGCTTGCCGGCGCACTGCTGATCGGAGTCCCGCTGCCGTTCTTCAACTGGGCTCAGCGCGCCGTGCCTGCGCCCGATGCCACGCTTTTGTTGATGTCGGAGATTGTGCTCGGTCCGATCTGGGTCTGGCTGGCGTACGACGAGACACCGGCAAACGCGACGCTGATCGGAGGCGCCATCATTCTCGTGGCGGCCGTATGGCTCTCCTTGCAGGCGCCGAATGACCACCACGACGTTCGAACCAGCCGAGGCTAGGCGTCCCGACACGCCTCGGCCGGGAGCGTCGAAGTGCACTGTTGGAGTCGTTGGTGATTGTCGTGGAGTTCGTCAGAAGGATCCCGACCGACACGGCGTTGGGATGGGAGGCGCCCAGTGTCTCGAGATGGGTGATCACTGGCATCCCGTAGTCTGAGCAACTATGGCACCGCTGATTGGCATCACTGGAGAGCAGAGGTCGGCAACGGCGCTGGTCGACGTGCTCGAGGTGTTACGTGAGAGCAGCATCGATGTCTTCTACGGGGACTATGCCCGGGCCGTGCTGCAGGCTGGCGGGACGCCGGTTTGGATCCCGGCTGATTCTCCGCCGTCGATTCTCAACCACCTCGACGGGCTGCTCCTAAGCGGTGGAGACGATATCGACCCTGCTGCGTACGGACAGGCTCCGCATCCGGCTCTCGGCACGCCGAGTGTGGAGCGAGACGCTCACGAGCGAGACCTGCTGGAGGCTGCGCTGGAAGCCGATCTGCCGATTCTCGGCGTGTGCCGGGGCGTGCAGGTTCTCAACGTCCACCTTGGTGGCACGCTGCACCAGCACGTGCCTGCCCACACCGATGCAACGTTGCCGATCGATCAGGCGTTCCATCGAGTCGCATTCGTCGATGGCAGCATCGGCCAGCAGGTCTACGGGGTTGAGATTGACGTCAACTCGCTGCACCACCAGGGCATCGACCGTGTGGCCCCTGAACTCGTTGCAAGCGGCGTCACAGTCGGCGGCCCAGACGATGGCCTTGTCGAAGCGGTCGAGATTCCTGGCAAGCCGGTCCTTGCTGTCCAGTGGCACCCGGAGATGACCGGCCGCGTCGACCCATCGGTGTGCTGGCTCGTCGCAGCCGCCACCTGACGTCAGCGTCAGCTCGAGCAGCTCAGCATCGAGCAACCGGGACGGACCCGAGCCCACTCAGGGCGTTTCTCGGCGAACCGCTCCTTGTCAGGTTGCTCGTCGTAAGGGCGACGGAGCACGTCGAGGAGTTCACCGATGAGGGCGGGGTCGCCCTTGTCGGCCTCATCGATCGCCAACTGCGCCAGATAGTTGCGCAGAACGAACTTGGGGTTCACTGCGTTCATCGCTGCGGCTCGGTCGACATCGCTACGACCCGCTTCGCCTACGCGTGAAGCCCAGTCGCGCAGCCACGCTGCCAGGAGTTCGCGGGCATCTCCCGTGCGCTGCCCCGGGTCGTAGTCGGCATCGGCGAGGGCAGCGAGACGTTCGTCGTCGGAGGCATCGGTTGACGTCGAGACATCGGCAAGGCACCGAAAGAAGACCGTCATGTCGGTCTCGATCGTCGGCAGGTGCTCGAGTAGGTCATGGATGAGGTCCGGGTCACGAGCCTCGTCGAACTCGGCGATGCCCAGCTTGGCGGCCATCATCCGCGGCCAGTCGTGGTTGAACACATCGACGTAAGCCGTGAGTGCCTCCTGGAGTGGTTCGATGTCGCCGACCAGCGGATAAATGGCGTTGGCGAGCTGGGTGATATTCCACTGGCCGATGTGGGGTTGGGCACCGAAGCGGTAGCGCTTGAATTGTCGGTCGGTGGTGTTTGGCGTCCAACCTGGGTCGTAGTCCTCGAGCCAGCCGTAAGGGCCGTAGTCGATGGTGAGACCATGGATCGACATGTTGTCGGTGTTCATAACGCCGTGGACGAACCCGACGCGTTGCCAGTGGACGATCATGTCGGCGGTGCGGCGGGCGACTTCGGCAAACCAAGTCACGTAGTCGTCGGCGGTGAATCCCGTGGTCCGGCCGTCGGCGATATTGGGGAAGTGCAGGCTGATCGTGTGGTCGGCGAGCGCTCGGAGGAGATCGCCGTCGTCGCGCGACATTGGAAGCTCGAAGTTACCGAAGCGAATGAACGACGGTGCTACCCGGCAGACGACGGCGCCTTGCTCCCGCTCGGGGTTACCGTCGTAGAACATGTCGCGCATCACGTGATCGCCGGTGGTGGCGAGGCTGAGCGCACGCGTGGTCGGCACGCCGAGGTGGAACATCGCCTCGCTGCAGAGGAACTCGCGCGCCGAGCTTCGTAGGACGGCAAGACCGTCGGCGGTTCGGCTGTAGGGCGTTGGCCCGGCCCCCTTGAGCTGCAGCGTATGGCGCACATCGGCGTCGGTGACGATCTCACCGAGCGCAATCGCTCGGCCATCACCTAACTGGCCAGCCCAGTTCCCGAATTGGTGTCCGCCGTAGCACGCCGCGTAGGGCTCCATAGCGTCGATGGTGGCGTTGCCGGAGAACACCCGGAGGAACTCATCGGTCTCGAATACTTTGGGTGATAGGCCGAGGTCGGCGAGCACTTCTGCTGAGTGGGCGAGCAGTCGCGGCGACGAGGTCGGTGTTGGCGCGACGCGGCTGTAAGCGGCGTGGTGCACCTGGCGCGGTCGGTTGAGATCCATTGGATCACCCGGCAGGTCCTCGGTGAATCGGTTGTCGAAGGTGAGGTCTTCGAGGGTTAGTGCCACCCACGCAGCCTACGCTCGCCCTATGCGCAAGCCGTTGACGAGTGAGGCAGCCAAGGCCGTCGGGCCATACAGCCACGGGATCGCGAGTGACCCCTTCGTTTTGTTGTCGGGGCAGACGCCGCTTGACCCGTCGACCGGTGAGCTTGTGGGTGGGGGCGCGGGGGGTCAGACCCGCCAGTGCTTCGCAAACCTCTTGGCCGTGCTTGCGGACGATGGCCTTGATGCGTCCGACGTGGTGAAGGTCAACGTCTACCTCACCGATATGGATGACTTCGCGACCATGAACGAGGCGTATGCCGAGCACTTTGACGAGCCGTATCCGGCCCGCACCACGATTGGTGTGGCGGCACTTCCACTTGGCGCCGCCGTCGAGATCGACTTGATGGCCAGGCGTCGCGATCGCTGAGTCAGCGGACACGCAGGTTCGATCGGTGGTGGGTCAGGTCGTGGTTGAACAGCGGCAACGCCTGTCTCGTCTCGGTCCCGGCCAAGTCCCCGTTTGTTAACGCGGCACGAGGTCGACGAAGCGATGCAGGAACGCTGCGATCTGGCCCCTGGTCGTTGACGCGTCGGGTGAGAATTCGCTGAGCGACGTACCGTTGGTGATGCCGACAAACTTCGCCCACGCGATCGCAGTCGATGCGTAGTGCTCAGGATCGACGTCGTCGAACTCCAGTGGGCTCATCGGGTTGGGACGGCCGGCGGCGCGCCACAGAAATGTGACGAACTGAGCCCGCGTGAGGGTATCGAAGGGAGAGAACGTCGTCGGTGTGGTGCCAGTGGTGAACCCGTTGTCGACCATCCACCTCACTGGGTCGGTGAAGTACTGCCCGTCGGCGATGTCGTTGAAGGTGAGCTCGAAGGCCGGGTCGGGTTCGACCATCCCAAAGAGTCGCCACAGGAACGTTGCTGCCTCGGCCCGCGTGGCCGTGTCATTGGTGCAGAAGCGGATGGCATCGCAGCCGGTGGTAATACCGGTGCGCTGGAGCCACGCGATGTCGTCGGCAAAGGTGCTGCCGACCGTGTCGCAGAATGGTCGATTGGGGTCGGCCTTCGGATCAAAGTCGATGCATAAAATATTGTCGAGGCCGACGTAGACAAACTCCCAGGGCTCCGGACTGGGGCCGATGTTTTCGGCCCCCACCGGGTAGCTCGGGAGCCATCCGTACGAGAGCGCGTTGGCGAAATTGTTCTCGCTCAGCCACGCGTAGGCCGCAGTGTCCTGGAAGGCGTAGAGCGTCGCCGCCCCGCTCCGCAGATCGATGGCGTAACCCGTGTGGTGCTTTGAGTAGCCGGGAACAGCCACCATTTGCATCAAAAAATCGAGGGCTTCGTCGGATGTCCCGAACATGCGGTCAAGCCAGATTGTGCGCTGGCTGGCAGCACTTCGGTAGCCCGAGGTGATGTCGATCGAGTGGCCGGTGGCGGCCGCAGCCGCTTGGAGTTGTTCCCATGCTGCAGCGGCACTTGGCTGCAGCAGTCGGCCATCAGCAGAGGTGAGCGCTCCGCTTGGCTCGGGGCGACGGACATACCCGCGGGCCTCGCCGAGGTCACGGATGTGCTCATCGAGCTCGGCATCGCCGGTCACGGCGGGCGGCTCGAGATCAGAGGTTCGGAGGTTGGGCAACCGGGCCTCGTCGAAAGCCCGCACCATCTGCTCGGGCGCAAGCGCTGCGCCGAACTCTACGACAGCGTCGACCTTCGGGTTCGCAGCGGCGGGAGTGGGTGCGAGGACGGCGGCGGCTAGCGCAGGGCCAAGGAGGGTTCGGAGGAGCCGGGGGATACGAGCCGCCATAACGGAGGACGCTAGTCGTGCCCGGCCCGGGCTCCCTCGATCCTTGCCGTGGTGAGTTTTGGAGCGGCATAAACGAAAAGCACGAGGTGGAGAGCGGCCGCTGCAAACCATGGGAAGCGGAGTGCGAGTTCACGGGATGCGGTTGCGTCGATGCCGACGACCATGACGCCGCCAATGAGCGAACCAATCGGGATCATCCCCCACGCAAAGAATCGGTAGACGCTATTGACCCGGCCGAGGAGCTCATCAGGGATGATGGTCTGACGCAGGCTGACGGTGATTACGTTCCACACGGTGCCGAGGCCCGTATAGATGGCGAACATCAGCCACACCATCGGCCACCAGCCGGCCAAGCCGATCACGAGCGAGGTGACGCCACCGCCGATCAGTGTGAGGTACAGCGACGGGCCGGTGCCGATCCGTTTCGAGAGGGCCGACGCGGTCCAGCCGCCAACGATGCCACCCATGGCTGCGCCGGTGTTGAGCAGTGCGAACTCGGTCGCTGAGGTGCCAAGGACCTCCTGGGCGAATAGCACCATCGCCGCAAAGGTGATTGAGCCGATTGCGTTTAACAGGCCCAAAATGATCGCCAGGTGGCGCAGGAAGTCGTGGTTCCACAACCACCGGATGCCCTCGGCCATCTCGGTCTTCCACGGCCGACGATCTTCCAGCGCTGGGGGCGCGGTTCGATTGGGAACCGAAATCAGCCAGACGAGGAGTGCGGCGATGGCGAACGTGATCGAGTCGATGAAGAAGGGCAGAGAGAACGCGATGGCGATCAGGAACGCACCGAGTGGTGGACCGGAGAAGGTGTTCGCAATCATCTCGGCGCCCCAAAGGCGGCCGTTTGCCTTCTCGAGTTGATCGGTACCGACGATTGCCGGCATGAAGGTCTGGGCAGCGTTGTCGTGGATGACTTCGGCGATGCCGAAGAGCATCGTGGCGATCAGCAAGAGGACGTAGAGGCGCACGTCGGTGTCGAGCACGAGGTCGGGGTCGGTCAGCCGATCAACGTCGGGGAGCGAGCCTTGAGCGCCGAGCACGATGAAGGCGACGGCGAGCGCAAGAATCGTGCGGGCGATGTTGGACCACACCATCAGTTTGCGGCGCTCGTAGCGGTCGGTGATGACCCCGGCCGGCAGGCTGAACACCAGCCACGGGAGCCGCTGTACCGTTGCGACAAGCGCGATCAGAAATGGATCGCGGGTGAGCGCCGTGGCGAGCCACGGGTAGGCGATGATGCCGATGCCGTCGCCGAGGTTCGAGATCGTGGATGCCGCAAAGAGCCGGCGATAGTTGCGGCTGAGTGGGTGCGTCTCGGACCTATTGGCGGTGTCCGTGGGAGTCGCGTCAGCCATCGGGGCGACGTTATCTGTCGGCCACGGGCCTTCGCGTCGCAGCCGTGGACCATATGGAACGTTCAGATCGTGGTTGGGGGGATCGAGCACGGGGGAGTTCACGGAGGTGGCCGTGGAGCTCATCGCGCAGGACGGGGCAGAGCCGACTGTGGGGGTCGGTGGACGGTTTGTGCGAGGTGACCGCGTCGGTGCTGTCGTGTGTGGTCACGGTGGTGCTGGCCCTGCTGCACGATCGTCGATTCATCGGGCCGAACCACTCAGACGGCTCAAGTTCGCTCAGGGGGCGATTCGCCGGATCTGATCAAGGAGGTCGAATTCGAGTTCGGGAACTCGGCGACCGCTTGCTGCCAGCATGATCGCGTCGGTCCGGCCCGTGGTGAAGGCCAGCGCTTGGGCGGCGAGGCCGATCGCCCACCATGCGCAGCGGGCTGCAGTCCACCAGTCGAACGCGTGCTGGCGGAAGGTTCCCCCAGCCGCCTCGTACCCCCCGACGAGCGCATCGAGATCACCGAACCCGCCGACCGGACGATTGTTGGACCCGAAGCGCCAGGTCCGTAGGCACAGCCAGGCGAGATCCTGCATCGGGTCGCTGCGCTGGGCAACCTCCCAGTCGAGAACTGCCACTAGCCCATCGTCGTCCACAACGATGTTGCCGTTGCGCAGGTCGCCATGCACGATCGTCGATGGCACGGGGGCGGGCTTGTTGTCGGCCAACCAGCGGAGGCCGAAGCGGATGGCCGGCCTGGGCCGACCCAGGAGCTCAAGGCGTTGAGTCTGCAACTCGACGAACTGTGCGGGGCTCACGTCTTCGAAGGCCTCGGGCGCTTCGGTTGGAGCGATTGCGTGTAGCGCAGCAAGTGCCGTTCCACACTGTCTGGCCAACTCGTCGCCGGCGGCGCGGTCCGGGAGTGCTCGGAGGATGTGTCGCGGGATGGTGCGCCCTTCTTCGCGTGACACGATCATTGCGGGCAACCCGACGCCGGGAAGCTCGTCGGTCGCAGCGTGCACGGTGGGCACGGGGACGCCGTGGCGGCCAACGGTCGTGATCAGCGCAGCTTCGGCGGTCACTGAACGCGTTTCGACTGCCCCTGTGCTGATCTGGGCAACCGCAGACTCGACGCCCCCAGGGCGAGCGAGGTCGATGAACAGGGTCGAGCGCTGAGCGCCGAGCGATGCTGCGCCGGTGACGGTGACCGGGCAACCTGCCAGCTCAGATAGGCCAGCGGCGATGACGGCGGGGTCAGGTGCCATCGGTGAACGTGTAGCCGGGCTTGGTGATCTCGGCGCGACGGGTGACATCGGCGAGTAGAACCGCCAGCGTCTCCGGCGGCGCCTTGCCCGACACGATCACATGGTCGAGTTCGGCTGCAAGGTCGGCGAGTTGGCCGTCGTGGCCGAGTAAGGCGGCGTACATGTCGCGATCGGGGCCGGCCTCGGCGAGCTCACGGGCGAGAATGCGGCAGAGGTTGGCGACGACCCGGGCTTCGTGTTGAACACCGCCGCTCAGGGCTGGTACGACGCTATCGCTCAACGTAGTGGCCATTGCTTCCAGCAGCGTCACCGCATCGGGTTCGTCGTGCATGTCAGTCGATTCCGTCGAAGTTCGGTTCGCGCTTTTCGGCGAATGCGGTCATCGCTTCGATGTTGGCCGGGCTGCCCATCAGTGTGGCGAAGGCGGCGTTCTCTCGTTCGTGCGCGGCATGGAGGACGGGTCGGATCGACTCCATGATCGTGGCCTTGGTCTCGACCAGCGAGCTGATTGGCTTTGCGGCCAGGGTGCGGGCGGCACTCATGGTGTGATCCATCAGTTCGTCGGGTTTACAGACCTTGAACACCAAGCCCATCTCATGCGCTTGCTTGGCATCGATCCACTCACTACTCATGAGAACCCAGCTTGCCTGCTGGCGGCCGAGCAGGCGGGGGAATGTGACACTGCTCGCCAGTTCCGGAGCGACACCCAACCCGGTGAACGGACACCTGAAACGGGCGTTCGTCGATGCGAACACAAGATCGGCGAGCCCGAGGATGGTGACCCCGAAGCCGAGCCCGAGACCGTTCACGCCGAGGATGAGTGGCTTCGGGAAATCGATGAGTGTGCGACAGAGCCCGGCGAACCCGTGCTGTTGTTTGGGGCCATTGCCGGTTGCCATGGCAGCCATCTCGAGGAGGTCCTGGCCGGCGGAGAACGAGTCCCCGCTGCCGGTCAGTACGACGACGGCGACGCTGGGGTCGTTGGTTGCGGCGAGGAAGGCCTCGGTGGTGCTGTCCCACATTGTGGTGTTCATGGCGTTCTTGGCTTCGGGGCGGCGGAACGTGATCGTGCGGACTCGGCCCTCGTCGTTGATGTCGATCATCGGCGACCTCCGTCGACCAGGAACTGCTGAGCGGTGCAGGCGGCGCCGTCGTCGGCGGCCAAGAAGAGGACCATCTGGGCGAACTCTTTGGCATAGATCCGGCGCTTGATCGCTTGTTCGGCGAGTGTGCCCGCCTCTCCCTCGGGCGACCACCACTTGTCGAGCTGGCGTTCGGTGGCGACCCAACCGGGCAGCACGGTATTGACCCGAATCCCGTGGGGTCCGAAGGTACGGGCCATGGTCTGTGTGATCCCTTCGATGCCTGACTTCGCAATTGCGTAACCGGGGAAAAAGTCCTCCTGCATCATGTAGCTGCTCGATCCAATGTTGATGATCGAACCGCGCTCTGCGCTGATCATCGCCGGTGCCACCGCCTGGATCGTGAAGAACTGATGCAGCAGATTCGTGTTGAGGCGATCATCCCAGTAGTCGGGTGTCATCTCCTGCCACGTGTGGCGATCATCGCTGGCTGCATTGTTGACCAGTACGGCGAAGTTGCCGATCTCAGCGGCCATCTCTGCGACCGCAGCCTGCATTGCGTCGATGTTGCGCAGGTCGACGATCCGGTAGATCGGTGCGTGAGCGGTGTCGGCATCGACACAGCGCGTTGCGACCTCGGCTGCCTTGTCGGTTTGGAGGTCGAGAAACGCAACGTTCGCACCTTGCCTGGCCAGCGCCTCGACCACCGCAGCGCCGATGCCGTCGGCGCCACCGGTCACCAGGCAGGGGCGATCGACCGGTGAGAGATACCGGGCGTACTCGGTATCTGGGGCGGCCTTCGGATCAATCATTGGTTCTCCACCGGTGGGAAGCCGTACACGCGGCCAGGGTTGTCGACCAGGATCATGGTCTGCAGCTCAGCGGGAATCTACGCCGCACGCCAGTCGCAGAGGTCATCGATTGTCGTTGGTTTGGCTTGGCCGGGGTGCGGCCAGTTGCTGGCCCACAGCATCCGCTCGGGAGCGATACGGATCAGCTCGTGAACGAGCACCGCGACATCATCGTGGGGACGAGGAAGGATTGACCCCTCATAGGGTGTCGAGAGTTTCACGTGGCAGCGGCCAGGGTCGACGAGTCGACACAGCGCCGTGACTCCGGGCGACGTGAGACCCCGAGGCGGCATGATGCGGCCAACGTGGTCGATCACGAGGTCCGTTGGTCGGGCGAGCAGCCGCTCGACGAAGGCGCCGAGGTCGTTGCCGTGGAGCTGAAGCTGGATGTGCCAATCGTGGTCGGCGATCACAGCCACTGTGGGTTCGAGCTCGGGGAGTGCTCTCCCGAAGTCCGCCTCGAGGTCCTCGGGGCTATGGGTCAGGAAGACTCGAAGTGGCATCGGATCCGAGGGTAGTTCCCACGCCCGGTTGGTTCGGGAGCCAGACACAGCTTCCCAACTACAGTGCGTCTCGATGAAGATCGAATCGCTGCTCCCGCTCGGCAAGCTCGACCCCGGGCTGCGCGAGCCCGACACGCCCCTTGATATCCGCGATTTCGCTCGACTCGCCACCGTAGCCGAGGACATCGGTCTCGATGCGGTGCTTGTCGAGGAGACCAAGGACGACCCGTTTCAGATGATGGCGCTTGGCGCCAGCACAACCGAGCGGATCCAGTTGGGTACGTCGGTTGCGATGGCATTCCCGCGCAGCCCGACCACCACCGCCATGTCGGCGTGGTCGTTGTCGAAGCTCAGCAGCGGTCGCTTCATGCTTGGCCTCGGCACCCAGGTGCGGGCCCACATCCAACGACGGTTCGGCCTCGACTGGCACGCGCCCGCGCCGTGGATGCGCGACTACATCGGGGCGATGCGGGCGGTATGGCAGAGCTGGCAGGAACGCACGCCGCTCGAGTTCGAGAGCGAGCACTACAAACTCAACCTGATGGTCCCGCTGTTCGATCCGGGTCCGGTCGACTATCCCGATATCCCTGTCCATGTCGCGGTCATCGGCCCCAACATGACGGCCATGGCAGGGGAGTGTGCCGACGGCATCCGACTCCACCCCGTGGTTACACCGAAGTTCATCGATGAGGAGATCCTGCCGAACCTCGCACGGGGTGCTGCCCGGGCGAATCGCAATGTCGACGAGTGCGAGGTGTGCATCAAGCCGCTGATCGGGACCGCTCCCGACGAAGACCGACTCGAAGCGGTGATCCGCACGGTGCGGGCCCGTACCGCGTTCTACCTGTCGACTCCGTCGTATCGACGTGCCTTTGCGATTCACGGCTGGGAAGATCAGGCTCGGGAGGCGAGCGAATACAGCCGGGCGGGCCGGTGGGACGAGATGCCCGATCTTGTCGATGACGAGATGCTCCACGCCGTCGCCATCATTGGGACCTACGACCAGATTCCCGACCGCCTTAACGAGCGGTTCTCCGACCGCGTCGACCGTATCGAGTTCTCGGTCCCCGTCAACAGCCCTGCTGATGCTGATGCCTTCCGGGAGATCCTCAGCCGGCTAGACCGGACCTGATCCACTGGGGACGTGCGCTTCTTTGTGATTGCCGTCTGCCTGCTGACTGTTGCGTGCGGAACAGCTGAGGTAGCGCTCGCTCCGACGACCACCACGACCACGGACTTACCGTTGGCTACGACGACGATCATCACCGCAACGATTTCTGCGACCACGACTGACACTCCCGAACCGAGGTTTACGAGCAGCGCCCGGGCGATCGGCCTGGACGAACTCGGTGCGTCGTGGCGTGACGGCTGCCCTGTGCCGTTTGAGGAGCTTCGGTGGGTCGAAGTCGCGCACTGGGACTCTGGGGGCAACACGTCGACCGGCGTGCTGGTCGTGCATGCCGACCAGGTCAACGTCGTCGTATCCGTCTTCGAGCAACTCTTCGACGCCCGCTTCCCCATCGAGTCCATGCGGCCTATCTCCGACTTCGACGGCGATGACAACGC
This sequence comes from Acidimicrobiales bacterium, assembly GCA_029247365.1. GTDB lineage: Bacteria > Actinomycetota > Acidimicrobiia > Acidimicrobiales > Aldehydirespiratoraceae > UBA11606. The sequence goes on along the minus strand of JAQWLJ010000046.1, from coordinate 40,568 downwards.
CTCCATGCGCGCCAACAACTCGTCGGCGTTCAACTGCCGTGTCATCGGTGGCACAGACCGTTGGAGTGAGCACGCGTACGGCCGTGCCATCGACATCAACCCGCTCGCGAACCCGTGGGTGCGCGGCGATCAGGTCGAGCCGCCTGATGGGGATGCCTATGTCGAGCGAGACGCAACCGTACCCGGCCTCATCGTGGCGGGCGACGTCGTTACCGAGGCTTTCGCGTCGATTGGCTGGGGCTGGGGTGGTGACTGGCAGAACTCACTCGACTACCAGCACTTCAGCCGCGACGGCGGCTAGCGGCTCCTGACGACGAGAACCTCACGCCGTGCTCCCGAGCGATCGGGCGAGTCGGGTCAGTCGACATAGCGGCGAGCGTGAGCGCGCTTGCCGCGAATCGTTGAATCGTTGATCGCTGCGATCGTTGACTCCACCGCTGCTTCGGGAACACCGACAACCGAATACTTGTCGGCGATACGGATCGGTCCGATCTCACGGCCGGTGAGCTCGGTTTCGTTGGCGATGCAGCCGACGAGATCACCGGGGCGCATGCCAGCTCGACGACCGAGGCCGACGAAGATCAGGCTGGTTCCTGGCCCGACGTTCCCGCGCTGCTTGCCCTTGCCCTTGCCTTTGGGGCCGCCAGCATGGTCATGGGTTTTTTTCTTGCCCTTGCCGCGGGCATCGCGTGCTTCGCGGAGCATGCGTTCTGAAGCGTCCGGGATTTCGACCTCGTCGGCCGTCGCCCCACGGGCCTGGTGGTACAGCTTCACCGCCGCAAGCGCGATAGCGCGGTCGATCGCTCCTTCGCTGGAGAGCTCGTAGAGCACAGACGTGTAGTCCTCGAGGTCGTCGGACAGCAGTGCTTCGCGCAAACCGTCGACGGTCACCTCGATCTGTTTCGCTCGCAGGTCGCCGACGGTGGGAACCTTCGTGATCTCGATCGTCTGTTTGGTGAGGCGTTCGATGTTTTGGAGCAGGCGGCGCTGTCGCGGCTCGGCGAGGGTGATTGCCACACCCTCGCGTCCAGCGCGGCCGACGCGGCCGATGCGATGGACGTAGCTCTCAGGTGACGACGGCACGTCGTAGTTGACGACGTGGGTCAGCGTGTCGATATCGAGTCCACGAGCAGCGACGTCGGTCGCAACAAGGAGTTCGGCTGTGCCGTCGCGTAGCCGGCTCATGACCCGGTCGCGTTGCTGCTGGTCCATCCCGCCATGTAGGGCTTCGGCTCGGTAGCCGCGGCCGTTCATCGTGGCAGTGAGCTCGTCCACCTCGCCCCGAGTTCGGCAGAAGACGATCGCAGCGGTCGGCCCCTCCATGTCGAGCACGCGGCCGAGAGCCGAAGCCTTGTGGTGGCGGGTAACGATGTAGGCGCTCTGTCGGACGAGTGCTCGGTCGGCCGCCGTCTCCGACGCGCCGATCTTGATCCGCGTGGGATCATCCTGGTACTTCTCGGCGATCGCATTGATTCGTGGCGGCATGGTCGCCGAGAACAGGACGGTCTGACGCGTCGGTGGCGTCTCTTCGAGGATCGTCTCGATGTCTTCACTGAAGCCCATGTCGAGCATCTCGTCGGCCTCGTCAAGGACGACCGTCTGGATGCTGTCGAGCTCGAGTGAACCGCGTCGGATGTGGTCGATCGCCCGGCCCGGCGTTGCCACCACGACGTGTACCCCGCGACGAAGCGCCTGCAGTTGGCGTTGGATTGGCTGACCGCCGTAGATCGGAACGACCTTGACGCGCTGCTCGGTGCCGTACTTGAACATCGCCTCACTCACCTGCACAGCGAGCTCGCGGGTTGGGACGACGACGAGCGCGCAGGGTGACGCCTCGGCGCCCGGCTCGATCGCGTTGAGGATGGGAAGCGCGAATGCGGCGGTCTTTCCGGTGCCGGTCGCGGCCTGCCCGAGGAGATCTCGTCCGGTCAGCATGTGGGGGATGGCCTCACGCTGGATGGGGGTGGGTTCTTCGTAGCCGAGGGCGGAGGTGGTTCGGATAAGTTCGTCGCGCAAGCCAAGGGCGGCGAACCCTCCAGGCGACTGTCGGTCGGTGGGGGTGGTTTCGGGTTCGCTCATTGCGACAACTTCTGTGGGGGAACGGGCAAGTCTACGACGAGACCTTCGGCGCGAGACGGTTCTTCCCTATGGGTTGTCGCCGGTCAGCCGGTCGATTTCGGCGAGGACGTGGTCAAACTCGAAGTAGACGTCACGGATGCATCGCTCGCCGTTGGCCGAGAATGCGGTGCGCGCATGCAGCACACGGTGGGCGTGGGTCAGATAGGCGTCGCCCGTCGCCAGTCTGAATGTCGCAGACTGCGTCGGCATACAGATTCGACGAGTGAGTTCGGTGTAGGCCCGGTACCACTCGGCTAAGCGCGGCTCGTCGAGGGGAAGGGGTTGCAGCGTCTGGTTGCTGAAGCGGAACCCGTTGATCTCGCCTGATGTGTCGAGGCGCACGAGCGGCGCTCGGGCGTAGGTTTCTCGGTCCTCGGAGAAGATCCGGTGAGCAACCGCTACCTGCGTGAGAGTCTCGAACATTGTGGGCTCGTCAGCCCGGAACTCAGTGAGGACCCGCCACCCATCGACGACGAGCGAGTCGCCGCCTGCAGCCTCGTTGATCAGCATGTGAAGCATCTGGCCCGACGGGGGCCACTGATAGCCGGCGAGGTCGGTGTGAGGCGGGAGAGCCTCGGCTGTCTCGGCGACGTTGTACGCCGTTGCTTGCACTTGGGTATCGATCGATCGAAGGCCGAACGGTCCCTCCCAGATTGGGATGCGGATCGAGTCGAGAAAGTCTTCGCTCGGTGTCCCCGATGTGGGTACGCCCCGCAAAACGAGAACTCCCTCGGCGCGGTAGCGAACGAGTGCGGCAATGCGAGCGTCGGTATCGGTCATGAAGTGATCGTGATTGATCTCGGCGACCGTGTGGGTGCCGTCCCACAGGGTCGGAACCCACTGGCGTCGGTGAGCCTTTGCCTCCATTAGGGAAATGAATCCCGACTCATACGTCGAGACGTGGCCGGACGCCCACGTCACGGTCGTCATCGCGTCTGTCTGGTTGACGCTCGTCGGGGTCCACTCATCGGGTGACGTAATCATCACGCGGCGTTCACCAATCTCGATCAACATGCAGGCCTCGCATGGGCAATGCATTCGAAGCCACACAGTTGGTACCGGGCGGTGCCCGGTACCAACTGCTACATCGATCAGATCGGCGTTCACCCCGCAAATCATGCCTGAACGAATGTTCAGTGTCGATGATTTCCTGGCTTCCGTCTGGCCGGTCGCGGCCAGGACCGCGTCCTGTGGAAGATCGATGCTCTCACGATCTCGATCGTGCTCGACCCCGAATCGCAGGGCTGCTGAGTGGTGAGCCTAGGCGCCGACGATGTTGTGTTCGGGGCCGTAGGGGAAGCCGGTGATGTTGTCGACGCTGCCGTCGTCGTTGATGACGAGCACATCGTGCTCGCGGTAGCCGCCGGCGCCGGGCTGACCCTCAGGGATCATCACCATTGGCTCCATCGACACGACCATGCCGGGCTGTAAGACCGTGTCGATGTCTTCACGCAGCTCCACTCCGGCCTCTCTGCCGTAGTAGTGACACAGCACCCCGAAGCTGTGGCCGTACCCAAACGAGCGGTACTTGAGCAGGTCGTATTCGCGGTAGATGTCGTTGAGCGTCGAAGCTATCTGGGCGCACGAGTTGCCCGGCTTGATTAGCTCGAGGCCAGCTTCGTGTACCTCGACGTTGCGATTCCAGACCTCGAGATGGGCATCGGAGCACGACTCGACGAACAAGGTTCGCTCGAGCGCGACGTAATACCCGAACAGCATCGGAAAGCAGTTCAGCGACAAAATGTCACCCGACTCCATGACCCGGTTGGTGACCGGGTTGTGAGCGCCATCGGTGTTGATGCCGGACTGGAACCACGTCCACGTGTCCATCAGTTCGCTGTAGTCGTAGGCCTTCGCGAGTTCGCGGACCATCGTTTGGGTCGAGGCGAGCGCGACCTCGTGCTCGGGCACGCCCACGGCGATCGCCGCGCGGCAGGCTTCGCCGCCGAGGTCGGCGATTGCGGTGAGTTTCGTGATGTGAGCGATCTCTTCAGCAGACTTGGTCGTGCGCATCCACATGGTGGGCGTACCTGCGTCAACAAACTCGACACCGGGCAACGCTGCTTCGAGTTTGGCGAGCAGGTCGAGGTTGACCTCGTCGAACTCGATACCGATGCGCTTTGCGCCTGGGGTCAGGGTCTGGACGGCGTGGAAGAAGTTGTCCTTGCGCCAGTCGGTGTAGGTGATGTTGTCGCCGTGCGTGAGCCGCCATGGTTGGCCGCCATCGATACCGGCGCTGATCGTGGTGGCATTGTCGGCGGTGACCACGAGCCCGTACTTCCGTCCGAACGCGCAGTAGAGGAAGCCGCTGAAGTAGCAGATGTTGTGATAGCTGGTCATCAGCGCGGCGTCGATGTCGTTCCCGGCCATGTAGGCGCGGAGGTTCGCATGGCGGCGGTCCATCTCGGTTGTAGAGAACGGTCCAGGCGTCTTATCGCCGTTGTGCCACGTGACCAGGCGGTCCATGTCAGCGCTCATGTGAAGGATCCCTCTTGTGATGGACCGGTTTGGCCCGTGGTTACTCCGCTGATCATACTAAAATATCAGGCTGTAGGTTATACTGACGATCATGTCCGGTGAGTCCTTGACCCACACTGCGTATCTGCTGCTTCGCGACATGATCGTCACGCTCGAACTCCCACCGGGCGCTGTGCTCAGCCAAGAAGACCTCCAGGAACGCACTGGACTCGGTCGCACGCCGATCCACCAGGCGCTGCAACGGCTCGAACACGAAGAGTTCGTCGTCGTGATACCGCGACGCGGTGCGTTCGTCACCAACGTCGATGTGCTTGAACTCCCGGTCCTCTATGAGTCTCGGGCACTTCTCGAGCCATACATGGCTCGTGAGGCGGCCCGTCGCGGGGCGATCAGCGATTGGGACGAGATGGCGGCCGTCCTCGACGAGCTGAAGGCTTCGGCGACGTTTCACCAGCGCGTCGCTGTGGACCGGCGATGCCACGAGCTCATCTGGGCCGCCTCCGGCAATCGATTTCTGGGCCGAACCGTCGATGCCCTCTACGCCCAGAGCGACCGCCTGTGGCACATGCATTTGATCGAGATCACCGATATGCGAACGACGATTGAGGAGCACCGACAGATGCTCGCCGTCCTGCGCAGCGGTGACGGCGACGCAGCCGCAGCGCTGATGGCCGATCACATCCGGAGTCTTCACGACCAGATCAGTGCGGTGATCGGGTCGAGTCTGCGGCCCGTGAGCTGACCACGGTCAGTGGCCAAGGGGTCCGATCGTGTCCCGGATCAGGGGCACGCCGGGGCGATAGGCAAGGTGATGATGACTTGGGGCATCGAGGATCACCGCGTGACCAGCGCTGCCTGGCGTGAGGCGGCCGATGTCATCGCGGCGAAGTGCGGCGGCACCCCCGAGCGTGACCGCCTGGATCGCCTCGTCGATTGTCATGCCCATGTCGCGCACAGCGATAGCGATGCAGAACGAGATAGAGGTCGTGTAGCTCGAACCGGGATTGCAGTTTGATGCGAGCGCAACCGTGACCCCGGCATCGAGCACCCGGCGGGCGTCGGCGTAGGGCTGCTTCGTTGAAAAGTCGGCGGCGGGCAAGAACGTCGCGACCGTGTTGGAATCGGCAAGGGCGTTGATGTCGGCGTCTGTCAGATAGGTGCAGTGGTCGACGGAGGCGCATCCGCACTCGACGGCAAGCTGCACTCCCGGACCGGGCCCGAGTTGGTTGCCGTGAAGGCGACCGGTCAAGCCGACAGCGGCGCCCGCTTCGAGCACGGCCCGGCTCTGTTCGGCATCGAACGCCCCGGACTCACAGAACGCATCGATCCACTTGGCATACGGGGCCGACGCAGCGAGCATGTCGCCGCAGACCAGGTCGACATAGTCGTCCTCGTTGCCGACGTATTCCGAAGGCACGAGGTGTGCACCCAGGAAGGTGGTCTCACTGGTGTGGCGCCTTGCGATGTCGAGGCTACGGGCCTCGTCTTCGACGTTGAGCCCGTAGCCCGACTTGATCTCGATGGTGGTCGTGCCCGCCCGGTGGGCCTCGGCGAGACGCAGGCGAACGAGTCGGTCGAGTTCGGCGGTGCTGGTCGAGCGGGTGGCTTCCGTCGTCACCCGGATGCCGCCACCGTCGTAGGGCTGGCCCGACATGCGAGCGGTGAACTCTTCGCTCCGGTCGCCCGCGAACACCAGATGCGTGTGGCTGTCGACAAAGCCTGGAAGGACGCATGCGCCTTCGGCATCGATTCGCTTGTCGGCAATTTGGCCGGCATCGCCGACAGAAACAACCCGGTCGTCTTCGATCACGACCGATGCGTTACGGCGTTGGCCGAGGGGCCCCTCACCCAACGCCGAATCGTTGGTGATCAGCAGGCCAATGTGATCGATGACCGTTGTGGTCACGTGAAGAGCTCCTTGATTGAGGCCTGGAGTTCGGCCGCGACGTCGATCGACAGATGGTGGCCGTCGGCGACTACAGCGTGGCCATCGACGACGACGGTGCTGATGTCGCTCGACGTGGCAGCGAAGACCGCAGTTGCGACGGCAAGGTCGGGCGGTGTCCCCGCTGTACGCTCGCTGTCGAGTCGGATCGTGACGAGATCAGCCCGGTTCCCTACCTCGAGGCGCCCCGCCGTGGTCCAACCGAGCGCTTGGTGCCCGTTGACGGTTGCCATCGCAAGGAGGTCGGGGGCGCGGTGAAGGCCGCGGCACTCGCTTCGTAGGCGTTCGTGCAGTTCGATCGCTCTGGCCTCAACGAAGTGATCGATAACCGCGTGCGAGTCGCTGCCCAGATGGATCGAAACGCCGGCCTCGGTCAGATCGATGGTGGGTCCGATCCCGTCGCCGAGATCTCGTTCAGTCGTCGGGCACATGCACACCGTCGCTCCCGACGCGCCGAGACGGCGTACGTCGTCGACACGCAAGTGGGTGGCATGGACGGCGGTAAAGGCGGGGCTGAGCGAACCCGCTCGGTCGAGCATGACTACCGGTGTGGTGCCGTGGTGAACGAAGCATGCGTCGTTCTCCTCCGTCTGTTCGCTGACGTGGGCGTGAAGCGGCATAGCGGCGCCGCATGTGAACTCGACGGCCACGGTGATCGATTCCGGATCAACCGCCCGAACGCTGTGGATCGCGCCACCGATCAGCTGGTTGGCCCCGGGCTTCAGGTCGTCGATGCGTTCTGCCCATGCATCGGCATCGGCATCGGCGTAGCGGCGCTGGGGTCCGTCGACCGGCTGGTAACCGTTGGCGTCGAGGCCGCCATGCAGGTACATCGTGTCGAGGAGTGTGATCCGGATGCCCGCCTCATCGGCGGCGGCGAGGAGTGCGTGGCCCATCACGTTCGGGTCGCCATAGGGCGTGCCATCAGGCTGATGATGCACGTAGTGGAACTCGCCGACAACCGTTTGTCCGGCCAATGCCATTTCGGCAAAGACCGCCCGCGCGAGACGGTGGTAGTTCTCGGGATCGAGTCGAGCGGCAGCCTCGTACATGACCTTGCGCCATGTCCAGAACGAGCCGCGGCCGGCTTGGGTTCGCGAGCGAAGCGCCCGGTGGAAGGCATGGCTGTGGGAGTTCGCAAGTCCGGGGATGGTCAAGCCGTACAGTCGCTCGGTATCGGCCGGTGCTGCGGTGTCGGGGACGATGCTGGTGAACCGGCCGTCGCAGGCAGTGATTGTGACGCCCGCGTGCACGACGCCGCCGATCGCTGCGAACTCGCACCACCAGTTGGTCAAGACCCGACCCGTTCCACGAACTCCATGATGCGCTCGACGAACGCGTCGCGGTGGTGACGTTCGTACTCGTCCCAGGTCGCGAGTGACGTTGGATCGGCCCGATCGGTGATCAGCTGGCCGTCGAGGTGATCGCACTCGTGTTGCCACGTTCCTGCGGTGAGTCCCCGTTTGACCTCCTCGTGGACTACGCCGTTGCGGTCGAGGAACCGCACCCGGATGTTCACGTTGCGCAGTACGTTGCCCCGCAGCGGAACGGACAGGCAGCCCTCGTTGATCTCGACCATCTCATCGTCGAACTGCTCGATCTCGGGATTGATCGCCACCGTTAGCGGCAGCGGTGGTTTGTACGGATAGCGCGGGTTCGAGGTGACCTCCATGACGACGACCCGCCGATGGATGCCGATCTGCGTCGCCGCGAGGCCGGCCCCACTGGCGTCGCGCATCGTCTCGATCAGGTCGTCGATCAGCGTTTGGACCTCGACCGTTGCGATGTCAGCCGGGTCGATCGGCTGGGCCACGATCCGAAGCTCGGGGTCGCCGAGTTGAAGGATGCTATGCACAGTCATCGTTGCATGGGTACCTGAACGCCCCGCTCATGTGCCACTTCGACAGCTCGGTCGTACCCGGCATCGACATGGCGCATCACACCCGTCGCCGGATCGTTGGTGAGGACTCGTTCGAGCTTCTCGGCGGCAAGGTCGCTGCCGTCGGCGATCGAGACTTGTCCGGCGTGGATCGACCGACCGATCCCGACTCCTCCGCCGTGATGGAGGCTCACCCAGGTCGCACCCGAGCATGTATTGACGAGCCCATTGAGAAGTGGCCAGTCGGCAATGGCGTCGGAACCATCGGCCATGCCCTCAGTTTCTCGGTACGGAGAGGCGACGGAGCCTGAATCGAGGTGGTCGCGGCCGATGACGATCGGGGCTTTGAGTTCGCCCGACTTCACCATTTCGTTGAAGCGCAGACCGAGACGATGGCGTTCCCCGTACCCGAGCCAGCAGATGCGGGCGGGAAGCCCTTGGAATGCAACGCGTTCTCTGGCAAGGCGAATCCAGCGGGTGAGTGACTCGTTGTCGGGAAACTCTTCGAGCACGGCGCGGTCGGTGGCGTCGATGTCGGCCGGATCGCCGGACAGCGCGACCCAGCGGAACGGCCCCATGCCTTCACAGAAAAGGGGCCGGATGTAGGCCGGGAGGAACCCGGGGTAGTCGAAGGCTCGACTGAATCCTCCGAGCTGCGCTTCGGCGCGAAGGCTGTTGCCGTAGTCGAAGACCTCGGCCCCGGCATCCATGAAGCCGACCATCGCCTGACAGTGGGTTGCCATGGCGAGGCGGGCGCGGCGGGTGAACTCCTGCGGGTCGCTCGTCCGCAGCTCTGCTGCGGCGTCAGGTGAGACGTCGTTCGGCAGGTAGGAGAGCGGGTCGTGCGCGGAGGTCTGGTCGGTCACGATGTCGGCGTCGATACCGTCGGCCAGCAATCGCGGGAGGATGGCGGCGGCGTTGCCGAGTAGCCCGACCGACAGCGGTGTCCGGCTCGCCTTGGCCTCAGTGACTCGTCGCACGGCGGTCTCGTAGTCAGGAGCGACCTCGTCGAGGTAGCGGTGTTCGACGCGTCGGTCGAGCATGTGTTGGTCGACGTCAACGATCAGAACCACTCCATCGTTCATCGTGACGGCAAGCGGCTGAGCGCCGCCCATGCCACCGGCGCCGGCGGTGATCGTCAGCGTGCCGGCGAGGCTGCCGCCGAAGCGCCGCCGCGCGATCTCGGCAAAGCACTCGTAGGTGCCTTGGAGAATTCCCTGGGTTCCGATGTAGATCCACGACCCGGCCGTCATCTGGCCGTACATGGTGAGACCCTCGTGCTCGAGCCGTCGGAACTCGTCCCAGTTCGCCCAGTCGGGAACGAGGTTCGAGTTGGCGATGATCACCCGCGGCGCCCATTCATGGGTGCGAAGCACGCCCACCGGTTTGCCCGACTGCACGAGCATCGTTTCGTCGTGGTCGAGGGTGCGGAGCGTGTCGAGCATGGCGTGGAAGGCCGGCCATGATCGTGCTGCTCGGCCAGTACCGCCATAGACGACGAGTTCGTCGGGGTTCTCCGCAACCGCTGGGTCGAGATTGTTCTGCAGCATCCTGAAGGCGGCTTCTTGCGGCCACCCCTTACAGCTGAGGTCGCTGCCGCGGGGCGCCGAGACGGGGGTGGGGGTGCCGATGTCGCCGAACAAACTCATGCTTCCTCTGGTTTCGCTGCATGCATGCTTGCAGTGTGCGTCGATCGTTCTTAGGGTGTCAATCAATGACAGCATTGTCACCACATGACATCGTGACGAGTGTCGATCCGTCGGTTCCCCGTTCGATTGCGAGGGTCTTCGACCTGTTCGAGACCGTCGTCGGCCGCGGTTCGTGCTCCCTTACCGAAGCCGCGGTCGAGGTCGAACTCACGCCGACCACGGCACGGCGATACCTGCAGGCATTAGTCGCGCGCGGGTACATCGAGCGCGACGCCGATGGCGCCTACACCGCCGGACCGGCGGTGCGGGCACTCGCCGAGGCGCTCGACGATGGCGACGAGGTCGCAGCTCTCGCTCGACGTGCGCAACCGCATCTCGAGCGGCTTGCGTCGGCCGCAGGAGAGTCTGCGTACCTTGGCGTCATCGACGATGACTCAATCGTCTATGTCGCGACCGCCCAGACCGAACGGGCAATCCGGCACGTCGGATGGATTGGTCAGCGACTACCCCACGAACGCACCGCAATCGGCGCCGCACTGGCCGCCCCCGGAACGCCGGTATTTCGCAGCGGTGGGCTCGAGGCCGACATCAGCGCGGTGAGCCACGGGCTCCCCGGTGTGTGGGCAGGAACGGCGGCAATCTCGATTGTCGGTCCCGCGCATCGGTTCGACGACGAGTCAATCCCACACTTCGAAGCAGAGTTGACCCGAGCCATCGATGCACTCAGCGATGACCTTCGCCTGGAGGTCCTGCGATGACGATCGTGCTCGACGGAGGTGGCGCCACCATCGACGACGTCGTCGCAGTCGCCCGGTTCGGTGCCGAGGTCGTGCTCAGCGATGCAGCGATAGACCGAATGGCTGCGAGCCGAGCAGTGGTCGCTCGTCTGGCCGAGGGCGAGCCCAAGTACGGTATCTCCACCGGCTTCGGCGCGCTCGCCACGGTTGCGATCCCCCCTGAGCGTCGGCGCGCCCTACAGGTCGCCCTCGTGCGTTCGCATGCGGCGGGCATGGGTGATCCGGTCGAGGATGAGGTGGTACGGGCGATGGTGTTCCTGCGAGCCCGTACCCTCGCGCTCGGCTACAGCGGGACCCGACCGGTCATCGCCGAAACGATGGTCGCGCTGCTGAACGCTGGCATTACGCCCCTTGTGCCCGAGTACGGTTCGCTGGGTGCGAGCGGTGACCTCGCACCGCTGTCCCATGCGGCGATGACCTTGCTCGGTGAAGGCCAGGTGCGAGTCGATGGTGCGGTTACCGAAGCGGCAGACGCACTCGCCGCCGCAGGTATCGACTCGCTCGAGCTTGTCGAGAAAGAGGGTTTGGCCCTCATCAACGGCACCGACGGGATCCTTGGGCAGCTCTGTCTGGCCGTTCACGACGCTGCTCGCCTCACTGAGCAGGCGGACTCGATCGTGGCCATCACCATCGAGGGCCTGCTCGCCACCGACGCGCCCTTCGCCGATGACCTCCAGGCGCTGCGCCCCCAGCCCGGCCAGCGGGTCTCGGCTGCCAACACTCGGGCCGTGCTTGCCGGGTCGCCAATCGTCGCCAGCCACGACACGCCAGACGACACCCGCGTGCAGGACGCGTACTCGGTCCGCTGCACGCCTGCGGTCCACGGCGCCGTCTACGACACGCTTGCGCACTGCCGAGCCGTCGCTACCAACGAACTCGGCGCTGCAATCGACAACCCGATGGTGCTGCCCGACGGACGCGTCGAGTCGTGCGGCAACTTCCACGGTGCGCCACTCGGCTTCGCTGCCGACTTCCTTGCGATCGCGGTGGCGGAGATCGGGGCGATCGCAGAGCGACGTACGGATCGCCTGCTCGATCGCACCCGCAGCTACGGTCTGCCACCGTTCCTCGCCGAAGAAGTCGGCGTCGACAGTGGTCTGATGATCGGCCACTACACCGCTGCAGCACTCGCTTCGGAGAACAAGCGTCTCGCCTGCCCCTCGTCGGTCGACTCAATCCCGACCTCGGGTATGCAGGAAGACCACGTGTCGATGGCCTGGCTTGCGGTCCGCAAGCTCCGCAAGGTCATCGACAACGTTCGCCGGATCCTTGCGGTCGAGTATGTCGCCGGCGCCCGAGCCGTCGAGATGCGGGCACCCCTGCAGCCGGCCGATGGCACGAGTGCAATGATCGCCGAGCTGCGCGCTCACGTGCCGGGCATCGGCCCGGATCGATATCTGGCGCCCGAGCTGCAGGCCGCGGAAGCATTGCTCAAGGGCTGAACCGCACCGGCATGCAGCTTGGACCGAAGATGAAGTTCGAGCCCATCCACTCCACGGGACCGGCGGGTTCGAGGTCGGGGAGTCGGGTGAGAAGTTCGCGCAGGATTGCGTCGATCTCGAGTCGGGCGAGGTTCGCACCGAGGCAGTAGTGCGGGCCACCGCCCCCGAACGCAACGTGGGGATTGGGCGAGCGAGTGATGTCGAACCGGTCGGGTTCGTCGAATGCCGATGGGTCGCGGTTGGCGGCGCCGTAGTACACGACGACCTTGTCGCCAGCCTCTACCGCCTGCCCGGCGATCTCGGTATCGGTCGTAGCGGTGCGGCGCATGTACACCACAGGGCTGACCCATCGCAGCATTTCCTCTCGTGCCGAGCTGAGGTGAGCATCGATATCGGAGCGCAGCAGTGCTAGCTGGTCAGGATGCTCGAACAGCGCTTGAAGCCCACCGCCGACGAGGTTCCTGGTGGTGTCGCCTCCAGCATCGACGAGGAGCATGAACCACAGGAAGAAATCAATCGCGTCGACCAGCTCGCCATCGACCGCGCCGTGCGCGATCAACGAGCCGAGGTCGTTGGTTGGGTTTGCTCTCTTGTCTGCATACGCAGCCTGCGCCGACATGAACATGGTCATGATGGCGTCGCCTCGTTCCTCGCGGCTTGCCACCTCAGTACTCGCGTGGATCGTCTCGGTGCAGTGATAGAGACGTCGGCCTTCGTCGTGGGAGATGCCGAGCATCTCGGCAATCACCAAGCTCGGCATCTCGCCTGCGATGTCGGCGACAAGGTCGCACTCGCCACGGCCGGCGACCTGGTCGATGATCAGGGCGGCAAGCTGCCGGATCCGAGGTTGCAGGGCGGTCGCCGCGCGAGGGGTGAACTCTCGACTGACGAGGCGACGCATCCGCGTGTGGAGTGGAGGATCGGCGACGAGCAGCATGGTGTGATCAGCAAACGGACTCGGTTCGTCGGAACCGTCGGCGATCATGATTGTCGGCTGCGATGAAAACGTCTGGTGGTCGCGTCCGACCGCCTTGACGTCGTCGTAGCGGGTGATCGCCCAGAAGCCCGGGCCGTCGGGTTCTGGGTGCCGGTAGACCGGCGCGTTCGTCCGAAGCCACGCGAACTGTTCGTTCGGCTGGGAGCCGGCGTATCCAGCGACGGACAGCAGGTCGATCTCCATCGCCGGACTTTACGCGCTAGCGCAGGTTGCGGGCCCGACGCTGAACTGCTCGCTCCCATTTCCGCTGCCGGCTGCGACACGCCTTGCGGCAGAACACCTGGTTCGCTGTCCGGGCCTCGAACAGCTCACCGCACCGCCAATAGGCGCATTCGCGAAGGCGGTTCGGGTCGGGTTCGTCGAGGTCGTCGGGCACGTCGAAGATGCCCATCAGTAGAGCATGTGGGTTGGTGGAGGGCGCGGAAACGCTTCGGGCGTCGGGTGCGGTTGGAGAGGGATATGTGGGGAGCGTCGATCAGGTGTGACCGTGCGGCAGCGGCGGAATCGATCGCTCGATCGAGCGGTCGAGCTACCGCGGTGACGACAGCGAGATCTTGAATGAACCCGATGCGCTTGCGCAGATGAACGGAAGCCGTCGACACTCTTTGATGCCCAAGATCACCCGCTTCTGCAATGTGACAGTCTTTGATGGGAGTGGTCGTCCCGGGTTCACCGCCGACGTCGAGATTGACGGCGACCGGATCGTGAGCGTCGGCCCGTCGACCGGGGTCGAAGCCGGTGAGTTCGATGGGACCGGCCTCGCGCTCGCCCCTGGCTTCATTGATGTGCACACCCATGACGACATCGCCGTGATGGTCGATCCCGATCACGGATGCAAGACGCTGCAGGGCGTCACGTCGGTCGTCGTTGGCAACTGCGGCATGTCGGCGGCTCCGGTCTCTGACGACCCGCTCGGGTTCAGCCGCTATCCGCGCCTGGCCGACTATCTCCGCGAGGTCGAAAGCGCTCGACCGGCGGTCAACGTTGGTGCGCTGGTTGGCCACGGAACGGTACGGGCTGCGGTCATGGGGTTGAAGACCGACCGCGAGCCCAACTATCGCGAACGCGAGGCAATGATCCAGCACGTGGTCGCCGCACTCGAAGACGGTGCACTGGGTATGTCGTCGGGCCTCGCCTATGAACCGGGTCGGTTCGCGGCCCATGACGAACTCGTCGACCTGGCCGAGGTCGTCGCGGCCGCCAGCGGTGTGTACACGACACACATGCGAGACGAAGGGCGCGACCTGATCGCGTCGATCGAGGAATCGATCGACGTCTCCGAGGCGACCGGCGTCGCGCTGCAGATCTCGCACCTGAAGGCAAGCGGCCGCGACGCCTGGGGAAAGACTGCGGCTGCGCTCGCAGCGATCGATACCGCCCGGGAGCGAGGGGTCGACGTCATGGCAGACCAGTACCCGTACACCCGAGGGAGCACCTTGCTCGAGCAGATCGTCGGGGCGGGAGCGCTGGACGGACCGTCGGCGTTCGCGCACGTCCAGCCGAAGGATCTGCTGATCGCGGCAGCCCCCGGCAACCCTCATTGGGAAGGCCACACCATCGAGGCGATCGCAGCTGACGAGGGTGTCACCGGTCGCGAGATGGCTGACCGCATCGTCGAAGCTGAGGGTCGGAGTTGTTTCGTCATCATCGACTCGATGTCGGAGGACGACGTCCGCGAGGTCATCCAGCACCCAGCGGTGATGACGGGAAGCGATGGCGTGCCTGGTGGTTCACGCCCACATCCCCGACTCCACCACACGTATCCGCGGGTGCTGGGCCACTACAGCCGCGACGAGGGCTTGCTCGAACTCGCCGACGCAGTTCATCGGATGACTGGGATGTGTGCCGATCGGTTTGGTTTCGAGGACCGCGGCGCGATCCGGAAGGGAGCTTTCGCCGACCTGGTTCTGTTCGACCCGAACACGATTATCGATACCGGGACCTACACCGATCCGACCACAGTCCCCGAGGGGATCCGAGGGGTTTGGGTCAATGGCGAGCGGGTCGTCGCCAATGGCGAGGTGACCGGCACCCGTTCCGGGCGGATCATCCGCCGTCCCTAGCTCGGTTCATCCCGGCTGCTGTCTCGCCGCGGGACCACCTCGTCGAAACCATGCATGGTTCCGACTGCGGTTGCGATGCCAGCTTTCGTGTCGGGTGGGGTTCCTCAATTGCCGCGCACGGCGAGGTGGGGACGCCCTACGAAGTGGGGCCGCTCGTTGACCGAGGCGATGCTGCGCTGCAGCTTCGACGACACCATCACGCGCGAGATCGATGAGTAGTCGACGTCGAACTTCATGTAGTCATCGGGCGCGAACTCGAGGCAACGCCCGAGGTAGGCGTTGATCACGCCGCCATGACACACCACAGCCACGCGCTGGCCTCGATGGTCGGCGACGATCCGGTCGACCTCACCCACGACATTTGCCTGGAAGCCCACGACGTCAAAGTCTTTGTCGACAAACCCTCCCGAGATTCGCTCGCGGTATGCCTCGGGGTTGGTGGCCTTCAAGACCTCGGTGGGCACGTAGGACGAACCCTCGTGGTCGAACTCCCGCAGGTAATCGCGAATGTTCATTGCAAGCCCTGATGCGTCAGCGAATGGAGCCGCGGTCTGCAGCGCCCGGTTCATCGGGCTGCTGTACAGCGCGTCGATGCCGGCGGTCATCAACCAGTCGGCAACGCGCTGCGCCTGCTCGTGGCCGACGTCGGCGAGCGGCGGGTCGGCTGCGCCGTCGGCGTCCTCGATGTGCACAGGTCGGCCATGGCGGACGAAGATGAGTTCCATGGCCCGCCAAGCTAGGCGAGTGTCGTGGGCAGGAACGAAAATGACAGAACGCCAGGCCGAAGCCTGGCGTTCTTGCGTTGTCCCCGGTGCGAGGACGCTATGTCCTTGCAGCGGAGACGCTGTGTACACCCCCTGGGACTTGAACCCAGAACCTGCGGATTAAGAGTCCGATGCTCTACCAATTGAGCTAGAGGTGCAGGAATCGCTCTGGAGAGAAATTCTACGGGTGAACGAGGGGATTCGAACCCCCGACCTCCTGGACCACAACCAGGCGCTCTAACCAACTGAGCTACGCCCACCACGCCACCCCGAAGGATGGAGCGAGTGGCGAGTGTATCGCCCCCCGACCGGGGCCGACACACCGATAACCTGACCTTGCCCCTGTAGCTCAACTGGATAGAGCTCCGGGTTTCTACCCCGGCGGTTGCAGGTTCGAGTCCTGTCAGGGGTACGCGCTCATCGCCTGAAACGGTGGCTCAGAAGCCGTGGCCGTGAGCGGATGTTCGAAGCTGAACGGGCACAGATGCCCATCGACGCGCGGAGTCCGGCGATGCTCTCGCGGTCCTTGCCTTCGGCCAACGGGTTGGAGCTGTGACGTTGGGTGACGGCCTAAGCACCGAGATCGGCGGCGGTGACGAGCATGAGCTCAACATCCGCCTCGGAGGAAGTGTGAGCTCGATGCGCGGGATCGCTGCGTGAGAGCCCGCAGGCAGGAACAGTCGAGTTGGCACCCCAGACCTCGGCAACCGGGTCTTGGTCAAAGGGTGAACCGTCGAGCCGGGTCGAGTCCCGCATCGGGTTGTGGTGCTGGGCGTGAGAATCCCTGCCCGGTCGAACTGCCCGTTGCACGGCGTTGACGATGCATGCGCCTCAAAAGCTGCCCCCTCGTCGTGTTGCTGCTGATCGAGTGACGTACGAGTTCATCATTCGCGGTGTTCGCTTCGGTTGCGGAGTCCTGTGAGGCAGTCAGGTGGTCGCGAGGTGGCCAAACCTACGCTTGGGCGAGAGACTGGCGCAGTCAACGGGGGAGGAGCGCCAGATGGACGCCAAGCAGTTCGTGCATGACACCTTGAGTGAGATCGGCGTGACGGTTGGCGGTGACAGCCCGGCCGACATCCACATTCACGATGAGCGGCTCTACAAGCGCATCATCCGCGATCGCGAGCTCGGGTTGGGCGAGACCTACCAGGAGGGGTGGTGGACTGCGAACCAGCTCGATGAGTTCCTGAGCGTCGCTCAGGAGACCAACCTGCAAGACGTTGTCAAACCATCGTTCGCGTTGTTGAAACTTGCCTTTGCGAGCCGGTTCAGCAACCGGCAGGACGTCGCCAACGCGAAAAAGAATGCGTCAGCGCATTACGACATCGGAAATGATCTGTTCGAGCAGATGCTCGACAAACGGATGATCTACACGTGTGCCTATTGGCGTGACGCTGACGATCTCGACTCTGCACAGGAAGCCAAGCTCGATCTCGTCTGCCGCAAGCTCAAGCTCGAGCCCGGAATGCGCCTGCTCGACATTGGGTGTGGTTGGGGTGGTTTCGCCCAGTTCGCAGCCGAACGGTTCGGCGTTGACGTCACCGGTATCAGCCCTGCGATCGAGCAGGTGAAGGTCGCTCGCGAGAAGACGAAGGGGCTGCCGATCCGCATTGAACAGGTCGACTACCGCGAGATGGCCGGCGAGTTCGATCGCATCTCATCGATCGGGATGATGGAGGCGGTAGGGCCCCAGAACCTCGGCACGTTCTTCGAAAAGTGCGACGAGTTGCTCACGCCGGATGGAATGATGCTCCACCACACGATCGGGTCGAACGAGTGGAAGACGCACACCGATCCATGGTTCGACAAATACATCTTTCCGGGTGGTGTCCTGCCGTCGCTCGGCCAGATCGCTCGGGCGACGGAGAACGTGTGGTCGATCGAGGACGTGCACAACTTTGGCCCTGACTACGATCGAACCCTGATGGAATGGCATCGCCGCATCGGCGAGCGCTGGGACAAGATTCCGCACTACGACGAGCATTTCCGCCGGACCTGGGAGTACTACCTGCTCGGTTCTGCTGCTGGATTTCGAGTCCGGGCGATGCAGCTCTTCCAGATCGTGTTCACGAAGGCGAAGCAGCGTCATCCCGTGTACGACGCGGTGCGGTAAGCACGGTCAACGCGTAGGCGGTCACGATCGGCGTGATCGCTCTACTGATGTCAAAGAAGTTCAACCAGACTTGACTCGTCATCAGCGTCGCAAGGGGTATGAAGCCGAGCGCACCCCACGCAAGCGGGTTCGGCCGCTGTATTGCACGGAGCGCCAATAGCGGCATCATGGCGATGAGGCCGAGGATGATGGCGAGTTCGATCGGGTCGCTTAGCCAGTTGTCGAATACGTCGAGGATTCCGACGAACGGAGGACCGAACTCTTGGATCTCCGTGACTTCAGCGGGCGAGTCGAGGCGGAGGTGTAGGTAGCCCATCCATGCGAACACGCTCAGCGTCGGGATGGCGCCGAGAGCCCACGGGATGCGGTGGGTGACGAGCAGTCGGTGGCAGCACACGCCAACCAGGTACAAAAGCATGACCTCTCGGGCAAGGACCGCGGCGACGAACCACAGGACCGCAGACCGGCTACGCCCGTCGACAATGGCCAACGTCCCCCAGATGGCGCACGCGAACGCAACGATTCCTGCGCCGGAGATGATGGACGAGTAGATGATGCCCGGGTTCAGAGTGAAGGCGAGCCCGAGCCATGCCGAACCATCGAGACGCTGCGCAAGCCTTGCAGTGCCGAGCGTCCCAAGTGCGATCGCGGCGATGTTGACGAGTGGCATTGACCACAGCACGGCCCCGGGTGACAGAAGCCCGCCCAAGCCCGCCACGAGTGGGAAGAGCATTCGTTGCGCCCGATACTCGGGGCGATCCAGGTGGACCGCGTGCTCGTCGGGGGAGAGATACAAGGGGTCAAGCGCCTGCAGAAAGAAGTACTTGCCGTCATGGCCCTGCCCGCTGGTAGGGGTGACATCACGGTTGAGGACTGCCTCGGCATGCGCCGTCAGAGCCGCCGTAGGGTCATCGCTACCGAACTTGAGTAGGACCGTGAGGTCGCCATCAAAGCCAAGGAGAGAGCTGGCGAAGATGAGGGTTCCGAGGAGTGGCATTCATGTTTGGTGAGGCACCTGCCGCGGAAGAGCCATGAGCTTCCTGACCGGTGGAGGACGGATCGGCCGTCTGCGGTTCCTGCTCTTGGCGCTGCTGCTCTGCGCGAGTCTTGCGGCGGGTGCTCAATGGACCACCTACAGGTATCCCGTGACCGACGACTTTGTCATCGAACCAGCTGGCTACGCCGTCTTACTGGGCGTGTTGCCAGGTCTGAACGTGCTGCTGCTGTTGTACCTGTTGTTCGCTCCCAGTTCCCCTACCAGCAACAGGTGGGGTTCGAATCCGTTCGGTAATCCGTATCGCGCAGAGCTCAACCCTGTCATCGATCCGGAGAGCGAACTCGCCGACCGAGAGAAGGTGAAGGAGCAGTTTCTTGACGAAAACGGCTCGTTCGACTTCGACGGCCTCTTCCGCGAGCGGAACTCCGGCCCAGACTTCTAGAAACGGAAGAGCCCGCCAGCCATAGGCCGACGGGCTCTTTCGTTCACGTCCTGGATTCGCTGGCCGCTCGGTCAGCGAGGAAGGAGGCGGTTGCGCGGCCTGCGCATGCAGCGATCACTCAGTGGAACTGCTCTTCTTCGGTTGAGCCTTCGAGCGCAAGGGTCGAAGCATTGCCGCCGGACACGATCGTGGCGATCTGGTCGAAGTAGCCGGCTCCGACTTCGCGCTGATGCTTGACGGCGGTGTAGCCCTCGCCTTCGCGAGCAAACTCTCGCTCCTGAAGGTCGACGTAGGCGGTCATGTCGGACTCGGTGTACCCGCGACCAATCTCAAACGCCGAGTAGTTGAGTGCGTGCCAGCCAGCGAGGGTGATGAACTGGAAGGCGTAGCCCATCGCGCCAAGTTCCTTTTGGAACCTGGCGATGGTGCTGTCATCGAGGTGGGCCTTCCAGTTGAACGAGGGCGAGCAGTTGTACGCCAGCATCTGGTCGGGGAATTCGGCTTTGACGGCCTCGGCGAACTGACGGGCCTCGTTGAGGTCGGGTGTGCCGGTCTCGCACCAGATCAGGTCCGAGTACGGGGCATAGGCGAGGGCACGCTTGATCGGCGTCGCCATGCCCGGCTCGGTGTAGTAGAAGCCTTCGGCCGAACGTTCGCCGGTGAGGAACTCTTGGTCGCGCTCGTCGACGTCGGTTGTGATGAGGTTGGCGGCGAGGGCGTCGGTACGGGCAAGCACGATACTGGGCACGCCGGCGACGTCAGCGGCGAGGCGGGCTGCGGTGAGTGTGGTGATGTGCTGTTGGGTGGGGATGAGGACCTTGCCACCCATGTGGCCACATTTCTTGGCTGAGCTGAGCTGATCTTCCCAGTGGACGCCGGCGGCACCGGCTTCGATCATGGCCTTCATCAACTCGTAGGCATTGAGGGGACCGCCAAAGCCGGCTTCGGCGTCGGCGACGATCGGCAGCATGTAGTCGATCTCGGGGTTGCCGTCGCTCTCGCTCCACTCGATCTGATCCGCACGGCGCAGTGCGTTGTTGATGCGGGCGGCGACCGACGGGACAGAGTTGGCCGGGTAGAGCGACTGGTCGGGGTAGACCTGACCGGCAAGGTTTGCGTCACCGGCAACCTGCCAGCCCGACAGGTAGATGGCCGGAAGGCCGGCCTTGGCGTATTGGATGGCTTGACCCCCGGTCATGGTGCCGAGCGCGTGGCAGTAGTCCATGGTGGTGACGTTCTTCCAGAGCTTCTCGGCGCCTTGGCGGGCCAGGGTGTGCTCGGGGGTGACCGTTCCGCGGAGACGCACGACGTCTTCGGCGGTGTAGTCGCGAGTTGTGCCGTTCCACCGGGGGTTCTCGGCCCAGTCCTTGTTGAGGGCTGCAACCTGTTCGTCGAAGCTCGGGTTCATTGTCAATGTCTCCTTGATGTGGGAGGTAGGTAGATCGTTAGATGACCGCAGCGGCCTCGATCGGGAAGAACCCGATCAGGTCGGTGCGGCTGCTCCAGGTGCGGAGCATGTCGGCGGCTGCGTCGAAGCGGCCGGCGTTCCAGACCGCCTCGCCGAGTTCAGAGCGAAGCGTGGTCTGTTCTTCGACGAAGAGCCGGTCGAGTAGTGCGTCGTCGACGGTGAGGCCGTTGGTCAGGTCGACGGCGTGGCGGCGCCACTGCCAGATCCGGGCTCGGCAGATCTCAGCCATCGCAGTGTCTTCGAGATGGTCGTCGATGGCGACTGCACCTGTGCCGGCCAGCCATTCGCCGATGTAGTGGATCGCAACTCGGATGTCGTGTCGGAGGCCGGCTTCGGTGCAGCTGCCGCGGGTGGTGCGGATTGTCAACAGGTCGCTTTTGGTGATGTAGACGTCGTCGCGCTGCACTTCGAGCTGGTTGGCTCGGTAGGACAGCACGCGATCGAACTCGCGGGTGGCGATTTCGACGAGGGTGGGTTGCGCAATACGGGTGCCGTCGAATCCATCACCGGCCTAGCGGCGCTTGTCGACGATGACCTTGCGTTCCATTGTGGCGGTTCGAGCCGGGTTGATCGGATCGGGAATGACCCCAGACATGCCGCCGATTGCGTGGACATGACGGCGATGGCAGGTAGAGACGAGCAGCTCCGTGAACGCTCGGATGAACGGTGTGGTAGCTGTCAGATCATCGCGGTCGGGGAGGATGAAGTCGGGGTCCTCCGGGAACGTCTTGATCAGGCTGAACAGATAGTCCCAGTTGCCGGCATGAAGACCGGTGATGTGGTCACGCAAGTGAAAGAGAATTTCATCCATCGCAAAGGCCGCACCGATTGTCTCGATAAGGACCGTGACGCGAATCGTTCCGGACGGGAGGTCGAGTTGTTCTTCGGTCCACCGAATCACGTCGTTCCAGAGCGCGGCATCAGCGGCGCCTTCGAACTTGGGCAGGTAGAAGTACGGGGCGCTGCCGTTGTCGATCGCAGCAGCGGCGTTGTTGAAGACGCAGACTCCGAAGTCGAAAAGACTGGCGGCCATTGGGGTGCCATCGATACAAACATGGCGTTCGTCGAGGTGCCATCCGCGCGTCCGCACGACGAGGGTGGCTGCGTCGGGGACGGGTGCCCGCATCTCACCATCGAACTCAGCAGTGAGCGTGCCGGCGTAGGCATCTCGCAGGTTGCGCTGACCGTCGAGGCACGTTGTCCATGTAGGGGTGATCGTGTCCTCAAAGTCCGCCATGTAGACCCGCGCACCGCTGTTTAACCCTTCGACGAGTGCCGTGCGAGAGACCGGTCCGGTGAGTTCGGTCCGGCGATTGGTGAGGTCGCGTGGTGCTGGCGCAACGTGCCATTCGTTGGATCGGATGTGCGCAGTCTCGGGGTTCCATCCAGCGAAGCCGCCGACGGTTGAGGCCGATTGAGTTGCCGTGTGGCTGGCGACGAGCTTCGCTCGGGCGGAGGCGAACTGCTCGTGGAGGGCGATGAGAAAGGTCTGGACGGGCGCGCCGAGGACGTGATCAACCATCGGGTTCGGATCGACAGTGATCCGAGCGAGCGTCTCGGTCTTCCCCATTGCTCCAGCCTGTCGCAGACTGTCTCCCCTCACAACGGACTGGTCGACCTTCTACGAGGTAGGTCTTCTCTCTTGTGAAAACTTTGCGCAAATTTGTCATCAGCAAGATGGGCGTCCTGTCTGTCGCATCGCGCAGGGTCGTCGAGATGTGACAGATGGATGTCAAGCCGCTTTCGCCAAAGCAAAACATCTGTCAGACTTTCGACAATGGGTGAACTCGACCTCGTGATCCTCGGACATCGCATCCGCCATGCCCGGCGGCGTGCGGGCCTCACCCTCGCTGACGTCTCCAATGCGGTCGGTCGACCGGTGCCGTACCTTTCGCAGCTTGAAAATGGAAAGGTCGAGCCGAAGCTCGGGCTCGTTGGTGAGATCGCTACCGCACTTGGGACCACGACTGCCGATTTGCTCGAGTCGTCGGCTCCGGATCGTCGAAGCGAGCTCGAGATCGAGGTCGATCGGGCGCAGCACGATCCGCGCTACGCCGCGCTCGAGCTGGCGCCGTTCAAACCGTCGGCGAAGGTTCCCAACGAGGTGCTCGAGCACATTGTCGCGCTGTGGCGGGAGTTGCGCGACGGCGAGACGGCAGCGACCGCCCTCGACGATCCGGCGGTGCGGGCTCGCAACGCCAACACCGCCCTCCGGTCCGAGATGCGGCTACGAAACAACTATTACCCAGAGATCGAGGCAATCGCAGCTGAGGCGCTGGCTCGAGCCGGCTACGGCGGAAGCGGTCCGGTCTCTGAGCGGGTACTGACCGACCTGGCAGCCCAAGTCGGCTTCGGTATCGAGCGGGTGAGTCATCTTCCGAGCTCGGCCCGCAGTATCACCGACCGGCGAGACAAGATCATCTTCATTCCTGATCGCGGTGGCTTGAAGGTGCGCCAAGCGCGAAGCGTGGTGCTACAGACACTCGGCCATTTCGCGCTTGACCACTCTGATACGCGCGACTTCGGCGACTACCTCCGCCAACGAATCGAAAGCAACTACTTCGCTGCGGCGGTCCTCGCTCCCGAAGCCCCGGCTATCGACTTCCTGCGTGACGCCGACCGGGCTCAAGACATCTCGGTCGAGGATCTCAAGGAGGTCTTCTACATCTCCTACGAGATGGCGGCCCATCGCTTCACGAATCTAGCGACCGAACATCTCGGTATTCCGTGCCACTTTCTCCGAACCGATTCCGAGGGTGTGATCGACAAGGCATACGAGAACGACGGTTTCCCGTTCCCTCGAGCCGCTGACGGCGGTTTGGAAGGAGAACGGGTCCCGCGGCAGTGGGGCGCTCGGCTTGCGTGGAACGCTACCGGAAGCTTCTTGCTCCATAGTCAGCACACCGTCACCGACATTGGCGAGTTCTTCGAGACGACGTACATCGAGACGGAAACCAGCCGCCACCCCTACGCCATCTCGTTTGGTGCAGAGGCCGAGCATGCGCACCGATTCCGCGGGTCAAACACGCTGCGACGGGAGTACGCCCGTCAGCGTGAGCTCGAGCCCGACTCGATGTTGGTCGAGCAATGGTCGGGGCATGCGTGGCCGTCGGCCGCCGAACGCACCCACGTGCTCACTGCGTTGCCGTCGCAGCGCGAGTTCAGCCCGTTCCCCGGTATCGACCTGATCGACGTGTACCGCTTCCTCGAGCGACAACGTCGCTCACGTCGCAACTGACGGGTGGAGCGGCTCGCTAGCGGGCGAGCACGATCAGGTGATCGATCGCTCCCAGGCAGATGTGCAGTCGATCGCGCCGTGCCCGGTCGATCGCGATCGTGACCATGTCGGCACCGACCGAGAACATCTCGCCACGGATGTCTTCCCCGCCGGTGCGAGGATCACGTCGGGTCGTTCGGAGGCGAGCTTCATAAGCGCGCTGCCGAGCGTGAGTGAGATTCCGGCCAGGCGGTTGCCGGTGGGAAGCCCGCCGCCTGGTGCTGGTCGCACGACGGCGAGCCTCTCGACCGGCACGAAAACGTCCCCCAGCCGTCCATCGCGAAGGATTACGAAGTCAGCTCCTACCGCCACGACCGGTCCGGTTACCTGACGGGTGGCGCTGGCGGTGACGGGTCGTCCTCGTTCGGCGAGGTCGATGAGTGCCCCGAGTAGCGTCGCGTCTTCGGTGGCCTGATGTTCGAGCGAGTGTTGGCGGGCCCGAGCTCGTGCTGCATCGTCGATCTGGCCGTTTGCAATCCAGCGATGGATGGCAGCGAATGACTTACCGGATGTGAGGTCGACAGGCACGAAGGCGGGCGAGGTGCGTCGGTCACAGCGCGACACCACCGAGAACTCTCTGTCGGTGGCCTGTGGTGGCGCTGTACGCTCCCGACAGAAGATGAGCGAACCCTTGATCACCATCCGCGTCCCCGGCAACCACCTCATGGGTGTCCTGCTTGGCGAGCACGACCGCCACCTTCGGCGCATTGAGGCCGCGCTTCCCGATGCCGATATCACCGTGCGCGGGAACGAAGTCCTACTCTCCGGTCCCGGCGCACCGGTTGCGGCGACGCTGTTTGAGGAGCTTGTAGCGTTGGCCGAGCGGGGCCAGCGCGTCGATGAGCGCACGCTCGATCGAACGATCGACATGGTGCGGGCCGACGAAAGTCCGTCCGACGTGTTCACCCACGAGATCCTTCGCGCCGACAAGGGTCGGCTGATCCGTCCGAAGTCGGCCGGGCAGAAGGCGTACGTTGAAGCGATCGAAGGCAATGTCATCACCTTCGGTATTGGCCCGGCTGGCACCGGTAAGAGTTGGTTGGCGGTGGCGATGGCGGTTCGGGCCCTGCAGGCGGGCGACGTGGAGCGGATCGTCCTCACCCGGCCAGCGGTTGAGGCCGGCGAGCGGCTCGGCTTCCTGCCCGGCGACCTGATGGCGAAGGTTGATCCGTACCTGCGGCCGCTGTACGACGCGTTGCACGACATGGTCGGCAACGACGGCATGGAGCGTTTGCTCGATCGTGGCATCGTCGAGGTCGCGCCGCTCGCGTTTATGCGGGGTCGCACCCTCAACTCGGCATTCATCATCCTCGACGAAGCGCAGAACACCTCGCCAGAGCAGATGAAGATGTTCCTCACGCGGATCGGCTTCGGCTCGAAGGCTGTCGTCACGGGCGACGTCACCCAGGTCGATGTGCAGGGTGGAAAGTCTGGCCTTGGCGGCCTCGAGCCAGTGCTCGGCCACATCGACGGCATTGCGTTCACTCGGCTGAGTGGGCGGGATGTGGTTCGTCACCGGATCGTGCAGGACATCGTCGATGCCTATGAGAAAGCGAGTGCGAATGGGCCCGGTGGCGCAGCGAGCACGAACTCGCCCGGGGGCGGTCGCTCGTGAGCGAGCCTTTCCTTGCTGTGATCGCGGTGGACGAGCAGTCAGCGATCGCCATCGATGCTGACCGGTGGGCGGTTTTGGCGACGTCGGCGTTTCGGTCGCGTGGCGTGGTAGCGGGAGAGTGCAACCTGTTGTTCGTCGAAGAGGACACGATCCATGAACTCAACCGTGTGCACATGGGCAAGGATCGTCCGACCGACGTGTTGTCGTTCCCGCTCGAAGGTGCGGATGCAACCCAAGCAGACGACATGATCGGCGACATCGTGGTGTGCCCGACGGTGGCGGCTGCCAACGCCCTCGACCATGCAGGACAGGGTCATCACCACGGCAGCGTCGACGACGAGATCGCCTTGCTGGTCGTCCATGGCGTGCTGCACCTGGTCGGCCACGACCACCAAGACGATGCCGAAGCCGAAGTCATGGAGGATCTCGAGCAGGAGATCTTGGCCATGCATCACCGATGAGTGCGGGCCTTCTCGTTGGAGTTGTCGGCACGGTTGCGCTGATCGTTCTCGCGGCCGTTGTCGCTGCGGCCGAGACGGCGCTGACTCGTATCAGCCGGGCTCGGGCCGGAGGGTTCGATATCGAAGAGAACCCCGGTGCGCAGGCGCTGATTGATCTCCTCGAGGAACGCGAGACATCGCTGGCCCCGTTGCTGCTCCTTCGAATCGTCTCTCATGTGGCAGCGGTCGCCATCATCATCACCCTGGTGGCCGACCGGGCGACTGGGGGCCTTCCGCTCGTGGGCGCAGCGGTTGGATCGGCGGTCGGGCTGTACATCCTTCCCGAGGCGATCCCGCGTATCTGGGCGCTACAGCATCTCGATCGGGCGGCACTCATCTCGGCCCGCGGATTGCGGATCCTGTTGAGGATGGCTCCGGTGCGAGCGCTGACCCGCTTACTCACCGGTATTGCCAACGTGTTGCTGCCCGGTCCGGCCGGTGCGACGGTCATCTCTGAAGACGAATTGATCGCGATGACCGAAGCTGCCGCGGCTGGTGCTGCCATCGACGAGGAGGAGAAGGACCTCATCGAGTCGGTATTCGCGCTCGGTGACACGATCGTGCGTGAGGTCATGGTGCCGCGCACCGATATGGCCACGGCAGCATCGGAGAACACCGTGAGCGAAGTGATTGATCTTGCCGAGGCGAAGGGATTCAGCCGCGTGCCGATCTGTGGGCAGGGCATCGACGACATCGTGGGGGTCTGTCTCGTAAAGGACCTCGTGCGGCTGGAACGAAGTGGTGGTGGCGAGCGACAGGTGATCTCGCTCATGCGCAAGCCGCGCTTCGTTCCTGAGACCAAGCACGCCGACGATCTTCTGCGCGAGATGCAAGCGGGTCTCCACCACCTGTCGATCGTCGTCGACGAATACGGGGGCACGGCTGGACTGGTCACGCTGGAAGATCTGGTGGAGGAACTCGTGGGCGAGATTGTCGACGAAACCGACCGAGAGGAACCGCTCTACCGGTCGCTCGCCGGGGGCGACTTGCTGGTGCACGGCCGGATGCCGATCGATCAACTCGAAGGCCTACTCAAAGAGGATTTTGCTGACGGTGACTGGGACACGGTCGGCGGCTTGATCTTCCACGATTTGGGTCACGTTCCCGAGATGGGCGAGTCCGTAGCCGTGAATGGGGTGCGCCTCCATGTCGAAGCGATGGAGGGGCGCCGCATCACCCGGGTGCGCGTCGACCGCGCGGGAGCAGGCGATGGCTGACGGTTTCCGCTCCGGATTTGTGACGTTCGTCGGTCGCCCGAACGCCGGCAAGTCGACTTTGCTCAATCGGATTCTTGGCCAGAAGGTGTCGATTGTCTCCGACAAGCCCCAGACCACCCGAACGCAGGTGCGAGGTGTGCTTACCACCGAGGCCGATCAGATCGTTTTCGTAGATACGCCGGGGATCCACAAGCCGCGCAGCGCCCTCGGCACCAGTCTCAACGCCACCGCCGCCAACGCGATCTCCGACGTCGACGTTGTCTGCTTCGTTGTCGATGCCACCGCCCCGTACGGCCGTGGCGATGCTTACGTCGCGCAGTCGCTCCCCGACGACGCCATCGTCATTGTCACCAAGGCCGATATCGCCAAACCCGAACAGGTCCTCGACCAGCTCAAAGCCACATCGGAGCTCTCCGCAGCGGCCTGGTTCCCCGTGAGCGGCCGCACCGGTGAAGGTGTCGACGGCCTCGTTGCGCACCTGCGAAGCCGGCTCCCCGAGGGACCGCAATTCTACCCCGACGACATGGTCACCGACGTTCCCGACCCGTTCTGGGTCGCCGAACTCGTCCGCGAGCAACTGCTTGCCGTGGCCCGCCAAGAACTGCCGCACTCGATTGCGACGCGGGTCACTGAATGGGAATGGCCGCGTATCCGATGTGAGATTCTCGTCGAACGCGAGTCTCAGAAGGCGATGGTGATCGGGAAGGGTGGTGAGAACCTCAAGAAGGCCGGGACCGCCGTGCGCCGCCAGTTGCCCGACGGGGCATTCGTCGAACTGTTTGTCAAAGTTGAGAAGAACTGGCAACGCCGGCCCGACTCGGTCCACGAGTTGGGGTACTAAGCGCGTCCAGACCCGACTGGGGTCGTCCAGGGTTCCCTCGCCGTATGTGTCGGCATACGCCAGCCACTCAATCAGCCATGCTTGATAGGCAGCCTGGCCGGGTTCGCCGGTCACAGGATCGATCGCACCCTCGGGCAGCGGCGGTGGCGTTTTTGCTCCGGTCGGCATCGACCCAGGAACTCCGCTGCCGGATGGCGACGAAATCTCGGCCGGGGAAGGTTCGTCCGCAGGCTCCGCTTCGAAGGCGAGGGGCGCAGCGCGGAGCGGTGGAGCATTGTCTCGGCGCAGGAACGGATCTGGTGCCTGTTGGCCGAAGGTGACGTTGCTTTCCTGGGGCTGTGAAGGGGCCGACGGTGGCACGGACGTGGTCCCGAAGAGATCGATCGGCGCAGGATCCAACGGGCTCACGGGTTCGGGCGCAGCCGCATCGTCGGGCGCAGGCGGTGGTGGCTGAGCGGTCGGGGTGGCCCTCGGCGTGAGGATGTCGACTTGGCCGGGAAGCAGCAGTGCTCCATTGAAGGGGTTTGCGCCGGCCGTGCGGCGGGGGAGCGATGACGTCCCTTGGACCGTGAGCTCGGCTTCGGTCGTGGTGTCGGAGACCGCAAGTCCCTCCAGACGCTCGCGCATCTAGCGCAGGAGCGCTTCACGCAACAACCGGTCGGTTGTGGTGCGGTCCTCTCAGGCGGTGCGGCGAAGGCGCACACCGACGAGTAGCACGACGGTAATCGACGCAGCGCCGGCAACAACCCAGGTGAGCGGGTTGTCGATATCGCTGCCGCCGAGCCACGCGTGGTATGAGCCAGCAGCGACGGTGATGATGGACATAGCGTGAAACATGCGCCAAACGGCGGGATTGATCCACTTTCGAAGCAGAGATGTCACCTCGACCAGGATGA
The DNA here is from genome assembly GCA_029247365.1 of Acidimicrobiales bacterium. GTDB lineage: Bacteria > Actinomycetota > Acidimicrobiia > Acidimicrobiales > Aldehydirespiratoraceae > UBA11606. The sequence continues at coordinate 11,070 of JAQWLJ010000046.1, read as the reverse complement.
GTGTGAAGGCGGCGATGATGCCCCAGGCTGCAGCCTCGGTATTCCAGGTGGATTCCCCAGGGATGAAGAGCTCGCGGGGACCGAAATCGACGAAAGAGTCGAAGGAGAGCGCGCCCATGTGTACGAGGAGGAACAGGACCGAGATACCACCCAGGAAGCGGTGAAGGTCAAGCAACCACGGACCCGTGGGCTTCTTTACCACTCGAGTGGACAGCAAAAGACCGACGATGACAGCGGCGACTGCGGTCGCCCAGGTCATCAACCCCGCAGCGCGAGTCGCGTACCACCACAGTTGATCACTCACGGCATCTCCCGTCGGCACCAGGAGCGGATCTAGGAGGGTTTTGAGCCAGTGTGCCGATGTCGTGCCGCTGGCCGAGGTCGGTGACGACGAAACCGGATAGCGCGACGGCGTCGACCAACTGGCCCGCGGCGGGCCACCCGAGGACGATTGACGCGGTCGCAAACACCTCTGCAGTGGCCGCGGTTGAGGCTGCGATCGCCGCACTCGCAATGGTCGACTCGACGGGTCGGCCGGTTTGAGGATCGATGATGTGGTGAGCAGGCCCTGCAGTGGTCATCCATCGACGTCGCTGTGTCGTGCTGAAGCAAAAGCCACCGTGCTGAAGATGTGCAACCGGTTCGGATGTGTCGATGTCGGCGACAATCGGCCAGGCATCGGCAAAGGGACATCGCCCACCGACCGAGGTGTCCCCGCCGATCGTTACCGCAGCACCGGTGGCGCCACGTTTGAGGAGGTCACGCACGAGGAGATCCGCAGCGTGGCCCTTGGCGATTCCGCCGAGATCGAGCCTCACGCCTCTCGGGGCGTTAACCAGACCTGTGGTCGGGTCGACCTCGATGGTTTCTGCTCCTGGCACATGGACCGCTGGGCCGAGCTTGGTCGGCCCTGCTGCGAACGGCTGGCCGTACCCAGCGTTGACCAGTGCGTCGAGCACGGTCGGATCGAAGGCACCGTCGGTGATACGCCACGCGTCTATGGCGAGCGCGATGAGCGCAGCGGTGTCCATCGCAACCACTACCGGCTGTCCATTGGCGCGGTTGATTGCGTTGAGCTCCGACGACTCGTCGAACCGAGTCCATCGAGCGTTCCAATCCTGGAGTTGCGTGATGGCGGTCGTTATGTGGTGACGCGCTGCTTCGTTGACGACTAGGTGGGCACGTGCGCCCATCGACTCGCCTCGCCATTCGGCAACGGGCTCAGCTGCCACTGATGAAGATTGTGGTCGTTGGCGGGACCGTGGTCGTTGGCGGCACGGTGGTCGTGTTGGTGGGTGCCGGCGGCGCGGGGGTGTCAACGACCGGAGCGGCCGTGCCGGTCAGCGAAGGTGGCGCGGTCACCGTCGTGGTCGTGGCGCTACGCAGTGGGCTCGCTGGACGCGGGACGACGATGGTCGTGGTCGAGGTTGTGCTCCCGGGCAGCAAGACAAACGCGGCAGGCTCGATTTTGAGTGTTGTCGTGCTGACCGGGGCCTGTCGTTCGGCCGTGTCGGGCGGCGTCGCCGTCTCGGCGTCGGGGGCTGCAGCCCGGCGTTCGTGCAGTCCGACAGCCGCTGTGATCGCGAGGTACACCGCAAGGCAGAACGCGCCGGCTTGCCGGCGGGTACGGCGGGCGGGGTGAGGGCGGCGGCGAGGCATTGGAAGGGGAGTCGGCACGATGGCGATACCGGTAGAGACCGTAGCTGGCGGGTCCGGCCCGAGGGGGGGTTAGGGGTGAACCTCATGGAACCCTCACATCTGCGTGCGAGCAGTTCTCAGGGCTGGTCGCGAAGTCGCTGCAGCAGGCTTGTGGCCTCGTCGCGTTCTTTGGTTCGAGTCATGGGCGGCAATGCGTTGATCAGGTCCCAGCGGTAGGTACGTGCCGTCGCAAGCCTCGGATCGAGCACGGCGACCACGCCTTGGTCGGTGCTCGTGCGAATCAGTCGACCGGCGCCCTGTGCAAGAAGGGTCGCAGCCCGGGGGAGGTCGATCAGGCGAAAAGCGGCCTTGCCGACCCGATCGCGCCGGGCCTGGAGCACGGGGTCGTTGGGGCGGGGGAACGGAAGTCGGTCGATGATGACCAGACGGCATGTGCGGCCGGGGGCATCGATGCCTTGCCAGAACGACATCGTCGCAAACAGCGACGTCTCATCGTTCTCGACGAACTCCTGCAGCAGGGCGTTCTTTGCCTTGTCGCCCTGCATCAGGATGGGCCATGGCAGGCGGGTCTCAAGCCGGTCAACCGCTTCGCGCATGGCGGAGAAGCTTGTGAACAGCGCCAGCGTGCCGCCGCCGGCCGCTGCGATCAAGAGTTCGATCTCGTCATGTTGTGCGGCTCGGAAGTCACTCGATCGAGGGTCTGGGAGATGTGTGGGGCAGAACAGAAGCGTGTTGGTCGAGTAATCGAAGGGGCTTCCCACATCGAGGGTGATGGCTGACTCGGGGAGCCCGAGCTGCGATGTGGCGTTGGTGGGCAGCGTGGCGGAGGTGAGAACCCCGGCCCGTTTGTCCCAGAGGTTCTCGCTCAGCAGCTTCGCGATCGAGATTGGTGTCGAGCGCAGCCCTGGATTCGAGGACGGTCCGTCGACCCACATGACTTCGGTTTCGGTCGGCCAGCGGACTGCGTCGATGTCATCGACGAGGCTGGTGGCTACCTGCCGAGCCCGAATCGCCTTCGTGCGGGTGTCCGCTGGTGCGTCGTCGGGCACCGCGCGGAGCGCGTTCAGGAGCCGCTCGGTGGCACCCCGGACGTCGTCGAGGGCTCGGCCGAGCACCTCATCGGGTCCGTCGGTGAGACGGTCGCCAATGTGGCCTTCGAGTGCCACGTGGAGCGCCACGGCGGCGGCCTCAGCCGCCTCGGGAGCATTGCGTTCCACGAGCACCGACTGGGCGTTGCGTGCCGCGGATTGCACCCGTGCCGGGCTGATCTGGCGGCCAGCAGCTTCGGCGACGATGTCCTCAAGTTGGTGAGCTTCATCAATGATCACGACGTCGTGCTCAGGGAGGATCGTGTCGACCATGATCGCAAGCGCGTACAGGTGGAGGTTCACCACCAAGATGTCGGCACTGTTGGCCTTGCGACGGGCCTTCTCGGCGAGACAAGCGTCGCCCTGAGGGCATCTGCCTGCGCCTGGGCACTCGTCGCGCCCGACCGAGACCTGGCGCCAGACCCGGTCGCTGACCCACTCGAGTTCGGCGCGATCACCGACATCGGTCTCGGCGGCGAAGGTTCGCAGCTTCACCAGCGTCTCGCTGTCGACGGACCCCGAGGTCTTGTCGTCTTCGTCGCTCTCGAGGTCAAGGTCGAGGCGACCGTCGGCCTCGAGCTCGTCAAGGCGCTGCAAACAGAGGTAGTTCGACCGCCCCTTCAACATGGCGAATGTGAACGAGACGTCGAGTTGTTCTGCCAGGAATGGGAGGTCTTTGCCGGCGAGCTGGTCCTGGAGGGCCTTCGTAGCGGTGGCGATGATCGTCGGTCGGTCCGACAGGACGGCCGGGACGAGATAGGCCAAGGACTTGCCCGTTCCGGTTCCAGCCTGCACGACTAGATGGCCGTCGGACTCGATTGCGGTAGCAACGCTTCGCGCCATGTCAGCCTGCCCGACGCGGCGCTCACCGCCTCCGGGCAGGGCAGCGGTGACGGCTTCCAGAGAGGAGATGGTGAGATCAGTGAACGACACGACGACGAGGCACCCTACGCCCCCGGGGCCGGGGTAGGTTGCCCCTCGTGAAGATCGACGATCTGGACCCTGAAGGGATCCCGCGACACGTTGCGTGCGTCATGGACGGCAACGGTCGGTGGGCCCAGGCACGCGGTCTTCCGCGCACCGAGGGGCACAAGGCGGGTGAGCACTCGCTGTTCGAGGTAGTCGAGACGTGCGATGACCTCGGTGTCGAATGGCTGACCGTCTACGCGTTCAGCACCGAGAACTGGAAACGTCCCAAGGACGAAGTGAAGTTCCTCCTTAATTTTAACGAGGAGATCCTTATTCGGCGGCGCGAAGAACTCCACGAGAAGAACGTGCGGGTCCGCTTTGTCGGCCGCCGAGATTGGCGGGTACCGAAGCGCCTGATTCGCCGCATGGACGAGACGCTTGAACTCACCCAGGACAACACCGGCCTGACGTTCACGATTGCGTTCAACTACGGCGGCCGGGCTGAGATCGTCGATGCAGTCCGCGCTATCGTCGCGTCCGGTACGCCTGCCGACAGGATCACGGAGAAGACGATCGCCGGCGAGCTTTACGATCCCGAGATGCCCGACCCGGACCTGCTCATCCGCACGTCGGGGGAGTACCGCATCTCGAACTTCCTGCTGTGGGAACTCGCCTACAGCGAGTTGCTATTCACCGATACGCCATGGCCCGACTTTGGGCGTCAGGTGTTTCTCGACGCGATCCACGAGTTCCAGACCCGCGACCGGCGTTTCGGCGGAGTCGCCTCCGAGGGCTGATGGCCCTTTACCGAGACCACGCGGTTGTGTTGCGGACGTGGAAGCTTGGTGAAGCCGATCGCATTGTCAGCATGCACACCCATGACAACGGCAAAGTGCGCGGCGTCGCGAAGGGTGTCCGCCGGACGAAGTCGAAGTTCGGAGCACGACTCGAACCACTCAGTCATGTCGCCGTGCAGCTATACCGGGGTCGCGGTGACCTCGACACGATCACCCAGGTCGAGACGGTCGACCGGTTCGCCAATCTTCGTACGTCACCGGACCGGTTCGCCCGAGCACAGGCCTTGCTCGAAGCCGTCGATCAAGTGGCGCAGGACCGTTCGCCTGATCGCGAGCTGCACGTCATGCTGGTCCGCGCGCTACGCACGCTCGATCAGAACGATTCACCCCTCGTTGTCGCAGCCTTCTTCCTGAAGCTGTTGGCTCACGAGGGGCTGACGCCGCAGCTCGACGCATGCGTATCGTGTGGCGCCGAACATCCGCTCGAAGCGTTCGACTTTGACGACGGTGGTGTGCTGTGCCGATCGTGCCGGCGAGGCCGGCCGATCACCGAGGAGGCGATCAAACTGATGGAGCGCGTCCTCGGTGGTGGTCTCAGCGGCGTGTTGGCCGAGCCGGTCGGCCCAGCCACCGGCGAGGTGGACCTGTTGGCGACAGCACTGATGGAGCACCACCTCGAGCGCCGTTTGCGCTCGGTGGCGGTACTCGATCAGACGCAGACCTGAGCGAATGGGCTGCAGCGGTTAGCGGCTGATCGGGATCCAACTGCTGCTGGACTCGGACCACATCACCCATTCTTCGAGCCGAGGGTCCCACTGGATGTAGGTGTCTCGGGCGTCGTCCCACATCGGTGAGTCGATGCCCGGCCTCGCCACCGGCGAGGGTGGTTCCGTTGGCATGGACGGCGCGTCAGCCTGCGGCGGTGGATCGGGAACCACAGTTGCTTCGGTTTCGGGGTCGGCCGGATGCTGGGTTGAGGCCTCGGCGTTCGTCTCGCTCGACAGAGCTTCGGCTGATGCGATAGCAGGCTCGATGTCGGTCGAGGGTTCGCTCATCGGAGGCGGTGGCTGGTCGGCTGCCAGCGGACCGGTCGGAGGCGCCGGCTCAGCGGTGCCGGGGGGTGGGAACACGGGCGGTTTACCAGCAGCGGGCGGGGTCGGCTGGGGTTCGCTGGCCATACTCGTAGGAGGTCCGCTGGGCGGAGGTGGCGACGAAGACGGCGGGCTGGCCACAGGGATTGGCGGAGCCGAATGGGGCGATGCATAGGTTGAAGCTGGCGGCTGGGGTGCGCCTGCAATGAATGCCGGGACTTGTGTTATTCGGCCCAACGAGTTGACGTTGCGGACCGCGACCGGACGCCCGACATGCTCGGCTTTGACGACAAGGGTTTTCGCAGCCATGTCACCAACCCGACGCGAGCCGTCGCTCGAAATCATGGTGATGCCGCCAACGAGCGGGCCGGTGAAGTAGCCAAAACCATCGACAATCCACAGCAGACCGCGGAGCAGATTCGCCCCAACACCGGCGAGCTCGAACGTCTCCTTGTTGACAATCCGCAAGCCGAGGAGGCGCTTTCCCGGGCTCCAACCGGTGAAGGCAGGAATGACCATCGTGAGCAGCACGGAGGCTCCGATCCAAACCAGCAACAGGAGTCCGACATCTTCTCCGGTCCAGAGGTACAAGGTCGAGCCCGACTGAATACAGGCGTCATCGGTGAAGTCGTTGATGAAATCGCATTGCAACTCGGCGGTGATCGAGCTTTCAAACGCCGTATTGGTCCCGGTCGCCAGGATCACGCCCAACAGGAACAGCCCGCCGATCATGGCGTCGATGAACCAGGCGACGATGCGTAACCCCGCGACCTTCGTCGGGTCATCCACGGCGATAGTCGGCGTGGTGGATACCGGAGGCCCGGATGGTGGTGGTGGAGATGTCGCTGTCACGGTCTCCATAGTGGCGCACGGCAACGAAGCGCGCCGGTAGCCTCCATCGCCATGAGCGCTGCCTCTTCTGATCCCGAGCTGTTCGACAAGATCGTCAACCTGTCTAAGCGGCGGGGATTCGTCTTCCAATCGGCGGAGATCTACGGCGGTTTCCGCTCAACGTACGACTATGGCCCGCTCGGGGTGCTGCTTCTGCGCAACGTCAAGGACGCGTGGTGGCGTTCGATGGTGCAGGAACGCCACGACGTGGTCGGCCTCGACGCGTCGATTCTGTCGCCACCCCAGGTATGGCAGGCGTCAGGTCACCTTGCGAACTTTTCTGATCCACTGGTCGACTGCACCAACTGCAACGCCCGGCATCGGCTCGACAAGCTCGACGACCCCAACGAGTGCCCTTCCTGCGGCACCAAGGGCAAGTTTACCGAAGCACGCGAGTTCAATCTCATGTTCAAGACCCATGCTGGTCCGGTCACCGAGACTGCCGCCGAGGTCTACCTTCGGCCTGAGACGGCGCAGGGCATGTTCATCAACTTTGCCAATGTGCTCAACACGAGCCGCAAGAAGCCGCCGTTTGGCATTGCCCAGATCGGCAAGTCGTTTCGAAACGAGATCACGCCCGGCAACTTTGTGTTCCGAACCCGTGAGTTCGAACAGATGGAGATGGAGTTTTTCGTGCCGCCAGCCGAGAGCCAGCAGTGGTACGAGTACTGGTGCCAGGCCCGCATGGACTGGTATCTCGACCTCGGTATGAACCCCGACAAGATCATGCTTCGCGCTCACGACGACGACGAACTCAGCCACTACAGCTCGGGCACGAGCGACGTCGAGTACCTTTTCCCTTGGGGCTGGGACGAACTCGAAGGCATCGCCAACCGTGGCGACTTCGACCTCACCCAACACGCAAACGCGTCCGGAGAGAAACTCGACTTCTTTGATCAGGCCGCCAACGAACGCTACGTGCCGCATGTCATTGAGCCCGCCGCTGGTGCAACCCGTACCGCCATGGCGTTCTTGATGGACGCCTACGACGAAGAGGTTGTCAACGACGACACTCGCACTGTGCTGCACCTTGATCACCGACTGGCCCCCTACAAGATCGCCGTGCTGCCCCTGTCGAAGAAGGACACGCTCACACCCACAGCGATGGAGGTCTTCGACTCGATCAAGGGTCGCTGGATGACGGACTACGACGAGACCCAGTCGATCGGCAAGCGCTACGCCCGCCAAGATGAGGTTGGAACGCCCTACTGCGTCACCGTCGATTTCGACACGCTCGAGGACCGTGCAGTGACCGTCCGTGAGCGCGATTCCCGCGAGCAAGATCGAGTGTCTCTCGATCAACTCGATCGCTACCTCGCTGACCGTTTGAGCTGACTCCTGCGTCTACGCAGCGACCATTGCGAGTGGAGCGGACTTCGAAGCGTTAGACGAGACACTGGAAGACAAGTCGACGGACGCCCGAGCGCTTTCTTGCGAACGCAGTGGTTGCGGCCACGCCGGCTGTCCGTTTAACGGCGGAATGGCTTCGGACAATGCTGTCCGACTGCGATAGTGAGTGGCATTCGACCCCTGAGCAGCTGAACGGGTTGCGTTGGCAGAAATGGCCAGAGCCTGCGCTGCATGAGGGGCCCCAAGCATCAAGACACCAGCGCACAATTGCTGTTCGACACGGCACGAGAGCACGGTTGTGGGCAAACTCGCTGTGGCGACGTTATTAACCCCCAGTCACGACCTGCGTCGTAATCTGTGTGCACGGCGAACTCGAAGCCATCTGGCCTTAACTCGTGGGTCAACGCACACAAGAAGAAGGACAGCAAGGGTGACGGAGCCATCTCGTGGCAGGTCTGCGACGACGCCGTTTGAGGTTCGGTCATCACATAAAACCGGTGAGGTCGTCGCTCGCTGAGTTCGGCTGAATCCCCTTCCGTGGCCGCTGCTAGGTTGCGGATCAATGGGGATCCACGACGAGGACATCGCACGCGTTCGAAGCAGCGCAGACCTCGTCGCGATCATTGGTGAGCACACCGAAATCAAACGCTCAGGCCGAAACTTCATGGCTCGGTGTCCGCTGCACGGCGAACGGACGCCGTCGTTGTCGGTCAGCCCGGAGAAGGGCGTGTACTACTGCTTCGGGTGCCAGCGCAGCGGCGACGCCATCACCTTTGTTCAAGAGATCGACGGGCTTGACTTCGTCGGTGCGGTCGAGGCGCTCGCAAGCCGGTTCGGCATTCAGCTCCGCTACACATCGGCGGGGGAGGGACAGCGACGGGGCCGAAAGAAGTCGTTGCAAGAGGCCGTTGGCAAGGCAGCCGAGTTCTACCACCAACGCTTGTTGAGCGGGAGTGAGTCGGCTGAAGCGAGGAGCTACCTTCGCGGTCGCGGCTACGACGGTGACCTCGTCCGGAAGTACAAGATCGGGTGGGCGCCCGACGACTGGGACCAATTGGCCAAACACCTCCGTCTGGGTGCCGACGACTTACGTGATGCTGGCCTCGGTTTCGTGAACAAGGCGGGTCGGCAGCAAGATGCGTTCCGGGGCCGGGTCATGTTTCCGATCCACGACGAGCGCGGCGACGCAGTCGGTTTCGGTGGACGCATCCTTCCCGGCCACGAGGGCTCCAAATACAAGAACACCACCACCGAGGCGGTGGTCTACAACAAGAGTCGGGTGCTTTACGGCCTCCACACTCACCGTGATGGCATCGTGAGGGCCGGTGAGGCGATCATTTGCGAGGGCTACACCGACGTCATCGGGTACGCCACCGCCGATATCCCTCGTGCCGTGGCCACGTGTGGGACGGCGCTCACCGAAGAGCATGTGAAGCTCCTCAAACGATTCTCTGCAAACCGGCTGGTCCTGTCGTTCGACGCCGACGCCGCTGGCCTCGCGGCGGCCGAACGCGTCTATGCCTGGGAGAAGGAGTACGAACTCGATATCAGGGTTGCTGCTCTCCCTCCTGGCGTCGATCCCGACGATCTTGCGCGCCAGGATCCGGTTGGACTGCAGCGTGCGGTCGACGATGCCGTGCCGTTCCTCAAGTTCCGCCTCGACCGGGTCCTCGACGCGGGCGACATGTCCACGCCGGAGGGGAAAGCTCGGGTAGCCGAACACGCCCTCGACGTTGTTCGTGAGCATCCCGACTCGCTGGTGCGCGACCAGTACGTCATCGAGATCGCCGACCGCACCCGCATCGATCTGGCCCGCCTGCGCGAGTTGCTGGCGGGCGAAGCCCGCCGGCGGCCGGCCACACCGCAGTATGCGCCACCTCCGGTCGATTCCTACGGCGACGTCGAGCATGAAGACGATCGCCCGCCGGAACGCATTCGGCTGACCCCCGAAGACGAGGCCATTCGGCTGATGATTCACCGCCCCGACGAGGTCTGCGGTCAGCTGGCGCCTGCCTTGTTCGGAGACCCAACGCGACGCGAGGCCTTCGAGGCACTCGAGTCCGAGGGCGTGATGGCGGCAGCTGACCGCGTCGGCGATCGCGCTGCCACGCTGCTGCGACGCCTCGCTGTCGAGTCTTCCGACGCCGAGACCGACGATGTGGTGGCCGGTGTCGTTCGCCTGTCGGCCGACCGCGTCGTCCGCGATCTTCAGCACCGGGCCCGCATGGCCGATTCGGTCGACGATCGGCAGAGTTTTGCGACCGCGATCGCGTGGGTCAAAAATCAAACCGAAGGGCTCGCCGAGCGCACTACGCGAGAAGCAGCAGTCACCCAATTACTGCCGTGGCTCATCCAGAACGCCGGAGGGGGGAACGGATGACCGACATCGCGCCGACTGTTCCGTTGCCTGAACCCGCGGCTGCGGAGTTCTGGTCGCTCCTCGACTCGGCGCGTTCGTTGGGGCATCTCAGCCTCGATGCGCTTGTCCATGCCTTGAAAGACGTCGAGTTCGACCCGGAACTTATCGAATCACTTCGTCGGGCGTGCGCAGCAGCGGGCGTTGAACTCGATGAAGAACTCGATTCGCCGGTGCCTGCCGAGATCTCCGTCCCGGCTCGGCCCGATGGCGAGGCCACAGGATCTGATGGCGTCGAGTCGCGACTCGACGCAGAGCGTGTTGCCCGGGCCGCTGCATTCGCAGCCACAATCGGGGACGACGTCGAAGAACCCACACGACGCCGACAGCTCAAGCGTTCCGGGGGTGCTGACGGTGGGAGCAGCGACGATCCGGTGCGGCTGTACCTCAAGGAGATCGGCCAGGTTGCGCTCCTCGACGCAAGGCAGGAAGTCCGCGTCGCCGCTCGTATCAAGCGTGGCCTCGAGGCAGCTGAGCATCTTGAAGTGCTGGAGCATTCGGGCCAGCTCGACTCGATGGATTCGGGTGACCTCGCCCGCTACAAACGACTGCTTCGCGATGGCGGTCGCGCCACAGACGAGCTGATCCGTGCCAACCTCCGACTGGTTGTGTCAATCGCCAAGCGCTACGTCGGGCGAGGCATGGTCCTGCTCGACCTCGTGCAGGAGGGCAACCTGGGCCTGATGCGAGCGGTCGAGAAGTTCGACCACACCAAGGGCTTTAAGTTCTCGACATATGCCACCTGGTGGATTCGCCAGGCGATCACCCGTGCCATCGCCGACCAGGCTCGCACGATCCGGATTCCGGTCCACATGGTCGAAGCGATGAACCGAATTAAGCGAATCCAGCGTCAGATGCACCAGGAGCTC
>JAQWLJ010000045.1 GCA_029247365.1 Acidimicrobiales bacterium | reverse complement strand
CCGGATTTCCTACAAGCGACGAATCGGGTCTTGGCTTCTGTGGCGCGCCGGTCCGGCCCGGAAGGCGAACTCGCGCTACGTGGCGATCCACGCCGACGACCTCACCCGAGTCTTTTGTTTTCGTCTCTTCCCCGATGGTTCGGGTGAAGGCGTCGGCCCACGCGGTACCAACCATGAACGGTTCAGAACGTGGAAAGAAGAACTCAACGAGACCCCTCACTAAGCGCAGATGAGCAGTACCTCGGTCGCGCTGCCGTGCAATGCTCCTGCGATACGTAACGGGTTAGCGCTCCAGCCACGACGGCCGCCCCCGGCGCACGCGCCCTGCTCGGCGATAGCGAGGACCGCCAGGACCGCGCGAGATCCGAACCGACAGGCTTGCGGCCTGCCAAACATGGCGTGCAGCTGGCCAGAGCTGCAACGGGGGCTACTGTCGGAGCATGACTGGGACACCATGGCAGGGAGACGTCGTCGGCCTCGTGGAGGCCTTTCGTGCGGGCGAACGTTCCCCGACGGAAGAACTGGAGGCCACGCTGGCGGCGGTTGAGGCCAGCGATCTGAACGCCGTGTGCCATATCGATCCCGACGCCGCTCGACGAGGCGCAGCGAGCGCCGACGTATCGCTTCCCTACGGCGGCGTGCCGCTAGCAGTGAAAGAACTCCTCGCGGTGGGCGGATGGCCCGCAGCCGAAGGGTCGATCCCACTCAAGGACGAAATCTTCACCCACGACGACATCTCCGTCGAACGGCTGAAGGGTGCCGGGGCCGTCGCTGCGGTGCAGACGACGTCGAGCGAGTTCGGCGCTACCAACCAGACGACCACCAAGCTTCATGGCGCCACCCGCAATCCATGGAACCTCGAACGCACGCCGGGTGGCAGTTCCGGCGGATCGGCGGCGGGTGTTGCCGGCGGTCTCTTTACCCTCGCCACGGCCAGCGACGGTGGCGGCTCGATCCGCATCCCGGCTGGCTTCTGCGGCTTGATCGGCCTGAAGTCGACCTTCGGTCGGATCCCGCGAGGGCCCGGTGCGATCCTGGGCAACGCCACCTCGGTCGAGGGCACCGTCAGCCGAAGCGTCCGCGACGCGGCCCGCTATCTCGACGTCACCAACGGGTTCGACGGACGCGACCCCCGCTCGCTCCCGCGAGTGGAAGGCTACGAGGCCGGACTCGGCACCCACGCCGGTGAAGTCAGCTCGCTGCGGGTCGCGATCGTCCCCGACCTGAGCTGTGCAGTGGTCGGACCCGAGACCGAGGAGTTGGTCATCGAAGCAGCCGAGGAACTGCTTGCGGCCGCCGGCATGCAGCGCGTGGATCTCGACCTCCGCCTCCCGAGCATCATGGGCGTATGGGGCGCCACCGGTGGGGTAGGTATCCGCAAGTCGCTCGGCGAGCGCTGGCCCGACTGCGCACCCGACCTCGGCGGTGTCGAGCGCTACGGCCAGTTCGCCGCCGACAAGGGGTTCACGATCGACGCCATGGCGAGGGCAGAGACCCGACGCGCCGAGTTCAACAATGCGATGGCAGCGATGTTCGACGAGGTTGACATCGTGCTCGCGGCCACCAACCCGTCGACTGCGTTCGCGGCCGAGGGACGCATTCCTCACGTGTTCGAAGGAAGAGAATCCAAGGCTGGGAACAACGGCGCACTGACCGCACCGGCCAACATCTTCGGCAACCCCGCAATTGCGCTCCCGGCGGGCCTCGCAAGCGATGGTTTACCCGTGAGCCTCCAGGTCCTGGGTCCACATTTCCGCGAGGATCTCCTCCTGGAAATCGCCCAGATCTGGGAACGAGTGCATCCGGTCGAACTGGCGATCTAATTAACACTACGGGCGTAGTGTTAAAGGCGACCAAAGGCGTAGACTTTTGGTTATGTCCGCTCCCCTGTTCGAAATCGAAGGCCTCCACGCGGCCACCGCGGAAGGCAATATCGAGATCCTTCGAGGCGTCGATCTCACCGTCCAAGAGGGCGAGGTCCACGCACTGATGGGCCCCAACGGTTCGGGAAAATCCACGCTCGCTAGCGTCCTGCTCGGCACCCCAGAATACGAGATCACCGCCGGCAGCATCCGGTTCCGCGGGGAGGACATCACCGAATGGGACCCCGATATCCGCGGCAAGGCTGGCATCTTCCTTGCCTTCCAGTACCCGCAGGAGATCCCGGGTGTCTCCGTCATCAACTTCCTACGCCAGGCGCTGTCGGCCCGAAAAGGAATCGACCTTTCAGTTCTCGAACTGCGGCTGGCGATCATGGAGTGGATGGAGCGCCTCGAGATGGATCCATCCTTTGGCGAGCGCTACCTCAACGAGGGCTTCTCCGGCGGAGAGAAGAAGCGCAACGAGATCCTCCAGATGGCCATCCTTGAGCCCGAAATGGCCATCCTCGACGAGACTGACTCTGGCCTCGACATCGATGCGCTACGGGTCGTGTCAGGTGGCGTACAGGAGGTACGCAAGGACCGCGAGCAGATGGGCGTCCTCGCCATCACTCACTACCAACGGTTGCTTGACGAACTACATCCCGATCACGTGCACGTGATCGTCGACGGCCGCATCGTCGAGTCCGGCAGTATGGAGCTGGCGGAGGAACTCGAGAAGAACGGCTACGAGCGGTTCGAGGTGACGGTGTGAGCGGCATCCCGACCAACATCAAGGACGACTTCCCGGTCCTGCGCCAGCAGGTTCACGGCAAGCCGATGATCTACCTCGACTCCGGTAACACGTCCCAAAAGCCGCAGTCCGTCATCGATGCGATGAACAGCTACTACGAGACGATCAACGCAAACGTCCACCGCGGGTCCTATGACATCGCGGTCAAGGCCACCGACGCCCTCGAGGGTGCCAGGGCCAAGGTGGCTCGCTTTATCAACGCGCCGGCCACCAACGAAGTGATCTTCACGAAGAACGCCACCGAGGCGATGAATCTGCTCACTCGGAGCTGGGGCGCAGCCAACCTCGGCCCCGGTGACGCCGTGGTCATCTCCGAGATGGAGCATCATGCCAACATCGTGCCCTGGCACATGCTGGCGGCCGAGAAGGGCTTCGAGTTGCGTTGGATTCCCGTCACCTCCGACGGCCACCTCGACCTCACCGATCTCGACACGCTGCTCGACGGCGCCAAACTGCTGTCGGTCACCGCAATGTCGAACGTGTTGGGCACCCTCAATGACATCCCCCGTCTCGCCGAAGCCGCCCACGCCAAGGGTGCGCTGATCGCAGTCGACGGCAGCCAGTACGTCCCCCACGTGCCCACCGATGTGCAGGCGATGGGAGCTGACTTTTTGGTCTTCACAGGCCACAAGATGCTGGGCCCGATGGGTATAGGTGTCCTCTGGGCCCACGCCGAGATCCTCGAAGTCATGCCGCCCTTCCTCGGCGGTGGCGAGATGATCCTCAACGTCACCAAAGAGGGATTCACCACCACCGACATCCCCTGGAAGTTCGAAGCGGGAACCCCGATGGTGGCCGAAGCGGTCGGCCTCGGTGCGGCAATCGACTACCTCAGCGAACTCGGAATGGACAACGTCCGTCAGCACGAAATCGAGCTCACTGCGTATGCGCTGCGCACACTCACCGAGCGTTACGGAGACAAGATCGTTATCCACGGTCCGTCCGAGCCGGCCGAGCGCGGTGGCGTTTTGTCATTTGTGTACGGCGACCCCGAGGTGCGGGTCCACCCCCACGACATCGCCCAAGTCCTCGACCAGGCTGGCGTGTGCGTGCGAGCCGGTCATCATTGCGCCAAGCCGCTGATGCAGACGATGAACGTGCCAGCGACGAGTCGGGCATCGCTCTACATCTACAACGACGAGTCCGACATCGATATCCTCGCCGACGCCCTCGAGGCATCAAGCGACATCTTCGCTTTCTAGGTTGCCCCTCTCACCAGGAACACACTGATGCCCGGACTCGACGACCTCTACCGAGAGGTCATCCTCGATCACTACCGCTCACCTCGAAACCGCGGCGAACTCGAGACGCCTCCGGCGGTACGCGCCGAAGGCTTCAACCCGCTGTGCGGCGACGAGATCATCGTCTTCATCGATGTCGACGATGCCGGCACCATCACCGACATCGCAATCGGCGGTCAGGGTTGCTCAATCTCGCAGGCCGCTGCCTCGATGATGTCAGCCGCGGTGAAAGGCAAGACCATCGCCGAAGCGCGCCGCTATATCGGAGCGTTCAAGGGGCTCATGAGCATCCACGAAGGCGAGATCGGCGGCGATGGCTCGGAAGCTGAGACGGGGATCTCCACCGGTGCCAGCGAGAGCGGCGACGTCAAGCTCGGCGATCTCGAGGCGCTCAAGGGAGTCGTGAAGTTCCCGGTCCGCATCAAGTGCGCCACGTTGAGCTGGAACACGCTCGCTGAAGCGCTCGCTGAAGCCGAGGCGTCCTGACCACCAAATCGGTTGTCATCGGGCTGCAGTTCGCGAAAGCGACGCGCCTGCCGATGACGGCGGTCGAATCGATCGAGATCGAGACCGCAGCCGGGATCCTTGGCGACCGGTACCACGGCTCGAGACATCGCCACGTCAGCGTGCAATCCGTCGAGGAACTGGCCGAAGCCGAGGCAACCCACGCCAGCGCGCTCAATCCGCTGCTGACGCGACGCAACATCACGATCTCTGCCGGTCGGATCCCCCGGGACCCGGGCCATCGCTGGACGGTCGGCGAAGTCAAACTCGAAGTCGTCCGCGACGCCGCCCCCTGCAAGCTCCTTGACGACGAATTGGGAGTCGGAGCCCGCACAGCGATGAGACGGCGTGCCGGGGTGATCTGTCGTGTCATCCGGGGTGGCACCGTGGCGATCGGCGATCCGGTCGCTGAACTCCCGTCCCCGACGTGACGACACCGCCGGCCGCCTGGTACGACGATCCCGAGAGCAGAGCGCACCACCGCTTCTGGGATGGGGCCAACTGGACAGAGCACCAGTCACCCAAAGCCGCCATCGAGCCGATCTCGACCAAGCGTTCGGACTCCGCGTGGAACATCTTCCCCGACACGTTCAACGCGATCGGGGCAACATGGCGTCAGCTGATGGTCATCTCGACGGCCAACGTTGTGATGGGGGCGGTCTTCCTGATCGTCGCCTACGCAACCGTCAACGCCGTGTTCGACGGTGAACTGGGCGAGATGATCGATCGGCTCAATGATGGTTCTCGCTCGGCAGCCGACGATAGGTACTTCGACCGCCTCGATGTGTCGTTCCCTGGCCCGATGCTTTGGGTCGCAGTCCCTGTCGCTGGGGTCTGGTTTGCCGTCGGGAGCCTTGTCTCGGCCGCCCTTCAACGCACGCTGGCGGCGTCGATGCAAAGTCACGCAATCGAGCCACACGACGCGCTCCAAGGCGCCAGCGCACGTATAGGACGGGTGCTCATCGGGTCATTGGTGGTCGTGGCCCTTGTCGTGGCGATGCTCGTGCTCGCCGGATTCTCGCTCGTTGCGTTCCTGGTGTCCTTGCCAGTCGTCATCTTCGCCGCGCCGTACGCGCTCGCCACCTACCCGGCGATTGCGGTTGCTCCCCGGGACCAACGTCCGATCGCCCAGGCTCGCAAGCTGCTGAAGGGGCGCTGGCTGGCCGCGGCGCGACAATGCCTCGTCTACGCAGTGCTGTGGTTCGTGACGGTGTTCTGCGGAATGCTCACCGTCCAGTTCTTCGCCACCAACCTCTGGGCTGCGATTGTCGGACTCACCGTGACCATGCTGGTTCAGAACATCGTGCTGAGTGCAGGCCTGGTCGCGCTGTGGATCGGATCCGGCGGTCCGCTCGATTCCGACCTCATTCCCAGGGCGGCAGACTCGCCGACCTAGGACGGTCGCTCGTGGAGCCGATCGCGTATGGCCACGGCGACCTCCGGCCCGACGATCGCCACGAGCTCCGCCGCTAACTCGTCCGCCGTGGCCTGGTCGCCCACATAGGCCTCACCTTCCTCGGTGCAGCACCACGCCATCGTGGCATCGTCTCCCCAGTCGCGACGGGCCCACCGCCGAAGGGTTCGACTGCCGTCGTTGTCTCGATCGACACGAAGCGGCAGCTGTGAACACACGAACGGCTTTACGTCCAGCGGCCGATCGCCATCTGCAAGCGCCTGGAGGTGCAACGCGCAGCCGGCACCGCCCGCAAAGCCCGGCCGGTTGAGGAAGATACATGCGCCGTCAGCGAGCGCCGTGAACCGTTGATTGTCTCGAAACAGACCGGTCGCGTGGGCTTGGTCGATGAACTGAAAGCGCTTCGGATCGATCACTGCGGCCAGGGCCGAGATCATCATCGCCTCGTCCTCGTCGACGAGTTCGACCCCAACTGAACAGCAACCCTGCTGCAGCTCCTCGGCCGGCTCGTCGAGGATGCCCTTGCAGCCAACGCCCCAGATACAGCGCCACCGCGACCCAAGAAAGCCAAGGTCAACTCGCCAACGGGTCCCATCGACCGGGTCGATGAACTGTTCGAAGTGTTCAGACGGCACGGTCACAGTGCGAGCCTAAACCGCTACCGTTCCGTGCCGTGCGGTTGATCGACTCCGAGGCTCACCCCATCGACCGGGCCGACTACCGTGCCGCGTGCCGCACCACCTTGCGACAGACCGGCACATTGGTGCTCCGGGATTTCTTCCCCATCGAGATGATCGACCGCGTGGTTGCCGATGCGGTTGCGCGGGAAGCCAACGCGTTCTATGCCGAGTCAACCCACAACGTGTGGCTGACCGACCCCGATCTTTCGCGACCGGAGGACCACTCATACAACCGCCAGGTTGTCAGTTCGAAGGGCCTGATCGCCGACGACCAGATCCCAGCTGACTCCCCATTGCGCGACGTCTACAGCGACGACGCGTTCCGTGCCTTCCTGTGCGCCGTGTTAGAGATCGACGAGATCCATCCCTACGCCGATGAACTTTCATCGATCAACGTCCACTACGCGTCCGAGGGCCGCGAGCTCGGCTGGCACTTCGACAACTCGTCGTTCGCGGTGACCATGCTGCTGCAGGCCCCCGATGCGGGCGGCCGGTTTGAGTACGTGCCGGAGGTCCGCACCGACCCAGCAGTCCATGACCGTGTTGGTGCAATCCTCGACGGGACCGAACCCGTGGATGGGCTCGACTTCGCACCGGGAGACCTCGTCCTTTTCCGCGGCCATGACGCAATGCACCGAGTCACGCCGACGGAAGGGCCCACGACCCGCCTCCTTGTCGTGTTCGCGTACAACAACCGACCAGGCATCGGCCTGTCGGCGTCCGCCCTCCAGACCTTCTACGGGCGGATCAACTGACGGAGCCTCCGGGAGGCAGCACCACTACAGTCTGGGTACACATGCACGAAGTCCCCGCGGCCTGGCACGACGACCCCGAAGATCCGACGCAGTACCGGTACTGGGATGGTTCGCAATGGACCGAGCACCGCGCCCCGAAGCACGTGGCCGCTCCGCCTCGACATCGGGGCGGTGTCGTGACGGAGACGTGGCACCTCGGCATGCAGACCATCGGCCCGCTGGTCGGCATCGCTGCGCTCTACTTCGTTGCCCTGCTGCCCGCGATCATCGTTGTCGGTGTCGGTGCTGCGCAGTCGCTCGAACCCGGGTTTGGCGAGATTCTCGACAAGATGACAGCCGACAGCTGGAATCCCAGCTCCGATCCGAGCGACCAGGCGTTTCAGGACTCCATCCGATGGAGCCCGACCGCCTTCTTCTGGATCGCGACCGTCGCTGCACTCCTCTACACCTTCCCGGTCTCCGTGCTGGCCTACAGCACGGCCATCATCTTGCTGGCAAACCGCTACAAGGGCGGCTCAGTGGCATTCGCTGGTGCATGGTCGATGAGCCTCAAGCGGTTCAAACGTCACGCCGGTATCAGCTTGCTATGGACCGTGTGCTACCTCTCGGTCTTGGGTGTCGTGGCAGGGCTCTGGGCACTTTCGATCCTGATCACGCCGTTCGCATACGCCGTCGCCGTACCGCTCACCATCGCGCTCATCATCTACTTCTACCCGTTCATGTGGCTAGCACTCACGTCGCTTTACGCGGGGCCGCCCGATCACAAGCCGTGGCGCAGCGTCATGGCACTCGTCCAGCCGCGTTGGACGACCGTCGCCAGGCCGGTGCTTGTGATCAACGTGGTGATCGTCAGCATCAACCTCGCCGGTACCGTCCTGAGCCTGATCCCGATCCTCGGGCTGGTGGCCGGCCTGGCCGGCAGCGTCGCACAGTGGATTGCGCAGCATGGATCCGGAATCGTCATCTGGGACGAGATCGGTGGCGAGTTCGACCCCGAGATCGTCGAGCCGTAGTCGACGTCGAGTCGGAACCGCTCAACCCAAACGCTACGCGAACGGATCCGCGAAGGGATCGTCGAGCAAACCAGCGCTCGTGGTTGCAGGGGCACTGACCCAGCGCTCGTAGCCAGTGTCTTCGAGCTCGGTGGCGAGTTCAGGGCCGCCCGACTCCTGAATCTTGCCGTCGGCAAACACATGGACTGTGTCGGGCTTGAGCTGCTCGAACAGACGGCTGTAGTGCGTAATTGCGAGCACGCCAAGACCCTCTTCGGAGGTGGCTTCCTCGACCCGACGGCTGACGAGGCGAAGCGCGTCGACATCGAGACCCGAGTCCAGTTCGTCGAGAATAGCGAAGGCCGGACGGAGCACACCGAGCTGCAACGTCTCGTTGCGCTTCTTCTCACCGCCGGACAGGTCGACGTTGAGGGGCCGTTCGAGGAACTGGCTTCCGAAGCCAATGCGTTCGGCCTCGGTTCGCATCCGCTCGCCGATTTCGCTCGAGTCGCCGAGCGTGCGCACCGACGCAGCGAGCATGTCGCGCAGGGCGACGCCGGGAACCTCGGTCGGGTACTGCATGGCGAGGAACAGCCCGGCCTCGGCGCGCTGCCACGTGGGCTTGTCGAGCAGCTCCACGTCGTCGATGCGAACCGACCCGCCGAGTACCTCGTAGCCGGGACGACCAGCGATCACGTGCGAAAGTGTGGATTTCCCTGAGCCATTGGGGCCCATGACGGCGTGGACCTCACCAGAACCGACGACGAGATCAACCCCTTTCAGAATCTCCTGCCCGTCGACCGCAGCACGCAGCCCTTCGATGATCAGCTGACTCATTCGGCCGCCTCCTCAGAAATCGTGAGCACTACGTCGCCGTCGACCACAGCGATGTCGTAGCTGGGCACGGGGCGGAGCGCAGGCAACGACAGCGGTTCGCCGGTCTTCAGGTCGAAGAGGGCGCCATGACGCTCGCACTCGATGGCGAAGTCGTCGGCCTCGACGAAGCCCTCGGAGAGCGAGACATCAGCGTGGCTGCACGTATCGCCGATGGCGTAGACGTCGTCGTCGATGCGCACGACGGCGATGTCACGGCCGTTGATCGAGACCTTCTGGGCGGTGCCGGGCTCCATCGTCTCAAGCGGAAAGAGTGTGTAGGTCGTCATGCGACCGGCTTCATCTTCGCTGATTCGAGCTCACGTTGGCGGGCGAGTTTGTCGGCGATGGCGAGCTTGAGTGCGGGGGCCGCCGACGGAACGGGGATATTGGCCAAAACTTCTCCGAGGAACCCAGCGACGATCAGTCGCTCCGCTTCGTCGGTCGGTACGCCCCGCGACTCAAGGTAGAACCGTTGCTCCTCGTCGACCGGGCTGACGGTCGAGGCATGGCTGCACTTGACGTCGTTGTTCTCGATCTCGAGGTTTGGAACCGACTCTGCCCACGCCTTGTCACTGAGCTTCAGGTTGCGGTTGGTCTGAAAAGCATTGGTACCGCGGGCATCAGGACGGACCCGGATGAGACCGGTGGAGATCCGGCGGGAGGCACGAGCAACGACACCCTTGTAGAGCAAATTCGACGTCGTATCGGGGGCGACGTGGTCCTGGTAGGTACGGAAGTCGAGGGTCTGGTCGCCCTCGCCGAAGTAGATCGCCATCAGGTCGCCGTGCGCACCACGCCCGACGAGGCGGGTATCGGCTCGCGTACGGGCGTACTCGCCGCCGAATGCAGCCGTGGCGGCCGAGACGGTTGCATCTTTCTCAGCTCGAGCCAACACCGACCCGAACTGCCACGTGTGGGCGCCCTGCTCTTGGACCTTCAGATATCCGAGCCGCCCGGCTGACTCGACATCAAGTTCGACGACGGGGCACATCAAGATGTGGTCATCGGCCTCAGACGTGTGGAGGTCCATCACATTGGCCTGGGCGTTCTCACCGACTCGGACGACGAGGCGAGGGAACGCCGCGCCCCCATCACCGGCCGCGTGATGGGTGACGACGATCGGACGCTCGATGACGACGCCGCGCGGGATGTCGATGAGCAGCGGCCAGTCCATGAAGGCATCATTGAGGAGGGTGAAGTAATCACCGGCATCGGCGGCCACCGAACCGAGTCGGGTTTCGCCGTTCTCGTCTTCGGCCAGTGGGCCGATGTGGACGCCACGGTCGATCAGCTCTTGGTCAACGTCGGTATACATCACGCGGCCGTTGACGCAACGGATCAGGGCGGCAGGTTCGACGTCGAGGCGGGGCATCGGGGCATTGCCGAACTCGGTTGCTGGCGTGAACCCGTCGAGGTCGAGCTCGCCGATACGGCTGTACCGCCACTCCTCAGCGGAGGCGTCAGGACGCGGGGTCGACTCGAAGGCTTCAGCAGCGGCAATACGGCGATCGATCAGCCACTGCGGGCCTCCGAGCGCGCCCGCAGCTACGGGGGAAAAGACAGGGGACACGGGGGTTAATCCTACCGCCGTAGTGCTAATCAGCGGTGCTAGGCGGCGTGGCTCAACCGCCTTCGCGGTACCGGCGCTTCAGCTTGTCCGAGAGGCTTTCTCTCGGGGCCTTCGTCTTGCCGCCAAACTGGCGACCGCGCGTGTCCTTCCGCCGCTTCAGTCGGCCCATCCCCTTTGCCGAGCGCTTCTGCCGTTCCTTCTCAAGGTCGGCCAAGACACTCGGGGTGGCATCGTTGATGATGTCCTCAGCGGCGTCGAGCAGGGCCGCGATCGAATCATCTTCGCCGAGGCTCGCCGGTTCTTGTGGAGTCTCGGGCGTGACGAGGCTGCCGTGCGCCCAGTTCACGTCAGCCATCCGTCGGGTGTACTTCGGACAGTCGTCAGGGCATCGCCACGGCGCCTCGGGGGCGAGGTCGAGGTCACACTTCCGCACGGTGTCGCCATTGGCATACGTGCGGGACTCGAAGTACTTGCAGTCCTGGCGCATCGGCATAGGCCCATTGTGGCGTATCGATGTCCGCTTTGGACCTACACCCCGGCGAGCTCGGCCAGCAGCGCCACGACCGACAGCCCATCGCCGATCTCACCGTTACGCAGCATCAGCCGAATATCGTCGAGCGGCACCCAGTCGACCGCTGCAGCTTCATCGAGATCTGTCGGCTCACCCACGTGCTTGGCATCGGTCGCACGAACGACGTGGAACGTGAGGTCGATCGACCCGTTGCACGGATGCCAGTCGATGAGCGGCGTTGTCACGCCTGGTTGCCAGCCCGTCTCTTCGATGCATTCGCGAACGGCGGCCTCAGCCACGGACTCCCCCACATCGATGCGTCCGGCCGGAATTTCCCAGCCCCAGGAATCGGTTACGAACCGGTGACGCCAGATCAATAAGACGCGCCCCTCGACCACGACCAGGGTCCCGGCTGCGTGGTTTGGCATGCGAACGACATGGTGTTCGAACCGCGTGCCAGACGGGGTTTCGACATCGACCATCCGCAGGCTCATCCATTCGGAGTCGTAGATCGACCGCTCGCCGTGAACGGACCATTCGCCGGGAATCACCATGAGGCTCACCCTAGATGTGGCTACCGTTCGCGAATGGGCGCCATTCAGGTCAGTCACGTCGGGTGGTCGGTTCCGGGTGGGCAGTCGATCATCGACGACGTGTCGTTTCGCGTCGGCGATGGCGAACACGTGGCGCTCGTCGGTGCAAACGGTGCAGGCAAGACCACCATCATGCGGATCATCGCCGGCACCGAGAAGGCCAGAGAAGGCACCGTGTCCATCGATGGGTCGCTCGGCGTCATGACCCAACTGGTCGGTTCGATCGATGATGCCACGACGGTCCGCGATCTCTACCTGTCTCTGGCAAACCCCGCGCTCCAAGATGCAGCCGAGCGACTGCAGCGCGCCGAGGCACGCCTCGCCACCGGCGAGGACGACGGCATGACGTACGCGGGTGCACTCGAGCGCTGGGAGAGCGCTGGCGGCTACGAAACCGAGGTTGTCTGGGAAAAGTCAGCTCACCGCGTGCTGGGCCTCGGCTGGGCTGAGGTCAGCGACCGCCCCATGTCGACATTCTCCGGCGGTGAGCAGAAACGACTCGCGCTCGAGTTCCTTCTTCGCGGCGAGCACGACGTGTTACTGCTCGACGAGCCCGACAACTTCCTCGACGTCCCGGGCAAGGAGTGGTTGACCGAACGCATCAACGACTGCCCCAAGGCGATCCTCTACGTCAGCCACGATCGCGGGCTCCTCGCCGACACATCCCACAAGGTCGTGTCGATCGAGGCGAAGGGTTCGTGGACGCACGGTGGATCGTTCACCACCTGGGCTGAGGCGCGTGAGGCACGAATCGAGGCGATCAACGAGGAGCAGCGTCGTTGGTCAGAGGAGCGAAAGCGACTCGTGGCGCACATGAAAGAGCGCAAGCAGCGCGCTTCGGAAGTCGACTCCAGCAAGCTCGGTCGTCAGGCTCGCGCTGCAGAGACCAAGCTCCGACAGTTCGACGAGAAGGGCGCACCGCAGGAGGCCGCCAAGGACCAGCAGATCGATATGCGCCTCGAGGGTGGCCGCACCGGCAAGCGCGTCATCATCATCGAAGGCCTCGAGCTAACCGACCTCACGTTCCCCTTCGAGCTCGAAGTGTGGTTCGGCGAACGGGTCGCTGTCGTCGGCCTCAACGGCACCGGCAAGTCGCACCTTCTTCGACTCCTCGGCGGTGGTGACGTCGCGCACGAAGGTACGTGGCGCCTCGGCGCTCGGGTCAAGGCAGGGCATTTCAACCAGACCCACGATCATCCTGAACTCGCCGGTCTCACCGTGTTGGAGATTCTTGCTCAGCGCTACCTCGACCGGGGCCAGGCCATGTCCCGCCTGCGCCGCTACGAGCTCCAGAACCAGGCTGACCAGCCGTTCGAGACGCTCTCGGGCGGCCAACAGGCCCGACTTCAGATCCTTTTGCTCGAGATCGACGGTGCCAACCTCCTGCTCCTCGACGAACCGACCGACAACCTCGACGTCGCGTCGGCCGAGGCGCTTGAGGCCGGGCTTGAGGCGTTCGCAGGCACGGTCATCTGTGTGACCCACGATCGCTGGTTCCTGAAGGGCTTCGATCGCTTCATCGCGTTCACTGAAGACCACGAGGTCGTCGAGATCGATGACCCATCGATGGCATGGACACAACGCCGATAAGCTCTCGAAGACAAGCACCGACGACTCCGTGTTCGAGCGTGCCGGGCGACACCGATGTCGCCCCACTCCCCCTAAGGTCGTCGATGACATCCCTCAAAACTGTTCCGCCGTCGCGCGCGTCTCGCGAGCGCTTCCACCAGGCATGGCTGAGCAACCCGCGAACCGAACTGCTGTCGGGCCTCGTTGTGGCTCTCGCCTTGATCCCAGAGGCGATCTCGTTCTCGATCATCGCCGGCGTCGATCCGAAGGTCGGCCTCTACGCCTCGTTCTCGATTGCGATCATCATCTCGATCGCGGGTGGGCGCTCCGGCATGATCTCTGCCGCCACCGGGGCAATGGCACTCGTCTTGGTGCCGCTCGTAGAAGAACACGGCGTGGCCTACCTGTTCGCCGCCACCGTGCTGGCAGGCGTGCTCCAGATCGGACTCGGTTACCTCGGCGTCGGCGCACTGATGCGCTTCGTTCCTCGCACCGTGATGGTCGGGTTCGTGAACGCACTTGCGGTCCTCATCTTCCTCGCCCAGGTTCCTCACATCCTCTTGAGCAACGACACCGATAGCTCACGGTTACCACTCAACCTTGCGTTCATTGGCGCTGGCCTCGTGATCATCTACGGGCTCCCCCGCCTCACCACCGCGGTACCGTCGCCACTGGTCGCCATCGTCGTGCTTGCAGGCCTCACCATGTCGATGGGCCTCAACCTGCCGACCGTGGGCGACATGGGTGAGCTGCCAAGCGCGCTTCCCTTCCTCAGCCTGCCCGATGTGCCGTTCACGCTCGGGACGCTCGGAATCATTCTGCCCTTCGCGATCACCCTCGCCCTCGTCGGCTTGCTCGAGTCGCTCCTCACCGCACAACTTCTCGACGACATGACCGAGACGACCTCGGACAAGAATCTCGAGTCCCGTGGCCAAGGCATCGCCAACGTCGCCACCGGCTTCCTCGGCGGCATGGCGGGTTGCGCCATGATCGGCCAGTCGATGATCAACCATCGCTCGGGAGGCCGAACGCGTCTCTCGACACTCGCATCGGGTGTCTTCTTGTTGATCCTGATCCTCGCCCTAGGTGACCTCGTGGCACAGATACCCATGGCAGCCCTGGTTGCGGTGATGATCATGGTGTCGGTCGGCACGTTCAACTGGCGCAGCGTCCGCATCCCCACCCTTCGGACCACACCCAAGACCGAAACCGCCGTCATGATCGTGACCGTCGCGGTCGTGGTCTTCACCCACAACCTGGCGTTCGGCGTGGGCGCCGGCGTCATCTTGTCGGTGGTGTTCTTCGCCCGGAACGTCTCAAGTCTGATCAAGGTCACGAGCGTCGTCGACCCCGACAACGTCGAGCGACTTTATGCCGTGTCCGGTGAGCTGTTCTTCGCCTCGACCAACGACCTAGTCCACGCCTTCGACTACGACTCGGTGAAGGTCAGCCGCGTCGAGATCGATCTCAGCACCGCCCGCATCTGGGACACGTCAGCCGTCGCTGCGCTCGATGCAGTTGTTGCGCGGTTTGCCGATCGGGACATTGAGGCCCATCTCGTGGGTCTCAACCGTCACGCTGAGGCGCTGCACTCCCGCACGACCGGCACGGTCGGCACGCACTGATTTACTCACTGCGGCTACCGAAGGCGAACGGCGGCGTCTTCTCAACGGAGTCCGGCTTCATCAAGTCGACAACCGATACCGGGGCCGAGAGCGGCGTGCCGTGGGTTTCGGCGGCTCACTCAGCGAGCCGAGGTCGGGCAATCCGAGCTTCGGCGCCAACGGCAACGATCAGCATTGCCAGTTCGGCACTCAGCCGACGCGATTGCCAGTTCGGCACTCAGCCAACAGAGCCCTCCATCTGGAGCTCAATGAGACGAGACCACTCGACCGCGTATTCCATGGGAAGCGTGCGAGTGACAGGCTCGATGAAGCCGTTGACGATCATGCCCATCGCTTGCTCTTCGGTAAGGCCTCGGGACTGCAGGTAGAAGAGTTGCTCGTCGGCGACGCGAGAGACCGTGGCCTCGTGACCGATCACGGCATCACCGGAACCGACCTCCATGTAGGGGTAGGTGTCAGAGATCGACTCGTCATCGAGAATAAGAGCATCACACTGGACGTGTGACTTGCAGCCGTAGGCATCGTCCTCAACTCGGACCAGACCGCGGTACGAGGTGCGGCCGCCGTCCTTGGAGATCGACTTGGAGACGATCTTCGAGGTGGTCTCGGGCGCAGCATGGATCATCTTTGCACCGGTGTCCTGGTGCTGGTTCGGGCCGGCGTAAGCGACGGAGAGCACCTCGCCAGACGCCTTCGGACCGGCGAGCACAACAGCTGGGTACTTCATCGTGAGCTTGGAACCGATATTGCCGTCGATCCACTCCATATGGCCTTCGGCTTCGACGTAGGCCCGCTTGGTGACCAGATTGAAGACGTTGTCAGACCAGTTCTGGATCGTCGTGTAGGTGACCCGAGCCGAGGGTTTCACGACGATTTCAACGACCGCAGAGTGCAAGGAGTCGGAGGTGTAGGTCGGCGCCGAGCACCCTTCGATGTAGTGAACCTTGGAACCCTCATCGGCGATGATCAGGGTGCGTTCGAACTGGCCCATGTTCTCCGCGTTGATGCGGAAGTAGGCCTGCAGCGGCATCTCGACTTCCACGCCCGGCGGGACGTAGATGAACGAGCCACCCGACCAGGCGGCGGAGTTGAGCGCCGAGTACTTGTTGTCATTCGGCGGAATGATCTTGCCGAAGTAGTCCTTCACCAACTGCGGGTACTCCTTGACCGCCGTGTCCATGTCCGAGAACAGAACACCCTGGGCCTCGAGATCTTCGCGGTTGCGGTGGTAAACGACCTCGGACTCGTACTGGGCGGTCACGCCAGCGAGGTACTTGCGTTCGGCCTCTGGGATACCCAGCTTCTCGTAGGTGTTCTTGATCGACTCTGGCACTTCGTCCCAGTCGTCGTTCAGTCCCCCCTTAGGCTTGATGTAGTAGTAGATGTCGTCGAAGTCGAGATCCGATGTGTCGCCGCCCCAACTCGGCCGCGGGCGACGCTCGAAGCGCTGGTGCGACTTCAGGCGGAAGTCCAGCATCCAGTCGGGCTCACCCTTGAGCCACGACATTTCGCGCAAGATTTCTTCGTTCAAGCCCTTCTTCGGCTTGAACACGTAGTCCTCCTCGTCGGACCAGCCGAGCTGGTACTTGCCGAGGTCGATGCCGATGTCGGTAGACGCCATGGGGTGGGCTCCTGAAGCGATACAGCGCACTGCAGATGCAGCGAAGAGAACGGAATTTCTCCTACGCAGATAGTAACAACTCCTGGGACCCTTTGGACGTTCGGTACCGGGTGATTCCGCGGCTGTCGACGCCGATATCGGCGAGCGGTACGGGGCCCGCCAGCAACGGCGAGCTCGGCGCAAGCCTGGCGCCCAGAAGGTTGCGGCTTCGGCGGTGATTCGGACCAACGGTCGGCAACGCGACCCCGTTGACCCGAGTCATTCGACCCTTACGGGAAGAGTGCGCCAAGGAGTTCGCTCGAAAGCTCACCGAGACGCCGGGCCGTCTGACGGTTGACCTCGAGCGACTTGCCGAACGGGTCGTCGATCTCGTCGGGACCGGTACCGAGCAGATCGTCGTGACGTCGAGCCGCATCAGCAGCGGCGATGCGTTCGAGGGGGTCGGTGATCTCGGGATCGACAGCGCTCAGCAGATCGACCGCGGTGACGAGTGTGAACACCTTGCGCTGATGCTTCATCATCGCGGTGATGTCGCGGCTATGACGCCGTTCCATCGTGACAACAAGATCGGCGGTGTCCACAATCTTGGGAGTGGTGATGCGGGACCGGTGGTCGCTCACGTCGTGAGCCAGCTCGGCGAGGACACTCGACGCTGCATCGGAGGCCCGATCACCGTTGGTGAGAAACCCCGACGACGCAACCTCGACCGGCAACCCGCGACGAGCAACCTCGGCTCGCAACGCAGCATGCGTCATCACCGACCGGCAGATGTTGGCTGTGCACACCACCAGGATGCGGACACCGCTGTTGCCCGCCGAGGTCATGTCAGTCGATCCGGCGCAGTTCGGTGCGGAACTGCTCGCCGCGGGCGACGTAGGCCTCAACGTTCATGCGGGCGTGAAACTCGTCGAGAACGCCCTCGCGGATCTTTGCAGGCACCCCAAGGGCCATCGAGCATCGGGGCACCTCGACGCCACCGGGGACCATCGCGGCGCCGCCGACGAGGGCGTGCTCATGGATGACCGCGTTGTGCAGGACGATCGAGCCGGAGCCGACCAGCGCCCAGTCGTGGACGATGCAACCTTCGAGATGCGCAAGGTGTCCGACCGTGACGTTGTTCCCGATCTTCGTGGGTGTGAAGTGGGTGGTGTGAATCACCGCACCGTCCTGAATCGATGTGCCCTCACCAATCGTGATCGGCCCATCGTCGCCTCGAATCACAGCGTGAGGCCACACCGAGCAGTTCGCGCCCATCGTGACGTTGCCGATAACTGACGCGTCAGGGTGGACATACGCGGTCGGGTGGATGTCTGGGACGAGGTCGCCCAGTGCATAGATCGCCATGTCGTGAACCTACTGCTGAGCCGGCCTACAACGCATCGAAGCGCCCGTATCCACCCTGGAAGAAGACAAGGGGCCCCTGCTCGCCGGTGACAGCGAGCGACTTGACGAGGCCAAGCACGATGTCGTGGTCGCCGCCGTCAAGGATGGCGTGAATGTCACAGTCGATATGTCCAACACAGCCGGGCAGGACGGGCGAACCCGTGGCGTCAGTGGTCCAGTCGATCCCGGCGAACCGGTCGTCGGACGGCATGGCAAACACGCCGCATACGTCCTTTTGGTCGTCGCCAAGGATGTTGGCGCAGAACGAACCCGTCTCGCGAATCATTTGCCATGCACCAGACTCCTTGCCCGGGCAGAACATCACGAGCGGCGGGTCGAGCGAAATGCTCGCAAACGAACCAATCGCCATGCCGGCTGGACCGTCGTCGCCCGAGCCGGTCACAACGGTGACACCGGTTGGGAAGTGGCCGAGAACCCGCCGGAAGTCACCGGGGTCGATCGTCATGTCGTTGCTCCAGTCAGGGCGGGAAGCGTGAGCTTCTGTCCTTCGATTGCCGCCACGACCTCGATGCCATCGGCCGCAGCAAGCTGGCGGGTCTCCTCGCAGATGACGTCGACAGCGTCGTCATCATGACTCGGATCATGGTGAAAAAGAACGAGCGTCTTCGCCCCTGCCTGCCGCGCAACCTCGAGGGCGTACGTCGGCGTGCTGTGACCCCAATGCGACATCTGGGCAAACTCGTCAGTGGTGAGCTGCGCGTCGTGGATCAATACGTCGACATCGCTGCACAGCTCGAGCGCACCGGGCGCCACGTACGTCTTGTCGTCGAGCGGTTCTTGATGGTCGGGCAGGTACGCAATCGACACACCGCTGCACTCGATACGAAAACCGGCTGTTGGGCCGGTGTGAGGGATGGAGCGAGCCATGACCGTTGTCTCGCCGATCGAAAAATCGGCGTCGAGCGCGTCGACGAAGGACACGCTGGCCGGCAGATCGCTTGCCGTGATGGGGAAGAAGGGGGGCGCCATGAACCGAGCCATGCAATCAGCGAGCGATTCGGCCGAGCCATCGCCGGGCCCGTAGACGGTGAGCGAGGAATCCGAGTGGTGCAGCGGCGCGAAGAACGGCAAACCCTGGACATGGTCCCAGTGGAGATGGGTGAGAAGTGCGTGGGCCGTCATCCCATCGCGCTCACAACCGGTTCCAAACGTGCGGAGGCCGGTGCCGAGGTCGAGGATGATCGGATCCTGCCCAGCCGTCTCGACGGAGATACAGCTCGTATTTCCGCCATAGCGGGCGAGGGTGGGGCAGCTGCACGGCGTTGAACCTCGAACACCGTGAAATGTAATGACCACATCTGCCGACGAGTGACCTTGCATGAGTCCGCCACGGTAGAACACCAGCGCACAGCTGGAACAGGCTGAGTGACGGAAGTCTCATCTCCGACCGCGGCGTCGACCTTGTGCGAATATGAGCGGCATGAGTTCATCCGCTCCACTCCCTGACGGTCTGGTTGCGGTCGTCAAGCAGGACTGCCCAACCTGTGTGCTCGTTGCGCCAGTGCTTGTCGACCTGGCCGACCGCTCGTCGATCACCACCATCACCCAGGACGAAGCGACGTTTCCGGCTGCCGCCGATTGGGTTGTCCACGATGCTGACCTCGCATTGTCGTGGCACAACGACATCGTCACCGTGCCAACCCTGCTCAAAGTCGAGAACGGTAGGCCCACCGAGCGAATCGAAGGTTGGTGGCGCGAAAAGTGGGAGGCCTTCACCGGCGTGGCCGACCTTGGCGCCGATCTTCCCGACTGGCGGCCCGGTTGCGGCTCGCTGTCGGTCGACCCGAATCTTGCCCATGAGCTCGCCGTTCGCTTCTCCGGGTCGGCGATGACCAGTCGCCGGATCGAGATCGCGTCACTCGAAGACGAGTGGGAAGCGATGCACGACCGCAACTACTCAGACGGCCTGCCCGTCGTACCTCCCACCGAGGCGCGGGTTCTCCGCATGCTCGAGGGCACCACGCGCCACGCCGACGAGGTCGTCGCAATCGCCCCGCCAGACCTTGTCGAGTGCACGGTCGAGAAAATCGCAATCAACGCAGTCATGGCTGGCTGCAAACCCGAGTACCTGCCGGTGGTGATCGCCGCAGTTGAGGCCGTCTGTTCCGACGAATTCAATATGCACGGGGTCCTCGCTACCACGATGGACGTCGGGCCGATCCTGATCGTGAACGGTCCAATTCGCAATGAGATCGGGATGAACTCGGGTGGCAACGTGCTCGGTCAGGGCAACCGCGCGAACTCGACAATCGGTCGGGCAGTGCAACTCATCATCCGAAACATCGGTGGTGGGCAGCCTGGCGGCGTCGACCGTTCGGCCCACGGCAGCCCGCACAAGCTCGGCCTCGCCTTTGCCGAAGACGAGGAAGGGTCACCGTGGGACTCGTTCGCACAGAGCCGAGGGTTCACCGCCGAACAGTCGACCGTCACCGTCTGGTGCGGCGGTGGCCCAACGATCATGGTCGATCAGCTCTCCCGCACACCAGACTCTCTCGTCAGACACTTCGCGAAGTCACTGCTCACCAACGTCGCACCCCGAATGGCAATGATGGAGACGGTCTTGGTGATCGGCCCCGAGCACATGTCGAGGTTCCACGACGCTGGCTGGGACCGAGCCCGGTTCATCGAAGAACTCGAATCTCACCTGACGATCCAGACTGACGACATCATGCGGGGCGTCGACGGCATCGACGAGGGAGCGGCACCGGAGATGGCGGGCCGGGTGGTGCCGAAGTTCTGGCCCGGCGGTATTCACGTCATTCACGCAGGAGGCCAAACCGGCCTGTTCTCAATGGCCTTCGGTGGCTGGATTCCACCGCCAAAAGGTAGCGTCTGCACGACGAAGGAGATCACCCGATGACCACCGTCCTCGATCCGACAAGCGAGTCCCGTGCCGAACAGCGCGAACTCGTCGCCCGCCCCGAGTCTCTCGACGGCCTCACCATCGGCCTCCTCGACATCTCCAAACCTCGCGGCGACGTCTTCCTTGACCGGGTCGAGGAACGCCTCACCTCAATGGGAGCGTCGGTCAACCGCTACATCAAGCCGACGTTCGCGAAACCGGCGCCCGTCGACCTGCGCCACGAGATCGCCACCTCATGCGACGCAGTCATCGAAGCGCTCGCTGATTGAGGCAGCTGCACGACGTGCAGTGTGCACGACATCAGTGACCTTGAACGACGCGGCATTCCCGGGGTCTTCGTGGCTTCCGAGGGCTTTATCGATGCCGCCGAGACCCAGGCCCAGGCGCTCGGTCATCCGAGTGCGCGAGTCTTCACGCCCCACCCGATCCAGGATCGCACCGACGACGAGATGCGGGTGATCGCCGACGCGAGCGTTGATGCCCTGATCGCAACGCTGACCGGCCCGCAGTAGTCGTCGGTCAGGGCAAACGCAGGTCCCGGCCGTCTTCGACGGCCAAACCATCGCGCACCAGCCCGGCGACAATCCGATCGGCTCGATCTGTAGGAGCATCAAGCACCAACGCAACCTCTGCCATGGCCACCGGTGCAGCTCGCAGGGCAGCGACGAGTCGCCCACGGAGCTGCCGGTCGCTGCCCTCGAACCGGGCCTGCGGCACGGAGACGGCGGCAGACCCAGTGGCCGGATCAGGACCGCTCCCCCGCCAACGGCAGCGAGTTGCAAGCGGACATGTTTTGCAGGCGGGAGTCCGCTTCGTGCACACCAGTGCGCCGAGCTCCATGAGCGACTGGTTCCACAGCCAGACCGGTTGACCCACCGCAAGCTCGTCCGCTCGCTCCTGGGCCTTGCGAGGGCTCAGAGTGGCCCCGTCGAGTCGGGCGAGGACCCGGCCGATATTGGTATCGACCACCGCCGCAGGCTGCTCGAACGCGAAGGCTCGCACGGCGCGTGCGGTGTAGGGCCCGACTCCGGGGAGGGCCAGGAGTGCCTCGAGTTCGACGGGCACCTCACCCTGGTGGTCGGCGACCATGACGGTTGCCGCCCGGTGCAGGTTGAGTGGCCGGCGGTTGTAGCCCAGCCCGGCCCACTCCTTCACAACATGTCCAGCCGGAGCCGCCGCACAGGCCGACGGTGTCGGAAACCGGCCGAGGAAGCGTGGGAGACGATCGATGATCCGTGCCACCTGGGTCTGTTGCAGCATCGTCTCGCTGACGAGGATCAGCCACGGGTCACGGCTTCGTCTCCACGGGAGATCACGCAAGTTGGTGTGACCCCAGGCCATCAGCTCAGCCTGAATCGCCTGGCTCCGTTTTCCTGCTGCCACAACGAGAAACTGTACGGGCTTCACGGGGACCTGGTCCTGCAGGGCGGCCCCCGAACGGCCCGCATGGCGAGCTTGCCCGACAGACCCCGAGTTCAAGCTCACCTCACCGGCGACCTAGTCTGCGGCGTATGTCTGCGTCGTCTCTCGCCGAAGCTCGAGCCGCCACCGAGATCATGCAGCAGGTGATCGACGATGCCCTGGCCCAACTCGCCGTCGTCGACGACATCGATTCGCACCAAGTCGTTGCCTACGACATCGCCCACGGCGCCGCCGCAGTGGCAGCAGCGACAAACCTGCTCACCTACGGCGCCCACGGGCCAGCGGAGGAGGCGGTTACCGTCGCGTTCGTCGCCGATGTCGCCCACGACCTCGCCACTCGGCTCCTGGGTCGGGAGGCCGAGTGGGGAGGCACGCCAGGTGCGCTTGACAAAATCCACGGGTTCATGACTGCCGGCCGCGCTCCAGCTTTCGTTGCGTCCCTCGTCGACGGCGCTCCTCATCACCTCGACGAAGACATGGCGTTGGCCGCCGAGACCTTCGGCCGGTTTGCTGATGAACAGATCGCTCCTCACGCCGAACACGTCCACCGCACGAATGCCGACGTCCCCGAGGCGATCATCACTGGACTCGCCGGGCTCGGCGTCTTCGGCCTGTCAGCACCGGTCGAGTACGGCGGGTTCGCCGAAGGTGGTGTCAACGACTATCTCGCAATGGTGGTCGCCACTGAGGAGTTATCGCGCGGGTCGCTCGGGATCGGCGGCTCGCTCATCACCCGTCCAGAGATCCTGACCCGAGCCCTCGTTGCCGGCGGCACAGAAGAACAAAAGCAAACCTGGCTTCCTCGCCTCGCGAGCGGCGAGATCATGGCTGCCGTCGCAGTCACCGAGCCCGACTTCGGCAGTGACGTGGCTGGGGTTCGCGTGACAGCCACGCCCGCTTCCGACGGCGGTTGGTTGATCAACGGCGTCAAGACCTGGTGCACGTTCGCTGGACGGGCCGACGTGCTCATGGTCCTGGCGCGAACCGAAGCGGGCACGAGCGACCATCGGGGGCTCAGCGTGTTGATCGTCGAGAAGCCACGCGGTGACGGCCACAGCTTCGAACATCGTCAGCAAGGGGGCGGTACGATGTCCGGTCGGGCCATCGACACCCTGGGTTATCGAGGCATGCACAGCTACGAGATTGCGCTCGACAACTGGTGGGTTCCGGCTGAGAATCTCATCGGCGAGGATGCCGGCCGAGGGCGCGGCTTCTACTACCAGATGCAGGGCTTCGAGAACGGCCGACTGCAGACCGCCGCCCGCGCTGTCGGGGTCATGCAAGCCGCCTACGAGGCCGCCCGCGCCTACGCGAGCGAACGAATTGTCTTCGACCGGCCGATCACCGAGTACCAACTCACCCAGGCGAAGCTGGGTCGGATGGCAGTGATCATCCAGGGTGCTCGCCAGTTGTCGCTCCACGTTGCGGAGCTCATGGGAAAGGGCGAAGGCACACTCGAAGCGTCAATGACGAAGGCCTATGTGTGCCGTGCGGCGGAGTGGGTGACGCGCGAGGCAATGCAGATCCACGGCGGCATGGGATACGCGGAGGAGTACGACGTCAGCCGCTACTACGTCGACGCCCGAGTGCTGTCGATCTTCGAGGGCGCCGACGAGACGCTCGCCCTCAAGGTCATTATTCGTCGGCTGCTGGCAGAGCGGAGCTAGCGCCGGGCTCAAGGCCGAAGCCGATAGTGAGGCCATCGGCTTCACCCAGACGGCTGCTCACTACATCGAGCGTCCGGTTGTAGCTCGTCTCGAGCGTGTTCGCCGTCGCTTCGGGCACATCGGTCCGGCCCGGTTCAGAGATGCGGATGACATAGCCATCTGCTCGGTCAACCCACGTCGGGATGTAGTGGACGCCGATCGCTTTGATTTCGCCCATCTCGTTCTCGAGTAGTTCGACAGTGGCGATCATGCCGTCTTGACTCGCCGCCACGCAGCAGTTGGCCGACTGGTTTGACAAGAAGTTGCCAACGCCGAAGACCACCCACTCGTCACCGACCTTGTCGACCGGCTGCACGACATGGGCGTGATGGCCGATCACGAGGTCGACTTCGTCGGTTGGAAGGATCGCGTCGAGCCAATCAATCTGCGACTGGATCGGTTCGTGGCGATACTCAGCACCCCAGTGCAACGAGACCACAACGAAGTCGGCTCCCGCCTCCTTGGCGATGCGAGCTTCCTCAACGATCGCCTCAGGGTCGATCAGATCGACCAGGTACTGCCGTTCGGCAGGCATCTGGAAGCCATTGAGCGAATAGGTCGCCGAGAGATGAGCAATCACGATGCCATTCACCGTGTAAAAAACCGGTGCGAGGTCTTCTTCCTCACTGGCCGCCTGTCCGGCATAGGGCAGACCGATCTCCTGCATCACCGTGATGGTGTTGATCGCGCCCCGCGCCCCGCGGTCGTAACTGTGATTCGACGCCAACGAGCAGCCGTCGTAACCAACGTCGCGGGCCGCCTCGGCGAATGCGCGGGGCGCATTGAACGCCGGGTAGCCGGTGAGGTTGGTGTCGTCGATCGAGATTGGCGTCTCGAGATGGCAGATGGCGAGGTCAGCCCCCTCAATGACCGGTCGGACTTCGGCGTACAGCGGGGTGAAGTCCCAACCCGGGTCGGCATGGATATCGCCCGCACGCCGCACCGCACCATGGGGAAGCAGATCACCAGTGAACAGCAGGCGTGCTGTGCGAGGAGGAGGCAGTGTGGTCGTGGTCGTCGTCGTCGTGGTCGTCGTCGTGGTCGTGGTGGTCGACGTGGAGGTGGTGGTCGTCTCGCTTACGGCCTTCGCAGCGGTCCCGTTGTCGTCGCTGCGGGTGACCAGCTGCACAGACATCCCCACGACGAACGCGATGACGCTTGCGAGCGCAAAGTGGATCTGGCGTCGGCTCACTTGAAGAGCTCCGGCACGACGGGGCAGTCGGTTCGGAACTTCGCCTCCGGCCCAGGGATGGGCCCTCCAGGCCCGATGACCGATGTGATCAGGTCGATCGGCACGACCTCGTGCAAGTCTTCCCACGGCTCATCGGTGATGACCATGTCGCGCAGCGGCTCCCACATGCGCTGCGGGAGGCAACGCCCGACCCCGGCGACAAGCCAGATAGGGATCCCGGCTGCGTTCGCCACCGCCGCAGCCTGGAGCGAGCCAATGTTGCAGATCGCCGACTCCGGCCCGAGGGCGCCGGTCTCGAGCACGACGAGATCGGACTGCAGGACCGCCTGCCCGATGCCGGCAAGCGGGACATCGACGGCGAGGCGGTCGGCGATATCGAGACGGTGGACCAGTCCATTGCCGTCGCCCACGGTGTCCGCAACGAAGACCTCGATATCGCCACGAGCGAGTAGAGCCCGACTCACGAGCTCACCGCCACCGATGACGACAACCCCGGTGTCGCCAGGAAGGGCGTGGGTGAGTTCACGGTCAGTCTTGTCGCGCTCAATCATCTCGGCAGCATCCCAGCCCTCGGATCCTGGGTCGGAGCCGGTGAGCATGCGCGCCGCGAGCCACACGAGTGGCCCTGACGACGGTCGGTGTTCGATCAACTGTCGACATGCAAGCACGAGCTCGGAGCGATCGTGGGCGACCGCGCCGAGCGCCATCGCAGCTTCGTAGACGAGCGACGAAGTTCCGACATCGCCCGCCCGAGCCATGTACCGCAGTCGCTCGATCGGATGCACCGACGGCGATCGTATCCACCACTGTCCCGATGCGACGGACCGGGTTCACGCTGCGCTAGCTTTCCCTCTCGTGGCCGCTGATCTGGATCTCGAACTGACGCCGCTCGAGGGCGAGACACGCACCCTCGGCGACTTCATGACCACCTTCCCGCTGGTGCCGGTCGTGCTCGACCCCTACACCAACGAGAGTGCGTGGATTCTCGACACAGCCCATCGGGTTCTCACCCACTTCAAGAGTGCGGGCTGCCGGCCTTGCTGGATCGTCACCTGCGACGTCGACGACGCCAAGACGTATCTCGGCCCATTCGCCAACGAGTTCCTGAGCTTTGCCGACCCGTCGCGCAACGCAGCCAAGGCACTCGGCGTCGAGAGCGCTCCCGCCCTCCTGCTGGTCCGTCAAGACGGTGAGGTAACCGCCAAAGCCGAAGGCTGGGACAGTGCGGCGTGGCGGGAGGTCACCGAAGCCGTCGCAGAGCTCTCGCACTGGAGTCGCCCGCCGATGCCGTCGCCAGGCGACCCAGCGACTTACTCTGGCACCCCGATCTCGGCCTGAGCACCCCGCCAGTCGCGCCAAGCGAGTCGTAGCAGCAGCGGAACGATCACAACCACCGTTGCGCCGTGAAGGGCCACCAACGCCCACTCGGCCGCTGAGTCGGCGACCAGCGCGCGCTGGAGCACCGTCACACCGAGCACGACCGGCAGCAGCGCCGACGCGATCACCAGCGAGCGCTTCCGCCATCGGCTGGGATCAAACGCATGGGCGACTGCGCTGATCGTCTCCTCGGGGTCCCGACTCATGGGCCGGACCCTACCGGCGGGTACCGTGAGCGTATGACCGAGTTCGCCTACTCCGATCTCCTTCCAACCGGCCCCGACACCACCACGTACCGCCTTGTCACCACCGAAGGCGTGTCATCGTTCGAAGCCGAGGGCCAGACGTTCGTGAAGGTCGAGCCATCGGCGATCCAAGCACTCACCCGCGAGGCAATGCATGACATCGCGCACTACCTGCGGACCGAGCACCTCGAACAGTTGGCATCGATCCTCAACGACTCGGAGGCCTCACCGAACGACGTGTTCGTAGCCACCGAACTGCTCCGCAATGCCAACATTGCCGCCGCTGGTGTGCTTCCGATGTGTCAAGACACCGGTACGGCCATCGTCATGGGTAAGAAGGGTGAGCGGGTCGTCACCTTTGCCGACGACGCTGAAGCGATCAGCCGGGGGGTCTTCGACACTTACACCGAAACCAACCTGCGCTACTCCCAGCTCGCGCCGCTCTCGATGTTTGAAGAGCAGAACACCGGCAACAACCTTCCAGCCCAGATCGAGCTTTACACGAAGCCGGGTGACAGCTACGAGTTCCTTTTCCTGGCGAAGGGCGGTGGCTCGGCCAACAAGTCGTTCTTGTTCCAGGAGACCAAGGCGCTGCTCAACGAGACTGCAATGGTCGATTTCCTCGACGAATCGCTGCGCTCGATCGGCACGTCGGCGTGCCCGCCGTACCATCTCGCACTGGTCGTCGGCGGCACCTCCGCTGAGTACGCGTTGAAGACCGCCAAGTACGCGTCGGCGCACTACCTCGACTCGCTCCCCACCTCCGGCGATGCCGCTACCGGCCACGGCTTCCGCGATATCGATTGGGAGCAGCGGATCCTCGAACAGACTCGCGAGTTCGGAATCGGCGCCCAGTTCGGGGGCAAGTACTTCTGCCACGACATACGCGTGATCCGCCTCCCCCGTCACGGTGCATCCAACCCGGTTGCGCTCGCGGTGAGTTGCTCGGCCGACCGCCAGGCCCGGGCAAAGATCACAGCCGAGGGGGTCTTTCTCGAACAGCTCGAAATGGATCCGGCTCGCTTCCTGCCCGAGATGGCCGATGATGAACTCAGTGATGAGGTTGTTGCCATTGATCTGGACCAGCCGATGGACGCAATCCGCAACCAGTTGAGCCAGTATCCGGTCAAGACCCGCCTCAGCCTTACCGGCACGCTTGTGGTGGGCCGCGACATCGCTCACGCCAAGATCAAGGAACGGCTCGATGCCGGCGAGCCGATGCCGCAGTACCTCCGTGACCACGCGATCTACTACGCCGGCCCGGCCAAGACACCCGACGGTTATGCATCGGGCTCGTTCGGTCCTACGACGGCAGGCCGTATGGACTCTTACGTCGAGCAGTTCCAAGCTTCTGGGGGGTCGTTCGTCATGCTCGCCAAAGGCAACCGCTCAACGAAGGTCACCGAGGCGTGCGCCACTCATGGCGGCTTCTACCTCGGCTCGATCGGTGGCCCGGCGGCGCGGCTTGCGAAGGATTCCATCCGCAATGTCGAGGTCCTCGA
Source organism: Acidimicrobiales bacterium (assembly GCA_029247365.1). Taxonomy (GTDB): domain Bacteria; phylum Actinomycetota; class Acidimicrobiia; order Acidimicrobiales; family Aldehydirespiratoraceae; genus UBA11606. Next base: position 24,586 of record JAQWLJ010000045.1, on the reverse strand, counting down.
GTTCCCCGAGCTCGGAATGGAAGCGGTGTGGAAGATTGAGGTCGAGGACTTCCCCGCATTCATCGTGGTCGACGACAAGGGCAACGACTTCTATGCCGAAGTGACCACCCCGGTAAAACTGCGCTAGCGGGGAGTGCCTCGGTCACACCTGCTGCCGGAGCGCACACCATCAGGTTGTGGCCACCACCTTCGTGCTTGCGGGCTAGACCGATTGGGTCAGGGCGCAGGTCGACAGCTCCACTCTGTTCACAATCCGACGACAACCGCGCTCTCGAAACGCCTTCACGGCGTTCGTCTGCGCTCAGCGCAGGTCGACCAGCAGACTCTTCAGGGCCCGGCCAACGAACCCACGCTCGTCATAGAGTGCCGCGTCAGCCTGGCCGTAGCCGTTTCCCTCACCCCGTACCCGGGAGCGATACGCCAACCACTCCCCCTCTGGTGGCCGAGCCAGCGACACGACCAGGTCAGCGTTGATCGAGATGTACTTCTCGTAGTCCATCCCGTAGTCGCCACTCGGCATCATGTCCGCAACGGCAGCGACCATCACGCGCGGATCGTTGGGTTCACCGGCGACGAGCGGCTGTGTGGCCCGCATCCACATCGTGCCGAAGCCGCTGTGTTCAGCCTCGCCGACGCGCTGACGGCCTTCGAACGTCTTGAAGAAGCCTGTGATCCCGTTGAGAAACGGCGAGTCGTACGTCGGGTATGACGCTGGAGAATCAAGCGCTTCATCGCCCGGCCGTGCGTCGATCGGTGGACTGATCCCAGTCGACTCGCGGACCCGCATTGCCGAGGCTCGTCCGACGGTCTCACCGTCGACCACGTAGCGGCACTCGACCGCCTGGAGCCGCAGACCGTTGCGCACGACATCAGTCTCGACCTTCGTCGGGCCCATCGGGACTCGCCGACTCATGTCGACTGACAGCCGCGTCGTCACCATCGGGACCGAACTCGGCACCCCCTCAACCGCTCGGGCCACAAGCGCAGCGATAGCCCCACCGTGCTGGACGCCCGGGAACCATGGCCCGGCCGCCTGGGGCTGCGGGATCAGCAGGTCGCCGTCGGGGATGAAGATCGGCTGCTCGTCAGTCACCGGCCGGAGGGTATCGGTGCGCTCGATGCGAGCCATCGGCACGACGCCGCCACACACCGCGGCCGCGGTTCCTAGCCTGGTTCACCGAATGTTGCGATATCGGACGCCTCCCCGCTCGAACCAGGCGTGCCCCACAGGCCCAAGCTCAACACAACCGCTTCCCGGCCACCGATCCACGGTGACCAAGGCGCCGCCCATGAAGAGAACGCCTAGGCGATCGCGCCGCGCCTATGCCAAGGTCTGGATTATGAAAATTCGGATCGGGTATGGCCTCGGAGCGGTTCCATCCCTCTATCCCTCAGCGAAGAAGGACATTGGCGGGCTCGGACGGGTCGTCGATGACCTCGACAAGCTTGGGTTCGACAGTTTGTGGTTCCCTGAGCGCATCAACTCGGTGCAGCTCGATCCCATCGTCGCCATGGCATACGTGGCGGGCCGAAGCGAGAACCTCAAGTTCGGTCCTGCCGTCTCCGTTGTCCCTGGCCGCAACCCGGTCCTCCTGGCCAAAATGCTCGCGAGCCTCGACGTCGTCAGTAGTGGCCGATGCCTCCCGGCGTTCGGTCTTGGCATTGCCAACACCGCTGAGCATCAAGCCTTCATGGTTGACCGCAAGGACCGAGCGCCGTGGCTCAACGAGGCGTTGCCGCTCATGCGTCGACTCTGGGCCGAGGACGTCGTTGACCACGAAGGCGAACGTTTCTCGTTCACCGGAGCCCGGGTGCTCCCCAAGCCGATCCAGCACCCGTTCGAGGTCTGGCTTGGCGGTCAGGCCCCATCGGAGTTGCGACGCACCGGTCGGCTTGCCGACGGCTGGCTTGCAAGCTTCGCTACGCCGACGAGCGTTGCCGCTGGCATCGAGACGATCGAGGACGCAGCCGCTGCTGCCGGACGCAACATGGATCGCGGTCACTACGGCGTCCTGATCCCCTATCTCCCGCCGGGCACGGAGTTACCGACCACTGCACTCGAGCGAATCACGGTCCGCCAGCCCGATGCGAAGCCCGAAGAGATCGTCGCCACTAGCCACGAAGCGCTCGCTGACATGGTCGATGCATTCATCGACGTGGGTGCAACCAAGTTCGTGTTGCTCCCATTCGCCGAACCGACCGACTGGCACGCCGAACTCGAAACGCTTGCCCCAATTCTCGAAAAACAGACCTGAGCCCCCGCGCGCGCTTACCGGGGGATGAACACGACGAAGTAGTCGAGATCGACCCGCTCAAAGGGATCGGTGCCGAAGACACGGACGAACTCGTGCAGTGACTCTGAGTCTCGGTAGAACGCAACCGGCGGGCGATCGGCCGCCAGGGCCACCTCGAGGATCTTCTGGTCGCGCGACGAGGAGGTCGGGGCTGCGATCAGGTCCGACTCGAACGTGATCCGGTACGCCAGCCAGTACTCGGCATACAGCACGTCGACGCCTTGCGCCTCAAGTTCGTTGATCAGTGGCGCCGTATCAGGCGGAGCAAGGTCGTAGTTGTCGAGCCGGCGCTCGACGCCCAAATCGGTGAGCGCCCCAACCCCGAAGACGGTCGTCATGAAGAGCGCCACCGGCACCAGCGCGCTCGCAATCGGTGACCGGGTGGACACCCCACCGACGAGCAAAGCGATGATGGGAGCGAGCAGATAGCCGTAGCGCGGCTCGCCCACGTACTCGCTGGTAGCTGAGACCGCAGCCACCAGCGGGTAGCCGACGATGACGACGACGGGGACCCAACTCCGGTCCCGCAACCTCCACGCAGCGACCACAACGGCGCTCAACACGACCGCAGCGACAGCTGTCCCGAGCACCCAGTCTGCCGAGAAGGGCTGGCGTAGCCCGGTCAGCATCGGCACCATCACCGTTACCAAGCCCTCGAGCCGGTCCCAGTACGAGGTGGTAGTTTCCGCCGGTGTTTCGAGCGAACTGAAGCCCTTCAGCAGGTTGAACACCCACCACGGTATGCCCCCGAGTACAAACGGGATGATCGTGATGCGGAGATCGGGCCACAGATTGCGCCGTTGCACCAGCCCGACCAGCACCGCTGGGCCGATTGAGAAGAACGCAATCGGCGATGTCCACCATGCGATCCCAACGACGAAACCGATCGCCAATAGGTCGTTGCGATCCGCTCGTTCTTCGGAATTGGCCGGGCGTTGCACGAGGCGCACAACCAACAAAATGGCGAGAAGACTCAGCACGAGGGAAGCGCCGTAGAAACCTCGGGTTTTCGTGGACCACCAGACGACGGCCGGTGAGAACACCCAGAACACCGCCGCAGCAACCAACCCAGCACGCTCGTCGTAGATCCGTCGGCCTATTCGCCACACGACGAGGCACGCCACCAGTTGGAACGCAATCATCACCGCCTTCGCGGCCCACACCGCCGAACCGGTTACGGCTAAGGCGGGGGCCGTCAGGATTGAATCGATCGTGCCGCCGTACTGCTGGCCCCAGTAGAACAGCGCTGGCTTTCCGTCGAGCATTCGTTCGGCCATGAGAGCGGTGACCGCCTCATCTGCGTCGAGTTCGCCGAGCGGTCCAGTCAGTATCCGGATGCGCATCGCAAGGCCGCCGATTCCTGCGATCAGCAGTGAAAGACGCAGTCCCCGTTCCACCCAGGGGACCGTAGTCCTGATCAGATGGCCAACCGTGCGGGTGCATTCTCAAACACACCGTCCCCTGCACCGTCGCCACCCACCCATTCCAGAGCGGCCTGGTAGACCGATCGAGTATCAATCGCGAGGGGGATGTCTCCGTCGTCGAGCAAACCAAGCCCGTACTCGCCGTGGACTACCCCACCACTCACCGCCGGACCGAACACAAATTGGAGACCACCGTTGCCGTGATCGGTTCCACCCGAGCCATTTTCCCGGACGCGCCGACCGAACTCGCTCGTGGTCATGACCATGACCCGATCCAGGTCGCCCGACTCCTCGAGACGGGCAAAGAACTGTTCAAGGCCGAGCCCAACGTCGCGCAGTAGGGCATCGTGGTTGTCGACCTGGCCCGCATGTGTGTCGAATCCGCCCACATTCACGGTGAGGACCCGAGTTCCTATTCCCATCTCGATGATCCGGGCCGCGGTTGCCAGCAGGTCCACTGCTGGCTGCCCGGCACCAGGTGTTTGGTTGATGAAGCCGAGCTCGTCCTCGTCAGAGGACGCTGCCGCGAGCAGGGTGACCGCATCGAGCGTGCCCGGGATCGCCTGTTGTGCAGCGGCAAGGGTTGGTTCGGCGACCAGCGGCGACGATGTGGCAAGGAAGGCCGCAATCAGGGCATCTGCATCGGTTCCCGGCTGCGTGATGAGCCCAAAATGGGAGGGATTCCTGATCGAGGTTGCCATGGTCTTGACTCCGACCAGCGCCTGACTTCCACCCCCCAGCGCGATAGCCCGAAGCGGATCATCGATACCGTTCCGCTCGGCGTCGATCGTCAGGTCGAGCCAACGCCCGAGCCAACCAGTCTGTGATGGCGCCCCAGGCACCCCCGACCGCCAGGCGTCCATTGCCTGGAAGTGCGAACGAGACTGTTGGGGCATCGCGACACCGGCGACTGCGCACATCATTTTGCCGTCCCAGAAGGGAACAAGCCCTCCGAGGGCCGGGTGGAGTCCGTAATCGGTTCCGCTGAGGGTCACGAGATCACCATCACCGAGCGCGAGTTGCGGGCGAGCGTCGTGGTAGCTGCCGATGTCCGGTACAAGGGTGTTGAGGGCGTCGTTTCCTCCGGCCATCTCGAGAACGACCAGCACTCGGTCGGTTACCGAGAGGTGAGCCCTCGTTGCCTGAGAGGCTTCTGCGATCGCTGCGGTGGTCGTTGTCGAGGCGAGGGGGGCGGTCGCACTCGAGAACGTGGGGCTGGCCGCTTCAACGCTGCCGCGCAGCAGCGTCGCCCATGCGCCACCTCCGGCCGCAGCGGTGCCGGCGGCTCCGCCGAGAAAAGTTCTTCGAGAGATCGGCATCGTCGACTCCTAGGCGATCAGTAGGTCAGGCGACGCAAGCGCGAGGGCGAGCGCCCCCTCTCCTGGTCGAGTGGTGACGGAATCATCGAGATCATCGAGCGCAGCCAGCGTGGGTTCGGAAAATCCCGTGGGGCGTAGGAGGAGGTCGGCTAGGCCGGCCCAGTCGCCACCTCGAGCGGCGACCAAGGCAGGCGATTCGGCTGGGACCTTGGTCGCCAACGCGGTCGCAACGGAGAATCGAGCAGCCGTTGCTGACGACGCCAGCCAGGTAGATGCTCCCGGGTAGCCCCCGACGTTGGGCGGATTCGCAAGGGGTTGACCAAGGAAACCGAGCGCGCGGGCGAGCGAGCTGGTTTCGACGAGCGCACCGGTGCTCTTGATCGACTGCAGCAGCCAGGGCAGCGGGGCCATCACCATGGGTGTGGCCTTGCCCGCAGCACCAGCTGCGAGGGTCGCACGCACCAGGGTGGCGATGTCGAGATCGGCGGCCTCGAACGTCGAGCCAAGAGCAAAGATCGTCGAATTATCGATGTCGCCAAGCAAGTAGCGGCCCAGCTTCGATGCAATGAACACCGAGCAAGCCGGACTCGACGCGACTGCGGCAACGGTCGTGTCGACATCATGGACGCGCTCAACCCCGAGCAGCGTCTGGGGCGTGTCGTCGTGGCGGCGCGGTACGAAACGGGTGTCCCAGCCAAAACGGGGCCGGACGTTCCAACCGGTGAGCGCAACCGCTGCAGCCTTGACGTCGGCCTCGTTGAAGTTGTTGATCCCTACGGTGTACAGCTCGAGCAGTTCGCGCCCGAAGTTCTCGTTGGGTGCAGCTCCGGTACTCGTCGTCCCGTCGAGGAATACGAGCATTGCGGCGTCGGTCGTGACCGCTCGGATCAACTTCCGGAAGTCCCCCCGGCCGAGCGACCAGCAAAGGTCGAGATGGTCGAGCATCGCCGGCACGTAACGAACGACCTGGAGCGACACCGCGAAGTGGTCGTGCCAGAACCAGGCAAGCTGGTGGTCGAGCGGACGCTGGGTGGTCTGCAGCCGGTTCCTCCACCGATCGAGAGCCTCGAGGGTCTGTGCCCGAGACAAATCTCGATCGGACTGGTCATAGGTGTACTCCCAGTCAGCCCACGCCGACGGTTCCTCCGCAATACCAGCGCCGGAGGGGTCGACGAGCAGATCGATCGTGCCCTCAACGCCAAGCGCCTCGAGTTCGTCGAGTTCACCGGGGACCAGTCCCCAGGTGGCCCGCCGAGCCAGGAACGCGACGGTTTCGCGGGTGGAGTTGAACTGGATCACACCCGCACTATCGGCGGCAGATGTGAGGATTGTATGACGCCCCAACTAGAGACGTTCGAGGGCCTGACCCAGGTCATCGAGCAGATCCAGGGTGGACTCGATGCCGACGCTCAGCCGTACAAGGTCGGCGGGCACCTAGAGTTCGGACCCCGCCGCCGATGCATGCGTCATCACACCGGGATGCTCGATGAGTGACTCAACCGCGCCGAGCGATTCCGCAAGCGAGAAAACCTCGGTGGTGGTGGTGAGGCGCATGGCCGCATCGGCCCCACCCTTGACCCGGAACGACACCATGCCGCCAAAGTCTTTCATCTGACGACTCGCAGCCTCGTGGCCTCGATGGTCGGGCAGGCCTGGGTACAGCACGTGGGTGACCTTGTCGCTGCCAAGCAGGAGGTCGACGACCGCCCGCGCGTTTTCGCAGTGCCGGTCCATCCGAACGGCGAGCGTTTTGAGGCCCCGCAGCGTGAGGTAGTTATCGAAAGGTGATCCCACGGCCCCAATTGCGTTCTGGAGGTAGGCGAGCCGCTCGGCGAGTTCGGTGTCGTTCGTGGCGACGAACCCGCCGACAACATCGGAGTGGCCCCCGCAGTACTTCGTGGTCGAGTGGACGACCACATCGGCTCCCTGATTGAGAGGCTGTTGTAGATACGGCGTGGCGAAGGTGTTGTCGACGACGAGTTTTGCTCCACCGGCGTGCGTTACCTCGGCGATGGCGGCGATGTCGACGACGGTCAGTAGTGGATTGGTCGGCGTCTCGATCCATACGACCTTGGTCTCGGGCCGCATCGCAGCGCGGAGCTCGGCGGGATCGGTGAGGTCGGCAGCCGACCATTCGATGCCCGCCGGCGCAAGGATCGCGGAGATGAGGCGGAATGTGCCGCCGTAGGCGTCGTTGCCGAGCACGATGTGGTCGCCAGGCGACAGTGTGCGCAACAGGGTGTCTTCGGCCGACATGCCGGACGCGAAGGCCAGTCCGTGGGCGGCCCCCTCCAGCGATGCCAGGCATTCCTGAAGTGCCTGACGAGTTGGGTTGTTGGTACGTGAGTACTCGTAACCGCGGTGGACGCCGGGTTCTTCTTGCACGAACGTCGTTGCAAGCGATATCGGCGTGACCACGGCGCCAGTCGCTGCGTCGTGGCGCTGCCCAGCTCGGATTGCGCGGGTCTCGAATCCGAACGCTGTCGCGTCGGCAAAGATGTCATCAGCCATGGTAATCAGCCCTCCTGGGCCGAGGAGAGGAAGTTCAGGACGTCGCTTGACGAGATGACCGCCCGGGGGCGACCTCCATCGAGCACAAGCATTGCCGAGCAGGACTCGAGCATCTCTACTGCGAGGGCGACCGGCTCGCCGGCCCCGATCGTAGGTAGGACTGGGGCCATGATGTCCTCGACGGTCTTGTCGAGCACCGCGTCGGTGTCAAAGGCCAGCTCCATGAGGCGAAGCTCACTGACCGAGCCCGCTATCTCGGCGGCCGCGAGCGGCATCGCACCTTTTCCAACCGGGAGTTGGCTGACGCCGTGCTCACGCATGATCGCCACCGCTTCGCTCACGAGTTGGTGGGGCTGCACGTAGAGCAGATCGGGAACACCACTCGAACGGCTCTCGATCACATCGGCCACCACCGGCCCGTCGGCACGGAGGAACCCGAAGCCGGCCATCCACTGGTCGTTGAAGATCTTCGAGAGGTAGCCGCGTCCCGAGTCCGGGGTGAGGACGACAATGAGGTCATTAGGCCCGCATTCGTCGGCGACCTTGAGCGCCGCTGCAACGGCTGTCCCGCAGGAACCACCGATGAGAAGGCCCTCCTCCTGGCTCACCCGGCGAGCCATCAGAAACGAGTCAGCATCGCTGATCGGGATGACCCGGTCGACGAGATCACCGTGGTAGGTGTCGGGCCAGAAGTCCTCGCCCACACCCTCGACGAGATACGGGCGACCGGAGCCGCCGGAGTACACCGACCCCTCGGGATCGGCGGCGATCACCTGGATCGCCGGGTTCTGTTCCTTCAGGTAGCGGCCAACACCCGACAAGGTGCCACCGGTACCGGCACCGGCAACGAAGTGGGTGATGGTCCCGTCGGTCTGGCGCCAGATCTCGGGACCTGTCGTCTCATAGTGCGACAGCGGGTTGGTCTGGTTGTGGTATTGGTTCGGCCGGTATGCGCCGGGAATCTCGTTCACCAGGCGTTCGGCGGTCGAGTAGTACGACTGAGGATCGTCGGGCGCGACCGCAACCGGACACACCACGACCTCGGCACCATATGCCCGCAGGAGGTCGACCTTCTCAGGCGCGACCTTGTCGGTCATCACGAAGACACACTGGTAGCCGCGCTGCGCAGCAACGATGGCAAGACCGACGCCGGTGTTTCCCGACGTGGGCTCGACAATCGTGCCCCCGGGCTTCAGCAAGCCTTCCCGTTCGGCGTGATCGATCATCGTCACCGCAGGTCGATCCTTTGACGAACCGCCCGGGTTCATCATTTCGGCCTTCACGACGACGCGGCACAGCTTGTCGGCGGCCACCTGCTTGAGGTTCACCAGTGGCGTCTTCCCGATCATGTCGAGAACCGAGTCCAAGATCTCCATACCCACAGCCTCCCAGACCGTTGGTGTAACCAGAACGTGTCACCGGGCATTCCATCCGAGTAGTTTCTGACGGTCCGTCAGGAACTGGTTGGAGGTCCCGATGTCTGAATCTGCTGCGTCGCCCGCGGCGGGGCTCCTCAGCAACATTCGAGTGATCGAGTCGAGTCTGCTCGGCCCCGGCCATGTTGCCACCTTCTTCGCAGATCTGGGTGCCGATGTCATCAAGGTCGAATCGCCCCAGGGTGACTACATCCGGCAGATGACCTGGCCGATCATCGATGGCGTCTCGCTGCTGCACCTCCACACCCATCGAGGGAAGCGCAGCATCACACTCAATCTGAAGAGCGACGAAGGCGTTGAGTTGTACAAGGAACTCGTCCGCGACGCCGACGTGGTGGTCGAGGCCCAGAAGCCAGGCGCGCTTGCGAGTTTCGGGCTCGGCTACGACGTGCTGAAGGAGATCAATCCGACGCTGGTGTTCGCCACGCTCTCGGGCTACGGATCCACCGGCCCCTACCGCGACATGCCGAGCCATGGCATCGCCTACGACACCTGGGCCGGGATCGTGCAACCGGTCGTCGACGACGAAGGGTTCTGCCGCATCCCGCCCACCATGCCCAACGTCGGCATCAATGTCGGTCCGATGGTCGCGGCCATGGGCATCCTCGCCGGGATTATCAAAGCCCGTGAGACCGGCGAAGGCTGCGAGATGGAGTTTGCTCAGTCAGACGCAGCGGCCTACATGGACTGGTATCGCATCGAGTCGGAACGCGCCTACCTACGCCCCGAAGACGAGGTCACGGGAAACCCGGCCGACAACTACGAACGACGTCCGGCCGGTTTGGCCGGCATGTGGGAGGGCGTCCGCTACCAGATGTACGAAGCCAGCGACGGCCACGTGCTGTTCATGGCCAGCGAGCAGGCGTTTTGGCGAAACTTTTGCCAGGGAGTCGACCGCATGGATCTGTTCGATCGGTGGCCAGGCTCGAAGTACGCCGATCACGCCAAGGGCAACATCGAACTCCAGCGTGAGCTGCAAGCAATCTTCACAACAAGGACCTGCCAGGAGTGGCTGGCCTTCTCCGAAGAGCACGTCACCACGATCGCCCCGGTCAACACGACGGCCAACATTGGCGACGACCCCCAGTTCCAGCATCGGATGGGCTTCTACCCGACCGAAGCGTTGGGCTGCGAACAGCTACCGCTCCCTGCCTTCGTCAACGGTGAACCGCTCCCCTGTCCGACGATGGCGCCCACCGTTGGTGAGCACACCGACGAGGTCATGGCCGAGATCGGGAAGTCTGCCGACGTCATCGAGGCGCTTCGCGACGGTGGCGCGTTCGGCTGAACCCGGACACGTCCTGACCCGGGTCGATTTGCCGGTACACGTCAAGTCCTGACGAAACCCCGGTAGCCATCGGCAACGACCTCGTCGCACACAGCCCGGTACTCAGGAAAACCTGGCAGGGGCATAAATACCCGCGGTTTGCCGGGCACGTTCGCTCCCAAGTACCAGCTACTGCAACCGTGAAAGACGGTGTGGTTGGCAACCTCGTTAACGTGGCCAACCCATTGGGCTTGGGCCTCGTCGGACGCTTCGATGGTGCTCATGCCGCCGGCATCAAGCGTCTCGATGGCGTCGATAATCCACTCCACATGCTGTTCGATCGACGCGATCATGTTCGTCAGCACGCTGGGACTTCCGGGGCCGGTGATGGTGAACAGGTTTGGAAAGCCGGCGATCTGGAGACCGAGATACGTCAGTGGGCCTGCCGACCAGGCATCGCGTAGCGAACGCCCACCACGCCCTTCGATGGCGATGCGGTCGAGTGCACCGGTCATTGCATCAAAGCCGGTTGCGAAGACGATGTCGTCGACCGCGTGGACCACACCGTCGACCACTATGCCAGTGGCATCGATCCGCTCGACCGGATCAGACGAGACGTCGATCAGCCGTACGTTGGGGCGGTTATAGGTGGCGTAATAGTCGGTGTCGACGCACAACCGCTTGCAGCCGACGATCGTGTCCGGGCTGAGCAAGGCGGCGGTGCCAGGGTCATGGACCAACTCGGCAATCTTGCTGCGGATGTAGTCGGCGGCCGTGGCGTTGGCTTGTTCATCGAGCAGCAGGTCGTTGTACGCACGAAGGAAGCTGAGACCACCGACCTCCCACCGCTCGTCAAACTGCCCAGCAAGCTCTGCATCGTCAGCATCAAGGGCGCTCACCTCTCGCCTCGGGTAGTAGCCACCGAACGCGCTGCTCGAATCGCGAGCCGTCTCCCGCCACGCGGCGTAGTCGGCCTTGATCTCAGCGACTACCGCGGGGTCAAGCGGTTCGTTGTGGGCTGGCACCGCCCAGGTCGCGGTGCGCTGGAAGACGGTGAGACGGTCAGCTTCGGCGGCAATGAAGGGGATCGACTGGACGGCGGAGCTTCCCGTGCCGATCACGGCAACACGCCGCCCCGAGAAGTCGACTCCCTCGTGTGGCCAGCGCCCCGTGTGGAACGTCCGGCCCCCAAACCCGTCGCGCCCCTCGATGTCGGGGACGTTGGCGGCAGACAGGCACCCGGTTGCCATCACGACAAAGCGGGCGCAGCGGTCGATACCATCGCTCGTCGCAACCGACCAGCGGCCGCTCGATTCGTCGAATCGGCACGACTCGACCGTGGTCGAGAGCGTGACGTCGTCGCGAAGATTGAACCGGTCGGCGATGTGTTCGATGTAGGAGAGGATCTCGGACTGAGTTGCGTACTTCTCGGTCCACTCCCACTCCTGTTCGAGATCGTGGTCGAACCCGAACGAGTACTCCATGCTTGGCACGTCGCAACGGGCTCCTGGGTACCGATTCCAGTACCAGGTGCCACCCACACCATCGCCGCGCTCGATCGCCTCCGCCTGCAGACCCAGCTCATGCGCCCTGTGGAGCATGTAGAGCCCAGCGAAGCCGGCGCCAACGATCACGACGTCGAGTTCGCGGTTCGCAGCAGCAGCAGAAGTCATGCCGAGACCCTGCCACTTGGCGCGAGACGCGGCCAACTGCGATCGTTGCGGCCATGGCAGATCTGGATCGACTCTCCACGCAACTCAATTCGTTTGGCGTCTGGCAGTTCACCGACGGCGTCAGCAGTGCCGAAGCTCGAACGATGGCGCAGCGGATCGAGTCGCTCGGCTACTCGGCACTCTGGATTCCAGAGGCGGTAGGACGCCACGCATTCGTCAACTCGGCAAACCTCTTGCTGGCAACCGACGAACTCGTAATCGCCACTGGGATTGCAGGCATCCACAACCGCCCAGCGTGGAGCACCAAGATGGCGGCCACCGAGCTCGATGAGTTATCCGGGGGTCGCTTCATCCTCGGCCTGGGGGTCAGCCACGCCCCGATGGTGACGCTGCGGGGGCTCGACTACAGCAAGCCACTCACCGCGATGCGTGAGTACCTCGACGTCATCGATCACGCGGTCACAATGACCCCGGGAGCGATGGCACCCATCGTGCTCGCCGCACTCGGCCCAAAGATGCTCGAACTCGCCGCCGCCCGAACCGCCGGCGCTCACCCCTACTGGACCACACCTGAACACACAGCTGAGGCGCGCGAGCTCGTTGGCCCCGACGCCTGGCTCTGTGTAGAGCAGAAGTGCGTGCTGACGAGCGATCGCGAGATTGCCCACGCACGGGCCAACGAGCAGCTTGAGATGTACATCTCGCTGCCGAACTACCGAAACAGCTGGATTCGTCTCGGCTTCACCGAGGAGGAGATCGATGGCCGTGCGCCTCGGTTCGTCGATGCCGTCGTCGCCTGGGGTGATGAGAACGCGATCGCCGCTCGGCTCCAAGAACACATCGATGCCGGCGCGAGTCATGTGTGTATCCAGGCGGTCGATGCAAGCGGCGACCGCAGTCGCCCCGACTGGAACCTGCTCGAGACCTTCGCTCCGGGGAGCCTCTGATGTCCACTGCTCCTACCGGAATCGATCCGGGGCCGGTTACCGCCTGGCTGGCAACCAGAATCCCGGAGCTCGCTCCCCCACTGACCTTCGAACTGATCACCGGCGGCGCCAGCAATCTCACCTTCCAGGTCAGCGACGACAATGGTTGCCGCTGGGTGCTGCGCCGACCGCCGACCGGCCATGTGCTCGCGAGTGCCCACGACATGGCCCGAGAGCACCGCATCATCGCAGCGCTCGCCGACACGGCAGTCCCGGTTGCCCCGGCCATCGGGTTGTGCCAGGACGCGGCGGTCAATGGAGCTGACTTCTATGCGATGGGGTTCGTCGAGGGCGAGATCATCTTCGACCTGGCCGATGGCGAGGCCTATGACATCGGCCAGCGCCGCGGCCTCGCCGAGTCGCTTGTCGACACGCTCGTCGACCTGCACGCCCTCACCCCTGCTGCGGTGGGCCTGGGCGATCTCGGCCGCACCGAGGACTACTGCGCGCGGCAGCTACGACGGTGGAAACGCCAAGTCGATGAAGGCTCCGACCGTGACCTCCCACTGTTCCACCAAATTCACACTCGGTTGGTCGAGGGAATCCCACCCCAGCAGGGTGCCGGCATCGTCCACGGCGACTACCGACTCGACAACTGCATGACAGGAAAAGGCGGCAGTATCGCTGCCGTACTCGACTGGGAATTGTGCACACTCGGCGACGTGCTGGCCGACCTCGCAGGAATGGTCATGTGGTGGGGCGACGACCCCGACGCCCGCGGCCGGCTCGGCGACGTCCCGACCAAGGCCGAAGGGTTTGGCACCGCCGGCGATGTCGTCGCCCGCTACGCCGCTCGCAGCGACCGCGACCTCTCGGACATCCCCTGGTACGTCGCGTTCCAGCACTGGCGGCTTGCGGCCATCAGTGAGGGTGTGCGTGTGCGATATGCCGCAGGCGCCATGGGTGACCAGGAACGCGACGACGACGAGCAGTCAGACGGCATTGACTATTTGTTGTCCGGTGCTGAGGCCTGGCTCACCAAGAACTAGCGCTGGCCAACCGGCAACGCGTCAGCCGAGCGCAGCGATCGCTGCGTCGTAGTCAGGTTCTTCGGAAAGTTCCGCCACGAGTTCGGTGTACAGCACGGAACCATCGGTATCGAGCACCACGACCGAACGTGCCGCCAGTGCGGCCATCTTGCCGTCGGTCATCTGCACGCCGAAGCGCTGCAAGATGTCGGGGCTGCGGAAGGTAGAGCCGGTGACGACGTTTTCGATGCCCTCGGCGCCACAAAATCTCGCCGCCGCGGGCGGGAGGTCGGCGGAGACGCACACAACCGTGGTGTCCTTGAGCGCCGCAGCGCGCTCATTGAAGGCTCGTATCGTCTGCTGGCATGTGCCGGTGTCGAGCGACGGGAAGATATTCAGAACCACGTGCTTACCGGCCAGATCGTCCTTGCTGAGCGGACTCCAGTCGGCTTTGGTCAGGGTGAAGTCAGGGACGCTCGATCCCACCGGGGGGAGGTCGCCGTTGGTCTGGATGGGGTTGCCGCGAAGGGTGATCTCTGCCATTTAGGGCAGCATAGGACCATGACACCTGCTGTTGAGCTTCTCCGCAGCCTCGGAATCGAGCACCGCATCGTCGAATACGACCATGATCCAAACCACCCGTCCTTCGGCGACGAAGTGGTCGAGAGGCTCCGCGTCGACGCCGAGCAGGTCTTCAAGACACTGATGGTCACCCTCGATGATGGCAGCCATGCAATCGGGGTCATCCCGGTCAACACCCGACTCAACCTCAAAGCCATCGCCACGGCCGCTGGCTTGAAGAAAGCCACCATGACCGATCCTGCCGAAGCCGAACGACGCTCGGGCTATGTGGTCGGCGGGATTAGCCCGTTTGGCCAGAAGCGGGCCGTGCCGACCTTCGTCGACGAATGGGCACTCGCCGCCGACGAGATCTACTGCAGCGCAGGTCGCCGGGGCGTGGAGATCGTCATTGCCCCGGGCGTCTTTGGGGAGGCACTCGGCGCGGTCTACGCCGCAATCTCGACCTAGGGCCTGGCTAGAGTCGCCACATGAGCTACCAGATCGAGATCACCTACTGCGTTCCTTGAGACTATTCAGCCCGCGCCGTGAGCGCGGTCTCGGATCTGCTCTCCAACTATCAGCATGTCATCACTGGCCTTGCTCTTGTGATGGGCGGCAGTGGAGTCTTCGACGTTACCGTCGACGGCGAGATGCTCTACTCGAAGAAGGAGACTGGCCGGCACGCCGAGGACGGTGAAGTCCTCTCGCTATTCAGCGAGCTGGTCGGCGATATCAAACGTTACGGCGAGTGACCGACCCCCTTGACCTCGACGAGTTCCGCCGGAACGGACACGCCCTCATCGACTGGATCGCCGACTATCTCGGCGGCCTCGAGGAGCGGCCCGTCATAGAGCCGGTCGCGCCCGGCGACATACGAGCGAAGCTCCCTACGGCGGCCCCGTCGACGGGCGAGCCGTTCTCAGCCATGCTCGCCGACCTCGACGACGTTGTCGTTCCCGGGCTGACCCATTGGCAGCATCCACACTGGTTCTCGTTCTTCCCTGCGATGTCGTCTCCGCCCGCAATCCTCGGCGAGCTCGCAGCCGCAGGGCTCGGGGTGCAGGGAATGCTTTGGTCGACCTCACCGGCAGCGACCGAGATCGAATCCCACGTGCTCGACTGGCTCGTCGACCTGACGGGGGTCCCCCAGAGCTGGAAGACGACGGGCCCCGGTGGCGGCGTGCTGCAGATGTCGGCCAGCGATTCAACCCACACTGCGATGGTCGTCGCTCGCGAGGTTTGCCGACAACGCAGCGGTGCGTCCGCCGAGTCGATGGTCGCCTACACCTCGAGTCAGGCCCACTCGTCGGTCGAGAAGGGCGGCAACGTCGCCGGGTACGGCCATGTCCGCCTCCTCGAGGTGGACCGTCAGTTCGCCGTCACTCCCGCCACCCTTCGCGCTGCCATCGCCGACGACCTCGCCGCTGGCTTGACCCCGGCGTTCGTGTGCGCAGCTGTCGGCACGACGGGTACCACTGCAGTCGACCCGGTCCGAGCAATTGGTGAGATCGCCCGTGAGCACGAGCTGTGGCTTCACATCGATGCGGCATACGCCGGTTCAGCGATGATTTGTGAAGAGTTCCGGGTGCACCAGGATGGCCTCGAGTTGGCCGACAGCTACACGTTCAACGCCCACAAGTGGCTCGCAACGAACTTCGACTGCTCGATCTTCTGGGTCGCCGACCGCCGCCCCTTGATCGACACCCTCAGCATCGTCCCGCCCTATCTTCGCAACGCAGCGTCCGACACCGGCGAGGTCATCGACTACCGAGACTGGCATGTCCCGCTCGGCCGCCGGTTCCGGGCCCTCAAGCTGTGGTGGGTGCTGCGATCGTTCGGCGTCGAGGGACTCCAAGCAATGATCCGGCGACACGTCGCCTCGGCTCAGCGGCTTGACGCGTGGCTCCGCGACGACGATCGCTTCAAGGTCATCGCGCCAACGCTGTTTGGGCTTGTCTCGTTCGTGCATATCGACGGCGACGACGCCACCGACGCACTGGTCGCCGGGCTCAACGATGCTGGCTTCGCAATTGTCGGGTCGAGTGCCAACGGGCGCCGGTTCATCCGCGTGTCGATCGGCTCGACGTGGACCGAAGATCGTCACGTCGACGCGCTGCGAGAGGCGATCGACAACCTGGCCTAAGCATCGCGCCGATCGCCCTCCGGCGCCGTGTGCGACCTAGCCTCTCGCCTATGTCTCACATGCGCCTCGGCGACACCGCCAACGCAGACCACGCCGACACGCCAAAACCCCTCACCGGGGTGCGGGTCCTGGCCGTCGAACAGATGGCCGCCCTCCCGTTCGGGACCCAACTGCTCGCCCGGCTTGGAGCCGACGTCGTGAAGATCGAAGCACCGGGCACCGGTGACAGCGGACGGGGATCGCTCCCTGCCGTCGATGACCCCGATGGTCGGCGGGTCGGGGCGACCTTCCTGCGCAACAACCTCAACAAGCGCTCGGTGGCGGTCAACCTCAAGGACCCAGCCGGCGTCAAACTCGTGCTCGAACTGGCTCGAGGGTTCGACATCGTCTGTGAGAACTTCAAGGCCGGCACTGCCGAGCGGCTTGGGATTGGCTACGAGGCGGTGCGCGCCGTTCACCCCGAGGTCGTCTACCTCTCGGTCTCCGGGTTCGGTAACGACCCTGCCTCGCCACACATGCACCGAGCCGCCTACGCCGCGATCGTCGAAGGCATGTCAGGCATCTACGAGTACAAGCGTCTCCCCGAGCGCCCCCCGATCGTCAACCCGGTTGGCGCGCTCGGGGACATCAGTTCAGCGCTGTTTGGTGTAATTGGGGTGCTCTCCGCCCTTCGTCACCGCGACGCCACCGGCGAAGGGCAGTACGTCGACATCGCGATGATGGATGCCACGATCGCAATGACCGATCTCGTGACGAACTTTCACTCGATGGGAATTTCCGGCGAGGCCGACAGTGCGGTCGGGATCATCGAAACCTTCTCAGCCGGTTCCGGCCATTTCATCGTGCAGGTCATTCGCGAACACCAGTGGGAGAAGCTGGCGGAGACCACAAACAACCCCCACTGGCTCACCGACGAACGGCTCGCGTCGCGGCAAGGATGGAGCGACCACATGAACACCGTGATACGACCCGACATCGAACGGTGGGCGGCCTCTATGACCAACACTGAGGCGGTCGAGACGCTCGCAGCCGAAGGAATCGCAGCAGGCGAGAGTTACACCAGCGCCGACATCGTCGCCGACCCTCACGTGGCGGCGCGGCACATGCTCGTCGAGATGGACGATCCGCACGGCGGTGATCCAGTCCTGATCCCCGGCAACCCCGTCAAGCTCAGCCGAATGACCGAAGGCCCCGAAACACGAGTGCCGTGGCTTGGGGAGCACACAGACGAGGTGATCGGCACCGAACTCGGGCTCGACCTTGATGCGATCGCAGATCTTCGCGCCCGTGGCGTGATCGACTAGCCGCTCACCTCAGCCACCACGCCCAGGTGGGCCGACCGCGCGACTACCCGGGTACGCGAAGAGGACGGTGACCGGCCTACGACGTTGCGATCGAGTGGCCAAGGCGTTCGAGATGCTCCTCGCTGTTGCCGAGAGTGAGCTCGATCTGGCGGGCCAACAGGAAATGCCGGTGGAGCGGATAGTCGCGGTCAACACCCACGCCACCGTGCACATGCGTAGCGGCGTGCACAACCCGAAACCCACCTTCGGCCGCCCAGTAGGCAGCCATGTGGATCTTCTCATCAGCCGGGAGGCCTTGGTCGATATGCCACGCAGCCTGCCATGCCGTGAGGGTGATCGCCTCCGTGTCGATGTAGCTATCGCCCGCTCGGTTCGACACCGCCTGAAACGTTGCGATTGGGCGATCAAACTGTTGTCGTTCCTTGGTGTAGTCAGCGGCGAGGCGGATCGCTGAACGGGCCGCACCCGCCATCTGCATGCACATGGCAACGATGGCGCGACGGGCAATCCAGTGGACGATCTCGGCGCCGTCGGCCGCGCCCCCGCCCAACAGCGCGTCGGCACCGACCACTACCCCCGAGAACGTGACGTGGGCTTGCGGGCGACCGGTAGTCACCTCGACCCGTTCACACGAGACACCACCGGCGGGGCACGGCACCAAGAACACGCCGACCGAGCGGTCAGGCATCCGGGCCGGGACGAGGAGCACGTTGGCCTGCAGGCCGCCATCCACCATCGGCTTCACACCGTCGAGCACGTAACCGTCACCGTCGGCTCGCGCGGTGGTCAACGGACTAGCCGGCGGTGTCCCCGTCTCGTGCAACGCAGCCGCCGCAAGCAGCGAACCGTCGGCGATCGCCGGGAGCCACGCGGCCCGTTGCGTCTCGGTTCCGTACTCGGCAATCGGCATCGAGCCCATCACCGATGTCGTGAGCAGCGGCACCGGCGAACCGTGCGACGCTGCGACCTGGATCGCCATCGCCGTAGCGAGATAGCCGAGGCCGAGCCCACCGTGCGCCTCGGGGATTGCGGCACCGACCACCCCCGCTGCAGCCAGCGCGGCCCACGCATCGCGGTCGACGTGATCGTCAGCCGCAGCGATCTGCTTCAGTCGGTCATTCGTACTGTGATCGCCGATGATCTGCTCGACAAGGTCGTAAATCGCCTGCTCTTCGTCGTTGAGGGTGAAGTCCATAGCGCCTCCTACCGGTCGGCCTTCGGATAGCCGAGCCCGAATTGGGAGATCAGATCTCGTTGCATCTCGTTTGTTCCACCACCGAAAGTGAGGATCAGAGCGGAGCGGTATTGCATCTCGAGCCGGGTCAGGTGCCCGATCGAGCCCTTTGCGATAGCAGCCTCTGGCCCGTAGATCTCCATCATCTGCCGGTAGGCACGAAGGAAGAACTCCGTGCCGTAGACCTTCACCGAGGACGAGTCGGCGATGAAGGTTGTCATGTCGTTCATGTCGAGCTCGTCGAGGCCTTTGCCGTCGATCTTCGTCGCCACCTGCCAGGCGACCTTCCAGTTCATGAGCCGGAGAAACTCGACACCCGCGTGAACCTCGGCCAGATTTCGCTGCACCCATGGCTTGTCGATGAGCCTGGAACCGTTGGCGAGCTCGGCGGCCTTCGCGTAGTCGACCGTCTCTTCAAGGGCCTTGGTCACCATGCCACTGGAGCAGATCGTGACCCGTTCACGGTTGAGCTGTGAGGTGATGAGCCCCCATCCCCCGTTCTCATCGCCAACGCGGGTCGAGGCCGGCACGCGCACGTCATCAAAAAATGTGTGGTTGATGTTGTGACTCGACAACAGATCGAGCGGCTCGATCGACAACCCTGGCGTGTCCATCGGAATGCAGAAGAGCGAGATCCCCTTGTGCTTCTTCACTTCAGGATTCGTGCGAGCCGCGAGCCAGATGTAGTCGGCGTCGCGGGCGAGGGAGGTCCAGGTTTTCTGGCCGTTGATGACGTATTCATCACCATCTCGGACCGCGCGAGTTTGCAGCGAGGCGAGGTCGGTGCCGGCATCGGGCTCGCTGTAGCCCACACAGAACGTGATTTCGCCGTTCGAGATCTTTGGCAGGAAGAAGTCTTTTTGCTCCTCGGTCCCGAACTGCATGATCGTCGGGCCGACGGTGTTGACGGTGAGCATCGGAATTGGTGCACCGATCGCAACGGACTCGTCAAACATCACGAACTGCTCGACTGCGCTGTAGCCCCTTCCACCGTGCTCCTCTGGCCACCCAACCGTCAGGTATCCGTCACGGCCCATCTGGCCGACGATTTCGCGGTGGACAGGGCCGCAGCCCTCCTCTGCAGCCAGCTGTTCCCTGATGTCAGGGGTGAGAAGGTCGGCGTAGTAATCGCGCAGCTCTTGGCGCAGGGCTTCCTGCTGCTCGTCGTATCCGATGTACATGCCGAACGGTCTAGCTTGCGCGTGCCGTCGCGGTCAGATCCTGCGCGAACCTCTCAACCGCTGCGTGCAAGGGGTACCCAGGACCTGTGGGCTTCAGGCACCGGGAATGGCGCAAGCATGCCCGATCTCGACCGGTCGACTCACCGCCCGGTTGCGGTGCCCACCTGCACACCAGGTGGGGAACACGTACGAGTAAAGGCCAGCGCCACCGGCCGCGACGATGAGGACATCGTCCGGCGATCCGAAGGCGGGCCGACCGTCGCGGGTACGGGCACGCTTGGTGATCGCGGCAGCGATCGAGGATCGGTCGTGGCCAGCCGACGCGAGCTCACCAGCATGGTCGGGCGTGATGACCACAACGGCCTGCCCACCTCCGAGCCAGCTGTTGTTGGTACCCGGGGCGGTAAGCGAACCGGCGAGAACGTCAAGCAACCGTTCCGCAGATTGTGCGACATCGGAGCCGGCGCTGTGAGCAACCGACTGGGGTGGTTCCGTGCCGATGACGGTGACCGCCGAGTCTGACAAGACAGAACCCCGACCAACGTGGAGTGGCGTGAAGGGGCTGTGTTCCTCGTCCTCGGCGAGGCACTGACCAAACTTGCCACCATGGCCGAGGAGCGCCATATCGGATTTACCGGGACGGGCGCCACCAACATTGATCATGACGAGGCGGATCGCTCGACCGATCGAAGCGTTCGCTCGGTGGCCCGGCCCGAGGGCGCCGTACCCCGACGCGAGACCACACATCTGGCGCGCAGGGCCATTCACGATGATCAGCGGGGCCGTGGCATGCGTCGTGCCTTGCATCTCAGCGAGGTCGAACTCGGGGTCCATGATCGCCAACGAGGCTGCGGTGACAATCGGCATGTGGTCGGGTAGACAGCCTGCCATCACCGCAGCGACCGCGAGCTTCTCGACGGTACAAACGCCGTTGAGCGGGCCCATTGTCCCCAGCGCGACCTCGCCGGGATGGCCGACGGCGAGCACCATACGATCAACTCGCTGTCGCGTGGGGATGACGACGGGGAGACCATCGGTGCAGCCGAGGTCGTGCAGACGTTCGAGCGCAGCAGCCTCGTCGGCAGCTTCGAGCATCTCGGTCAACCGCTCGGCTCGAGGGAGTCAATGATTTCAGCCGCGACGTTCTCGGCCACGAGACGGTGGTTCTCGGCACCGGTGCCCGCAATGGGATGTGGTAGCTGTACCCGCGGCACGTCAGGCATGCCGAACGACGCTGCGATGAAGTCACCCTGGGCCCAGAACTCCTCGGTGACCAGCGCAACGGCCGGGATTCCTCGGAGTGCCACGTTCATTCCGTCACGCACGGTGCCGGTGGTGCAGCTGCCTCAATGCCCGTACGCCGCAACGACCGCGGCACACGCACCCTCGATGTCGCCGAGCATGGCATCGTTGGCGATGGCCGACGCGTCGCCCTTGTTGTAGCGGAAGAAACCGATCTCGGGCCGCAGTTCGGCGATGGCATCTGCGACGGCGTCGAGGAAGGCGACCGAGTCGGGGAAGCCGTTGGCGAGCAGGCCCACGGTGATCCCGGGCTCAAGAACGACGGCGAGGTCGTAGGTATGCGGTTCGATCGCCGACTCACTGCGGGGGTCTACGAACTCAACGACCATAGGCCGATGGTACAACGACCCCGTGACTCGCCGCCACGAGGCAACGTCACTCGTATTTCGTTCCCATCTCCTTGAGCATGTGCAGGTATTGCCTGCCGTTGTCGGGCGCAAGGTCCCCAGGGGTGTAGGTCACGCGATGGATCGTGCCGGTGAAGCGGGCCGATCCTTTGCGTTGGTAGAGGTCCCAGTTGACCGGTGACCGCCGGTCGATACCGATGTCGATCCCCTCGAACGGCGCCATGGCCATCAGGCGAGGGACCGCTCCAGCGACGCCTACCTCGATATTGTCGACCAAAACCCGCGGCTCCCACGTCACGTCGCCGACGTCGGCGACGTCGAGCGTGATGGTGCGCCGGCCTGGCTCGATGGGGCCGCAGTCCACGATTGTCATCTCGCCGTACCCGTTGTGGCAGTGCACGAGGCGTCCGCCGTCGAGGGCAAGTGAATAACCGCCGCCCTGGTCGCCGTGGGCGACGAGGACACCGTCGTCGTCGACTGCAATGTCGACCTCGACGTCGACTCGGAAGCTCCGACTTGAGATCAGCTGCAGTGCACGCCAGCGTTCAACGGTCGGCATTCCCGGCCGGAACACGACCGGCTCAGCCAGGACCGCATTCCCTGGAGGCTGCAGCATCATCTTCACGTAGTTGCCCTCGTCGAGCGGAAACACCTGGTTGGCCCAGGCCGCTTGCTCCCAGGCCTCTTGCAGTTCCAACAGCTTCTCGGGGTGCTCTGCTGCAAGGTCGACGGTCTCGGTTGGGTCGTCGTGGAGATTGTGGAGTTCCCATTGTTCAGCGGCGAACGACCGCCGAGGCTGCCGGCAGGTCACCGCCGACCAACCATCGCGGTAGAAGCCCCGGTGGCCAATCTGCTCGTAGTACTGCTCCGGGTGGGTGGAGGCAGCGTCGGCGTCAGCCAATGTCGGCACCATCGACGAACCGGCCGGGGTCGGCACCGAGCGGCCGCCCTTCATAGTCGGCACGGTGATGCCGCAGAGTTCGGCGAGTGTCGGCATCAGGTCGGTGATGTGTTGGTATTGCGTGCGCACCTCGCCATTGGCAGCGACGCCGTTGGGCCAGTGCACGATGAACGGCACCTGGTGACCGCCCTGATGAGTGTTGATCTTGTAGAGCCGGAACGGGGTACTCGACACCATCGCCCATCCCATCGGGTAGTGCGGAAGTGTGGTTGGACCACCCATCATGTCGAGGTTGGGGAGGTCGAGGTCAACCGAGTCGAGAGTGTCGTGACGCGTCTGGCTGACGAGGGTTCGGAAGTACGCCGATGTCCCGAGCTCCTGTCCTTCGCGAGAGCCGCCGTTGTCGGAGGTGAACACGATGATCGTGTTGTCCCACTCGCCCATCGCCTCGAGATGAGCCCGCAACCGGCCGAGGTTCTGGTCGATGTTGTCGACCATGCCGGCGAAGATCTCCATGTACCGGGCGAATACCCGCCGCTCGTCGTCGGAGAGGTCGTCCCACGCCCGAACCGCGTGGCCCTCCTCGGCGTTCCGGGGCGGGAGTTGGCAATGGGCCGGGATGACACCCATCTCGATTTGGCGTTCGTAACGCTGCTGGCGGATCTCGTCCCAGCCGGCGTCGTACAAGCCGCGATACTTCTCGATGTCGTCGACCTTGGCCTGCAACGGTGCGTGAACGGCTCCGTGCGAGAAATACAGGAAGAAGGGTTTCGCCGGATGTGACGCACGGACCTCATCGATCATGTGGATCGCCTGGTCGGTCAGATCGTCGGTGAAGTAGTAGTCGTCGCGGTATTGGTCAACCGGGATGTGATGGTTGTCCTCGTAAAGCCGGTGGGGTTGGTGGAAGTTCGTGAAGCCATCGAGGATCCCGTAGTACCGCTCGAACCCCTTCTGCAGCGGCCAACTGTGTCGTGGGCCAGCGTCGGACAGATGGGCGTCCTTGCACAGATGCCACTTTCCAACCATCAGCGACGCCCAACCGTTGTCGCGGAACAGTTCGGCGATCGTGAGCGCGTCATCGCGCAACTCGTGGGTATAACCCGGGAAGCCAGGGTCGCTGTGCGCGACATGCCCCATGCCTGCCATGTGGTGATTGAGCCCGGTCAACATCGATGCCCTCGTCGGCGAGCACATCGGGTTCACGTGGAAGTTGGTGTAACGGACCCCGCCAACTGCAAGCGCATCGAGGTTCGGCGTGTCGATCTCGGAGCCGAAGCACGCAAGGTCAGCGAACCCGAGGTCATCGGCGAGCATCACGATCACGTTCGGCGCGTCCGCAGGAGCGGTTGGAAACGCGGGCCATTCAGGGTCCGATATCGAAAAAATCCGTCCGACGTCGCCGCCGAATCCGTCGTATGCCTTGGGCGAGTCACTCACAAGTGAAGAGTCTGCCGGTATACGCGACGACGGCGCCACCCCGTAGGGCGACGCCGTCGTCGTCCGAATCCCCCAATTCGGACAACAGGCGCGAGGATATTGCCAGACGTAGGCCCCAGGCTACTTTTCGCGGGGTTTTCATCCGAAAGCCCCAGATGGTCGATCAGTCTCGATTGGCCGATCAGCCGGCCACTCGGGTGGTCAAATCGACGAGCCGGTTGCTGTACCCCCACTCGTTGTCGTACCAACCGGCGATCTTGATGGTGTCGCCCATCACCATGGTGAGGTCGGCGTC